>CALCKT010000039.1 GCA_937965785.1 uncultured Propionibacteriaceae bacterium | reverse complement strand
AACCCCTGACCTCTTCCATGCCATGGAAGCGCGCTACCAACTGCGCCATAGCCCCGAGAGCTGCTCCAGACTATCGGATGCTCTCCCCTGTTGGCAAAGCGGCCCTGGCCGCCTGTTTCAGGGCCGTTGCGATGGTCTCCATGGCCGCGTCGTCGTGGGAAACCGAGAGGAACCACGCCTCAAAGGCCGACGGTGGCAGTGCCACTCCCCCGTCCAGCATCGCGTGGAAGAACCGCCCGTAGGCCGCGGTGTCCTGGTCCTGGGCGTCTGCGTAGTCGATGACGGGCTTCTCTCGGAAGAACACGGAGAACAGGTTCCCGGCGGTCTGGATGACGTGGGGCACCCCGGCCCCGGTCAGCGCGTCGCCGACCAGCCGCTGCAGCTCGGCGGAGCGGGCGTCGACCCTGTCGTAGACCTCCGGTTTCGCCAGATCGAGGGTGGCGATCCCGGCCGCGGTGGCGAGGGGATTCCCGGAGAGCGTGCCCGCCTGGTAGACGGGGCCGAGCGGGGCCAGCAGATCCATGATCTCCCTGCGACCCCCGACCGCCGCAAGGGGCATGCCACCGCCGACCACCTTCCCGAAGGTGATCAGGTCGGGCGTCCAGTCCGGGGCCTCGACCCCCGCTTCGAGTCCCCACCAGCCGGAGGCTCCGACGCGGAAACCGGTGAGCACCTCGTCGAGGATCATGAGCGCCCCGTGCTCGGTGGTCAGCTTCCGGATCTCGGCGTTGAATCCCTCGGCCGGGGTGACGACCCCCATGTTCGCGGGTGCCGCTTCCGTGATGACCGCCGCGATCTGCCCGCCGATCCGTTCGAACAGCGAACGCAGCTTGTCGAAGTCGTTGTAGGCAAGCACGATGGTGTCGGCCGCGGCAGCCACCGTCACCCCTGCACTCCCCGGCAGCCCCTGGGTGGCCACACCCGATCCGGCGGCGGCCAGCAGCGCATCCGAGTGGCCGTGATAGCAGCCCGCGAACTTGACGATCTTGTCGCGGCCCGTGGAGCCACGGGCGATCCGCACCGCGGTCATGGTGGCCTCCGTGCCGGTGGAGACCAGCCTCACGTGTTCCGCGACGGGAACCCGGGCGCGGATCCGCTCGGCGAGCTCCACCTCCGCGCCCGTCGGCGCCCCGAAGCTGAGCCCCTTGGCGGCCGCCTCCTGCACGGCCGCGACGACCTCGGGATGGGCGTGCCCGAGCAGCGCCGGCCCCCAGGAACACACCAGATCGACGTAGCTGGTGCCGTCGACGTCGGTCACTCGGCAACCGGATGCCTGCTTGATGAAACGCGGCGTGCCACCCACGGACGCGAACGCGCGCACGGGTGAGCTGACCCCACCCGGGATCGCCTCACAGGCCCGCGTCATCCATTCCTGGTTCAGTCCAGCCATTCGGCAACCTCCAACGCCCAGTAGGTGAGCACCACATCGGCACCCGAACGAACGATACTCGTGATCGACTCCTCGATGGCGGCGCGCCGGTCGATCCAGCCGCGTTCCGCCGCCGCCTCGATCATGGCGTACTCCCCCGACACCTGGTAGGCCGCCACCGGAACCTTCGAGACGGCGGCCACGTCGGCGAGCACGTCGAGGTAGTGGCTGGCGGGTTTGACCATCACCATGTCGGCGCCCTCCGACAGGTCCAGCAGCGTCTCCCTGAGACCCTCACGGCGGTTCGCGGGATCCTGCTGGTAGGTGCGGCGATCCCCCTGGAGGGACGAACCGACCGCCTCCCGGAACGGCCCGTAGAACGCGGAGGCGTACTTCGCCGAGTAGGCCAGGATCCCGACGTCCTCGAAACCGGCCGCGTCCAGCCCGGCGCGGATCACCCGGATCTGGCCGTCCATCATCCCCGACGGCGCCACCACGTGCGTGCCGGCCCGGGCCTGCGCCACCGCCTGCTGCGCGTAGGCATCGCAGGTCTCGTCATTGATCACACGGCCGTCCTCGGCGAGGAAACCGCAGTGTCCGTGGCTGGTGAACTCGTCCAAGCACACATCCGACATGATCACCAGATCATCACCGACCGCTTCCCGGCAGGCGGCGATGGCCCGCTGTTCGATGCCGTCGGGCGCCCAGGCCTGCGTGCCCCGCGGGTCCTTGTCCGCATCATCGGGCACCCCGAACAGCATGATCCCGCCCAGTCCCGCCTCCGCCGCCGATCGTGCGATGTCACCGATCTGCTCGACGGTGTGCCGACGCACCCCCGGCATGGCGCCGATCTCGGCGGGGGTTTCACCGACGAAGACGGGCAGGACGAGCTGCGCCGGGCGCGGCCGGGTTTCACGGACCAGTCTTCTCATGGCGGCGGTGGTGCGTAGCCTGCGTGGGCGCTCGATCATGCGTTTCCCTTCCCAACCAGTTCGGCGGCGGCCCTTGCGACCACCTCCGCGTCGGGGGACGGCGAGACGCTGGCCGCCACCCCGAGTTCATTCAACACCTTCGCGGTGGGTTGTCCGATGGCCAGTACCCGGGTTCCCTCCGGCCAGCCCAGCCGTTGGTCGATCACCCGCGCCACCGAGCCCGCGGTCACGACCACTGCCGCGAACTCCCCGGCCTTCCATTGCGCCGCCAGTTCGGCGGGTTCCTGGGTCGCCTCCATCGTGTACACGGGAAAGACATCGACCTGCCAGCCCAGTTCCCGCAGACCCTCGGGAAGATCCGGTTTGGAAAGCGCCGATCCCGGGATCACCACCCGTCCCGTGCCGGCCGGGAACTCCTCGACGAGTCCCGCCGCGCTGGCCTTCCCGGGGATGAGGTCCACCGCGTACCCGGCCGCTTCCAGGGCCGCTGCGGTCGCCTTTCCGACGGCGGCGATCCGCCCGGGCAGCCGGGTGCCCAGCCCCTGAAGGGCCTCGACGGTGCGGGCGGAGGTGACCACCGACCAGTCGGCCCGCCCGAGGTCGAGTCCGTCGATCAGCACCACCGGGACCTGCACCGGGAAGGTCGTGACCTCCAGTCCGGCGGCGTTCAGCGCCTTCGAGAGCGCTCCCGCTTCGCGGGGAAGAAACACCTTGCGTCCTCCGGCCCGGGGCCACAGGTCGGCATCGTCGTGAAACTCCGCCAGCCGGGAGGCGCGGGTGGCATCCAGCCGGGTCACCTCGGCGGCGCCGGCGGCGAGCAGCCGGGAGGCTGCGGTTCTTCCCGCGCCTAGGATCAGCGGCACCTCGATTCTGGCCTGGCGGGTGCCGTCGGCGGAGTACACCCCCGCTGCCAGCCCGTCGCCGGTCCCGAGGGCCGCTATCGGGGCCGCGCAGCCACCACCCAGGGCCGCCAAGACGGCCCGTTCCTCGGTGACCGCGAGTCGCGTGTCCGCGTCCTCCAGGGCTTCGAGGGCGGCGATCAGGGCGGCATCACCGGCCCGGCACTCGACGCCGAGCGCCCCCTGCCCGGGCGCGGGCAGGATGGGCAGTTCCTCGGTGATCCGTCCCGTGAGCCCGAGGCGGCGCAACCCAGCCGCGGCCAGCACCACCGCATCCAGGTCGCCGGAGGTCACCCGGGACAGCCGGGTGTCGATGTTGCCGCGGATGTCGACGAAGACCAGGTCGGGACGCAGAGCCCGCAGCTGCGCCACCCGCCGCGGCGACCCGGTGCCCACCCGGGCCCCTCCGGGCAGTTCGGCCAGGCTCAGGCCGTCGCGGGAGCACAGCGCGTCGCGGGGGGATTCCCGTTCCGGGGTGGCGGCGATCACCAGTCCGGGGACGGGTTCGACCGGGAGGTCCTTCAGGGAGTGGACGGCCAGGTCAACCTCTCCCCTGAGCAGCGCGGAACGCAGCTCCGCGGCGAACACCCCGAGCCCGGAGAGCCGGGTCAGCGACCCGCGTTCGTGATCGCCGCGGGTACGGATGGTGACGATCTCCACCTCGTGTCCGAGGGCGCGGAGCCGGTCGGCCACCCAGGTGGACTGGGTCACCGCCAGGGTGGATGCGCGCGTTCCCAGCCTCATGCTGCCGCCTCCAGTCCGGATGCGATTGCGGCTTCTATTCCATTGCCCGCCACCCAGGCCCCCGCCACTTTGATGTTGGTGGGAAGGGATTCCAGCAGCCCGGCCCGTTCCGCGGCCGGGAGCACCCTGGGCACGGTGTTCCAGCGCACCAGGGCGTGGTCGCGGAGCACCAGGTTCTCGCATCCGAGCAGCAGGCGGGCATCTGCCAGGGCCTGTTCTTCGGTGGGGTTGGCGTCGGGTGCGTAGCTGAGGCGGATCAGCTCCACCCCGCCGCGGCTCCAGGGCCATTTCGCCGAGTAGTGGGTCAACGCCCGGGCCCCGAGCCCCGGGATCGGCTGGCCGAGCATCACACCGGAACCGACCGGCACCCCCGCCAGCGGCTCGGGTTCCAGCGCCAGGACCACGTTGAGCGAGGTCCCCGTCGCGGGTGCCGATGTGGTGATTCCCAGCCCGCCGAGCAACTCCACGGCGGGACGGGCTGGGCAGGCCAGGATCACGCGGTCGGCTTCCAGCCGGTCCTCACCTGCGGTGACCGTCGCGTCGCCTCGGATCCCGGTGACGCGGGCACCGAGCCGGATCTCTCCGCCGTTGCCCCGGATGTCGGAGGCCAGGGCCTCGACGAGGCGGATCAGACCCCCGACGGGTTGGGCGACGGCGGAGCGGCTGCCGCGGGCCGCCGCGACCTTCGAGTACAGGGAGCCGGGTCCCCTCAGACCGGGAGCGAACTGCGCCAGCGGCATCTGGTCGGGTTCCATCCGGTAGACGGTCCGGGTCACGGGGGCCACCAGCCGGTCGGTGACGGCCCGGCCGAGACGCGCGGTCACCAGTTCACCGACGGTGGTGGCGCCGGCCCCGACCTCGTCTCCGAGTCCGGGTTCGGCCAGTGCCGTCGCCAGGTCTGCGCCGTCCAAGGCGGCGGTCAGGGCCGGATCTTCCGGACCGGCGGGAATGCCCAGCACTCCGTCGGCGCCGGGCCAGGACTGAGTGGCGGACCAGCGGATGTGTGGTCCCCCCGTGGGGGCGGCGACCTCCAGCCCGAGGGTCGCGCACAGTTCGTCCGCGATTCCCAGGCGGCGGGCGTAGGCCTCGGCCCCGCCGTCGATCACCTTCCCGGCTATCGTCAGCGGCGCCACCATCCCGCCGATCCGTTCCGAGGCCTCCAGGACGACGACCTCGGCGCCCGCGCGGGCCAGCCGGTGGGCGGCGGCCAGACCCGCCACCCCGGCCCCGACGATCACGGCCCTCACAATTCGTGCACCAGCGCGACGAGGTCGGTCAGCACCGCCGGGTCGGTCTCGGGTGGCACGCCGTGACCGAGGTTGACCACGTGGGCGGGGGCGGATCGGCCTCGCTCGACGACGTCCCTGGTGTGAGCGGCGAGGCTCTCCCAGCCCGCGGCCAGTCGCGCGGGATCGATGTTGCCCTGGAGCACCTTGCCGGGTAGGCGGCGGGCGGCCTCGTCCAGGGGGATGCGGTGGTCGATCCCGATCGCCTCGGATCCGCATTCGGCCATGGCCTCCAGCAGGTGCCCGGTGCCGGTGCCGAAGTGGATGCGGGGCACGGAAACGCTTTCCAGTACCCGTCGCGAGTACGGGGCGACCCGGGTGGTGTAGTCGGCCAGGCAGAGCGTGCCGACCCAGGAGTCGAACAGCTGCACAGCCCGCGCCCCGGCAGCAACCTGGATGCGCAGGAACTCACTCGACAGGTCGGCGCACCAGGTGAGCAGCCGGTCCCACGCCTCGGGTTCGGCGTGCATGAAGGCTCGCGCTCCCAGGTGGTCGCGGGAGCCGCGTCCTTCCACCAGGTAGGCGGCCAGGGTGAAGGGGGCTCCCGCGAACCCGATCACCGGTGTGTCCTCGCCGAGTTCCGCCACGGTCAGCGCCACCGCCTTCTCCACGGCCGATGCGTCGAGGATCCGGCGCTCCACCACCCTGTTCACCTCCGCGACGCTGTTCACCGGCTGTTCGAAAACCGGACCGACCCCGGAGGTGATCGTCACGTCGACGCCGGCGAGCACCAGGGGGATCATGATGTCGGAGAAGAACACGGCCGCGTCCACGCCGTGGCGGCGCACCGGCTGGCAGGTTATCTCGGCGGCCAGTTCGGGATTGAGGCAGGCGTCCAGCATCGCGACGCCCTGTCTCACATTGCGGTATTCTGGGAGCGATCTCCCAGCCTGGCGCATGAACCACACCGGTAGACGCTCCGGCCGACGACCCTCGAGGGCGGCCAGAAGGGCAGGCTGATCGCTTCTCATCATGGTCGAATTCTGCCCTATCGCCAGAAATCTGGTTGACTGGGACCACTGTGAACCTTCGCATCCTGTCCGTAACGCATGACCTCCACGGTCTGACCGAGGTCCAGCGTGTATCTCAACATGCGGACACCCTGTCCGCTTCCTTGCGGCACACCGCCGGCGTCGAAGGTCTGATCACCCTCGCAACCTGCAACCGGCTCGAGTTCATAATCGACTCCCCGAAGGTACCCGAGTCCCACCTGCGCCTGAGGCTGGCCCGCGAACTCGACTCCCAACCCGACTGGTCCGTCCACGAGGGCGAGGACGCCCTCACCCACCTGTTTCAGGTCGCCTCCGGCCTGAAGTCGATGGTGGTCGGCGAACGGGAGATCACGGGGCAGCTGCGCCGCGCCCTGAAGGCCGCCCAGGAATCCGGTGACGCGTCCGGCACCCTGACCAGCGTCGTCAACGCCGCGCTGCACACATCCCGGCGGGTGAGAGCCGAGACCCGGCTGCAGGAGTCGGGACGTTCGGTTGTCGGAGTCGGCCTCGACATGACCGGGATCACGGAATGGAAGAACCAGCGGGTGCTGCTGGTGGGCACCGGTTCCTACGCGGGCGCCGTGGTCTCGGCGCTGCGGCAACGCGGGGTGGAAACCATCTTCGTCCATTCCTCGTCCGGGAGGGCGAGCGGATTCGCCGAGCGGCACGCCATCACCCCGGCAACGGACCTCGAATCGGCCCTGAACAAGGCCATGCTGGTGGTCACCTGCCGCGGCTCCGCCACTCCCGTGGTGACCGCCGCCCATCTCAGGGAAGCCACCCCCATCGTGCTGCTCGATCTGTCCCTGCAGCCGGATGTGGACCCGGAAGTTGCCGCCCTCCCGGGAGTCACACTCCTCGACCTGGCCGCGATCCAGGCCGCCATCTCCCCCACCTGGGCCGCCGACTCGGCCCACGCCGAACGGGTCGTCGCCGAAGGGGTGCACGAGATCTCCGATCGTCTGGCCTCCCGTGCCGCGGACCCCGCGGTCGCATCGCTGCGCGCCGCGATGCTGCGGATCGTCGACGAGGAGGTGGCGCGGCTCCCGCAGGGCCGCGCGCTGACCGTCGACGACTGCGCCCTGGCGTTGCGGCGCCTGACCACGAAACTGCTGCACACCCCCTCGACACGCGCACGCGACGCCGCCGCGGAGGGCAGGATCGCCGACTACCTGGCGGCCATGGAGGAGATCTACGGCATTGAGCCCCAACACGAATGCGACGTCCAGAGCCACCGCCGGTGCCCGGTGACGGGGCTCAGTTTCGCCGATCTTGCCACCGAACCCATGGAGATCAGATGAGTGACGCCCTGAGCCCGTATTCGGCCGTGCTGTTGGCCTCCTACGGGGGTCCGCGCCGCACAGAGGACGTGTTGCCCTTCATGCGCAACGCCACAGCGGGACGGGGGGTGCCGGACGAACGCCTGCTGGAGGTCTCCCAGCACTACCATCTCTTCGGTGGCCGCTCCCCCATCAACGAACAGAACGAGGCACTCCGCGACGCTCTCGCCGCGGAGCTGAGAAGACGAGGTTGTCCCCGTCCCGTCGTGATCGGGAACCGCAACTGGACCCCCTTCTTCGCCGAGACCGTTTCCGCCCTGCACCGTGACCGTCACGACAGGGTGGTGGCGTTGACCACCGCCGCTTATTCCTGCTATTCGGCCTGTCGTCAGTACCGGGAAAACCTGGCCGCCGTCATGGAACAGATACCCGGCGTGGTCATCGACAAGACCGGCCCCTATTCGGAGCGCGAAGGTTTCATCTCGGCCAATGTGGACGCCCTGGTCTCGGCTGTGCAGGCGCTGCGGTCCCGGATCGGCGAGGGGGTGATGAAGGTTTTGTTCGTCACCCACTCCATTCCCGTCGCCATGAACACCGCCTCCGCCGATGGCACCCCCGCCGCCCGCTATGACGCCCAGCACATCAGGGTTGCCTCCCGGGTGGCCGAGGCCGCCGAGGCCCACCTGGGTGAGCGTCTCGACTGGGAGCTGGTCTACTGTTCCCGTTCGGGCAGCCCGCACATCTCCTGGCTCGAACCCGACGTCAACGACCGCCTGGCCGAGCTGACGGGCGTCGCCGGCGTGGTCACCGCCCCGATCGGTTTCATCAGCGACCACATGGAGGTTGCCTACGACCTGGACACCCAGGCCCGCGAATCGGCAGCAGCGGCCGGTTTCGACTACGAACGCGCCGCCACCGCCGGCATCCACCCGGACTTCATCGCCACCCTGGCCGATCTTCTCCTCGAGCAGGCCGCCGTGGCGCGGGGCGAACTCGCCCCACCCCACTATCCCTGCCTAACGGAGCCGGCACGTTGCTGCCTCCCACATCCGCAGAAGGAGCAAACCCATGTCCCATCCGCATCACGCGCACACTGATCCGCGCGACCATCTGATCTCGGCCGAGGAGGTCAATGCCACCCCGCACTACGTGATGTACTCGGTGTTCCGCACCGCGGGTCCGCTGCGCGATCCCGACGCCACGGCCGCGGAGGAGGCGGTGCTCGACAGCGGGGTGAGCATCCGCGGCTGGTACGACATCGGTGGTTTCCGCGCCGACGCCGATCTGATGCTGTGGACCCTGGCCGACGACCCGCACCGGCTGCAGGCTGCCTACCACGCGCTGCGCGGCTCCGGGCTGGGCCGGGACCTGGAGCCGGTGTGGTCCTGCATCGGCGTGCACCGGCCCGCCGAGTTCAACCGCGGCCACACCCCGGCCTGTTTCTCCGGTGTCGCACCCCGCCCGTGGGCGTGCGTCTACCCGTTCGTGCGCAGCTACGACTGGTACTACATGGAGGAGGAACGCCGCTCCAAGATGCTGGCCGCCCACGGCCGCATGGGCCGCGAATACCCCGATGTCCCGGGTTCCACCACCTCGGCCTTCGCGCTGAACGACTACGAGTGGCTGCTGGCATTCGAGGCCGACGAGCTGCATCGCCTGACCGACGCTATGCGGCACCAGCGCGCGGCCGAGGCCCGGCTGTACGTGCGCGAGGAGACCCCGTTCTTCACCGGTCCCCGCGTCACCCTTGAGGAGTGGGTCTCCCGCCAGCCCCGGAGCTGACAGGTCCGGCACTCCCCGAAATCGATCGGGTCAACAAGTCACGTGGGGTGGGGCATCTCGAATGCCCCACCCCACGTGACTTCGGTTCCGTCGCCTACCCCTCGATGACCTCGCGGAGGATCCTCAGCACCTCGGTTGCGGAGTAGTTCTCGGTGCATGCGGCGACCTTGATCCCGGCCCGTTCCAGCACCTTGGTGGCGGACTCGCCGACGGCGAACACCAGCACCTCGGGATGCCAGCCGAGGAGGCGCCCCACGGCTATCGCATTCGATCCGGAGGTGACGATCACCGCGTCGAAGGCCCCTTCCTCCCACATCTCGCGGATGTCGGTGGGTGCCTCCCGCAGCAGCTGCATGGTGTAGACGGGAATCAGCTGGGCCTTCCAGCCCTTCGCGTGAAGCCCGGAGATGAACCCCGGCGCGAGCAGGGCCGAACCGGGAACCAGGACCGTTCCCGTTCCGTCGCCCGTGGGCCAGATGTCAAGGAGCGCGTGGACCCCGGCCGACCCCTCGGGCACCAGGTCGACGTGGTAGCCCATCTCGCGCAGCGTATCCGCCGTTCCGGCACCGACGGCGGCGATCTTCACGTCCTTCGGGAGTCGCCAGCCAAGTTCCCGGACACTCTCGACGGCACGCACCGAGGTGAAGGCCACCCAGTCGGCGCCCTCCAGGGTGGAACTGACCGCAAGCACCTCGCGGCGCTGCAGCATCACGGATGTGACGTCCAGGCCGTGTTCACGCAGCCCGCGGGCGATCCGTCCCTCCTCGCGGGGAACGAGGATCCTGGCCTTGGCGAGCTCGGTGACCCGGCGGCCGTTCTCCGCCTCGGGTTCGGTTTCGTCCTGCGACTGGCTGCGTCCGAGCTGCTCGGCCCCCTTGGAACGCAGGTAGGCGGCGGCGCGGCGGGCGGTGCGAACGGCGTGGTACTCGGAGGTGGGCATGCCCATCTGCACCATCAGCCCCTTGGAACCGTCCTTCGGCAGGACCGCGACGATCAGCGACAGCACCCCTTCCCGCTTGGCCTTCGCGGCCACCGAAACCGCTTCGCTGACGTCGAGGGCGGCGTAGGCGGCCCGTTCGGCCATGACACAGACGCGGGTGTCGGAATGGTCCAGTTCCTGGAGAATGCCGATGAGTTCCTTGTCCTCGCTGCGGCATTCGAGACCGATGGCCCCCAGCCCGGCATCCGGGAGGATGTCATCCAGGTATTCGGTGACGAGGTCGAGACGCCCCACGGCCTCGAAGTCGGCGGCCCCGGCCACCAGGCCATCGAGCTCGCCGGTGCGCACCTTCTCCAGGAACTCGATGAGCTGCCCGGGGGTGCGTTTGATGAACTTGAGTCCGGGGTTGATGCTCAGCAGCTGCGAACGACGCAGGCTGGAGCGCGTGGCTATCACCGAGCCCTCGGGAAGCTGCTCCAGGGTCAGGCCGTCGCGGGCCACCAGCGCGACGCGCTGATCACCGCGTTTCAGGATGGCCGCGAAGGTCAGACCCGGCATCTGCTGTTTGGGGATGCGGTGCATGCGATGCACCACCAGGTCAAAATCACCACGCATCAGGCCGAGACGCAGCTGCCCCACCGTCTCGGAGTCACCGGCGGCGGGGATGTGCACCACATCCACATCGTGTCCCATTTCCCGCAGGGTGGCGGCCACGGCTTGCGAGCGGGCAACATCCACCACGGAGTTCTTCGTGCCAAGACTGATCTTCAACTCGTCCATCCTCACTGAATAACGACTACGGCTGGTCAATCGTCGGTCCCAGCCTATCGATCCGCGAGGGAGAATTTGCCGTCAGGATGGATCCGCGCGATTCAGCCAATCCTCCAACCCCGGTCCGACCTCCTCCACACCGGGGTCCGGGAGCAGGGCTCCGCGCCGGAATGCGCTCCCGAAACCGGTGGGCAGGAACACAGGGACCGGAAGGATTCCCCCGGGTTTGGGGGTTCTTCGCACCAGTTCCCAGAGGGTCATCTCCTCGGGGCCGGACACCTCGACGAGTTCCCCGCCGCGTTTCCCCGATGCCGTCTCGGCCAGCACCCGGGCCGCCGCTTCGAGGGCGATCGGTTTGATGCGCATCCCTGGCACGAACCCCAGCGGACCCAGCCGGTTGCGTTGCAGGACCTGGGCGCCGAACTCGAACCACTGGGTGGTGCGCACGATCGTCAGGGCCGGGCTGAACCTCCTGGCCGTCTTCTCCTGGGCCTTCTTGCCCGCGAAGTACCCGTATCCCTGAACCCCCGGCCGGTTGGTGTTGACGATCGACAGGAGGATGTGGCGCGCTCCCGCCCGGGCCGCGGCGTGCGCAACCGATCGTGCGGATCGTTCGAAGAACTCGACGCAGGCTTTGCGCCCGGTGGCGACGATGTTCGTCGCCTCGATCACCACGTCGGCCTCGAGCGGCGGCAGCGTTTCCGCCGTCACGTCGAACCCGGTGGAGCGCGAAACCTGTCGCGCCCGGATCCCCTCGGCCTCGCAGGCGCGCTGGATCGCGACCCCCGAGGCCCCGCCCCCGACTATCATCGCGTGCATGTGCATCTCCCATCCCTCTACGAGCGTAGAGACTATATGATCGTAGAGGATACACGGGAGGGCGGATGGATCGACGACAGCGGATCGCGAATGCGGGGATCACCCTGATAGCGCGCGGCGGCACCCACCGCCTGACCCACCGCGCGGTGGATGCCGCAGCCGGGCTCCCCAACGGCTCGACCTCGTATTACGCGCGTTCCCGCCGCGATCTGATCCGTCTGGTGATGGAGCAGCTCTCCGCGGAATCGCAGGCCGACCTGACCGACATCGAGGTGCCCGGGAAACTGACCATCCGGCAGGCCACCGACCTGGTGGGAAGGCTGGCCGAGCTCCTCATCCTGAACGGCGACGCCCAGGCGGCGCGGTTCGCCCTGATGTTCGAGGTCCGCGACGATGACGAACTGCGCCGCGAGCTCACCGTCGACGCCCCGGTGCGCCGCAGCTTCGACGAGAAGGCCGTCGAGCTGCTGCGCGCCCTCGGTGTGGCTGATCCGGAGGAGAAGGCACCGGAGTTCGTCGCCCTGGTCGACGCGGTCCTGATGTACCGTGCCGTGGACGCGGCCCCCATCGACCCGGCCGGCGTGGTCGGGAAGTATCTGACCGGTCTGGTCAGGCGAAAACCGACGGCAGCCCGATGACGTAGCTGTTGATCTCTCCCCCGCCGAGGTTGGTGGCGAAGATGATGCGGCTGAGGTCGCGGGAGGCGCTGGCCTGGGGTTCGAGGAAGTAGGTGTCGCCGTCGACTTGGTCCCAGTCGGCACGGATGTGGGCGACGTTGAGCGCCCTTCCACCGGGGGTGAGTTCCAGCAGCCACACCTTCCGGTACTCGGCCCGGACGGTTGGAGAAGGCGTCTGGGAGTTGTGGCCGGCGCTGTCGCCGTAGGTGGAGATGACCGCCCACCCGGGGACTCCGAAGGCCTGCCCACTGATGTGCACCGCGTAGGCCTCACCATCGACCGGGTAGAGGGTGTGCAGATCGTTGCGCTCGCCGGTCGCGATGTCGATGGACGCGATCTGCCCCTTCCCGTAGTCGGCGACCACCAGGAGGTCCTTGCGATCCGGGCCGAGAGCCAGATCGGAATGTTCCGAGCCGTCGAAGATCTGGCGCGACTGCGTGAAATCGGTGCTGTAGGCGACGGTGCCGCCCTCCCCGGCCAGCCAGGACGGCACCACGTATGTGCCACTCGGCGCTGTCGAGACGTGGTCCGGGAAAGCCCCCGGGACCGGGAAGGCCGAGGCGTCCAGGGTGCCGATCACGGTTTTGTTCTCGAGGTCGAGGGCAAGGAGTCCGTGACAGGTGTTGCGCTGAGTGCCCGCGTCGTAGGAGGTGGCCATGAGACCCAGGACCTTGCCGTCGGCGCTGAGGGTTCCTTCTCCCTTGGTCCAGAAGGACGTGGCCCCGGTCCAGGGGGTCTGGCCCGTGAAGTCGAAGGCCTGTTCCTTGGCTCCGGTCTCCACGTCGAGCAGCCACCAGACCATGCCGCCGTTGCGTTCGGTGAAGTAGAGCCGGGAGGGTTCGCCGGGGTGCCAGAGGGGTTCGCAGTCGCCGACCAGGTCCGGCAGCCTGCGGAGATACCCGAAGGTGGTGGCGTCGTAGAGGTGCCAGCCGCCCTTGCCGTCCTGGGCCAGGTAGCGGGTGGCGTCGGCGTTGAAGGCCTGGCGTCTGGAGTACTCGTGCCGCATCCGGCCGCCATCTCCTTCGGCGACGGCGGTCGCGCGGTACAGACGGGTTCCGTAGGTGGGGTCGATCAGGGCGTCGGACAGCCCTGTGGAGCGTTCCGGCCGGGCGATGGTGTTGATCGGGTCGGCCGACAGCGGAGTCAGCCGGAACCCGGGGTCGTAGAGGGCGTCGAAGGGATTGCCGGTGGTTGCATCGGCTGGGGACACTGCCGCCGGGGATGACGGGGTGGGCCACGCCTCAGAAGCACAGCCGGCCAGCAGGGCCAGCCCTCCGGCACCGAGAAGAGCACGACGAGAGGGTCGGGCAAAGTTCATCAATTCCTCCTAGAGCTCGATTTCCTGCCCCCTCCCCCAACCACCAGAGATCGGTGTCAGTCGTGATGCTACACGTTTCCACAACATTCAAACAGACCCTCGGAAAGCCGACTGATCCAAGCTGGTTGAGCCGGACCGCGAGGAACGAGCAGCCCAAGTCGCCCCCTTGGAAGTTGGTTGAGCCAGCACGTGAGCGTCAGCGAACGGCTGAGTCGAAACCACTCCCGGCACCCGGTAGCCAAACCCTGACCGCGGGCCAGCTCACCACGTGCATCTAAGGTGGTTGGGACGGTTCCACGACAGGAAGGTGCGTGATGCAGACGATCACCCTCAACAATGGTGTGGAGATGCCCATGGTGGGCATGGGTGTGTTCCGGATGACCGGGGATGAGGTGCGCGCCGCGCTGCCGGTGGCTCTTGATGCCGGGTATCGGTTGATCGACACGGCCGCCCTGTACGGCAATGAGGAGGCGGTCGGTGAGGTGATCGCGGCCTCCGGGCTGCCGCGCGACGAGCTGTTCATCACCACCAAGGTCTGGTACCGCGACTTCGGCCGCGACGCCACATTGCGGGCCTTCGAGAAGTCGTTGAACAGGTTGGGGCTGGACCACGTGGACCTGTATCTGCTGCACCAGCCCTTCAACGACTGCTACGGGGCGTGGCGGGCCCTCGAAGAGCTTTACGGGCAGGGGGTCGTCCGCGCGATCGGAGTGTCGAACTTCATGCCGGACCGCTATTTCGACCTCGTCGTCCACAGCGATGTCACACCCGCAGTAAACCAGTGCGAGGTGCATCCTCTCCATCAACGAGGGGACCTCCACGAGATCACCCGGCAGCACGGCACCGTCCTCCAGGCGTGGGCGCCGCTGGCCCAGGGGAGATCGGAGATCCACGGTTCCCCGGTGCTGCAGAGGATCGCGGAGCGGCACGGGAAGTCGGTGGCTCAGGTGATGCTGCGGTGGCTGGTGCAGCGCGGGATCTCCTTGGTGGTCAAGAGCACCCACGAGACCCGGCTGCGGGAAAACCTGGACGTCTTCGACTTCGAACTGACCGAGGCCGAGATGTCGGACATCGCCGCCCTGGACGAACACAAACCGAACGCGGGCATGACCCATCACGATCCGCGGCTGTTGGAGTACCTGCACGACAAATACCGCTGATCCCATCTACCCAGAGCTGGTCGAGTCGAAACCAAGCCGCACTCCCCGAAGTTGGTTGAGCCGACCTGCGAGCCCTTGAAAGGCAGGGCGACCTTCCCCAGAAGCTGGTTGAGCCGAACTGCGAGCGTCAGCGAGCAGGTCGTGTCGAAACCCCTTGCACGTGTCCGGGGGTTGGGGTCGGGTTCTGGCCACCGGGTGCCGGGAGTGGTTTCGACTCAGCCGTTCGCTGGCGCTCACGTGCTGGCTCAACCAACTTCAAAGGGGGCGACTCGAGCTGCTTGTTCCTCGCGACCCGGCTCAACCAGCTTCGGGAAGAGGAAGTTGGTTGAGCCGACCTACGGGCGTCAGCGAGTAGGTCGTGTCGAAACCAGGTCGCAGAGCGGTCAGCCTTCGGGGGTTTCGCGATACATGGTCACGGGATAGTCGGTCTCGGTCATGTGCAGCCACTCCTTGGCGGTGAAGCCGAAGCGTTCGTAGAGTCGCTGGCTTCCCAGGGTGGTGGCCTCCAGGTATGCGGGTAGGCCGGCCTCGTCAACCACCTCGAGGCGGTGGTTCAGCAGCCGCGACCCGATGCCGAGGCCGCGCGCCTCCTCACCGACGACGATGTCGACGAGGTACCAGTGGGCGTGATCGGGACGGCTCTTGGCGAAGACATCGAGAGTCCTCAGGGTCTGCGGCAGGTGACGCAACCCCACCGCCGAGACCACCCGCGGCAACTCACGCACCTTCGCCCAGCTGGAGGTCTTGCGGTCGGGTGACTCCCATGCCGCGGCGCCGACCAAGCGGCCGTCGTCCTCTCTGCGGGCCAGATCAACGGCCCCTCCCGCCATCGCCCCGGTCCGCAACTCGGACAGGAACACCTTCGTCAGACGCTGCAGCCGGTTCCGCTCCCCCGGGATCATCACCGCGATCACCGGGTCGTCGTGGAAAGCCGCAGCGAACAGACCAGCCACCTCAGGCAGGTCCGCCTCCTCCCCCTGGACGATGGCAATGGTCATTCGGTATCCCTTCGGCGGTCGTGGTTCTGGTAGACGGTGGCGCTCCTCAAGAAGGAGCAAGTTCAGCTCATCAGACTACCAGCAAGACCGATACGAGGAGGCTTAATCACAGGCGACACCTCGGTCAGTGAAACCCCTAGTCAGAGCATACTTGAGGACGGTTGTGGATAAGCCTCATTCTTCTTGCTCTACTGCGCTTGCGCCTGATTCTTCAATGAAAGAAGCAGCAAACTCTCTGCGCTGCACCCAATCATTACCAGACAAAGGGTAATGGGGCGTGTAGTCAATACTGCGAGCCGGCACGCCCGTGAGCTGGGTAAACAAATTGCCATCGAACGACACTGCCCCAAACCCCTCCGAACCATAGGAAAGGCCCACTAGGCGAGCTGCGACGTCTTGGGGCGTAAACTCATTGCTTTTCAGACCTTTACGGACACACTCAATTAGTTTGTCCCGCCATCGCGAGGCGAGAACTCGATCCAGCAGAAATGCCATACGGATATCTGGACACGCATTGTCACGTTCTCGTAAATTAGCAAGAATCTCTGGCACCAAGCGCAGGCTTTCACGCTCAAGTATAGTTTTAAGCACGGAAATCGCCTCACCCCCTAAACGCTCACTCCGCCTTGCAGCAAACAAGATCACATCCAGTCTTCGATCAGGAAGCCTGCAGGCCCCCAGCTCTTGATCCAAGTCCACAGCAGGCTCTTTCTCCAGCAGCAAATAAAGCAGCGTACTGGCCCATCTTCGAAGTGCAAAATATGGCGTTTGTATCTCCCAAAAGGCATATGGAAGTAACCCCACTCGCTCCATTGCCATCTTCAATAAATTACGCTTTAACGGCCCCTTAGGGCCATCATTATGTGATCGCTCGACCATATCTGGGTATTGAGCATTAATCTTACTTAAAATCAGGTTCAGACGAACCTCGTCGGGCTCTTCGAGCAGATCCTTGAGATCACTTGGGTCGTTTTCAGCAGCTTTACCGAGGGCACGCTTAACGATCCCATCAGGAATGTCTCCATCCGGTACACACTGAGCCAGGTAACGGTCAAAATACTCAGAGTTTGCAAATCGCGGAGTCTTGAAAGACTGATCGACCCACCCGGCAACAGCAGGAAAAAGTGTTTTTAGCAGAGTAAGCGCATCCTTCCTATCCCTCTCACGCCCCAAAGTTTGCACAAGAGGACTCCAATCAATTTCTTCCTTCCTCGAGGAGGTAAAAACTATTTGAGAGCCATCAGTTGCCGTGAGCTTGGTCTTCCAATCCTGGAGCTGAGAAAATACGCTCGGAAATTGAACTCGCAGGAACACAGCAAGTACTAGATCCGTGTTATCAATTTCCCCCGGAGCATGAATAATAAATTCTTCACGCAGCTGAGCAAAAAATCTTGCAATAGAACGCGGAGTGCCGAGTTGCGACGGCATTATTTCCAGAATGATGCTACTAATTCGATAAGATTCGAAACCCTTTCCCGTTTTGTCCAGCAACAACACTTCGTTCAGTCCATCAGATATAAGTTTTACAATCTGCCCGACCAGCAGAGGAGGAAGCGTGAGCGGATACTGAATAATCTTTTCCATAAAAGCGCGCGCCCGCGCCTGAGACAGGTCTTCCCGACCGGAAGACTGGAGAATATCCACCAAGGCCTGCTCATCATAGGCGAGCAGAAAGTCTACTCCAGGAAATCTCCCGAGAAGTCGCACAAGTTTTAGAAGAACAAGCAGTTCATCGACCTGTAGTCGATCAATATCATCAACAATCACAAGTATAGGCGAATTCAATTCGCGTAGCTCATTGGAGAGCTCTTCGAATAGCACTTTCCACGGTTTTTGCTTTTGCAATTTATCTTCAACAATTTCAGCGGCCGAACCGACCATTCCGCCAACCACCGGAACAAAAGGTGCAGCTGATCGAACAATCCACATGTAGTCAGCCAACAGTTTTAGCAATTTCTCCCCCTTTTTCTTTGAGGCATCTGGAACAGCACTCGACAAGGCCGCAAAGAACTCCGAAAGCATTCCGTCAATCCCCGTCGTTGCCCAAGGGGTAAATGAGACTATTCTCCACTCTCCCTTCGATTCTTGACACCGATTCAAGAAAGTTGTGATCAACGCGATAACAGACGATTTTCCACACCCCCATGGGCCTTCGAGTCCGTATACGATACTCGAATCGACCGAATGATTTCTGTGAATCAATTTCGCGATTCGTTCTGCAACAGGGGCGCGATTGAATCTATCTTGCTCCACTGCTTTGATCGGATCGTCATGCCAACCCTTGGGCTGCGGACCGCTTGCTTCGCTCAACATGCACCCCACCTATTGAAGCCCCGCATCGCGCGACGCCCCGACACTCCGGCGCCAAGAAGATATACGGTTCGAGGTTCAGCCACCCCAACACCATCCCTTCACGTTTCGTTTCATTCCCACGTCAGCTTTTCTCAAACCCAGAGCTGGGATCGAATTTGAGGACTCGCGCGTTTTCATTAATGATTCGGATTTCGGTGTCGTTGAATCCTTCGGTTTTCACCGCTTGGATGTCGATGGTGATCTCCAGGATGGCCCCTGCCCCTGCCAGGCGGTCGATGATTTCCCGGGTGATGTTTCCGATGTCGCGGGAGTAGAGTTCGGGGTCGATCTTCACCGAGCCGAAGAAACGCGCGGCCACGGTCTTGACCACCTTATCCACCCCGGCCCTGTCGGCTTCCCCGATGCCCGGTGCAACCCGGACCACATCGACGTGTCCCCCCTCCGATTGGGTATCGGCTGCGGCCGGGGGGGTGGTTTCCCGGGCGGCGCGGTCCGCGTCGAGTTGTTCCTGAGCGCGGGCAGGATCCACCAGCAGGGTGCTGTCGGTCACCTGGATCGTCGCGTTCATGTCGGGCGGCAGTACAAGCCCTCGGTAGCGTCCGGTTTCCGGATCCTTGCCCGCCGCGATTCCGAAGCGTTCGTTCTCCACCAAAATGGCGGTTAGCGCACGCTCAATGGCAGCATCGAGCACCTCGCGTTTCACGAGCCGATGCATGTAGATGTAACGGGTGAAATACCCCCACAACTCACCGACGCTGATCTCACCGGTTTCACGCCACCTGGCTCCGAGTTCCTCGCGCAGGGTGGACCCGAGAATTGCCGCCCCGAACTCGGTGACGAGCAGATCATCGCGCCGCATCTTGTGAGACACCCGCTCCGCCAATGACCTACCACCGGAATCGGCCACCTTCTCCGCCTCCAATTCGAAGGGTTGCGTCGGTTCGGGTTGCACGGGGTAGACCATCCAGATGAAGCTACCTCGAATGCGATCCGCGACCACCCGGTCGAAATTGCCCACCTGCTCGTCGGCCTGTTTCCGCTGCTGGACCGACAGGTTTAGGGATTCGCTGGTTGCCTGAACCTGTTTCCACCCGAGATAGGCGCGGGTCGCGGCCTCCAGTCCCTCCAGCTGGTTCCTGTCCGCCAGCAGGAACACCACCGTGTTGCGGTGAATGCGCTGGCTGGCGCCCTTGGCCCCGACTGCGTCATGAACCCACCGGTATGCTTCGGATTCCCGGCCCTCCTGTTTGCGCCAGGAATGCCGGGGATGGGCTATGACCAGACGCACATCCTCCAGATCGGGAATGTCGGCACTCGATTCCGGGGCAATGTGAACCCGGTCGAAAACGTCGCGGGACCTTTCCTCCGCGCGCAGCCGACGGGTGATCTCGTTCCACACCTTCTCGGGATCCTCACGGAGCCGCTCGGCGTAGTCATTGGCCGTCTTGGTCACCGACGGCTGCGTGTCGAACCAGTAATGCCCCTGCTCCTCGTAGAAATAGGTGGACCGCTGGGCCAGCAGTTCGAGGGCACTGCCGAAATTGCCCAGCGTGTCGCCGGGAATCGCGGTGCCGAGCCACAGGTACTGCTTGTCCAATCCCCTGTGGGTACTCCGGACACGCGGAGCCGCACCCATGAAAATCGTGCGCGCCAGCCGCTGGGTGACGAACCGCTGCCCCAAGCTCGGGCGCTCCAGGTCGATGCGCTGAGCCATGGAACTGGGTCCGTCGATGTCGGAATCAATGATCGGTTTCCACTGATCCTCCAGGTACTGGGTCAGATCGGTGTTCACCGTCGTCGCGTCCAACGGCACATTACCGGGAAGGATGAGCGGTGAGGCGTCCTCGGATTTCCACAGTTCGTGGACTATCGACGACACGAGTTTCAGCACGCCACGGGTGCGTTGGAATCGTTCCAGCGTGGACCAGTCCTCGTAGAGCCGATCCAACAGCTCTGGATGAAGCGGATAGGAGACGCGGATTCGTTTCTCGTACTCGTCGCTGACCTTCGCTGCGTCGCGCGGGAAAAGCGCCGCGTGGCTCTGGTAGAAGTCCACGAAATTGCGCGCCACCGCGGCGATCGTCCTGAGCGCCTCGGCATCCGCGGGCTGGAACAGGCGGCGGCGGACTATCTCGAACGACTCGTTCTTGCTGGACGGTCTCCACTGATCGGCCACCCGGCGAATCACGTTCTGGAGACGCTCCAACGCGAGCTGACCGTTCGCGCCACCGACCTCGATATCGCTGCCGGCACCGGCCGCGCCTGTGTCCGAAGCCGGAATGGAGACCACCAGCATCGCCCCCGGCACGGAGCGGACGATCTCGGTCAGCGACTGGGCGAAGGTGAACTGCGTCTCGAAGGAACCCGACGGCAACTCCTTGTCCGTGACGAGCTGCCTGGCGTAGGCCACCCATTCATCGATCAGGATCAGCGCCGGCGCGTACTTCTGGATCAGCGTTCGCAGGGCCGATCCGGGATTGGTCCCGGAACGGTCCGCATCCGCAACCATCTCGTAGGCCTCCCGCCCGCCCAGCTGCCAGGCGAGCTCCCCCCACAGGGTGTGGATCTTCGTGCCGTCCGGTTTGGTGTGCGTGGAGCCGGCCTGCAGGTAGGTTCCGACCAGGGCCACCCGCCGCACCCCGAGCTTCTCGAGCCGGGGGTTTCCGTTCCCGGCCACGAGGTCCTGGATCTCCTGGGGCATGTCCTGCGCGGGAATGCCGCTGAACAGGTGGTAGAGGGCAAGCATCGAGTGGGTTTTGCCGCCACCGAAGTTGGTCTGGAGGTTCACCACGGGGCTGGCGTTGCCGTCGCCGCTCATGCGACGCAGGGCCCGGCTGAGCAGATCCCGCAGGCCCTCCGTGAGGTAGGTGCGGGTGAAGAACTCCCCCGGGTCGCCGTACTCGGGGCTGGTGGCCTGGCCGGTGTGCACCAGGTGCAGGTC
>CALCKT010000038.1 GCA_937965785.1 uncultured Propionibacteriaceae bacterium | reverse complement strand
CTGAGAGTCTTTGTGGTAGGACACTTTGATTGTCTCAGATCAGGCAAGCCGCCCTTACGCCCCGCTCGGGGCAAAACGATAGTTTGGGGAAATCAAAACGCCCCTATGAATAAGCCTCCCTGTGTGCTCGCTCCTTTACCGAGTCGCCGATCTCGTGGTGTCACAGAGGCCTTGGTGAAAGCCCGAGCGACCTTCACCGGGGCCAGTCTGGGGCGAGGTACGTCTCCGCGGCGCAGGTTTGCTGCCCATGCCATACCTGCGGACTCTCGATGCGTTGCACCTCGAAGCGGCGATGCGACTCGATGCCACCGCGGTTCTCGCCTACGACCACAGGCTCGGCAAGGCGGCCCGGGTCGTGGGGCTTCAGGTGATCACACCCGGAACAGCGCACACGTGAAAGCCGCTGATCGGGACAAAGGGGTAGTGAAGCGGGGCGATCTGGAGGTCGCGGGAATATCGCCCGCGACCCTGTCGGTCGCCACGGAAAGGTTCTGCTCATTGGCCGGGGACATCCCCCGACAAGCAACGTCGCCACGCGTCGGTGAAAAGCTGCCCGAAAGGAACCAACGGAACTACCACGGGCAGCCGGGGAAGAACCTTGGGCGCCGCCTCGAGGTTGTAGAGCGAGGACTTCCACGACTCCATGGGCAGGTAGGGGGTTTTCGCCTCCTGCCAGCCGCCGGGCAGGAACAGGGAACGTCCCGCGCGCGCACGCCTGGCCCGCACGATCAGGTCCTTCTCCAACAGAGGAGCGGCGGCCCTCTCCCGTTCGGCCTTCCGCCATCCGTTCCAGAGGGCGATGTTCTTGTCGGTGGGGTTGTGGAGGGCCAGGAGCTGGAGCCAATAACGGGCCGAATCCTCCGCGAGCCCGAACCTGGCCGCCACCTCCGCCACGATCCCGGGTGCGGTGATCAGCGGATCCTGCGACCAGCCGTCGCCGGGCACGCGCAGATCCGCCTGGATCCCTCGATAGGGGGAGGGGTCGAACCCGGACTCGAAGTCGTCGAGACGCCCGGCCAGCCAGGCACGCAGCGGATCGTCGCGGCGAAGCATGGTGGTCAGCCAGAGCCACGTCGAGATCAGGGATTTTTCGAGCTCTTCGGAAGAACGCAGCGCCTCCAACTTTTTTGCACCGGCGTAGGGGAATTCCTGCTCCGCCGCCAGGAAGACCTCATCCGGGAATCGGACGGCATCCTCATCCAAGCCGAAATCTTCGATGATCGCGTCCACGTCGAGTCCTTCGGTCACCACCCTTTCGGGGTCCCGTGACCCGGCAGCGAGAATCCTCATCAGGTGGAGAGGGTCCTGGTCCCGCAGAAATGCCCTCGCCATTTCGGCTTCCTTGGGTGTGAGTCCCAGCAGTACGCGCAGCTCCTTCGGCAGGAAATCGGATTTCCACGTTTTGAAGTTGCGCGGCCCGCCCAGGAGAAGGGCGACGGCGCCGCGCAGCCACCCCAGCCCCTCGGCCATTTGGGCGACCTTGCCGGGACGCCATTCAGGTGCCCCCGTGGAGAGCAGCGCCTGGAAGGCCGCCGTCAATTCCTCGGCGGGAATCCCTTGGGCCCGCAGCAACACCGTGGTCGGGGCGCCGTCAACATGCTCGGGGACACCACCGCCGGGCGAGTAGACCGTCATCTCGTAGGACCCTCCTGGCATCCGCAGGAACATGGCGGGGCCGGTCGGGGTATCGATCAGGCTGCCGGGGTGGTGAACCGGCATGTCCCGGGTGTGTTCGAAGGTGAAGACGACGGCATCCGGTGAATAGAGCCCGGAATCGATGACGGCCGCGACGGCGGCGGCAGCTCCCGCCACGACGTCGCGGTCCAGCAGCGGAGCCGAGGCCAGGGCCAGCACGACCTCCGGCAGGACCAGAGGCAGGTACTCGAGCTGGGGAAGCATGCCCACCGTCACGTTCTCACCGGTCAACGCCCTGCGCACCTCGATCAGCTGTTCCCGGGTGGAGGCGCTGGAGCCGTGACCCAGCCACTCGGCCACCTTCAGACTGGGCCCGGGCAGGGACGTGGTGACGGGTTTCTCCGCGGGTGGGCTCAGCAGGTCAGCAGCCCAGGTGGCCAACGCCTTGACCCGGCAAGCGAGCCACACCGCGGCATCCGTCAGGGCCGGATCGGTGGTTCCCAGCAGATTCTCCGCCGCCGCGCGGACATCCGGGGCGATCGGTTCCCCTGATGTGGGCCAGGTGGAGAACCGGCCGTGCTGGAGCTCTGTTTCCGGGACGACGTTCAGGAGCGACGTGACATCCTCGGGTGTCACGGCGCGGAGCCTCGCGCTGACAGCTGCATCACGGATCCGGAACCAACGCCAGCCGCTCAACGGGACACGGTGCAGGAAATGCGTGTCGCCGAACTCGTCCTGAGCGGGAAACAACAGCTGACCGTCCTCGCGGTGGAGGGCGCCGTCCTCGTCGATCCACCAGCTCTCACCGACCCCGGGGAGCGCCACCCGCCCCGCTTGGGCGGCTGGCGGTTCCGGCGGCGGCGTTTCCCGGTGGGTTTCAGGGTCATCGGACCAGGTGAGGCACCAGGTGCTGCCGCGCAGCCAGTGGCAGCCGGTGACGGTGCCGTTCAGGACATAACGCCACTCCTGAGGTCTGGCACCCAGACGGGGCTGGTGGAATCTCGCCTCGGTGATGCGCTGATCGCCGTCGATCCAGATCACCCGACCCCGGGCCGCCACCCCGAGCGCCGTCCCGGATTCGTGGAAGGTGATTGCTGCGGTGGGGTCGTCACGGTGCAGCTCGGCGACCGCCGCCTCCAGGGCGGGCCAGGTGTACTCGATGAGCATGCCGTCATGGAAAGCCCCGGCGAGGAGCCGGGGGCCGGCGCAGAGCTGCAGAAGCCTGGACATCTGCTCGGGAAACAGAGCGTGCCCCTGCGGGGAAAACAGGGGACGGACGGCGCGGAGCCCGTCGAGGGCGGTGAGCATCGTCGATGACTCGTCCACGGCTGCGCCGAGCCACGAACCGAGCATCGCGCGGCTGCCCGCGTGGGCCAGCAGGACCTCCGCATGTTCTCTGAGCAACCCGACAAGAGCGGGAAGACTCCTACTGGAGAACGGGCTGCGGGCCAGATGGGTCAGATCCGGGCGGTCCTCGCCGTTGATCCAGCCGTTGAACCAGGTGGGAAACAGCTCCTCCGGTACGTCAGCACCCGCCTCGAGCAGCGCGTCGCACAGCTCGGGGGTGATGGGGTGCCTTAACCGTACCGTCGCCCCGGTCAGGGGCAGCGTGCGAACCAGGCGGCTGAGCCGGTTCCAGTAGGTGTAATGCCAGCGGGAGTCCACGAACCGCGTCAGCCATGCGACGGCGTCACGGTTCCCGGAGCGGAGGTCGTCCGCGATTCCCGTGGCTTCGATCAGGTCGAGCCAGGTATCGGATCCGACCTCGGTGGGGTTCAGCTCGAAAAGCGCCGAACGAACCTGTGGATCCTGCCTGGCCAAGGAGATGAACCGGTCGCGGTAGGCCTTCCAGAAATCCTCCGGCGCCTGGGACAGGTGCGCGGTTTCGAGGAGGTCACGCAGCAAACGGTTCTCGACCACGACCCGATCCGCTCCCACCGCCTCTATCAGGCGTCGGGCATCGTCCGCGAACCGCGGATACGGCGGTATCCCGATCCTGGCACGGTCAACGATCAACCCGATGAAGTAGTCCAGGGCCTCACTGGTGGGGCAACGCTGCAGCAGGGAGGCCGCCTCGGCCGTCAGCTCCGTGGCACCGAGGGCGCCGCGAGAGACGAACTCCCGGAAAACCCTGCGGTGGTGTTCCTCGTCAATGGGTAGACCGTGAGTCTGCCTGGCCTCGCGGGCCTTGGCGAACAGCTGTCTCACCGTGGGCAGTTGTTCGCTGTAGAGCGCGATCCGGGCGCCCTCCTCGAGGAACGGGGGAACGAGGTGCGGCTCGGAGATGCTGAGTTCGGCGGCTTTGTCCAGGAGGAGGTCGCGGGCGATTCCGGGTTTCCTCTCCATCAACTCATCGGCTCGTTCAAGGCAGGCGATGAGATCCGGGGGAAGGGGTTGCGGAGGCAGGAAGGTCATGTCGAGGCCTTTTCCGATTCGCCATCGTCGCGGCGAATCGATCGGATCGGATGGCCCCACTGTACGTGACAGAGACGACGGACGGTCTCCGCCGATGGAAGTTCGTCACGATGCCTCACCAGCGTTCGAGACGTGGTCACGGGTGCCCGGTGCGCGCAGGGTTCGCCAGTCGCTTCCTGCGGTGTCGGTGGAGGAGCAGCCACGTGAGCCCGCCGATAAGCAGCAACAGCACCGGGTAGGCCTTCCACACGGGGATGGCGACCTCGTAGGTGGGTATGTTTTCCTCGTCGGAATCGGCTTGGGTGAAGCGGATGTCATCGGTGAGCTCCGTCGGCTCGAAGTTGCCCTCCACCGCTGTCAGGTAGCGTTCACCATCGCCGAGGCCCAGCTCACTGGCCGGGACCTTCCCGGCGAATTTGACGGTCAGGTCGTGTGAATACGAGGTCGGTCCCTGCGTATCCATGCGGTGATCCGCCAGCACGAAGAGCTTCACCCCTTGGCGTGTCCGGGCGTGTCTGGACAGTTTGATGGGATAGATCGGCTCGTCGGTGGGGAACTCCATGCGCAGCGAGTCCAGGCCGTTCGACAGCGCCGCCGAGTCGCCGCCGGGCGTCAGCCGGGTCGCGGTGATCTGCCAGCCGGCGTCGAGATACTCCTGAAAAGTTGTTTCCACCTCTTTTCGGGCCGGGAACCCGTTGGTCTTCAGCCAGTCGTTGACCGCGGCGGCGCTGGTGCCCTGCAGGGTGGTCACCTCGAACGGCCCCACCGTCTGGACGTCGACGACCTGAACCCCGGGAGCCGCTCCATCAATGGGGCCACCAACCCCGGATTGCGGTCCTCTGTCCCTGGAGTCGGGCAGGAACTGTGGCACGTACCGGGGGCGAGGTTTGGTCAGTTCCTTGAGCCGGTCGAAGACATCCTTGTCACCCAAGCTGACCTTTCCCCCAGGAGGCAGCGGCATGATCCAGGCCGCTGTGGAAGCCTCACCATCGAGGTGCATCACCATGTCGATGCGCTCCCGCCCGTCGTTCATCACCACGAACGCGGTCTCAGCATTGATGTTCGCATCCGAGTCGGTCACCAAGGCCCCGCAGGCGCACGCCTGCGCCGGGGACGGCAGCCATGACGTTGCGACGATGAACAGCAGGCCCAGGGTGATGCGGAGAAAGTTCTTCACATGGATCAGGGTATGAGGTGGTCGGGTCAGTCTGATCAGGAGCCTGCGCGTAGATCGAGCGCCTCGGTGATACCTACACGGTCGACACCTTCAAGGACTTGCGCGTCCAGAGCGGAGGTGATGCCGACCTGTTCTTCAGCGCTGGTGTGGGCGCGTCAACCCAGGTCCTCAGCTGGCGGGGCGCCGACGAGTTGTCCGGCCTGGCGCATTTCGTGGGGGTCGCGTCCGGGTGTCCCCATGGTCGAGGTCGACATCGCTCATCCGCAGGTCAACAAGGTAACGTTGCTCAAGGTGCCGGCCATGGCGATCCGGTCCACGGATTGCCGTCGCCGATCCGAGCAGGGGCCACCGATCTGGTACCTCGTGCCGGATGGCATCGTCCGGTACATTGCCAAACGCGGGCTGTGCCCGCAGCAAGACACGGCTGGAGACACGTGAGCGTTCCTGAACAGATCCTCGACCTGATAAAGGTCGCCGCCCAGGCGGCAGCTGACAAGCTGGGTACGGACATCGTCGCATTCGACGTCTCGGAGCACCTCGCGATCACCGACGTGTTCCTCATCGTGTCGGCGAACAACGAACGCCAGGTCAGCGCCATCGTCGACGGAATCGAGGAGGCGCTGCTCAGGCGCGGGGTAAAACCCGCCAGGCGCGAGGGCGACCGTGAGGCCCGCTGGGTGCTGCTCGACTATCTCGACATCGTCGTGCACGTGCAGCGCAGCGAGGAACGCGCCCTCTACTCCTTGGAGCGGCTGTGGAAGGACGCGCCAGCGGTTCCGCTGGACATTGACCAGGTCACCGAGAAGGAAAGAATCGAGGTTTCGTGAGCACCACACTGATCCTGATCCGGCATGGCGAAACCAGGCTGAACGCGCTCGGGGTGTTTCAAGGGCAGTTGGACGAGCCGCTCAACGATGTGGGCCTCGGGCAGGCCCAGGCGGTCGCGGCGTCGATGGCGGGCCTCGAACCGGACGCGATCTATGCGTCCGATCTTCTGCGAGCCAAGCAGACCGCTGACGAGGTTGCGAAGCTGACCGGCCAAGAGGTGCGCACCGACGAGAGGCTCCGGGAGATTCACTGCGGTTCCTGGCATGGACGCAGCATCGACGAGGTGTCGCAGGAGTTCCCCCAACTGGTCGAGTTCCGTCGCAGTGGGCAGGATTTCCGCCGCTCGGCGACCGGTGAGACCGCGGCCGAGGTGGCCGACCGGGTGGGCGAGGCGCTGTTCGACATCATCAAGGAAAACAAGAACCAGACCGTCATGATCGCCAGCCACGGCCTGGCCATCCGGGTTGGGATCGCCAGGCTGCTGGGCCTGCCCGACGAGTTGTCGATGAAGCTTGGCACCTTGCAGAACTGCCGCTATGCCCTGGTCAGCCATTCCAAGCGGAGGGTTCGCCTGTCGGCCTACAACCTTCCCGGCTAGCCCGCCGGCGGTCCGCTGGGATCGGCGTCGCCCCCTGACGTTGAACCCGGGAGGGGTGGGCGTGTCGCTTCGGATACGGTGTGGCGCGTTTCCGCCGTGAAATGGGGCAGAGAAGTTGTGATCGAAATCGGTGAGTCAATACACCGTTCTCAGGGGTTGGTCTGGTGTCGGCTCCTGAGGGCGACCGGTTGGCGAGGTAAGCGCACGGCCTTCAAGGCCTCGTAGGTGGCGTCGGGCCGAAAAAGTCATCTGTTGGTGCGGGGCGGTCGGTGACGCCGAGGCGTTTCACCGCGGCCGGGATCAAGACGGCACCGGAAGCGATGATCACCGCGCATGTGGCGCAGGCCAGCAGCCAGCTTCCCGATTCGTAGAGGAAACCAGCGGCGAGGGAACCAATGGTCGCCCCGGCAAGACACGCCGCCTCGTAGAGGCCCAATCCGCGACCGAGATGCGTGCTGCCAGCCGCCTCGGCGATCACGGACTGTTCCACCGGAATCACGCAGGACCACGTGACTGCGGAGAGCACCCAGAGTGCCGCAATCCACGGCGGATTCGGTGCAAAGACGAGTGCGACGGCGAACAGCGCGCTCGCCACGGAACCGAGCATCAGCATCCTGCGGCGGCCGAACCGCACGACCAGGCGGTGCAGATGGGGCGGGAGAAGACCCATCGCGACGGCTCCCGGTAGGAATACATAGGCGACCTGCACCACCCCGAGATGGAATCCGCGCTGCAGGTGCAGGATCAGCAGCAGGCTGATCGTCGTCTCTGCGGTCATCGTGACCACCACGGCCGCGAGCATCGGTCGCAGCCTGGCGCCGAGCCCCCGAAGTGACATGCCCGACAGCTCCGCGCCTGCGAGCGCGTCATCTGGCACGTCGCGTCGCGGCAGGCTGAAAAGCTCCAGGGCGGCTGCGAGGCAGCAGGCGGCGGCGCCGGCGAACATCCATTGATGTCCGGCGGCGGACAGCAGAATGATCGCGGGCACCATGATCACCCAGCCCCCGGTTTCTTCCGCGGCCACCAGTTTCGCGAACACGCCCGAGTCCTCGGGCAGGCGCTCGCCGATGATCGTCCGGATCGCCACCCACAGGAAGGCCTCGGCCACGCCGGTCATGATTGCGGCGATCAGCGCCAGCGGCAGGCCCGTCGCCAGGGCGTAGAGCCCGCACCCGACCGCGAACACCCCCGCACCTGCGCCGGCGATGACGCCACGATCCGCGCGGTCCACGACCACACCGGCGAACGGGCGAACCACGAACGTCGCCAGCGCGTTCGCTGCGACCAGCATTCCGGTCTGCCACGGGGGCAGGCCGAGCACCGCGCCGGCGAACAGGGGAAGAACGAACTGGATGGCCTGATCCACGCCGCTGGCGAGTATCGCGCCGTTCAGTGTCTGGCGTTCCCGCGGCGGTGCCGGGGTGTCGGAAGAAGACATCGACCCTCCAAATTGTTAATACGATCGTGCTAGTAAAAATTATGGTAACACGAATGCGCTACCATGGAGGATGCCCAAACTCATTGATCACGACCGGCGCCGGGAGGAGATCGCCGAGGCGACCTGGCGGGTGATCCATGCCCAGGGCATCAGCGGGGTTTCCATTCGCACCGTCGCGGCGGAGGCCGGGATCTCCACTGGCTCGCTCAGGCATGTCTTCCCCAGCAAGGCCGATCTGCTCGTGCACGCCACGGAGCTGGTGGGGCGGCGCGCCCAGGGGCGGATCGAGGAACATCTTCGCGAACCGGATCCGCGTGCGCTAGTCCTCGCCGTCATCAAGGAACTTCTGCCCCTCGACGCCGAACGGCGGGCCGAGATGGAGGTCAACGTCGCGCTCATAGCCGAGGCCCCCGGTGATGAGCGCGTAAAGGAGGTCCTGGATGTGGCCTATGCAACGGTCCGGGATGCCTGCCGCCACTTGGTCGCTCACCTTCACCGGGCCGGGCTCACCGCTCCGGACCTCAATGTCGAAGAGGTGACAACGCTCCTGCACGGGCTGGTGGACGGGCTCGCCATCCACATGCTCGTCAACCCGGATCCCGCCTTCGAGCGACAGGCCCTAAGCATGATCGAAACCACCATCAACGGACTGTGACCGACCCGGTTGCGCAGCACTCAACGCCGATTCTGCTCTTCCAGGGGTGATATGCGGCGTTGAGTGCTGCGCAACCGTGATTCCTCCTCCAGGGCCTTGTGGGCGTACAGGGAAAACGGCAACGAAGCGCGATGGCTGGGACCGTCGATCCGTACCACTTTCAGGGGAGGGGTGGCCGTGTCCATCAGTGCCAGCGAGGCCCGCAGGACGTTGTTCCCGCTCATCGAGCAGGTCAACGCCGATCGCACTGCCGTCGAGATTGTTTCCCGCAAGGGGAACGCCGTTCTCATGTCCGCCGATGAATACGTCGCGTGGCAGGAAACGGCCTACCTGTTCCGTTCCCCCGCCAATGCCCGCAGGCTGCTTGACGCTTACGAGAGGGCCCGGGAGGGTGGGCCGAGGTGAACCGTCGGCTGCTGACCGCTGCGTTGCGATAATCCTCGCGTACGAACCGAGCAGCCCCGCCGCGTTCGGCAGGCGACTACTGGCCACGTCCGTTCCCGGGAAGAAAGCGTGAGTGGCGGGCAGTGGCAGACACGGATCACCGGGCCGCTCAGGCTGGGCCGCCTATTCCGGCAGGGGAGTCGTGAACAGTTCGTTCAGCAGCTTCTGATTGATGTAGACGACGTTTCGGCCGATCTTCTCCTTGGCGATCAGGCCGGTGGTGGCCAGCTCATTCAGCCACTTGGACGCCGTCTGCCGCTGGGCCAGTCCCGCGTCCACCACGTTCTCTATTCGAAGATAGGGTTGCGTGAAGAGCAGACGGGTCAGTTCCCCGGCGGGGAGTTTCGGCCGGATCCGGCGGATGTCGTGCTCCACGGTGCCTCGTAGGCCATCCGTCGCCTCCACGAGAGCCAGGGTCCAGCGGGCCGTCGACTCGATCCCGGTCAGCATGAACAGTATCCACGGCTCCCATTCGTCGGAGCGGGTGACGGCGTTGAGAAGGCTGTAGTACTCGTCCTTGTGGCGCACGATGTGACCCGACAGATACAGGATCGGGAGTTCGAGCAAACCGGTTTCGATCAGGGTGAGCAGGTTCAGGATGCGACCGGTGCGTCCGTTGCCGTCGAAAAATGGGTGGATGGCCTCGAACTGATAATGGGCCAACGCCATGACCACGAGGGGGTCCACGCCGTGGTCGCCGTGCAGGAACTTTTCCCACGCGCTCAGGTGATCCAGAATGATCTCGCGTCCCTCGGGAGGCGTGTAGATCCTTTTCCCGTTCGTGGGGGTTCCGATGTAGGTGCCCGGGGTGTTCCGGATGACGGACGGCCGCCCCAGGAGGCGGGAACAGATGTCGATTGCTGTCTGCTTGGTCAGGGGGCGCGAGGTCAGGGACTCCACTCCGGCTCGGAGCGCTTCACGATAGCGGAGCGCCTCCTTCACCTGTGGGGTCGGCTGGGTCAATGCCCCGTGCGCCGCCTTGAACAACTCGTCGTTGGTGGTGACGATGTTCTCGATCTCGTTCGATGCCTGCGCCTCCATCAGGGGGATGAGGTTGATCAGCATGGTGGGGTCGGGCAATCGCTTGCAGGCCCCGTCGAGCCGGGCCAGTGCCCTGCTCGCCGCAACCGTCGCCTTCAGGACCACCGGCGTCTCCACGTCCTTCGCCGGTGGGAGCGGAGGTAGGTTCTGGTGCGGGCGGTCAGGATGGTGCCACATGCACGAAGCGTAACCGTACAAGCGGGACGTGTCGAAATTTTGGGGATTTTTCGACACGTTTCACGGACGTGTCGATGATGTGTACATGTTCCCTCCAGGCTCTGGGACCTTCATGATCCAGTGGCAGGGCTCTCGATGTGCCTCTTGCGGGCGGTTTGATATCACTTGAGGGAGGTGGTTGCGATGGCATCCATCCTTGTCCGAGGCCTGGATGATTCGGTGGAGTGGCAGCTCGCCGAGCAGGCCGAGCGGCATGGACGTTCCATGGAGGCAGAGGCCTGCGACATCCCGACCAAGGGTGTGACGTCCCAACATCGGCTTGGCCCTCATGCAGGCCGTGCAGGAGGTCGGGGGAGCGGATGACCTGCCTGTCCCTGAACGTGATGACGTGGCGCGGGTGGGGCAGGCCCGACCTGATGCTGGTTCAGGCGCGGAGCAGGACCTCGCCGTGGACGACGACGAACCAGCTGTCGTCGCTGGCACCCCACTGCCGCCAGGCCTCGGCCATCGTCTCCAGGTCGCTTGTCGTGGTCAGGCCGAACTCCACCGCCTGCGGGCCGAACGAGGTCAGGCACCGCTGTGCCCAGGTGTCGGACCACCAGGCGCGGTCCTGCTCGGTGGCGAAACACCAGGTCGACGCCGACGTCTTCACATCCCGGAAACCAGCGGCCCGTGACCACGCCAGCAACCTGCTTCCCGCGTCGGGTTCCCCACAGTTGGCCCGGGCCGTGGCCATGTAGATCTCCCGCCACGAATCCATGCCCGCGGGCTGGGGAAACCACGCAGCCGCCGAGTACACGGCTTCGCGCGCGGCGACGATCCCCCCGGGGCGGACCACCCGACGCATCTCGGCGAGCGCCGCCACGGGATCGTCCAGGTGCTGGAGCAGCTGGTGGGCGTGGACAACGTCAAAGGTGTCGTCGTCGAAGGGCAGCGCGAACACGTCGCCTTCCATCAACTCCACCCGGTCTCGAAGGCCTCGTTCTGCCAGGAGGACCCGGGCGATGTCGAGCACGGCGGGCGAGGCGTCGAGCCCGACGACCCTTCCGGGCGCGACGAGCTCGGCCAGGTCGGCGGTGACGGAGGCGGGTCCGCAGCCGACGTCGAGCAGGTCCATGCCCTGTCGCAGGTGGGGGAGCAGGTATCCCGCCGAGTCCTGGGCGGTGCGACGGGAGTGGCTGGCCAGGACCGCCGCACCGTGGCCGTGGGTGTATCGATGAGTGGTTCCTGGAGCGTGCTCGGAGGGCATGGGGCCAGTATTGGACCGGCGGGATTCGCGCTGCAGTCGTGTCCGGGATGAGAGATGAGAAATGAGGATCAACAACGTGTCAGGGTTTGAACGACGTCTCGATGCACGCCTCGTCGCCCTCGTCTTCGCCACCAACGCCGCCTCCGCCAGCGCATGGACCAGCCCGGATGTGTTTGGGCTGTCTATTGCTGCCCGGGTGCATCATCGGTGCGCTCCTCACCCCCGTTCGGCGGCGGGATCCTGGACCGCTTCGGTCCCATGCGGCCCATCCTCACCGGCGCCGCCATCGGGGTGGTGACCCTCGTGCTCTTCGCCGTCCTCGGCGTTCACGGCTCAGGCGTTCGGCTGGCGTTGATCTACGCGCTCTTCCCGATCTGCCCGGGGTTGTCCGTCTCGAACTCCATGACCAACGGCCTGCGTTCCCTTCCTGATGACCTCCAGACCGACGGCAACGCCGCGTTCAACACCATCCAGCAGCTCGGCGGGGCCATCGGAACCGCGGTGGCGACCGCCATCGTCAACGTGGCCGAGGCGGCAGATCCGGTGGCGGGAACGACCACGGGCACCCAGCTCTCGTTCCACGTCCTGCTGGGCGCCGGCGTGGTGGCGTTCGTCGCGGCGCTGGTCGTGTTCATCCGGCCGGGAAGACCCGCCGGTGATCCGGCCTGACCGGGCAGGGGCGATTCGTTTCCGGGAAGGCGATGGTCGGTGGCATGTTGGAAACGCCTGCAGGGTTTACGTACCGAGCTGTCGTCGAGTGCGAGGAGGCTGTCATGACCGGTGAGAACGTGATCGCGGTGCCCGACCCCGACGTCAGGGTGGAGCTGCCGGGAGGTTTCGTGGTGGACACGGACCGCGGTCGGCTCGATCTGGAACGCGTACACCGCTGGTTGTCGACGGATGCGTACTGGGCGCTGGGACGGTCCCGCGATTTCGTGGAGCGGGCCGCGGCGGCGTCGGTGAACTTCGGCGTGTACGGGCCAGACGGCGCGCAGGTTGGGTACGCGCGGGTGGTAACCGATGGCGTTGCCTTCGGGTGGCTCTGCGACGTCTACGTCGCGCGCGAGGTGCGTGGGCGTGGGCTCGGGGTCGCGCTGTCCCGGACCGTGGCGGAAACGTTCCGGCGACTCCGGCTAAAGCGGCTCATGCTCATTACCCCCGATGCACACGATCTCTACGCCGAGGTGGGGTTCGTGCCCTTCCCGGACCCGGAGAAGCTGATGGTGCTGGGACCCGTCGACCACTGAACGAGGACCGACCGATGCCCCGGGATCAAGGACGTGGGCGATGGAGGAGATGGCGGCTATTGCCTGGCCATTGCTGGTTTGAATGAGGTGGCGGGGGAGGTTGTTGCTGAAGAAGTTTGGTAACCGCGGTAATTGTTTGTTTACAATTTGACGGATAACTCCCCCGCCGAGACAAGAGTAATGCATGCCCTGACGAAATGGCAACACTTGTCGAAAGTTAAGTACAATATGGCAGGGAATGTTGGCGGTACTTTATCCATGCGGGGGCGGGATGGGGGATTGGTCGATTCGTGGCTTGGGGTCATTTGGGTATAAACCCTAGTGAAGGCGCAATACGCGGATTTGTTTGAAAGTGGTAGGAAAATTCATCGGATGTCCGAGGTGTTATCGCGCCCGGGAGTACCTCGGGGTGTGGTCAGCTGATGGGTGGACGTCCGCGATGTGCCGGGATGGGGGGTGACGGCGACGGGTAGTGCCGGCCAATTAATCGATAAAACGACAAGAACTCTAAAGATGAGTGCCTTCCCCGGGTCCGGCTGGTCCGACCGTGGACGCTGACGGGTGGGTGGCGCTGCGAGCACTCTTGGTCCGCTTGCCTTCCCGCCGTCCGCTTGCCTTCCCGTGGTCCGCTTGCCTTCTCGTCGTCTGCTGGTCTTTCCTGCGGGAACGCTTGTCTTGTGGTCAAAGGCTTGCGCTG
>CALCKT010000037.1 GCA_937965785.1 uncultured Propionibacteriaceae bacterium | reverse complement strand
TGGACAGCCAACGGCAACCCAATCTTCCCGAGTGCGATGACGGCAATCTTCACGAACGAATCCTCCCAACGGTGAATGTGGCGCGCTGCCGCAGGTGATTCTACCCATCGGGATTCGCGGATCCCGCACAAGCGGTCGACCGGCTGCCCCTCGTCATCGACGATTCCCCTTCCTCAGGTGCCGTTCGACACGCCGAGGTAGGAGCTGAGAGCCCCGGCCGAGGCCCTGCCGTTGTGCCAGCTGCGCGTGAACTCGACCCCGTCTCGTCCCAACGGATGGTAGTGGTCGCGGTTCTCGACGATCTTGACTATGGTCTCCTCGAGTTCGTCAGGGGTGGTCTGCACGATGGGCGGGACCTCGGGCATCAGGTCCAGCACCGGGCCGGCGAGACGCCCGACGGTGATCCGGCCGGCGCTCATGGCCTCGATGGCCGCCACCCCGTAGGAGCCGGCCAGCAGCTGGTCCACCACGATGTCGACGCCGTGCACGAGGGAACGCATCTCAGAGTGTGGGATCGACTCGGGGCAGACGTACTCGATCTTTCCCGCGCGGTCGAGCTTCCGGAGCACCGGATCCACGAACTGGGTGCCCTTGATCGGGGGGTTGCGTTTGCTCGGGACGTGCAGCACCCGCGGTTTGTCACGTTCCAGCAGCGGGGCGTCGGTTCTCCAAGCGTTGAGGTTCAGGCAGACCGGTAGCCACTCGCCGTCCTCCAGGTCGATCCCCAGGTCGGGGGTGGAGTAGAAAACCGGTCGCCCGGAGCTCTCCGCGATGGCGCGGTGCAGCCGGGCGGCGCGGGCCAAGTCGTCACGCCATTCCGCATCCCCGGCGAGATACATGGACCATTTCCCGTTGATCTCGATGTGACGGCGGGGGTCGCGGACATCGCTTCCGTGCGCGATCAGAGCAGTTTTGTAGCCCGCCATGTTCAGCCAGGCGAGGTCGCCGGCGAACTTGTGTCTGCGTTTCAGGTGGAAATAGGGCTCGAAACCGTCGAGGGCGACGTGGGTGACGTTCGCGAACAGTTTCCTGCTTCGTATCCCGCGCGCCATCGGGTTCCGGAACAGGGCGCGATGAATGGGTTTGTCGACATCGAATCGGAAGCCGCCCTTGCCGACCGGCGCCTCAGCGAACGACCACGCGCTCACCTTGAGGTATTTCTCGACGGCGGCGGCCCAGGCGGTCGCCTGCCCGGCATAGTTCGCCGGACCGATGGCCAGACTCGGCGGTTTCAAACTTTTCGAGGTGTGGTCCGACACGGCCCAAGGCTATCGCAGCGACGAGCAACCCGGGGAGTCCCGTCTGCGGACCTCCTATACTTGCCGCGTGCCGAGCCAAGCCAGGACGTGGGTCGGGCCGCTCGCTTTGGCAGCGGCCTTTCTGCTCCCGATCCTCGCGACCGTCGCCCTGTACCTGCCCGGCGGGTTGTTGATGCCGGCCCGGTTGGTGACGCTGCTGCTGGCGGGGATCGCGGTGGCGCAGTTTCTTTTCCGCCGTGAACCGCCGCCCAGGGGTGTCGGCGTCGCGGTGGGGACGGTGTGTGGCGTGTTCGTGGTTTGCGGGATCGTGGGGGCCATCCGGTTCCCGGGGGCCTCGTCGGTCGAGGTGGCGACGGTGTTCTTCCTGTTGCTCGGGCTGGCCGCTTCCCTGGTCCTGTCGGAGCGTCTCCGTTTCGTGGGTGCGTTGATCGCGGGTTGGGAGGTTTCGGCCGCGCTGGCGGCCGTGGTCGCGATCTGGGAGGTCGTGACCGCCAAGCATCTGCCACTCAGCGTGGGCACCCGTTCCTTCGAGGGCGTCGAGGACTGGAACGAGATCACGTCCTTCTTCGACAACCCGAACCTCTACGCCTACCACTGCGTCGTGGCGCTCCTGTTGCTGCCGATGGCGTGGGGTTTGCTGGGGAGTTCCCGGTGGCGGTGGGTGTTGCCCGTTCAGGGTTTGCTGTTGACCGGGTTGTTGTTGCGTTCCCACGGTCAGATGGCGTTCATGGCCTTCGTCCTGGGCGCCGCTTGGTGGTGTGCGAGGTCGCGGTGGGGACGGGTCGCGTTGCTGGGTGGGCTCGTCACCGTGGCGGGCACCATGGCCCTGCGGTTGCCTCCCGGGTGGAACCTGTACCGTTTCGTGGAGGTTGCCCTCGACGGCCTCCGCTGGGAGGACAAGTCGGCCTACATCCGTGCGCATCTTGTGCAGAGCGGCTGGTGGATCTCGGAACGCACCGGTTTCCTCGGTGCCGGACCCGGGGGGTTCGAACGGATGGCCCTGGACGAGGCGAATCCCCACCGATCCACTGGTTTCTCGAACGCCCATTGGGGAATGATCGAGGTGCTCGTCAACTACGGGGCCCCGACCCTGGTGGCGCTGTTGGCCGCCCTGGCGGCCGGGGTGGTGTGGGCGGCGCGTTCCGCGCGGAGGCTCCGGATCGGCGGCGACTCCGCGGGGGCCGCTGTGATATTCGGGGCGGGCGTGCTGGCGTTGACCCTGCCGGTGGTGTCCATGTCGCACTCGACGTGGCTGGTGCAGCCGCTGACCTCGGTGCATCTGATGATCTTGGTGGCGGCCTTCGCCGTCGGCGGGCGACGCCTCGGGAAATTGGAAGAATCTGGAAGTAATGATTGAGAAGCTCCGCGACAAGCTGTCGAAGCACGAGTTCCTGAAACACGTGCTGGTGCTCATGAGCGGCACCACCATCGCCCAAGCCATCCCGATCGCGGCCTCTCCCATCATCTCGCGTCTCTACTCGCCCCACGAGGTGGGGGTCTTCACGATCTTCATGTCCTTCGTGGCGGCCCTGGTGACGGTGTGCACGGGACGCTACGAACTGGCCGTGGTGCTGCCCCCCGAAGAACCCGAGGCGCGGGCGCTGGTGAAGCTGTCACAGCGGGTCAGCACCTGGGTCTGCGCCATCGCCGGCGCCATCCTGCTGCTGTTCGGGGGCCCCATCAGCGAGGCCGTCAACGCCCCCGAGGTGAGGTTCTGGCTGCCCTTCGCGGGCCTGGTGGCCTGGGCCTACGCGCAGGTGTCGATCTTCAACTACTGGTGCAACCGGCGCAAGAAGTACCGCCTGATGGGCACCAACCGGATCAACCAGCAGGCCACCACCGTCAGCACCCAGCTCGGCATGGGGTTCCTCCACTTCGGGACCACGGGGCTGATCGTCTCCACGCTGCTGGGGCAGCTGGCGGCCAGCTTCACCATGTGGCTAAAGAACCGCTCCGAGGTGAAGGAACAGCCGGTCGGCTCGCTGAGGGCCGTCGCCTCCGAGCACAGGAAGATGCCGCTGGCAAACGCCCCGGTGGCGGCCCTCGACGCGGTCCGCACGGAGGGCACCCCGCTCATGATGGCCGCGATGTTCTCGACTGCCGCGACGGGCCAGTTCGGGCAGGCCTGGAAGTTGCTGCAAACCCCCGCCAGCCTGATCAACACGAGCCTCTCGCAGGTGTTCTTCAGGTCCTTGGCGACGACCCCGCGAGGTCACATGTCGTCGCTGGTGCGCAAGAGCATTCTGCGTTCCGCCCTCATTGGCGCGGTTCCGTTCCTGATCATTTTCTTCGCCTCCCCACCGCTGTTTCCCTTCGTTTTCGGTGATCGCTGGGCCGAGGCCGGTTTGATCGGCTCCGCCCTGGTTCCATGGCTGTACGTGAACTTCATCACCTCGCCGATCTCCATGCTGTTCGTGGTGACCCGTCGGCAGGGAATCCAGCTCTGGTTCGCGATCCCGTTCACCGCCACCCCATTCGTGTCGATGCTCCTGTTCCACGACAACATCCTCCAGGGCATCTGGGCGCTGTCCCTGGCCATGGCGACGATGTTGTTGGTGTTCCTGGGGTTGGCGCTGTGGGTGGCGTACTCCTACGACCGGGAGACCGAACCCGAGCCCGACAAGCCAGCCGAGGCCACGGAGGAGCCCGTGGAAACCGAGGAGCAGACCACCGACTGACCGGCAGGCCGGCTCCTTGAAGCTCCTTCTATCACCCGGGTTGGAGCTCTCCTCATACCTCGGTCCATTCCTTTCCGAAGCGCTTTTTCTTCACGACCCGAGGGGTTACGCTTCCGGCGTGCCCCGGTTCGGGAGGTGCCCGATCGGGCACCTCCCGGCATCCACCGGAAAGCACACCAGGTATTGATTGAGGTGTTTCCACCGAACGGCAAAGCCGCAACACCGCCGCGTCGCCGTCGGGAATTCCTCGAAACGGAAATTCCCGGGTCCTCCCGGCGACAATTCGGGTCTGACCCCGGGAATGCTCCCGGGCCGGCGGAAAGGCAAGCACCTTGAACCTCCCACGACGCATCCTCGTCCTCGCCCCGCACACGGATGACGCCGAACTCGGGGCGGGCGCCTCCATTGCGAAATGGATCGAGGAGGGCAGTGAAGTCCACGTCTGTGTGTTCTCGACGGCGGAGGATTCCCTTCCGAAGGGATCGCAGCCAACCCGCCTCGCGGAGGAATGTCACGCATCCCTGGATGTGCTGGGCGTCCGCGACGACCGACGCATCGTCTTCCGCTACCCGGTGCGCAAGCTCAGCTACCACCGGCAGGACGTGCTGGAGAGCATGGTGCAGCTCGGGCAGGAGATCGCCCCGGAGTGGGTGGTCATCCCATCCGGTTCCGACCTCCACCAGGACCACGCCACCATCCACGACGAGGCCCTGCGCGCCTTCAAACACAAGACCGTGCTGGGCTACGAGCTTCCCTGGAACCACATCACCTTCTGCGCCTCGGCCTTCGTGACCTTGGAGCGCCGGCACCTCGACAGGAAATGGGAGGCCCTGACCCGCTACACCTCCCAGCTCGAACTGGGCAGGCCGTATTTCACCAAGGAGTTCCACGAGTCCCTGGCCCGGGTGCGGGGCCTCCAGGTCAAGAGCGACTGGGCCGAGGCGTTCGAACTGATCCGCGTGGTTTTCTGACCCCTGCGGGGCCTCCGGTCAGCTCTCGGGGCGTTCCAGTTCGATGCCGTCGAGACCCTCCCGGGCCTCCTGCAGCGACTTCTTCCGGGCGGCCTCCGCGTTGTGCTGGTGGGTGAGTTTCGTCAGCGACTCCGGATCGGAGCCGTCGACGGTGTCCAGCAGCTCCGGGTCGAGCGGCGGGACGCTGACCCGGTTGATCAGCTCGTGGTTGGTGGCGGTGCGTTCCTCGTCGCCGCTGAACAGCACCTCGTGCATCTTCTCGTTGGGACGCAGACCCGTGAAGATGATCTTGATGTTCTTCCCGGAGCGGCGGATGAGACCCTTGGCGACGTCGAGGATGCGCACGGGCTCACCCATGTCGAGCACCAGCACGTCGGCGGGCCGCCCGATGGCTCCGGCCTGGATGGTCAGCTCGCAGGCCTCCGGGATGGTCATGAAGTAGCGGGTGATGTCGGGGTGGGTGACGGTCAGCGGGCCGCCCGCCTCGATCTGGGCGGTGAAGGTGTGCAGCATCGAGCCGCGCGAGCCCAGCACGTTGCCGAACCGCACCGAGAGCCAGGTGCGGCCCGTCTTGTGGGCGTAGAACGCGGTCAGTTCCTCGGCCAGGCGTTTGGTCTTGCCCAGCACGCTGGTGGCGTCGGCGGCCTTGTCGGTGGAGACGTTGACGAGCCGCTGCACCCCGTACTTCTCGGCTGCGCGCAGCACGTTGAGGGTGCCGAGGGTGTTGGTCTTCCAACCCTCGAGGGGGTATTGCTCCAGCATCGGGAGGTGTTTCAGCGCCGCGGCGTGGAACAGCACGTCGGGGCGGTGGTCGGCGAACACCTTGTCCAGGGCGTCGTAGTCGCGGATGTCGCAGAGCACCATGTTCGGGGTGTCCAGGAGACCCTGGTTGAAGATCGACAGCTGCGTGCCGTGCAGACCGGACTCGTCGCGGTCCAGCATCACGAGTTCCTTGGGGCCGAAACGGTAGACCTGCCGCGCGATCTCCGAACCGATGGACCCGCCCGCCCCTGTGATGAGAACGACCTTCCCGGACAGGTAGTCGGCGATCTCACCCAGGTTGGTGTGGATCTGGGCGCGACCCAGCAGGTCGGTGACGTCGAGGGCGTGGAGGTTGGACAGCTGCACCTGTCCGCTGACGATCTCGCGGGTCGGCGGCATGACCAGGACCTTCAGGTCGGCCTCGTCGGCGATCGCGGAGATCTCGCGCATGAACTGCCGGTCCGCCGTCGGGATCGCGACTATCACGGTGCGGGCCCCGTTCCGGGACGCGGCGTCCACGAGGTTCTCGCGCGTGCCGAGCACCTTCGCGCCGGAGATGTGGAGGTTCTTGCGGCTCGGGTCGTCGTCGATGAAACCGACGATGCGGTAGGGGGCGTCGGGGTCGTACTCGAGGAGCCGGCCGAGCTGCTGACCCGCGTTGCCCGCGCCGTAGACGATCACCGGTTCCGCGGACGAGTCGTGCCGCGACGGCCGCATCACGGAGCGGGCGATGAACCGTCCGGCGGCCATGAGGATCACGGCGACGAAGGGCACCGTGAAGGTCACGACCCTGGGGTAGGTGGAGGGGGCGTAGAGGGCGAACAGCACAGCGAGCCCTGCGCCGATCCCCAGCGCCACGACCGCGAGGAGCGAGGTTTCCTCGAACGACGCGATGCCGTGCCTGCCCCGGTAGAGCTTGGTGGCGAACCCGATGGCGATCTGCAGCGCCATCGCGGAGGCCGCGTAGATGAAAACTATCTGGGTCTGTTCACCGGTGAGGACGAAGTTGTAGCGGGTCAGCACGAGCCCCAGGGCGGCAACCGCCCAGGTCAAGGCGTCCCAGACCGCCAGTCCGGTCCGCACCAGACCGATGCGATTACTCTTGCTCAACGCTTCACTCCTCACAGCCGGAACCTCAAGCGCGATCCTATCGCGGTCGGCGGGGCGAACCGCCCGGCCGGGCCCCGCGCGCCGACCGGAAAACCGGGCCGCGTGGTAGCGTTGCGGCATTGTCCCGACCCGGTTTCGAGAGGTGATGGTGCCCGAGCGCGACGCCCCGACCAACGGATGGCGCATGCTCGGGACGGTTGTTTCGTTCGGTGTCGTCCCCCTGATCCTGCTCCTCGGCGTGGTCGATTCCAGGCGGATGCCGAACGGCCAGTTCGGGCCGTGGACGCTTTTCCTGATCGTCGGTGGCGTGGCCGTCGCCGCCGGGGTGCCGTTGGCTTTGAAGGCGGGGGCCTGGGCGCGCACCTCCCGTCCCGGACGCTGGCTGGTCGCGGCCTTCGCGGCGCTGATCGCCTGGGGAATCGTCTCGGGTCTCAGCCACGTCCAGGTCGCCTACGAACGTCTCGGTTCCCGGGGGTCGGTCGTCGTTCCCCACGTCTACGTCGTGGTGCCGATGCTGAGCGCGCTGATCGCCTGCCTGCTGGGCTGGGCCGTCGCCCACGCCATCGAGCGACGACTCCTGCCCGCGCTGCTGGCCTGCGTCGGTTGGGCGGTCCTGGCGGTGGTGGCCGTGGCGATGGTCCGGATGGCGATCAGCGGCTCCTGGGGGCAGCGCCTCAACACCCCCATGGCGGGGGCCGCGAGCGTCCACGTCGCCCTGCTGCTGGGGGCGGCGGGCTTCCTGGGGCTGGCGGCCGCGGGACGGGCACGCGTGTTGAACGCGACCGCGGCGTGCGCCACCCTGCTGGGTTTGTTCCTGACGGCCTCCCGCGCGGGGGTGGCCTCGGCGGGGGTGCTGCTCCTGGTGCTCCTGTTCAGGTGGCGTCCGCGACGCCACGCCGTCGCCTTCCGGCTGGCCCTGGGCGGGATCGTGGTGGCTGCGGTCGCGGGTTTGGCGCTGCTGCACCCGGAATTCTCGCGGCTGCTGAGCCTCACCGACGAGTACCGCGCACGGAACACCGAGACGGGCCTGGTGGCCGTTTCCCAGGACCTCGTGACGCTGCTGTTCGGCAAGGGCGAGGCAACGATGTGGCCGTGGATGGCCTACGAGTCCGGTCTGGTGCGTCTCGAACCCGACTGGGACCTGTGGACCCCGTTCGGTCCGGTGCTGCCGAATCCGCACTCCACCTACCTGTGGGCCTTCGTGGAGTTGGGGATCGTGGGTCTGGTGCTGCTGCTGGCGGCCCTGTGGCCGGTGCTGCGGGGCGGGCTGCGCCGGGGACTGCCGCCGCTGGTGACCCCGGTGGCGATGGCGCTGCTGCTGTCGCTGGTCTCGTTCGCCACCGACACCCACCTGGTCAAGAACTTCCCCGTCGCCCTGGTGTGGTGGTTCGGGGCCTTCGTGATGCTGCGCGTCATCACCGAGGACGACGGAACCGGGACCGAGGTCCCCGTCGAGGAAAGGAACAGGTCGTGAGAATCCTGCTGCTGGGCAATGCCGCGTCGATACACACCGTGAAGTGGATCAACGGGTTGGCCTCCCGTGGACACGAGGTTCACCTGGCCACCCAGGACGACGCCGCCGAACACCGGATCTCGGACGAGGTGAGGGTCCACCGGATGCGTCACGGCGGCGGGCTCGGCTATTTCCGCAACTCCGGTCAGCTGCGGCGGCTCGTCGCCGCGATCGGACCGGACGTGGTCAACGCCCACTACGCCAGCGGCTACGGCACCACCCTCAACCTCGCCCGCCTGAAGGTTCCCACCGTCATGAACGTGTGGGGTTCGGACGTCTACGACTTCCCCCACACCTCGTGGCTGCACCGGGCGTTGATCCGTTCGAACCTGCGCCGCCCCACCCGGATCGCCTCGACGAGCCGCTGCATGGCCAGGGAGATCGTTCCCCTCATCGAGAACCGCGACGTCGCGATCACGCCCTTCGGTGTGGACGTGGCGGCCTTCTCCCCGCCGGAACCCGACGAGCGGCCGACGGGGCTGATCGGGACCATCAAGAAACTCGACTCCAAGTACGGCATCGACACCCTCATCGAGGCGTTCGCGAAACTGGAGTCGCAGGTGCGGCTCGTGATCGCGGGCAGCGGACCGGACCGGGAGGCCCTGGAGGCCCTGGCCACCCGGCTCGGGGTTGGGGATCGCGTCGACTTCCTGGGGGCGATCCCGAACTCGGAGGTCCCCGACCTGCTGCGACGGTTGGACGTCTACGTCGCCCTGAGCCGCCTGGACTCGGAGAGTTTCGGGGTGGCGATCGTGGAGGCCGCGGCCTGTTCCTGCCCGACGCTCGTCTCCGACGCGGCCGGGCCCGCCGAGGTGGTCGTAGACGGGAAGACGGGGATCATCGTTGCCCGCGACGACGCGGACGCGGCCGCCGCGGCCCTGACCCGGTTGCTGCAGGACCCGGACCTGGCGCGGCGGATGGGAGAGGCCGGCAGGCGCCACGTGGTCGCCAACTACTCGTGGGATCACTGCCTGGAGGTGATGGAGGAGGTCTACGAGACCGCCATCGCCGACCACCGGGCAGGCAGGCGACGCTGAGAGGCGCGACGGGGTAGCATCGTCGGCCACCACAGGAAGGATCCCAATGAGCGCAGCACCGAGCCCCCCGGGCTCGCACCGTCACGTCTGGATCGTCAACCACTACGCCGACATCCCCTCCAAGGACGGCGGATCCGCGCGACACCTGGACCTGGCCCGTTACCTGCCGGAGCACGGCTGGTCGGCCTCCCTGATCGTCGCCAGCACCACCTACCCGCAGGGGAAGCAGGCGATGAAGGGGTTCCGGTTCAGGAAGATCACCGAGGAGCTCGGCGTGCCGGCGTTGTGGGTGCGCACCATGGCCTACGGCACCTCGACGGCCCTGCGCTTCGTCGGGATGGTGATCTTCGCCCTGATGACCCTGATGCCGGGCATGACCCGCGGGTTGCGCCGCCCCGATGTGGTGATCGGCAGCACCGTGCATCCGTTCGCGGCCTGGGCGGGCATGCGACTGGCCCGCCGCTACCGGGTGCCGTTCATCTACGAGATCCGCGACGTCTGGCCCGAGACCCTGATCCATCTCGGCAAGCTGTCGGAGAGCAGCCCGCTGGCGAAGGTGATGTCGCGGTTGTCGCTGAAGCTGTGCCGCAGGGCCTCGCTGGTGCTGTCCCCGCTGCCCCACGTCGACGAGTACCTGCGGGAGAACGGCATGGCCGACAAACCCTTCCTGTGGGTTTCCAACGGTTTCGACGGTGCCCCGGAGGATCCCGAACCGACCCTGCCGGAACGCGACACCTTCACCTTCATGTACCTCGGCAACCACAGCACCGGCGATGTCCTGGACGGCGTGATCGAGGCCTTCGACAAGGCCAGCGCCGCCCGCCCCGACCTGGAGCTGAGGTTGCGGCTCGTCGGCGACGGCACCCTCAAACCGGAGCTGCAGAAACAGGCCGCGGCCCTCCCGTCGGCGGCGAACATCGTCTTCGACGACTGGATTGCACCGACGAAGGTGCTGGAGCGTTCCCGGGAGGCCGACTGCCTGACGGGCAGCCTCCTCGACAGCCCCCTCTACCGCTACGGGATCAGCCTGAACAAGATGTTCAGCTACATGTACGCCTTCCGTCCGGTGGTGTTCGCCACCAGCGCCCCGAACAACCCGGTGCGCGAGGCGGATTCCGGGATCGTCGTGGCGGGCGACGACCGCGAGGCGCTGGCCGCGGCGATGGTGGAGATGGCCTCCGCCCCGATCGAGCGGCGCAGGCAGTGGGCGAGGAACGGTTACCGCCACCTGCAGGAGCACTACACCCCGCGGATCCTCGCGGGCCTGCTCGCCGAGGGTCTCGACTCGGTGACCCGCTGAGAGGTTCCGCACGCGGATGCCGCCGCGGGCCGGGGAAAGGTATCCTCGGCCCGTGACCGAACGCATCTTCCTCTCCCCACCCGACATGACCTCCTTGGAGCAGGAGGCGCTGTCCCGCGCCTTCGCGGGGGGCTGGATCGCGCCGCTGGGCCCGGAGGTGGACGCGTTCGAGACGGAGCTGGCCGCCTACTGCGACCGCAAGCACGCCGTCGCCCTGTCCTCCGGCACCGCTGCCCTGCACCTGGCGGGCCTCACCCTGGGGTTCAAACCGGGGGACGTGGTGGTCACCGCGTCGATGACGTTCGCCGCCACCACCAATGCGATCCTCTACACGGGCGCCACCCCCGTGCTGGTGGACTCCACCCCCGAGGGTGACATCGACGTGGAACTGACCCGGCAAGCCGTCGCCGAGCAGCGGGACAAGGGACGCAACGTCGTCGCGATCGTGCCCGTCGACCTGCTGGGCCACGTCGTCGACCAGGAGGGTCTCAGGTCGGTGGCCGACGAGTTCGGGCTGCGCATCCTCAACGACGCCGCCGAGTCGCTGGGCGCGGTGCACAGGGGCCGGCCCGCCGCGGCCTACGGGGACCTGGCGGCCGTGTCCTTCAACGGCAACAAGGTGATCACCACCTCCGGTGGTGGCGCGGTGCTCACCGACGATGCGGAGCACGCCTCCCACATCCGCTACCTCGCCACCCAGGCCCGCCAGCCGGTGCTGCACTACGAACACACCGACGTCGGCTACAACTACCGTTTGTCGAATCTGCTGGCGGCGCTGGGACGTTCCCAGCTGGAGCGGCTGCCCCGGATGCTGGAGCGTCGGCGCCAGCACCGCCTGTTCTACCGCGCCCTGTTCGACGGGGTCCCGGGAGTCACGTTCTTCGGGCAACCCGACGGCTCCGAGCATCCCATCGGCCAGGGCGACCACGACAACTTCTGGCTGACCTCGGTCGTCATCGACCCGCGGGTCGCGGGTTTCTCCCGTGACGACGTGATCAAGGCCCTGGCCGACGACAACATCGAGTCGCGGCCGCTGTGGAAACCGATGCACCTGCAGCCGGTGTTCCGGCATCTCGACGCCTACGTCAACGGCAACTCCGAGCGCCTGTTCGCCAACGGCGTCTCCCTGCCGAGCGGATCGGCCCTCGACGACGCCGCCATGAAACGCGTCGCCGAGAGTCTGCGCACCGTCATCGGACGGTCCCGATGAGACGCCGCCCCTACGACCTCTTGAAACGGGCCCTCGACATCCTGATCGCGGGCCTGGCGCTGATCCTGACCGCCCCGATCCAGCTGGTGGTGGCGCTGCTGGTGCGCATCAACCTGGGTTCCCCGGTGCTGTTCAAGCAGGAAAGACCGGGCAGGAGCGGTCGCATGTTCAAGATGTACAAGTTCCGCACCATGCGCGACATCACCGAGGATCTCGTCAGCGACGAGGACCGCATCACCCCGTTCGGTTCGTGGCTGCGCTCCACCAGCCTCGATGAACTTCCCGAACTGTTCAACGTTCTCAAGGGCGACATGTCGATAGTGGGTCCCAGGCCCCTGCTGCCGGAGTACCTCCCGCTGTACACGGCCCGGCAGGCCCGCCGTCACGAGGTGCGGCCCGGGGTGACGGGCCTGGCGCAGGTCAAGGGCCGCAACGCGATGCCGTGGGCGGAACGTCTGGCCTGGGACGTGCGCTACGTCGAGACCCGCTCCTTCGCCCTCGACTGCCGCATCGTCCTGGACACCTTCAAGGTGGTGCTCGCACGTGAGGGCATCACCGAGGAGGGGCAGGTGGCCATGACCGACTTCGAGGGCGCCCCGGACGTGGAGGTCTGAAAAATCGCCCATTTCGTGGACATTTTTTCGTTTCACATCCCGGACGTACTAGGTTGAAGCGTTCGTCGTGAAAGTTCCGCGGCCCTCGGGAGCACAACCCAGCCGCGGGACCTCGTAAAATCCTTGGAGCTGATTCGATGGAAAAGCGTGTGCCCAAGCAGGAGAGCTTCAACTCCCGCAACTACTTCATCCTGGCGGCCATCGGGTCGGCCGTCGGGTTGGGCAACATCTGGCGCTTCCCGTACGTCGCGTTCAAGAACGGTGGCGGGGCATTCATCCTTCCCTACCTGATCGCGCTGCTGGCGGTGGGCATCCCGCTGCTGTTCTTCGACTACGCCCTCGGGCACCGCTACCGCGGCTCGGCCCCGCTTTCGCTGCGGCGGATGGGGCGCTGGACGGAGAGCCTCGGCTGGTGGCAGGTGATGGTCTGCTTCGTGATCGGCATCTACTACGCGGCCATCATCGGCTGGGCCGGGATGTACACCCTCTTCAGCATCAACCAGGCCTGGGGGTCCGACCCGAAGGCCTTCCTGATGCAGGATTTCCTGCACGTCGCGGACACCCCGGGGGTCGGCCTCGACTTCGTGCCCTCGCTGTTCGTCCCGATCCTGGCGGTGTGGGCGGTCACCCTGATCACCGTCGCGCTGGGAGTCAACAAGGGCCTGGCGATGGTGAACAAGATCTTCATGCCGCTGCTGGTTGTGATGTTCCTGATCCTGGTGGTGCAGTCGCTGTTCCTGCCCGGCGCGGGCACGGGAGTGAACGCCTTGTTCACCCCCGATTGGAGCGCGCTCGGTGACCCCGCGGTGTGGGCGGCGGCCTTCGGACAGATCTTCTACTCGCTGTCGGTCGGGTTCGGCATCATGCTGACCTACTCCTCCTACCTGAAGCGCCGCACCGACCTGACCGGTTCCGGTCTGGTCGTCGGTTTCGCCAACTCCGGTTTCGAGCTGCTGGCGGGTATCGGTGTCTTCGCGGCCCTCGGTTTCATGGCGAACCAGGCGGGCCTCGGGGTTTCCGATGTCGCCGGCCAGGGCCTCACGCTGGCCTTCGTGGCCTTCCCGACGATCATCTCCCAGGCCCCGCTGGGTTCCCTGATGGGTGTGCTGTTCTTCGCCTCCCTGACGGTGGCGGGGCTGACGTCGCTGCTGAGCATCGTCGAGGTGGTCGTCTCCGCGGTGCGTGACAAGCTGGGCATCCCCAAGGTGCAGGCCACCCTCGTGATCGGCATCCCGATGACCATCCTGTCCGTCTTCCTGCTGTCCACCACCACCGGGCTGTACTTCCTCGACATCACCGACGAGTTCATCAACAAGTACGGCATCCTCGGCGGCGCCCTGGCCTGCATCATCGCGACGGTGTGGATCGTCCGCAAACTCCCGGTGCTGCGCAACCACCTCAACCGTTTCTCCAGTTTCAAGGTGGGTTGGGGCTGGATGGCGCTGGTCGGCGTTGCCGCACCCCTGGTGCTGGGCTACATGCTGATCAACGACTTCATCAGCAAGCTCGGCAAACCCTACGAGAACTACCCGCAGCACCTGCTGGTGATCTTCGGCTGGGGCATGTCCGCGGCGCTTGTCATCATCGCAGTGGTTTTGACACTGCTCCCCTGGAGGCGCAGTATCCACACCAAGTTCGACGAACAGAACAACGAACACGAGGTTTCCGAGGAGGTATCCGCATGAATGCAGCGGCCATCGTCATGATGATCGTCGCCATCCTGACCCTGTGGGGTGGGCTGGCCGCCGCGACCGTGAGCCTGTTCCGCCGGCCGGATCTGTCCGCCCTGGACGACGAAATCCCCCAGGAGGCATGAATCTTGGCCTGTCGTGAACCTCACGTACACTTTGGGCCATGAAGACGCGCGCGCCCAGAAGCAGGGGCAAATCCGTGGCGATGTTCTTGGCCGTCAGCGTACTGTGTGGGCTTCTGCTCTCAGGGTTGGCGGTACCGTTCGTCGCTCTCGCAAGCGGCTTCACCAAGGCGGCTTCCGACAACATGCAGTACCTGCCGGCGGAGTTCGAGACCCCGCCGCAGTCGGAGAAGTCCAAGATCCTGATGGCCGACGGATCGGAGCTGGCCACCTTCTTCGAGGAGAACCGCACCTACGTCGCACTCGAGCAGATCTCCCCGCTGATGCAGAAGGCGCAGATCGCCATCGAGGATCACCGCTTCTACGAGCACGGAGCCATTGACCTCCAGGGCCTGGGGCGCGCTTTCATCCGCACCCTCAGCGGCTCCACCCAGGGCGCCTCCACCCTCACCCAGCAGTACGTGAAGCAGGTGCAGATCGAGGCGGCCAAGGACCGCGGCGACGAGGAGGGCGTGCAGGCCGCGCAGGCCGTCAGCATCGACCGCAAGATCCGTGAGATGCGTTACGCCATGGCGGTCGAGGAACGTTTCAGCAAGAACGAGATCCTGGAGCGCTACCTGAACATCGCCTACTACGGCGACGGCGCCTACGGGGTCGAGGCGGCCGCGCACCACTACTGGAACACCACCGCCAAGGACCTGACCCTCGCCCAGGCCGCGATGCTGGCTGGCATCGTCCAGAACCCCGTCGCCTACAACCCGGTGAAGAACCCCGAGAAGGCCATCGAGCGCCGCAACCAGGTGTTGAAGCGGATGGCCTCCTCCGAAGTGGGGGTCATCACCAAGGAGGAAGCGGATGCCGCCATGCAGGAGGGCTTCGACAAGTCCAACCTGCAGACCACCCCGAACGGCTGCACCGCCTCCCAGTTCCCGATCCTCTGTGACTACGTGGTGCGCACCCTGACCTCCGATCAGATGCCCTCGCTGGGATCATCCAACGAGGAGCGGACGAACCGGCTCAAGCGCGGCGGCCTGACCATCAAGACCCTCATCGACCCGGCGGCCCAGCAGGCCGCGGAGGCGGCCGTCTCTCAGACCGTCGGTGCCACGGACCCGGTCTGGGGTGGGTCCGTGCTGATCCAGCCGAGCACCGGCCTGATCACCGCCATGGCCCAGAGCCGCACCAAACTGGGCAGCGGCGAGGGCGAGACCTGGCAGAACGTCAATGTGTCCACCCAGTACGGCGGTATCGAGGGCTTCCAGCCCGGGTCGACCTTCAAACCCTTCGTGATAGGCGCCGCCCTGGAGCAGGGCGTGCCGACCAGCACCTCTTTCGACGCCCCGCAAACCATGCAGTTCAGGGGAGCGAAGTTCAAGAACTGTGAGGGCACGTTCACCTTCAATGGCAACTGGGAACCCAAGAACTACGACAAGGCCTACGGCGTCATCGACATGCTGAAGGCCACCCAGAACTCGGTGAACACCTACTTCGTCCAGCTGGAGCAGAAGGTGGGCATCTGCGCCTCCATCGACATGGCCCAGAAACTCGGTGTGAAACTCGCCGACGGCACCGACATGCGCAACATGGCGGGCTACCCGTCGTGGGTGCTCGGCACCGCGTACGTGACGCCGCTGTCCATGGCCGAGGCCTACGCCACGTTCGCGAACCGGGGGGTGCACTGCAACCCGATCATCCTGCAGAGCGTGCAGGCCAAGGACGGCACCGAGATCGAGATCCCGTCGGCCGACTGCAAGAAGGTGATCGAACCCGAGGTGGCCGACGGCGTCAACCACGTACTTTCGACGGTCATGACCCAGGGCACGGGTAGCAGGGCGCGCATGTCGGACGGCAGACCCCAGGCGGGCAAGACCGGAACCACCGACGACTCCATGTCCGTGTGGTTCGCCGGTTACACCCCCGACATGGCGGGCGTGGCCTACATCGCAGTCGACAACATCAACCCGTACTACCAGAACCACAAGAAGTCGATCGACGGGATGCGGCTGTCCACGGGCACCGTCCTGGAGGGTTCTGGTGGCAAGGACGCGGGCGGCATCTGGCGGGCCGCGATGGCGGCGGCACTCAAGGGCGTCTCCCCCACCAGCTTCGAGGCCCCGAACAAGCGGGTCCTGGAGGGCGAGAAGATCCCGATCCCGAGCGTCGCGGGCATGAGCTACGAGGAGGCGAAACAGACCCTCGAGGATGCCGGGTTCACCACGGCCAGGATGGATGTCTTCAGCCCCCAGCCCGCTGGAACCTATCTGGGCAAGATCAGCCCCTCGGGTAGCGCGGCGAAGTTCTCCACCATCCGGATGCAGTTCTCCAAGGGACCCCAGCCGACCACCGCCCCGACGGTGGGGCCCCCGACGGCCGCCCCAGGGCAGCCGATACCCTCCCCGGTCCCGACCGGTGAACGGTGACAACGCCGTTCAAGGTGGCGAGGGGGCTCGCCGCGGTGGCGGCGGGCTGCTTCGCCTGGGGATTGGTGGAGGCCACCCGTTTCCGGGTGCGTCACGTGACGGTTCCGATGCTGCCCGCGGGTGGGCCTGAGCTGCGGATACTGCATCTCAGCGACATTCACCTGCTGCCCGGCCAGCAGCTGAAACTGAACTTCCTGCGGTCGCTGGCGGAGCTGGAACCCGACTTGGTGATCAACACCGGCGACAACATCGCCAGCGACGCCGCGACGCAGCCTTTGATGTCGGCGCTGGGACGGTTGCAGGAGGTGCCGGGCGGGTTCGTCTTCGGGTCCAACGACTACCACAAACCGGAGTTCAAGAACCCGCTGTGCTACGTCCTCCGGGGGCGTTCCGAGGTGTCCGGGACCCCCCCGGAGCGGCTGGCCACCGACCAGCTGCGGGAGGCCCTGACCCGCAGCGGCGCCTGGCTTGACCTGAACGACCGCCGAGCCGTCGTCGAGGCCGGTGGGTATCGCATCGAGCTGCGCGGCACCGACGACGCCCACCACGACCTGGACCACTACCCCGCCGTCGTCGGGCCCCCCTCCGCTGGGGTGGATCTCAGCCTGGGTGTCACACACGCCCCGTACCGCCGCATCCTGGATGCCATGACAGCCGACGGGGTGGAGTTGATCCTCGCTGGTCACACCCACGGAGGCCAGGTGTGTGTTCCCGGTCACGGGGCGTTGACCACCAACTGTGACCTCCCGACGGACCGTGTCAAGGGCCTGTCGGAGCACAGGGTGGGGGAGCACCACGCCTGGCTGCACGTCTCGGCCGGGATCGGCACCTCGCCGTTCGCCCCGTACCGCTTCGCCTGCCCCCCGGAGGTCACGGTCCTGACCCTGGTGGCGCGCTGACCAAAACCCTCCAAAGCCGGCTGAGTCGAAACCACCCGGCAACCGAAAACCAAACCCGACCACATGCCCCGAGGCGATCACCATGGTTTAGACACGACCGGCTCAACCGGCTTCGGGCCGGCTCATCCGTAGATGAAAGACCCTTGGGGTGTGAAGAAGGTCGAGAGGATCAGGTCGGGGCCGCCGACGATCTCGGCGACGGTGTTGTTGGGAAGCCGCCAGGCGACGGTTGGGTCCTCGCTCGGGTCGGTGTAGAACGCTTTGCCCCAGGCCTGCGTCCCGGCGGTTTCGTAGGAGACGAACAGCTCGTTCAGTCTCGCGGCTTCCTCCTCGGATTCGCCCGGGGGTTTGATGAGGGGGAAGGACATGTTGTGGATTCCTCCCGATCTGCCCCCGAACAGCACCATCCGTCTCGACCCGCTGGTGAAGTCCACCACGAACTCCCAGGGCCTGTCGGTCGGGGACCATCCGAAACCGACGGCCGTTGCCCGGAAGGCATCAAGGGTGAGGGGCCAGGGCAGCCTGGCGAGCTGGTCGGCCCAGGCCACGAAGTCTTCGGCACTCAGCGGGTTCATGACCCCTCCTTGGATCAAACGGCCATCGCATTTCCCCCTGCGTCAGCCTATCCTGAGCCTCCGGCCTCCTACCCTTGGGATATGAGCAGTCAAGCAGGTCTCCTGAATCAGGATCTACTCATCCTGCAGCAGTTCCGCAGCGGTCTCTCCCCCGAGTTCGACATCCTCGACGACCAGGGACGGGTCGTCGGCATGGTGGCTGGCACGGAGAGCGGTACCCGTCGATTCTTCCTGGGGGCTCGCGAGTTCGACGTGCTGGATACCGACGGCAGCCGGTTGGCGCACGTCAGCGACGTTCGTGACCTCTGGCGGGACACCTACGAGATCGTGCGAGGTGACGGTTCCATGTTGGCGACCATCACCAGGAAGGTGGCGTTCTTCTCCCACAGGTTCTCCATCGCGCTCACCACCGGGGAGGAGTTCACGGTGGAGGGAAATTTCTTCGACCGCGAGTTCGATGTGGTCAACGCGAACAGCGGAGGGGCCGTCGCGCAGGTCAGCAGGGAGCGGGTGGGCTTCGCCAAGGCGTTTCTCGGCCACGACCGGTACGCCCTGTACTACCCTGCCGGCACCTCCCCGGACCAGCGGTTGGCAATTCTCGGCGGCATGATCGCCCTGGATCTGATGCGTTCCAAGGACGCCAATTCCGCGGCCAGCAACAGCTCGTGAGCGACCCTCCTCCCCGAAGCTGGCTGAGCCCACACATGAGCGACCCTCCTCCCCGAAACTGGTTGAGCCGGACCGCGAGGAACGAGCGGCCCGAGTCGAAACCACCTCTGGCACCCGGTAGCCAGACCCGACCACAGGACCACCCACACCCTCACCGAGGTTTCGACTCGGGTCGCTTCTTCGTCGCAGGCCGGCTGAACCATTCGCCCTCCCCCGACCTCACCATTTCCCATTTGACGACATCGATTGAGCGTTATTGACCGTCAGGCGACATACTGGGTTTGTGAGCGATCCCCCCGACATCTGCCCCTGCGACACCGGTCGCCCCTACGAGACGTGCTGTGGCCCCCTCCACGACGGCAGCCGACCCGCGGCCACCGCGGTCACCTTGATGCGCTCGCGGTACAGCGCCTACGCGCTGGGGCTCAATGATTACCTGTTGGAGACCTGGCATCCCAACACCCGCCCCGAATCGATCGATCCCGAACCCGGACTCCGCTGGACCGGCCTGACCATCGAACACAGCGGAGCAGGCAAGGCCTGGGACGAGGAGGGAATGGTCGCGTTCTCGGCCTCCTGGGAGGAGAACGACCAGACCGGCACCATGCGGGAGGTCAGTTCCTTCCTCCGGGTGGACGGCCGCTGGTTCTACGTCAACGGCATCCCCCACACCGCGGGCCACCACACCCCCTGAGGGGCACGAGAAGACGTGACGAAACGGGCCGGCCCCACCGGCTCCCACGCGAGGCAAGTGCTGGTCGTCTCGGTGGCGCAGGCGCTCAATGCGTTCGGCAGCGGCATCGCCCCCATAGCGGTGGCCTTCGCGCTGCTGGGTGACCGCGACGGGGTGGCGAAGTTCTCGGCCGTGCTGGCGGTGGGTGCGCTGGCCCCGGTGGTGATGACCCTCGCGGGGGGTGTCCTGGCGGACCGGGGACGCAGCCCGATCCGCACCACCCAGGTGCTGCGGTGCCTGGCGGGTGTGGTGCAGGTTCTGCTCTGGGTGGGTCTGCTGCACGCCAGGTCGAGCATCGTCGTGATCGGCGGTCTGTTGTTCCTGGGGGAGGCGTTGTCCTCCCTGACCCTTCCGTCGTCGCGGCGGATGATCGCCGAGGTCGTCGAGGGCGAGGAGTTGACCAGGGCCGTCGCGACGCAGGCGACGCTGGTCAATCTGGCGCGGATCGCCTCGCCGGCCGTCGCCGGTGTCCTGATCAGCGTGGTCTCCGCCGAAGTGGCCGTCCTGGTCGACGCGACGACCTTCCTGCTCTCCGCGGCACTCCTGCTGGCGGTCGGGAAAGGTTCCGGTCCTGCCGGCGGCGATGTAGACGAATCGGATGCCGGGGTTTCTGCCGGGGGGTTTCGTGCGCTCCTGCGGGGCTCGCCGTGGCTGGTGGCCTGCGCCGTCTGTGGTTTCCTCGCGGCCGGCGCGTGGCTATCCGGTTATCAGCTGCTCGGGCCCGTGCTGGCCGCCCGCAGTTACGGCGGTGCCGCCGGCTGGGCGATGTTCTCCACCGCCCATGTCGCGGGCCTGCTGGTGGGTGGTGTCGCGACCCGCTGGGTTCCCGATTCGAGGCCGCTGCTGGTCTCCTCCGTCTGTTCCGCGGTGGCCGCCGTCGCTTTTCTCCCGCCGGGTCTCGGCCTGCCCGGTGCGGTGGTGGTCGCCGGGTTCTTCCTGGCGGCCGTCGCATTGGGGATGGCGATGAACCTCTGGTTCGTCGGATGTGTGAAGGTGCTGCCGAAACACTTCCTGGGTCGCGCCATGGCGGTTTCCAGTTCGAGCGAGCTGGCGGGCGGGTTCGTCCTCATCTGGGCCTGCGGGCTGCTTCTTCCGCACGTCTGTCCCGCTCTGCTGGCCCTCGCGTGTGCCGGGGTGCTGCTGCTGTCGGGAATCGCGCAGGTGTGGGCGCTGTTGGTCTGGCCTCCCACCCCGACGGCCCCACGAACCACCCACTGACCCCCACCCTCGATGTCGTTATGTCATTTGGAAAGGTTCTGTCGAGATCGTGAAAGATTTTGTGGCGTGTACGGTACAAATTCTTTCCAAATGACATAACGACGGGAGGGGCCGGGGTCGGGACGGGAGGTCGGGACGAAGTGGCTACCGGGGGCCGACGTGGATTTCCCGGGCCCAGGCGGCGACGGCCGGCACCGGGTGGGAGCGGGCGGTTCGCAGCCGGGCGCGCCAGGCGTCGTCCCAGCCCACCTCTTCGCCCGCGTGCCCCAGCAGCGCCAGGGCGATCGCTCCCCCGACCGGGTCGCCGCGGGCCAGCAGTTCGTCGGTGACCTCGGCGAAATCGACGTGCAGCCGCGCCTCACGCAGCTCTTCGAGCGTCTGCTGGGTGAGTTCGAGAAGTTCGCGGGCGCGCAGCGGATCGGTGACGACCTCGGCGAGCTCGGTCAGATCGGCCAGCGGATCGTTCCAGTCGGTGGCGGCCAGCAGCACCTGCCAGTGCTGCCGGGCCGTGTGCGGGAAGGCCGCCAGGGCCGCGGCCAGTTCCTTCAACCGGGCGCGCCGCTCCATCCGGACCCGGGGGCCGTACGGCAGGAGAGCGGCGACCACGTCCTCCAGCAGGCGCTGGTTGGGAAGTTCCTCCATGGAATCGTCCGGCTCGTCCGCTGCTGCCGCGGCGATCCCGGCCACCGCCACCAGCAGCATGCCCCAGCGCAACCCGGAACCCGCGCTGCCCAGCGCCCGGACCGCGGCCTCCCGGACGGGAATCTCCTTCGAGGAGAGCAGTTCGACGATTCGCCCGGTGATCTTCGGGGTCCAGAAACCCCACTTGGGCAGGGCGTCCACCAGTGCCGGTTCCGGCCAGGCCTTCGCGAGGATCTCCCCGAACCTGCCCCGGTGCCTGGCCGACATCCGGCCCGGGTCGATGCCGGCCAGGACGATGGCGGACTCGCGACCACCCGCCGCGGCCTCGGACAGCGCCTCCCACGCCCATTCGTCGCCGAGGAGTTCGATCAGCCCTGCGGTCGCCGCCAGCCGCACGTCACGGTGGATGGTGACATCCATTGCCAGGTCAACCAGCATTTCGGCGGCCTCGGGACGGTGCAGGCGCGCCACCTGCCGCACGGCCTGTTTGCGGACGTTCACCTTCCGCCACTGGTCGGTGGCGACGACCATCAGCGCCTCGGTGGTCTCGGCGGGCGGCAGTTCGTCGATGACACGGTTGGCGGCCAGCATCGCGGCCGGGGCGAGGTCGGTGTCCAGCACGGTCAAAAAATCCGTCAGCGACCACTCCACCGCGGGAGACCGGAACGCCGCCGTCAGCTGCGCCTCCCGGATCACGGTTTCCGGGCTGTCCGGTTCGAGCGCGTCGGGGGCGAGCCAGGGAAGCCGGCCCAGCACCTCGACGGCGGCCAGCCGCCGCCACCGGTCCTGGGTTTCGTCGTCGACGAACCTGGCCAGGGCCTGCGAGTAGGAGCGGCTCTGCTCGGGCAGCCACCCGTCGAAGGGCCCCGGGGCGATCCCGACATAGGGGGTATCGTCGTGCAGGCGCCCGGAGATCGGGATCTTCCGGTACAAAATGGCTGCCAGATCGGGACGGTGACGGCAGATGTCCGCCTGGACGTGTCCGAGGGTCGCGAACGAGGGATCGAGTTTCAGCAGTCCCGCCAGCCTTTCGCCGCGGGTCCGCGGGGGCGCCAGCCACACCAGGATTGCGCGGTCGATGGTGTTGGGGTCGTGGGATCTGATGGCCCGGCGCAGGATGCCGGTGATCTCCGGCAGGTCGTGGCGGTCGCGGCCCAGCAGCACGGCCAGGCAGTTCACCTGGTCGTATTCTCCCCGGTCGGCCTCGGTCCTGAAGGTCTGCGAGAATCCCGCCACCAGGGTTTTCGCGGCGGCGGCCGGGATGGGCAGGAACAGTTTCCCGCCCACGCCCAGGACCCGGCCGGCGGCAAGGACCGCCCGGGCGGAGCAGGAACCGGGCAGCCAGGCCAGCAGCTCCACCTGCTCCTGGACCGGTTCCCCCAGCTGGGCCCGGTGGACCAGCAGCCGCCAGAGCGCGCCCTGCAGGTTCATGAAGGTGGCGGAGGATGTGTCGCGGGCGTCGATCAGTATGCCCGCCAGCTTCTTCAGGCGTTCGATGGGGATCAGCTCGAGGGTCCGGCCGCTGGCCACCGCGAGGGCCGACATCGCCGTGTTCCGCACCGGGTCCTGTTCACCTGCCAGGGCCTCGATGCGAGCGAACGCGACCACCACCGCCCGCGGGTCGCGGCTGCGCAGCGCGGCTGCTAGGACCGCCCGCCAGGCGGCTCCGCGTTCCTCGGCGTCGCTGGAGTTCAGGCAGGGTTCGGCGACGGTGATGGCCTCGCCGGGAGCGAGGCAGGCGGCCAGCCACAGCTGATCTCCCCGCGCCTGGTTGACGGGCAGCGCCGCCATCCGGGCCGCCTCGGTCTCCCGCAGCTCCCGGGGCAGGGCGTCGAGCAGTTCCTCGCTCCATTCCCGGTCGCGCAGCTCGACACCCTCGTAGGCGTCGCTGAAGGCCTGGGCCCGTTCCCGTGGCGGCAGGCCCCGCAGGAGGTCGGCCACCCGGCGGTCGTCGTTGCGTTCGGCGCGCAGGATACGGGCGCGTTGTTCCCGGTTCAGTTCCCGGAAACGCCGGCGCACCTGTTTGCGCAGCACGACGCCACCCCAGAGCCAGTCGGTTGGGGTGGCCGCCAAGAGCCGGGACATCTCCTCGGGGGCAGCGTTCAGCAGCGTCCCGGCGACGCCACGAAACAGCGGCGGCAGCCCCTGCGAGGCCTCCGAGGCGGCCAGCAGGAGCGCCAGTTCCCGGGGACGGTTGTGGGCCAGGTGACGTGCGGCGGGCGCGGCCCACAACCAGATCGCGGAGCGGCGATCCGTCGGTGCCCCCTCGAGACGACGACGCAGCTCGGCCAGCAGGGCGTCGGGATGCCGGTTCGCCAGGGCCGCCAGGTTCGGCACCAGGTCGCCCAGTTCGGGCATGTGATCCGCGACGACCTCGGGGTCGCAGGCGATCAACAACCCTGCGCGTTCCCGGTCGGGCAGGGGGGCCGCCAGCAGCGCCGCCGCCAGTTCGTGATGGCCCTCGTCGATGATCCGGCGGCGAAGGCGTCGCCGCTCCCCGATCGGCCGGGTCGCGTAGTCGGCGGCAAAGGCCTCCGGATCCTTCACCCTGAGGGGAAGACAGGCCGCGGCCCGGAGCCGGACGCGCCGCGACGAGTGCTTGGCGAGTTCCCGCAGCCGGTCCTCGTCGCCCAGCGCCTTGGCGGCCTCCACCGCCAGCAGGGCGTGGTAGCTGGACTTCCCCGCCAAGGCGTTGAGCAGCACCCGTAGCCGCGGATCGTCGGCGTGCGCGCGGACGAGTTTCACGACGTGGTGCACCCGGCTGGAGTGCGACGTGACGGGCAGGCTGCGGTTCAGGGCCGGCAACGATGGCAGGGGCACCCATTGAGGCTATCGGATGATCAGCCGCCCCGGGGACCGGGCCCAGAACCGATGGAGGGGGCTCGCGCAAAGCACACGGTTGCGCAACCGCTGTTTCACCGCCACCGAGGATCAGGTCAGGACGCCACCGCTGATACGACTCCGAAGCGCCCGGTGTCGTCGCGCTGGTCAGAGGTACTGGTTGATTTCTTCCTGGAGCGCGGCGATGGTCGGGGAGCCCTCGTCCAGGACGCCGTCCCGGGCGAGCCCGTAGCGGCCATGATGGTGGCGACACCTGGAACGCGCAGGCCCGGGGCGGAGATCGAGGCGACCGGTGCGGCCGTCCTCCCCCGGACCTGCGCGGGCCACCTCATCCGACGTGCTTGTTGATCTCGTCCTGGAGCGCGGCGATGGTCGGGGAGCCCTCGTCCAGGACGCCGTCGGTGATCGTCCCGTAGTGGGCCTGCAGGGCCCGGATGGTGGTGGGGCCGATCAGCCCGTCATCACCGACCCCCAGCCAGCGCTGCATCAAGGCGATGGTCGCCGAGCCGCTCGCTTTATCGTCGGGAACCCATTCCCAGGCCGATCCCAGGCCGGGATTCACCGATGCCCAAGAGGCGGGCTGGCTGCGGATCCACCCGCCCTGGTTGAGTCTTATCCCGCGGAACACGATCTGCCCGAGGAATTTCTCCAGGGCCAGCGAGGTTCCCATTCCCCACATGCCGTCAACGGTCAGCTTGGTTGCCTTCGCCGCGGGGGCGCCGAACAGGTTCACCGCGCTCAGCACACCCATGGCGGGCACACCGATGGCGGCGGTTCTCAGCAAATGACGACGCGACATTCCGGGTTTTTCAATGGTCATTGTTTGATCCTTGTCTCTTGGATTTTGGGCACACTTCACCAAAGGCGGGACAGCTGTGAGGGGTGGAAGAAGATTTTCCGAGAAACGCATCCCGAATGGATGCGGAAATCGCGTCCCGGCCGCGGTTTCACCGGTTCAACGGCCCGGCTCAGGGCAGGGCTGAACCCGAGGGTTTGATCACCCTGAGGGGAATCTGGGTTTGTGGGAAAGCACTGATTCTGCTCCTGTCGATCCGTCTCGAACGTCTTTCGCGTTCGCCGAGTCGGCGACGCCGGGAATCCGGGGTTCACCGACTCGAACCGGTGCCCACTGGTGGGCACGTGATCATCTGGACATTCAGTTTTGTCGCGGAAACACGAGCCGTTCCGTTCGGCGCGTCCGCACACGTCCCGGCAAATGATTTACTTCCGCAAGCTCCGGTGTCTCCACACTAAGAGGCGAGGGGGTCACCTTCAACCCTGCACGCCGATTTTTCCCGGGGTTTCCCCTGCCCGGTGGGTGTTTGAGTCCCACCCTGCGGGGTTGAAAAAAATTTCGGCCCGGGACCCGCCGCGGAGTCGCGCGTCCCCGACCCGCTCCGGTAATAATTTGTTGTCGGGGAGCGCATAGCGCATCGATCAGCGCCTCCCCCGTGGACACCGTCGTTGGGAGACAGGCATGGACGCATCGAAGAAGGAGACCCCGCTGTACGTGACCCTGGAGGAACCCGTCACGGTCGGCGTCCTCTGCCGTTGCCTGACGAACCTGCTGGCCGGGGCCCTCCTCGGTTTCGCCCTTATCCTGTTCAGCGCGGTCCCCGGAGGGTCGCCGTCCGGCGGCCCGGCCCAGACGCCTCCCGCCAGCATTCTCCTCGGTCTCGTCGTCCCGGTGGTGATCGGGTTCCTCTCCCAGGGGAATGCCGCGGCCCTCTTCTCGGCCGGCACCGGCACTCTCCTGCTGGTCCTGCCGCTGTCCATGGCCGCCCCGCTCAAGTCGATGCTTCCCTGGATGGGCGGGGCCACCTTCATCGCCGCGGGAGCGGCCCTGCTGCTGCGCCACTCGTCACCTCCCGACGACAGTCCCGAGCCGATGGGACACCTGAAGTCGGTGGTGGCCGGGATATTCGCGGGGTTGCTGGATTGCCTTTTCCTGTCCTTCCGGGTCACCCCGACAGCGGCCCTGGAATCGGGACTCATCCCCTGCCTCGCGGTCGTCGCGATGACGCTGCTCAGCTTCAGGATGGTCTCCAACGGAACCTTCCTAGGCCCCATCGCCCTGGCCATCACCTGCACGGCCATGGCCGTGTACACGAACATCGGAAAGGACGGCTTCCTGATCGCCATGCTGTTCGGGGTGATCACCCTGTCGGCGGCGCTCCCTTCGATGATCGAGGAATCCCGCGAACCCCGGATCCTCAAGGTTCCGGTGCTCCCCGATTAGCGGCGCCACCCGGGCCGTGAGATCCCGCATGGCAGGGGGCAAGGACCCGGCCAGTCGGCTCCACCCCGTCCCCGGGGTTTCATCGCGGGCGGTTCTTGGCGGTGCGGTGGGCCTTCGCGGCGACCTCGTCGACGGGCAGCGCCGCCAGGTCCGCCGGCATGCCGCGACGTTCGAGGGCCTTGGTGATCAGGAAGTCCGCGACCCTCGGGTTGGCGGGCAGGATCGGGCCGTGCAGGTAGGTGCCGATCACGTTGCGGTACCGCAGCCCCTCCTGCTGGTCCTCACCGTTGTTGCCCGCTCCCCGCAGCACCTTGCCGAGGGGCTCGTGGCCGTCGTCGACGTAGGTGCGGCCGGAATGGTTCTCGTAACCGACGACCTCCCCGAACTCCGGGGATTCCAGGGTGACGTTGCCGATCAGCCGGTCGGTGCCGGCGCGGGTGTCGAGCGGCAGGATGCCCACGCCCTTGATGATCTTTCCCTCGCCGGTGACGAAGGTGCGTCCCAGCAGCTGGTACATGCCGCAGATCAGCAGCATCGGCGCGCCGTCCTCGACGAGGCGGCCCAGTTCGTCGATGTGGCGTTGGAGGTCTTCCTGGATCTTGTCCTGCCCGGCGTCCTGGCCGCCGCCGCCGAGGAAGATGTCCCCGGATCCGAGGTCGGTGTCATCGCCGGGGTTGTGGTCGACGATCTCGGCGTCGATTCCCCGCCACTGGAGGCGTTTCTGGAGCACGCGCGCGTTGCCCCAGTCGCCGTAGAGGTTCATGTCGCGCGGGTAGAGCTGAACGATGCGGATCATGCCACCGCCTCCTGGTCCTGGCCGAGGGCCAGCCCGGACATCAGTTTCCGCAGGGCTGTCATGGCGGTGTATGTGGTGTAGATGCGTTTCGGTCTGCCCGGGTTGAGGGCGGCGAAACGGTCGAGGGCGCGCTGCAGGTCGGCCTCCATCCCCCCGACGGGGACGTCGTCGTAGGCCAGGCGCAGCGCCATCCCGTCGGCGCGGGTGCCGGTGACCAGAGCGACGGAGTCGAGGGGGGTGAAGTCGACGTCCCACAGCCAGCTGATGTCGCGGCCGTCGGCGTAGTTGTCGTTGATGGCGATCATGTTGTCCGCCCTGCCGTCGGCGAAGGACAGCAGCGACAACCGGAAACCGCTGGGGTTCTTCACCAGCACCAGTTCCATCGGGACACCCTTGTAGGTGATGGTCTCGCCGCGGCCGAACGCGGGCCGCACGTTGCCGAGGGCCTCGAGGAGTTTCTGTGTGGGCACCGCGTCGCCGACGATCCGCCGCACCAGGGTCAGGGCGGCGGCGGCGTTGATGAGGTTGTAGACGCCGTTCAGGCTCATCTCGACGACGTGGTCGGTCCCGTCGATCTCGTAGGTTGCGCGTCGCCCGTCGATGGCCTTCAGCAGCACATCGGCGTGGGCCTCGTGGTTGGCTTGGGCCTGGCCGCCCTTGAGGGTGTCGTCGGTGGGCATCAGGGCAAGCAGTTCGTCGGTGGTGCCGAAGTAGACGGCCTCGGCCTTGGCGCGTTCCCGGATGCGGTAGACACGTGGGTCGTCGCGGTTGAGGATCACCGCCTCGGTGGCGGCCTCGGCGTTCTTGGCGAGCATCTCGGCGGCGGTGTCGATCTCACCGAACCGGTCGAGCTGGTCGCGCATCACGTTCAGGAACAGGCTCATGCGCGGTTTGACCTGGCGGACGAAGTGCACGGCCCAGGCCTCGTCGAGTTCCAGGACGGCGATGTCGGCATCGAGTCTGCCGCGCCAGTTGACCAGCGGCAGCAGCTCGGAGATCACGCCGCGGGAGAAGTTCGATCCGGTGCGGTTGGTGAACACCTTGTAACCGACGGCCTGCAGCAGCTCGGTGACCACCTTCGTGGTGGTGGTCTTGCCGTTGGTGCCCGAAACCAGCACGACGCCGCCGGGGAGGGGTTCCAGGGTGCGCCTGAGGTATCCGCGATCCATCCTCTCGACCACCAGCCCGGGCAACGCCGAACCACTGCCCCTGAGCCGTGCCACCTGTTTGACGAGCTTCCCGATCATGGTGCTGATGGTGTGACGAGGCATGAGGGGAATCCTAGCTCCTGCCGCTCGCAGGTCGACTCAGCCGGCTTCACCACTTCCAACCCGGTTGAGCCGGACCGATGGACAGCAGCATTGCATGCCCCTCCCGTGCACGACTCACGGAGGCTCGACGGTTCAACGTCACCACACGACGTTGAACCGTTCCTCTTCCGCGATTCGTGTACAGGGGAAGCGGGAAGGAGTGTGGCTTAGCCAGCACAGCCCCGGACACCCCCGCCATGGTTTCGACACGCCCGGCTCGCAGAGCGAAGGGCGGCTCAACCAACTTCGGGGGAGTCGCTACTCGTTCCCGGGTTGCTTGTACTCCTCGCCGTATTCCTCACCATTGGGTTCCGCCGGTTCGGGTGCCGCGGGTTCGGGATCCGTGGGCTCGGTTTTCTCGGTTTCCAGGTTCACGGGCCTGCTTTTCATGACCTCGCGGCCCTTGTCGCTGAGTTCGCGGAAACCCTTGTTGATCTCGTCGACGAACCGGTTCAGGTGGCTGCCGAGCTGCTCCAGGAACTCCTTGGCACCCGGGGATTCGACGTCCGGATGGGTCTTGGCGTACTCGGAGCGCTGCTCGTCGTAGAAGGCCCTCGCCTTCTCCCCCACGAACCCGGCGAATCCGGCGACGGCGTAGGCGGCGTCCGCCATGAACCTGAGTGCGGCGTCGTCGAGCCTTTCGTTGTCCGTCCTGTCCCGCCCGGTCCCCTCGGGAATGATCTCCCCCTCGGGAGCCCCGGCCTGTCCGGGTCGGGTGTTCTCGGCCTCGTGATTCTCCTGGCCGCGTTGTTCTTCACTCATTTCGTCCTCCGTTTCACAACGCCTCGAACTCCAGTGTCTCCGCACGAGCACGAAGACACCAGAGCCTCGTGCCCCTGAGCTTCCCCGGAACGGCCCCTGAGATCAGTTCGACGGCCCGGGGCGCCGGCACGATCCTGCCGGGTTTCCGTGGTGGAGGTCTCGTTTTCTTTCGCCACAGGAGAAGATGCCGGGGCGTGGGCCCACTCCGGTCCCACGCCCCGGGGCATCAATCAGAGGGCGCCGTTGTTGAGTTTCTTCTGCAGTTCCATGATGCAGGCCGAGCCTTCCGAGAAGTACCCGTCCTGGGGCGTGCCGCAGTATCCCTGGAGCGCCTTGATGGTGTTCGTGCCGATCAGACCGTCGGCACCGACCCCCAGCCGCTGCTGGAGAGCCTTGATGACCGTCGACCCGGTCGCCTGGCTGTCGGAAACCCAGTCCCAACCGCTGGTGAGTCCCGGATTCTTCGCCTGCCAGGACACGGCCTGACTCGAGACGATCCCGTCGACGGGGGTGCCGAGCACCTCTTGGAGGCGCCGGGTGGTGGTGGTACCCCAGTAGCCGTCAACGGCCACGGAGCCGCCGCCGGGGTCACGGCCGTAGTCGATCCCGGGAACGAGCCCGCCGTTGGTCCATCCGGGGTCGGTGTTGAAGTAGCCAACCGGCACGGACTCGTCGCGGGCCTCGAAGGAGGTGCTGTTGTCGCCACAGGAGATGCCGATGTGCCCCTCGAACCACAGGATCGCGCCCGGGGTCACCCAGGCCTGCTCGAGGCTGATCGGCTGGCAGGCGTTGTACTGGGCTTCGGAGACACGCGGGAATGAAATCCCCAGCCGGGCGAGCGACCACTGGACCAGCCCAGAACAGTCGAAGGCATCGGGGCCGGTGGCACCCCAGACGTAGGGGCACCCGGCCCTGGTCTCGGCCATCTGGAGAAAGTCACGCCCGGAAGGACCAGCCGAGGCGGGCGCGGCGCCGATGAGGTTGGCCGCACCCAGGAGCCCCATGGCGGGGACACCCAGCGCGGTGGTGGTCAGCAGGCTCCTGCGGGACATCTGTTGCTTTGCGGTGTTCATTGATTTCCACTCCTTGAAGTCGTGGTCAATCCCTGGCAGGTCAGGTCCTTCCGCCAGTGGATCGAACCTTTTTCCTTTGCGCCGGTCCTCACGACATAGCCGTCAGGTCAGAGGCGACGCGGCCTCTTCCCCCCAAGCACAGTGGCGGTGATCATCCGCACGCCACCCGGGTCGGTCTCCGCTTCCGTGGCTGGCCCGGGCGGCCCCACGGTCAGAACGTGTTGTTGTTGAGCGCCTCCTGGAGGGCCTTGACGCAGCTCGAGGATTCCGTGATGGAGCCGTCCTCGACAGTTCCGAAGTGCGCCTGGAGCGCCTTGATGGTGTTCGTGCCGATGAGACCATCCGCCTCGGTGCCGAGTTTCTGCTGAACCGCGCGGATCATCTCCGATCCTTGGGCGGAATCGTCGGGTTTCCATTCCCATCCGCTGGTCAGGCCCGGATTCCTGCTCTTCCAGGATTCGCCCTGACCCGAGACCAGGCCGTCGGCGGTGGTGCCGAGCACTTCCTGGAGGCGGCGGGTGGTGCTGGATCCCCAGTAACCGTCGACGGTCAGGCTGATGGTCTCGGACAGGTCGGGGTAGATCAGGCCCGGGACGAGACCGCCCGAGACCCACGGGCTGGTTCCCGGCTCGGTGTCGAAGCGTTGGAGCGGGTAGTCGTAGTTGCGTGCCTCGAAGGTGTGGACGCCGTCACCGCAGGAGATACCCACGTGACCGAAGTGCCACATGATGGCCCCCGGGGTTTTCCTGGCCAGTCCCAGGTCGATGACGCTGCTGGCCCCGATCTGCAGCTCCGAGGTGCGGGGGAAGTCAACCCCCAGCTGCCGGAGCGCCCACTGGATCAGACCGGAGCAGTCGAAGGCATCGGGGCCGGTGCCACCCCAGAGGTAGGAGCAACCGGTCCTGGTCTCCGCGGTCCCCAGGAAGTCGGCCCCGGTCCTCTGGGCGGCCGCTGCGGGCGTGGCTCCGGAGAGGCCGAGCACACCCAGGCTTCCCAGCGCGGGGAGGCCGAGCATCGTGGTTGAGAGAAGTTTTCTTCGGGACAGTCGTGATTTTGTGGTCTGCATCGCCTTGATTCCTTGATCGTGATTGGTTCGCGGCGGATGAGGTTCCTCGTAATCAGCGGGCTGGGCCCTTCTAGCCCGCACTGAAACCCTGCGACACCGGGTACGTTGTTCTGTTTTGAACGTCGCGCCCTGCTGCGGATCACCCGCCTGGCACGTCCTTGCCCGGTTACCACCTTCGTAACACATCCCGACCCTGCACTCAAACCATTCCTGAGGATTCTCAGCTCATCCCCGGGGGCGGTGACACCGTCCGACCTCCTCCCCAGTTCACCCGGCCGGACCTCACTGGGATCGTCGATTTCGCCCATCACAAGGGGTTTTCTCAGGGTTTCCGTTTGCGAACGGGCCGGAGGGACGAGAGGGACAGGTCGCCGGTCGCGACTCCGGAGGGTCATCCAAACGTACGACACCTCATTTTCTGAGAAATTACTGAGAAGCCCCGGGGGTTCCGGCCGGACCCCCGGGTCGCCCGATCAGGCCTTCGTCGCTGGTTCCGTTCTCCGTTTTGCAGAACCTCTGGCTCCGGCGCCACCGCTCGATCCCGGTGACACCAGGTCTTTCCGGAACCCCCCTGAGGCGACTGAGCCGACGGAACACCTGCGGTCGCGGTCAGATCGTGAGATCCGTTCCCCTTGGAACTCACGCGCCGCGGCGGCCGATCAGGCGACCCGGGCGGGGTTGGGGCTGTTTCCGAACCCCAACCCCCTCGGTTTGGAGACATCACCCGTTGTCGTCCCCAGGTGGGCCTCCTTGAACCTCCCGGAGTCCGACACGCCTTGCACCCCATGCACGCAGCGGTTTTCTCCGCGAGGTTCTCGTCCGGGATGATCTCGAACCGTCACCGCGCAGCCCGGGACAACCGGCCCAACGCCAGTTGACCCCGCCCTCGAGCCGGAACACAGGACCGCGCGACCGCCGGATTCATGACCGTGGAACCGTGGCCGCCTCATGTGCTCTCAACTCCTTTCGCGGTGGGACGGAATCGTTATCCATGCCGACGCGCCGAGACTAGCATCCGGAGAAAGGTTTCCTAAAATATTCTCAGGCTTCTATCAGGCTCCCGGGACGGCCTCCCAGCGGGCCCGGAAAACCGTCGAAACGGGCCCCGGAAGAGAGCAAAACCCTCCCGGCCGAAACCGCCAAACCGGCTTTGACTAGGTGGTTCACCGCTTCCCGCGGCGCGGCGGCGCGCGGCGGCGGACGGGCGAGGTACACGCCAGGTCTCACAACCCCCGGAATAAGACAACCACCCCGCCGACCAAAAGTACGACAGCCAGGCTTGTTCAGCACATTGCCTGAGGTTTATCTGAGAGCTCCCTGAGACGTCTTGCCGCCCCCTCCGGTGCCGGGGTTTCCTCCGCGGATTCAGGTACGCGTGACCCTCACCGCCCCGGGAATCACCCGGCCGTCGCGGTAGGGGATGACGGCGTGGAACTGGGGTCCGCCGTCGAAGACCAGGGGCAGGAAGTGGCGGTCGCCCTCCCACATGGGCAGGTCACCGAGTTCGGCGAGGGGAACCCAGCGCAGCGGGCCGTCGTCGTTGCGCTCCGGGGGTTCGCCGTCGAAGGCGTCGACGAGGAAGACCAGCCCGAACCAGTCGCTGCCGTCCGAACCGAATCCCGGCCAGGCGATGCTGCCGCGCAGCCGCAGGGAGGTCGCCTCGATCCCGGCCTCCTCGCGCAACTCCCGCCTCAGGCAGGCGACGGCGTCCTCACCGGGTTCCAGTTTGCCGCCGAGACCGTTCCACTTGCCGCGGTGGTCGTCGCCGGCGCGCTGGCGGTGCACCAGCAGCACCCGGCCGTCGCGGACGACGTATCCGAGGGTACCGATGACGGCCCGGAACACCACCGGACCTCAGACCACGCGGCGCAGCCAGCCGTGCCGGTCCTCGGCGCGGCCGAACTGGATGTCCAGGAGGTGGGAGCGCAGTTCGCGGGTACGCGGCCCGGGCTCCCCGTTTCCGACGGTCTGCACGCCGTGCTCGGGGGAGTTGAAGCCGACGATCGGGGTGATGACGGCCGCCGTGCCGCAGGCGAAGGTCTCGGTCACCCGGCCCGAGGCGATGCCGTCACGCAGCTCGTCGATGGAGATGGGTCGCTCGACGGGAGTGAGGCCGTGCTCGGGCGCGAGGGTGAGCAGCGAGTCGCGGGTGACGCCCTCCAGGATCGACCCGAGGGCGGGGGTGACGAGTTGGTCGTCGGCGGTGACCATCATGAAGTTCATGGTTCCGCACTCTTCCAGCCAGCGGTGCTCGGCGCCGTCGAGGTAGAGCACCTGCCCGCAGCCGTGGGCGGCGGCCTCGTTGGCGGCGGCGAGGCTGGCGGCGTAGTTGCCGCCGCACTTCGCGGCGCCGGTGCCGCCGGGCGCGGCCCGCGTGTAGTTGGGGGTGACCCACAGCTTCACGGGAGCCGGGTAGTAGGTGCCGACGGGCGAGGCGAGCAGTCCGTAGCGGTAGTTCTTGGCCTCGCGCACCCCGAGGTAGGGTTCGTCGGCGATCTCGAAGGGACGCAGATACAGGCTGCGTTCACCGTCGGGTTGCGGCACCCACGCCTGCTCCAGCGCGACCAGTTCGTCGAGGGAGGCGAGGAACAGTTCCTCCGGGAGGGGGGCCATTTCGAGGCGTTCCGCGGAGGAGATGAAACGCCGCGCGTTCTTCTCGGGACGGAACAGCCACACCGAGGAGTCGGCGTGGCGGTAGGCCTTCAGCCCCTCGAAGATCTCCTGCCCGTAGTGGAAAACCGCGGCCGCGGGGTGCAGCTGCCACTGTCCCGTCGGGATGATGCGGGCATCGCGCCAGCCAAGTCCCTCGGTGTACTCGGCGACGGCCATGTGATCGGCGTAGAACTTACCGAACACCGGATCCGCCACGATGGCGGCGCGCTCGGCCTCGGGCGTGGGATGGTCGGTGCGGTGGAGTTCAAACAGTGACATGACCGAAGAGTAGTCCACCGGCCGGGATGAAACGGGCATCACACCTGTTCGCGGAACACCGCGGCACGACCACCCGCCCTGAAACCCGGGACCCGGCGGCCATCCCCCCGGCATCGGCTCATATCACACGATCCGGTCAATTTGGATATGCCAGGGTTCACCCCGACTCTCCCCTGAACTTGACTTCCTGAGAATCCTGAGAGAGTCTTTCCCAGTCCGTACCCGAAAACAGGAGATGCCGATGCGCAAGCTTGTGATCTGGTTGACCGCGGCCGCGGTGGCCATCGCAGGAATTGTTCTGGCAGCATCTGCAACCGCCAAGGGCGAGAAACCCACGGTGGGACCTTCGGTGGTCGGCATCCACGCTCCCTGCCCCGCCACCCATCCCTGGCCGGGCGACAAGACCCCGATCTCCGAGATCACCAAACAGCTGGCCGACAACTTCGGCGTGACCTTGGCCGGCAACGGCTGGAACGACACGAACCGCACCCAGATCAGCGTCGTGTGGCAGGCCCTCGACGCCGTCTCCTGCACCGACTTCCTGCCCAGCCTCAAGGCCAAGGCGAGCGGCACCATCGGCATCAACGCCGCGAACATCGGCGGATTCGCCTGGGGTGACTGGTCACTGACGAAACCCGGCTACCTGACCTTCGACTTCACCAAGTGGAAGGAAGCCGTCGACCTCGGCGACATCGGCCGCCTGTCGCGCATCGTCATCCACGAGTTCACCCACATCTTCAACGCCGACCGGGACTCCAACCCCAAGTACTGGACCGAGTTCCAGGCTCTCGCGGCCAAGCAGGGCGTCTTCAGTTCCTACGCGGGCAGGAACAACCTGGAAACCCTTCCGGAGGTGGTCGGCTACTACGTGGCCCGCTGCGCCAAGGACAACCCCTACGACACCGGCCAGTTCAACGCCTACTACGAATGGGTCAAGACCAACATCTTCGCGGGCCGCGAGTTCGGTCCCGCCCCCGGCACCAAGGCCAACTGCGACGTGACCCGGGAACAGATTCCCACCCCCACCCCCGACTGGGTGAAGGCGCTCAGCGGCGACTGACGGCGACCGACCCCGGGAGTCGATAGGCTCCTGGCACATGAGCAAGACCAACATGCCCTCCGTGCAGGGCGCCAAGGGTTCAAAACCAACCCTCACCTTCCCCGGCACCGAAGCCCCCGAAGGTCTTCACGTACAGCTGCTCGACGCCGGAACCGGCCCGGAGGTCAAGGCGGGTGACACCATCTCGACCCACTACCTCGGGCAGTCCTGGGCAGGCACGGTCTTCGACAACTCCTACGACCGGGGCCGGCCGCTGAGCTTCCGCGTCGGCGTCGGCGAGGTGATCCGCGGCTGGGACGACGGCCTCGTGGGTCAGCGCGTCGGTTCCCGGGTCCTGCTGTCCATCCCCGCCGAACTCGGCTACGGCGACCACGGCGTCCCGCAGGCCGGCATCAAGGGCGGGGCGACCCTGGTCTTCGTCACCGAGATCCTCGGCATCGCCTGAGCGCTCCCTTCCCAAGCCGGGTGAGCCGGGTCGCGAGGAACGAGCGACCCGAGTCGAAACCGACTGCACAGCCCGGAACCTCTACACTTTCCGCGGACGTGGTGGGAAAGGAGCACGAGGTGGCAAGGACCGGGCGGCTGGCCTGGATCGTGTGGGGCGTCGGCATCCTCGCCTACTGCATCGCGATCATGCAACGCACCAGCCTGGGGGTCCTCGGGATCCAGACGGCGAACCACTTCGGCACCAGCGTCGGTATCATCTCCACCTTCGTGATGGTCCAGCTCGCGACCTACGCGCTGGCGCAGCTGCCCGTCGGGGTGCTGGTCGACCGCTACGGGTCGCGGGTGGTGATGATCGCGGGTTCCGGGGTGATGGTCGCCGCGCAGGTGATCATGGCCTTCGCCGACTCCCTGCCCCTGGCCTTCGCCGCCCGCATCCTGCTGGGCATCGGCGATGCCTGCATGTACGGTTCGGTGCTGCGGCTCATCCCCGAATGGTTCGCGCCGTCGCGGGTGCCGGTCCTGACGCAGCTGGCTGGGTTGCTGGGGCAGATGGGGCAGGTGGCCTCCGCGACCATCCTGCTTCCTCTGTTCAACACCCAAGGCTGGGTGTGGGCCTTCCTGGGTGCAGCCCTCGCCTCCGTGGTCGCGGGGGTCATGAGCGCCGTGTGGGTTCGCGACGTACCCCCCGGCCGGACGCGACCCGCCCCGAAGGAGGAGAAACTCTCCGACCTGCCCCGCGGCATCGCCGACGCCTGGCGGCATCCCGCGACCCGGCTCGGGTTCTGGGTGCACTTCACCAGCGGCTTCAGCGTCAACGTGTTCGCGATGATCTGGGGCATCCCGTGGCTGCAACAGGCGGAGGGACGCTCGGAGGCCGAGGCCGCCTTCCTGTTCAGCCTCACCGTCTACGGCTCCATCGTCTTCTCGCCGCTGCTGGGCTGGCTGACCTCGCGTCACCCGCTGCGTCGCAGCAACCTGGCTCTCGCCGTCATCGGGTTCAATGTGCTCGGATGGGCGGCGGCGCTGCTGTGGCCGGGAAGGGTGCCGTGGTGGCTGCTGATCCTCCTGGTGGTCGCGATGTCCGCGGGCGGTCCGGGCACCGGCATCGGATTCGACTATCCCCGCACCCTGCTGCCCCCGCACCGCCTCGGCGCGGCCAACGGCCTGGTCATCACCGGTTCCTTCACGGGCGCCACCCTGAGCCTGCTGGCCATCAGCGCCTTCCTGGGCTGGCTCAACCCCTCCGGCGACTACACCGCCGAACAGCTCGACCAGGCCATGGCTTTGCAGTTCCCGTTCTTCGCCGTCGGCCTGATCGGCATCTTCGGCACCCGCCACCGGCTGCGCACCATGATGCGTCCCCACGGGGTGATCGTCCCGACCTGGCGGGAGGTCGTGGAAAGAATCCGCGCCAGCAGGCGGCGCTGAACAACCGGAATCAGAACAGGCCCTCGGGTTCCTGGGGTTGGGCGTAGGCGGGATCGACCCCGTTGAACAGTGTCGAGACCGAGTTTCCGCTGTGAATCCGGGCGATGGCCTCCGCGAACAGCGAGGCGACGCTCAGCACCTTCAGGCCCGGGAAGTTCTCGGGTGCGGGGACGGTGTTGGTGGAGACCACCTCCGAGATGTGGGTGGCGGAGGTGAGCCGCTCCACCGCCGAGCCGGTGAACAGTCCATGGGTGCAGGCGATGGAGGCCTCGACGCACCCGAAATCGGCCAGCCGGGAGACGATCTCGACGATCGACCCGCCCGTGGCGATCTCGTCGTCCAGGACGATTGCCTTCTTGCCCGCGACGTCACCGACCACCGACGAGATCACCACCTTGTCGTCGGCGAGGCGCTGCTTGTTGCCGGCGGCCACTGGCAATCCGAGGAGCCGCGCCAGCAGCGTCGCCTGTTTGGCGTTGCCGAGGTCCGGGGAGACGACGACGTGGTTGCTGAGGTCGCGGCCGCGGTAGTGGTCGGCGATGACGCCGAGCGCCGTGAGGTGATCCACCGGCACGGAGAAGAACCCGTGGACCTGCGGGGCGTGGAGGTTCATCGTCAGCACCCGGTCGACGCCGGCGGTGACCAGCAGGTCGGCGACGAGACGACCGCCCAGGGAGATGCGGGAGGCGTCCTTCTTGTCGGAACGGGCGTAGGCGTAGTGCGGGATCACCGCCGTGATCTGCGCCGCCGACGCGCCACGGGCGGCGTTGACCATCAGCAGCAGTTCCATCAGGTGCTCCTGGGTGGGTGGCACGAGCGGCTGCACGATGTAGACGTCGCGTTGTCGGCAGTTGGCGAGCAGCTGGGCCTGGAGGCAATCGTTGCTGAACCGGGAGATCTTCACGTGACTCCGGGGAACCTCAAGGTGGTCACAGATCTCGTCAGCCAGCGCATGATGGGCGGAACCGGAGAAAACAACGATGCCCTTCACGGTCTCTCCTTGTTAGACGGCTGTACATCCCCACCCTAGTGGGGAGGTCATCGGCGAGACCGTCAAGGTCGTCGCGACACGGTGGAGCTTGTCAAAAACTCTTCTCACCGGCCGCCAGCTCTCCCGTCAAACGCCAGCTCTCCCGTCGTTCGCTTGCTCTACCGTCGTTCGCTTGCCCTACCGTCGTCCGCCTGCCCTACCGTCGTTCGCCTGCCTTCCCGACGGAAACGCCAGCCCAACCGTCAAACGCCAGCGCTACAGCGCAAGCAAACGACCACAAGGCAAGCGAACCCCAACTGGCCCCGCCCCGGACAAGCGAACCCCACCCCCACCCCACGAGGTAGGCAGACGCTATCCCCGACCCGCGAGGCGACGACGCAGGGCACGACCCATCCGGGTGAAGTCATCGCCCAGTTCGTTGTCGGTGACGGTGTAGGCCCAGGTGGCGCTGGGAATCCGGGCCCCCAGCGACTCCAGGTCCAGCCGCCCGTCGACGACCGCAGCATCCAGGAGGGTGGCGACGGCGTCGTCGAGGATGCGTCCGGAAAGACCCTGGTAGGCCGCCCCCATCTCCTTCTCGAACTCGGTCAGCGGATCCTCACGGGCCAGCACCCGCAGGTGGATGCCCTCGCGCAGCTCGGCGGCGTGCCCGAGGTGCGCGCTCCAGGCGGCGTCGATGGCTGCGACCAGCGCCAGTCGCGCCGCCGCCTCGAGTTCGTCCGCCCCGACCCGCTCCCCCAGCCCCACGACCTCCTCGGGTGCGTGTTCGGCGAGCCGGTCGAGGGCCTCGGGCCCCTCGAGACAGGTTTCGCGCACCTCGACGAGGTGGGCGCGTTGGCGGCGCAGCAGTTCGCCGTAGCGCCACGACAACCACCTCAGGTTGCGCTGCTCGCCGTCGCTGACCCGCTGCGCATGGTCCACGGCTCCCAGGACGCGACGGTTCGCGCGGCACTGTTCGACCTCACCGTCGCCGTCCACGACCGCGGGTTCGGGATGGTCAGGGTCGTTGTCGGTGACGAGACGGTCCGCGAGGCTGGCGAGGAACACCGACTCCCCCGGATCACCCTGCCGGCCGGCGCGGCCGCGGAGCTGGTCGTCGAGCCGGGCGCTGGGGAAACGCCCCACCCCGACCACCAGCAGCCCACCCGCCTCGACGGCCTCGGGTGAGGGCACCACGTCGGTGCCGCGCCCGGCCATCTGCGTCGAGACCGTGACCCGGCCCGCCTCACCGGCCCGCGAGATGATCGCGGCCTCCTCGGTGGTGTTGCGGGCGTTCAGCAGCACGCATTCGATGCCGAGGCCGCGCAGCAGGTCCGCGATCCGCTCCGATTCCCTCACGCTCTGGGTCGCGACCAGCACGGGTCGCCCCCGCTCCCCGGATTCCCGGACGAGGTCCGCCAGGGCCGCGTCGCGATGCTCGGAGGTGGCGTGGAGCCGGGTGGGGTGGTCGGTGCGGCGGCACGGCAGGTGCGACGGGATCACCGCGACCTGCAGCCCGTACAGGGATTCGAGTTCCTCGTCGGCGGACCGCATGGTCGCGCTCATGCCGACGAGCCTCTCGTAGCCGCCGACCAGTTCCGCGATGACGAGCTGGTCGAGGACCTGGAGTCCGGGGGCGGTCTCGAGGGCTTCCTTCGCCTCGACGGCGAGCTGCAGCCCGTCGGGCCAGCGTTGCAGCCGGTCCACCCTTCCCCGCGACCCGCTGACGAGCCAGACGCGGTCGTCGGCGACGAGGTAGTCGACGTCGCGTTCCAGGGCGGCGTGGGCGTGGAGGGCGAGGTTCAGCGAGACGAGGAACTCGGAGTCGGTGCCGAACAGGTCGCGTCCGGGGTGGTCGTCCTCGACGCGGCGCAACCCGTCGTCGGTGAGGTGGACGGTGCGGCGGTCGGGCGCGACGACGTAGTCGCGGCCCGCCTCGAGGCCTCGCACGTAGGCGGCGAGCGCCAGGGCGTGTTCGTCGCGGTGCGGTTCGGCGTCGGCGGCGAGCACCAGGGGCACACGGGCCTCGTCGAGCAGGACCGCGTCGGCCTCGTCGACGAGCACCACCTCGCGGCGGGCCCCGGTGCGGTCCCCGGGCCGGGCGGCGAGGCGGTCGCGGAGCAGGTCGAAACCGGCCTCGGCCACCGAGGAGTAGGTGATGTCGGCGGCGTAGGCGACCTGCCGGGCGGGCAGGTCCTGGTCGGCCTGCACGGCCGCGCAGGTCAGTCCGAGGCCGCGGTACAGCGGACCCATCCAGTCGGCGTCGCGGGCCGCGAGGTAGTCGTTGGCGGTCAGCACGTGGACGTGGCGCCCCTCCAGGGCCCAGCCGGCGGCGGCCATCGCACCCACGAGGGTCTTGCCCTCCCCGGTCGCCAGTTCGATGGAGAACCCTCGCAGCAGGGCGGCGGTGGCCAGGTACTGGTTGGGGAAGGGGTCGAGCCCCACCTCCCGCCCCGCCACCTCACCTGCGACCGCCAGGAAACCGGCCAGTTCGGCGTCGCCGGTCACATCGAGCCGGTTCGGGGCCTCGGGAGGGTCCTGCGGCATGGCGTCCACCACCCGTTGGAGGCGTTTGAGGCGCTTGTCATTGGCGGAACGCCACATGGACTCGCGCAGGCGGTCGGCGACGGATGTGAGGGGCAAGATGACTCCTGGGTCGGGTGCCATCCAGCCTAGATGGCCAAGTCCAAGGGGTGTTGGCGGTCATGAGTGGAGGAATGGGAGTGTTGGTAAGGCCGTTGCCCCGGCGTTGCTGCGGAAAGATCTAGGCCTTCATCATCCTTGTGGACACCCGCAGTACGCACGACCGACTCGGAATCCAGCTCAGCAGACTCCGAAGAGCCTACAAATAAACGAACGGGCGTTCGGTTCGTGCTTGACTGACGCATGTGTCGAAGGTTCTGGGGTCGAAGTGGCCGCGCAAGCGACTTCCGGGACGAGCATCAAGGCGGCGATCAGGGCGCTGACAAGGAGTTTTTTCATGGCTGAGCTCTCTTTTCGTGGTGCTGGTGCCAAGCGTGTTCTCGGCTGTGTTCCGCAGTCTTGCAGCGCCCCCTCGTCCGCCTTCTGTACCGGAGGCTATTTGCCACGTGTACGAAAGTTCTGCCATCGGGCAGCTTGGGAGCAATCCTCATCTAGACTTTGTCCATGGCGCAACGATCGCAGGGGTGGGTCGGCCAGGCCCGACGACTACCCGGGGGAAGAGTCACTCGGGTGCTTCTATTCGTCGTTGTTGCCGCCTTGGCCGCAAGCGACGTCCTCAACGGCGATGTCGACCTGTCGACCTCCTCGGGGTGGTTCGAGCTCATCCTCCCTCTCTTGCCACTCCTGGCGCTGCTGGCGGGCCCGTATCTGGCCGCCGCCACATGGATCGCAGTCGTCATGGCTATCGCTCTGCTTGGCGCGCCGCTGCTGTTGATATACGCCACGACGATTCCCATGGTATTCGCTGTGGGGTTCACAACTTTTGCGCTGCCGCGAATACCTGCTCTGGTCTTTGCCGGTTTAGCCTTGATCACCGGCCCCGTATTTGGCATGATAAACCCTGACTCTCAAAAGGGCATGGTCGCCATGATCATCGTCGCATTGTGTGCGGCTGCTGCTGGCCTCGCGGCCAACACTTTTAAGTCGAGGGCAGAGCGGGCTGCCGATGAGGTTGAAAAGCTACGCGAGGAGCAAATCCGTATTCGTAACGAGGAGCGAACGAGGCTCGCACACGAATTGCACGACATTGTCGCACACGACGTCACGGTAATCGCGATGCAAGCGCGACGCGCAGAGACCTATGCCGATCCCGCGAAGAAGGACGAGTTGCTTGAGACGATCGGCGACGCGGCCTCGCAGGCCTTGCAGGACCTGCGCAGCCTCGTCCTCCTCCTGAAGCAGAACAACGAGGGCGACTCCCCCACCCCGGGCACGACGCCTGAGGAGGCTTTGGAGATCGCGGCGCCATCCGGCGAAACAACGACCGCCGCCGGGCTTGTCCACGACGCGAAGAACGTCGCGGCCGCCCTGGAAAAGGCCGGTTTCCGTGTCAACTTGGAACTGACCGGCCCCGTCGCGCGCGTACCCGAGATTGTGCGGCAGGTACTGCGCCGCACCGTCCGCGAGCTCGGGACCAATGTGTTGAAGCACGGCGCTCCCAACAGTGAGGTGCGGCTCGCTCTCACGGTTGAGGAGAATCGGGTAGCGCTTTCTTCGTCAAATCACATTGCTGCTGGCAAGCCAATAGCCTCTTCGCGGACCGGAATCGAGTCGATGAAGGCCAGAACTGAGGTATTCGAGGGCAGCGTTGTCGCCGAAGCCAAGGGGGGAGTGTGGACGACGACCATGATCATCCCGACAAAACTCAAGACTCTCGCCGCTTCAAGAATGGGAGAACTGATATGACCCGCGTGCTGCTGGTCGACGATGAGTCATTGACCCGCGAAACCCTGCGCGACTATCTCACACTGGACCCGTCCCTCCACGTGGTTGGCGAAGCCGCTGGCGGGCAGGTGGCGCTGCGCCAGACAGCAGCCCTGCGACCAGACTTGATCCTCATGGACATGCAGATGCCGATCCTTGACGGAGTTGGCGCCACCGCAAAAATTCATGCGGAATACCCCGAAGTAAAAATCTTGGGTCTCACCACGTTCGCGACGGACCGATACATCGTCGATCTCCTTCGCGCCGGAGCTTCCGGATACATAGTGAAAGACACCAAACCGCGAGACCTGATCGCCGCAATCCATACCGTGATGGCGGGTGAGGCTGCTTTGTCTCCGGAGGTCACAAAATACGTCATCAAAGGACTGGAAACATCCATTCCCGCAACCACGAGGCCAAACCAGGAACTCCTCAACAAACTCACCGAGAAGGAGATGGAGGTCATTCGTCTCCTGGCGCAGGGAATGAGCAACCGGGAGATGGCAAAGGAACTCTTTGTCACCGAATCGACAATTAAGCAGCGCTTCGTGAAAGTGATGGAAAAGATGGGGGTCCGAGACCGGATCCAGATCTTGATCGAAGCAATCCAGCACGGCTTGGTAAAAATCAACCGCAGCTAGGCCTGATCGTTCCGGTCACGCGGCTACCCCTAGAACCTCGCTCAGTGGCTCCAGCAGCCCAGCGAACCCGGCTCGCAGGTTGGGCGCGGCATCACGGACGGCGGCGTCGGGGTCGTGCACGAGGCAACCACCCCAGCCCATCACCTCGTACTCGGCGATTGCATTGGCCAGACCACCCGGCGACTGCCAGGCACGCCGCAGGTTCGCCCCGGCGAAGGCGATTGCGGATTCCGGCTCCGCTACAACGTCGCGCGCGAAGTCTCCCGCAACGTCGATGACGTCGTAAATGCCCCGTCCCTCGGCCTCGATGGCGAACGTCCAGACTACAGCAGGAATTCCGTTGATCAGCCTGCGGCTGATGGTCACGGCTGCGGGAAGTCCGGCTTCTTGCAGCACATCCTGGAGGGTTCGATGTGGGCCAGCGAGTAGCGCGCTGAGGGCAACGAATGTCGCTGCATGCCCGGCCTTGGCCGCCGGATCCAGCCCGATGACCGTCGTGTGCTCAATTCCTTCCTGACGTTTTTGCTGGAACGAGCTCACGATCTTTTGATCAGCCCCTTCCAGGTCGAGCGGGCCCCAGGCAGGCGCTGCTGCAAACTCCCCGGGCTCGCCCGGCCCGACCGCGACCACGACGGGGTGGGTCACCTCATCAGGTCGTGTGCGCAGCGTCCTGGCCACAGCTTCGCTCCACGCCTCGGCGCCCGCTTCTGGAAGGGTGGCGACCAGGCAGCTCGCCCCGGCTGCATGCCTCCAGGTGGTCTGGACAGGACGCAGGCGAGCCGGCAGCGGGGCGGCTGCCCCCTTGAGCGCTGTACGCTGGCCGGCGGCTGCGTCGTCATTCGTCCGCCACGCGATCGCGAGGCTGTGAAAGGCAGAACGGTCATCTGGAACGAAGAAGTGTCGAGGTGTCATGTCGCGTCTTCCTTTACCTGGATTCGAATGGAAGCGAAGGGTTGGCTGGCCAGGCGCGTGCTGGCTTCGGCCACGAGGGTTCGGATGCCTTTCGGGTGCGTCAGCAATCCGCGGAGTCGCGTGACGAGGTCGGGCGCGAAGGTCGGTTCCCCTCGAAGCAGCACATCGCGTGCGACGGCCCTTGTCAAGCAGCCATCGTCGGCGGTAGAGGCTTCGGCGCGGGCCGCAGCGCGGCCTACCGCGTGTAGCAGCAGGTCGTCGTCGGTCACCGAGGCAGCACGCAGCCGATCTGCGGGGTCAAGGGCGAATGCCGTGTCGTCGACGACTACGAACAAGTCGTCGTGCACCATGTCACCAGGGCCGAACAGCCCTGCACTGGCGTCCAGGCCCCTCTGGGCTGCCAAGAGTTCCGCGACGACGAGATCCCCCAGCATCGGTGGGGTTGGTGTCTTGGGTGCCGCAGCCGTCGCCGACAACAGACGTGGCCTTTCGCCAATAGCCGTCATCACCGAGCTTTGCGTGATTGCCTGCCCTGCCTGCTCCGGCACCTCCGCTTCGTCCCGGCGTCCAGGGACAGCACTCATCGCTTCGGCCAAGGCGGCCACGACCTCCTCGCCGGGCTGGTCGGACAACGCGACGACCGCAGCAGTGTCAGGCCGATAGCGCTTGGCGTGGAGATTTCGCAGCACGGTGGCGGTGGCGCGATCAGAAAGGTCCATGTCGCCACTGCCATCATGGGTATTGGAGTGGTCGCGCCAGTAGAGGGAGGTGAGATGAGGCCAGGGCAGCAAGCCGCCGGGGGCTTTGGCGAGTCGGTTCCGACGCTCCGTCGCTACCGCAGCGATCTGCTCCAGGAGCTGTTCCCCCTTGAACGCCGGGTAGAACGCCTGCTCTACGAGGCGCCGGATCATGGTTGAAACGTCGTCGAGACCTGCCGTCTCGCAGAACTCGGTATAGTCCATGTGGGTGTGTGCGCCGAGCACGCCAGCGGCCCGCGCCACCTGTAGTTGTCGCTCGAGCCCCTGACTCAGCGAACTGTCCTGATAGACCATGTGCTCGATCAGGTGCATCATGCCCTCCTGCCCGGGCAGTTCATCACGCATACCGGCGCGAACAGCCAAGGCGACGGTACGGTTGCGGGCGTGCGGCGCATGGATGGCGACCACAGTGGCGCCGTTTTCAAGCACAGTTTGAAAAGCCAGATGACCGCGGATACGTAACGTGCTGAGGTTCATAGGAATCCTTCCTCTGTCTGGCCATCGCATGCTTCCAGGTAGGTGCGGGCCAGCTGAATGAGGAGATTGGCGTGCTTGATTTCTGCTCCGGCGTAGTGATGCCAGTCGAAGGCATGCTGGAGGAGCCTGAAGGCTATGCCGACGCGCACCTGGTTCGGTGCAGGGAACGAACCGTAACCGGCTTCGAGTCCCTTTCGGAGGGCAAGTATTTGTGATCGGAGGCCAAGGTAGAAGTGATACAGCTCGGACAGTTCGCCGAGAACCCATACGATGTCGTAGCCCGGGTCGGCGACTCCGATGTCCTCGCCTGTCAGCAAAGCGATTTTCGAGCCTGTGCTATTTACGGTGCAGTGGGCCATACCGGGGCTGCCATGCACCACCCTCGTGTTCTGGTTCGTGGCTTGTGACGCCCAGCGTTGGATCTCCAGCATGCCGTCGGTGCCGAGGATGCGGTGGATCGGTGGCCACCCACCCGCGATCCAGGCGCGAGCTCGAATCAGCGTGCGGGGTGGGACCGCGCGCTGGGTGGGGACCGCGTGCTCGTGGATACGACGAATGGCGTCTCCCCAGCTGCGTCCGAGAGAACCGAGATCAACCGCTTGCTGGGCGCTGAACAGGTTCTGGAGAAGACTCGTGGTCGATGTGGCGTACACGCGTTGCGTTTCGTCGCCGGCTCCGAGAACCACCGACGCCACATCGCATTCGAGCCTGATCGACATCGACGAGAAGGGGATTGGGGCGTGGGGTCCGAGCCGATGGCTCCACCGGACACCGTCACCGTCCCCCTCGACGACGGTGTCCAGGAGACCCGTCCGTGTCGCGCGGATCGGAGCCAGCGGACCAGACATCACGCGGTCCTCGGTGAAGTCTGCGTTTCGAGAGCAGCACGGCGCCGTTCCAACTGTCGTAGAACCTCGGGGAACGTCGGTGGAATCCAGGCGTGATCGATGTCGCTGGACTCGCTGGGCCCGGGAACAGGGTCGAAGACGACAAAATTGTCAGGTTCACGCAGCAGACGAAGCGTCTCCTCGACGATGGGGTTCCCCTTCGAGCGGGGAGGCAACGATGGCGCAACACACACCGTCGCTCTCGTGGACAGGGCGGCGACGAGCGACGGAGAGTCGGCCAGGCCGCGAGCCAGTTTGGACGAGTAGCCAAGGGTTGCGGGGTAGATGAGCATCAGGTCCGCCCACTCTCCCAGCTCGATGTGGCTGGCAATGATCTCTTCTTGCCAACGATCTTCCTGAATGCGAGTCCGGAGTCGAGACTCGATGTTGTGTCGTGTGATGAACTGGTAGGCGCTCTTGCGCATGATGACGCGGAACTCGGTTTGTGGGGCTGCGCTCTGGGCCCAGTCGAGCCAATAGGGCATGACCTGAGTGCCAGCCGAGCCGGTCAGTACGACTGCGACACGCGAGAAACCGAAGGTTTCGAGGGACAGGTTGGATAGTAGGGATCTGGTGGTCTGTGATGCGAGGTTCATGGGAATCATCCCTTCAATCTGCGAGGTGAGTTTGAGACACGACCGGGGCGACGCTTTGTCGGCGCCGCCCCGGTCGGTGAGGGTCAGCAGCCGGTGGTCAGCGTGGCTCCGATGAGAACTCCTACGCAGAAGGGGCTGGTCGCCGGCGCATCCGTGGCGGCGTCGCCGCCGATCTCCTCGGGGCTGGTGAAGGTGTCGTGGGCCTCGGCCAGTTCGACGAGGTCGGTGCTGTTGATGTTGTTCGACATGTTATGCTTCTTTCTGCTAAATGGTCAGCGGCGCTGAACCGGGTTTTTGGATTTCGTTTGGCGATGAAGTTTTATCTTGGTGGCGCCGCTATCAGCACCCGGCGCCGTAGGTGGCGCCCACGATGATCCCGATACACAGCGGGGAGGTCGCGGGGGCTTCGCCAGCCGCGTCAGCGCCGATCTCGTCGACGGTGGTGAAGGCGTCGTGGCCCTCAGCCAGCTCGGTGAGAGCGCCGGCCTGGATTTCGGTGGCGTTGAAATCGGACATGGTGTTTCCTTTCGGGTTGGCCTCTTGTGAGGCGATTTCTTGGGTTTTCCCGACGGTCTCGGGAAGTTCTGGGTTAGCTGGCTAGATTTCTGCCAGGGTGGTGGGGATCGATTCGCGCTGCGCGCGCCTCCTCGTCCCACACGGAGGTGAGGGTTCGCTGCTCGTAGTTCGCCCGGATCATCGCGTCGGCGAGCACCCGGGAGCGGTGCTGCCCGAAGCTGAGTCTCCGGTAGGCAGTGCGCAGGTCCATGGGTTCGGCTGCCTCGGCCAGGCCGGGCACGATCTCCTCTGCGAAGATCGACATGGGCGGCCCCGAGGCTGTGCCGAGCTCGAGTACTCGCGTCACGATTTCTAGGGTTTTGAATCGGTCGGTTGTTGTTGTGTAGACGACCACGGCATCTGACCTGGGGTACGCCGAGCTGCTCGACAGCGCCTTTGCATGGTAGGCGACACCCGCGTCGTTGAGGCCTGTCAGGAGCGAACTCCAAAGCGCCAGGGTATCGCCGGCACAACTCCGGGAGATGTAGAAGCGCACCAGGTTCCCGCGTCCGATTCCTCGCTGCCCAAGGGCGAGCACGTAGCCGGGGGTGGTGTGGGTGCGCCAACTTGGCAGGCGGACTCCGATGATGGTGCCGCGGTCATCCTGGATTGCCTGTTCGAGGTCGACGAGCACCTTCAGGTCGTCAACCAGGATGGTTCGCAGGTGCGGCGCCACCCTCACCGCGGTGCTTGCTTCCGACGCTACGGCCACGACGTGGCGATGGGGGATGGCTTCGACAAGCGGTTCAAGGAGATCGGGGCGAATTGCTGCGCGGCCGAGAGCCTCCAGGTCGGAGTTACGGACGTGAAGCTGGGCGTAGAGTGCGGTGTACAGTTTGGGCCGCAGCTCGGCGAGGCTGGGGGCCTCAATCGTCTCTTCTCCGATCGTCGCGGCGGTGCCGCTGGGGTGGACGTTCAGGTCGAGTTCTTCAAGTAGGGTGGCGAAGCTCGTTGCCAGTACGGTGCTCATGCGACGGACTCCTCGATTCCAAGGGCAATGGCATATCTGTCGGGATGTAGAAGGATTCTGCGCCCGATGCCAGCCGCGGCGCGTTCAATACCGGGTAGCTGGGCGACAAACGAGGCCCGAGTAACGGTTCGATCGATCAAATGCCAGCCCAGGTGGGCGGTCGCTCGTGTGGCGAGACCCTCGTCGGTAGTGGCGGTCTCTGACCGATAGGCAGTCCACAGCCGACGGATCTGGGGTACCAGATGGGTCATGCGCTCCGTGATTCGACGCGTGGCACTGGCGGTGTCGAAACGGTCAGGTGGAGAACCGGCACCAGCTCGGCTGGTCACGGTGTCGAGCACCGCGCGGTAGATCCATTCACCGGCCAGCGTGCCGAGGTCGCGGGCGGGATCGCCCTGGCCAAACTCCTCCCAATCGAGGAGGCTCAACTCGTCCCCGTCGATATGGAATTGGTCAAGGCGTAGGTCCCCGTGGATCGGGGCAGTACGGTGGCTGTCTTCAACCGTCCTCAGCTGGGACACTGCTTCTACAAGTTCCGCGTCCTGCTGCAGGGTAGGCCAGAGTCGCAGCTCCGCCAGGGTGAGCTCGGCGTAACGATGGTGTGGAACTCCATGGAACATCGCGACCGGCGGGCTCGGGGGATTCGTGGGCAGAAGACCACTGGTCGGACCGGAGTGGAGCCGGGCCAGGAGGCGGCCCGCGGTCGTTGAGAAGGAGTGCGGGACTTTCTCGTCGACGAGCAGCTGCGCGAGGCTACTACCCGAGCAATACTCGAAGACCAGCAGTTGACGGCGGGAACAGTGGGCCAGGAGGCGTGGGCCCGGGGCGGCGAATCGAGGGTGCTCCGCGGCGAAGGTTGCGTATGCCAGCGACCTGGTGAACGCCGCCTCCCCCGCCTTTACCAGCGAGATCTGCTTGACGAACACTCTGCGACCGGAATCGAGCGTCATGACCCACGCACCGTTGCGGCCGCTAAAACCGGGGGCAGCGACGTTGGTGACGGTCGCGTGGTCGCCGAGCAGTGCGACGGTTGCTTCCGCGATGGAGCGGAACTGTGGGTCCGTGCGCCAGGTCGGGTGGGCTGCGGTGAGCGTCATGACGGGCTCGATTCTTCCGGTTGTTGGATCAGGCGAACAGGGTGACGAGGAGGTAAGCGACTGCGAATCCGGCAACCGCGAGCGCGATGTTCATGAGGAAGCGCTTGGCCTGGCTGGACTTGGCTGTCTGGGCGGTCATGATGATTTCCTTTCGCTGGTTTGGGGTTTGTGACTGGCCTCAAGCGAGGTCGTCGGAGGTCATGGATTTACGGAACGACACCCGAGAACCGGTACGAAGCGCGTTGTTTCGGTAGATGCGGGTCGTGAGTCGGAACAGGAGAGGCACCGCCGCGGCAGCGATGACCGCTGCGATGACGATCTCCAAGGTCGAGACACTGTTCGTCGCGAATCGCATCGGCATCACATACGAGGAGAACAAGGGGAGGTAGGAAACGACCTTCACCCAAAGGGCATCGAGATGGTGCGGCACCACGTGCATGGCGACGACGAGGAGCACCATCTGGATCACGGACAGCGGTTTGGAAGCCGTTCCGAGGTCTTCTTGTCGTGAAACAGTCGAAGCGAGCAGGGTGCTGAGGGTCGCGAAGGTGATGAAACCCTGCATGAACCAGACGAAGAACCACAGCAGGCTCGGGCCAAACTCGATGTTCAGGACCGACCAGCCACCGACGACCGAGAATCCAGCGACGACTGCAACCCCGACGACAAACAGCTGTGCGAAGGTCACGAGCCCAACGCCAATCATCTTTCCGGCCAGCAGCGGGCCGACGCCGATCTTGGTGAGCAGGATCTCAACAATTCTGGAAGATTTCTCTTCGACAACCCCCAGGGACAGGATCTGCGATGAGTAGACGAGCGCGGCCAGCAAAGCCGTGATCATCGCCGTCGCTAAGAGGACTCCAGTGTTAATCGGAACGGTTCCGGTGCCCCGATAGGCATCAACGAGGAACCATCCACCAACGCCCGCACCGACACCTGCGAACAGGGCCAGAACAATCGTCGCCATCACGATAGTCCGGTTCTTCAAGCGAGTCAGAAGCTCGCGTCGGATGATGCTCCCAGCTGCGTTGACTTGTGCGATCTCAGCCTGCTGGGAAGCGCGGGCCGGGGTAGCGGCCTTGACTTCAGTTCCAGTTACCAGAGTGGTCATCGGATTCCTCCAATAGGTTCAAGTTCGGGCTCGGGGTCGAAAGCAATACCGCCGAGACGTTCAGTAAGGATCTCCGCCAAAGACCGCTGCCGCTGCTCAATGTTGCGGAGACCACCGCGTCGCACTGCAGCTTGCAGAACACCGGCAGGGATATCGTGGTTACTGCCTTCCAAGGCGATCATGATCGAGCGCGGGTCGTCCGGAACAGGCGACGGCACCAAACCAGGAACCAGCGAGAGCTCCGCGGCAAAGGCATCAGTGACGTCGTCGGAGAGAGTCAGGCGCCAGCGCGACCAGGAGTCATCCTGGAGCTCCGAAACTCGACCACTCGCGACGACCTTGCCCTGGTCGAGAACACAGACACGGTCACAAAGTCGCTCGACAAGCTCAAGCTGATGCGAAGAGAACAGCACCCCGACTCCGAGCGCCGCCTGCTCCTTAAGCAGATCAGCCATCGTCTCAACAGCCAGCGGGTCGAGTCCGGAGAACGGCTCATCCAAGACAAGGAGCGTCGGCTTGCCGACAAGCGCCGCACCAAGCTGCACCCGCTGCTGGTTACCCAGCGACAGATCCTGGACCAGTAAGTTCTCGCGGCCACAAAGACCAAGAGCCGCGATCAGGTCGGATGCGATCTCCTTCGCCTCCGGCAAGGACTTACCTTCCAGCAGCGCGAAGTGAACCAGTTGGTCCTCCACGGTCATCCCCGGATAGAGGCCGCGCTCCTCCGGCATATACCCAATGGCGCGCCGGTCATCGGCGGTGACCGGCCGACCATCCCAAGTGATCTCACCAGCCGATGGGGTGAGCAGCCCGAGGATGAGCCGCATGGTGGTGGTCTTGCCCGCACCGTTACCGCCAATGAATCCGACGATCTCACCCCGGGCAACTGCCAGGTCAACACCGTGCAGCACCTGATGGCCACCGAAACTCCGGCTGACTCCGTTCAACTGAAGACCAAGCATTTTTCCCTCCGCAAAGTCATTCGGTTTTTCTGACACCTGAAACGCTACGGAGGTTTCCGGAAACTGGAGTGCTATACGTTTCGTGGACAGTGACGAAAAACAGGTTTAATCGAACATGTGAGGTAAAATC
>CALCKT010000036.1 GCA_937965785.1 uncultured Propionibacteriaceae bacterium | reverse complement strand
GCGGCCTGCCCGATGAGGGCCAGCACGGCCGGGTTGCAGGGGTCGACCTGGCTGGCAAGTTTGGGATGTCCCCGGTCCATGGCGAGGGTGTAGCTGGTCAGGTCGTTGGTGCCGACGCTGAAGAAGTCACAGCCGTCCTCGGCCGCGAACTGCCTGGCCATGACCGCCACGGAGGGAACCTCCATCATGATCCCGAGGCTCACCCGGTCCCACGCGGCCACCTTGGAGCGTTCCTCGTCGAAGATCTGCTTGGCCCTGCGCCAGTCGTCGATGGTGGCGATCATGGGGAACATCACGTGCAGCTTGGCGCCGGCGTCCGCGGACGCCAGGATGGCGCGGATCTGGGTGCGGAGCACCTCGGGCCGTTCCAGGCCGACCCTGATGCCGCGCACACCGAGGAAGGGGTTCTCCTCAGCGGGGATGGGCAAGTACGCCAGTGGTTTGTCGCCGCCGACATCGAGGGTCCGGATCACCAGGGGTTGCCCCGGTTTCAGGGCCTTCGCACAGTCGGTGTAGATCTGGGTCTGCTCCGCCTCGGTGGGGGCGGTGGAACGTCCCATGAAAACGAACTCGCTGCGCAGCAGGCCGACACCCTCCGCTCCCTTGTCCATGGACGCGACGGCATCGTCGACACCACCGATGTTGGCAACCACGGTGACCCGGTGGCCGTCGGTGGTGACGGCGGGTTCGTCCTTGGCGGCCTCCTCGACGGCCTTGCGTTCGGCCATCCGGGCCTGCCGTTCCCGCAGCCGGGCCACCTCCTCGTCGGTGACCCCCATGCGCAGGGTGCCCTTCGAGCCGTCGAGCACCACGAGGGTGTCGTCGGCGATGTCGAGGGCCCTGGCCTCGATGCCCGCGACGGCGGGGATGTCGAGGGAGCGGGCGATGATCGCCACGTGGGAGGATGCGCCGCCCCCGGTGGTCGCGAAACCTACCACACGGCTGCGGTCCAGCTGCGCGGTGTCGGAGGGGGTGAGTTCCTCGGCGACGAGGATGGTGTTCTCGGGCAGCTCACCCTTCTCGGAACGCTGACCGGTGAGTTCCTCGAGCACCCGCTGCCCGACGTCGCGCACGTCGTTGGCGCGGCCCGCGAGGATCTCGTTCTTCAACGCGGCGAGCTGGTCCGCGAAGGCGTTGAAGGCGCCGCGCCAGGCGAATGCCGCCGATTTGCCCTTGTCGATGGCGGAGGCCGCCAGGTCGAGCAGCTCGGGGTCGCCCAGGATCTCCTGGTGGGCCGCGAAGATCGCGGCCTTCTCCTCGGAGGCCTCCTCGGACATCCGTTTCTGCAGGGCGGACAGGTCCAGCAGGGCACGGTCGATGGCGGAGTTCAGCTTGCGCCGCTCCTTGTGCCGGTCCTCGGCAAATTCCTCCACCACGATGTCCTCGTGGCGGAGCTGCACCACGCGACCGATGCCGAGCCCCGGGGACGCGGAGGCACCGAGCAGCAGGTTCCAGTCGCCCGACCGCGGCCCGGCGGTCTCGGCCACCGGCTCCGAGATGGTGGGCATCGGGGTGGTGTCCTCCGTGCCGACGACGCCACCGCTGGGCAGGGTCGGGCAGTCCTCCCCGAGGCCATCCCGAATGCCCTGGGAGATCGCGGCGACGGCTTCCTTCGCGTCGGTTCCGTGCGCGGTGACAACGACCTTCTCACCGCAGGCGACGGCGAGGCTCATGATCGCGACGATGGACTTGGCGTTGGCGGAGTCGTCGCCGCGGCGCAACTGGATGTCGGAGCGGTACTGCTTCGCGAGGGCCACGAGCGTGGCGGTGGGGCGGGCGTGGAGTCCGGTCGGGTTCGGCACCACGAGGGCGTCCGATGCGGCATCGACGGCGGCTCCCGATTCCTGGGTGGCTTCCTCCTGCGGTTTGAGTTCGACCACGGCGGCCTCGTCGATTCCGGCGCTGAGCAGGCCCGTGACCGGGGTGATGGTGGAGAGCAGTTCGGTGTTGGTGACCACCACCTGGGTCAGCAGCGACTTGGCCTTGCGGCCGACGTCGTCAAGGTCGAAATCGATCAGCAGGTCACCGGCGCTCACCCGCTGCCCCTCGGAGACGTGGGTGCGGAAACCGTCGCCCCCCAACCTGACGGTGTCAAGACCTATGTGCATCAGGATCTCGAGTCCCTCGGCGCTGCGCACGGTTACGGCATGGCGGGAAGGTTGGAGATCCACCACTTCCCCGGGGACCGGCGATGTCAGCCGCCCCTCCAGGGGATCCATGGAGAACCCGTCCCCGACCATTTTCCTTGCGAAGACCGGATCCGGCACGTCCTCGATGGGAACCATGACGCCGGTCAACGGCGCCCTGAGGCTCACCCGCGCGGTCGACTCTGAACTCACAACGGCACTTCCTTTCCGGAGGGGAGGTGTCACTCGGATTCGCACCTGCTCCCAGTGTCTCCAGCAGCCTAGTTGGGTTCAGCCCCGAGTGGAACACCAATTCCTCGATTCGCCGGGATTTGGCGATTCGGCGGATAACCCCCGCCCACAGGAGATGGAGGTTAATTTTTGGTTAACTCAACACGCCCGCCTCCCGAGGCCAGTTAACTTCAGGCAACGCGAAGGCGTGGAGAAATTTGCCGTTCCCCGGGAGCTCCTGTATTGGGACCGGCTGTCCCTACGTCTTCCGGCACAACGAAAGGGACAACGACGTGACCGAACCCTCCGCCACCCGACCCGAGGGAGTCCAGTTGCGCGCGCGACGAAGCCCGCGCCTGATCGCCCTGGGTGTGCTCCTCATCGTGCTGGGAGCGCTGGGAGCCACCGCCTTGTACACGAGCGCGACCGGCCACCGGCAGGCCGTGGCGATGGCGAACGACGTGACCCGCGGCCAGGAGATCCGCTCCTCCGATCTGACCGTGCGTGAGCTTCCGGGAAACCAGTGGGAGGGCATCGAACCGCGAGAGATGGAAGACCTGATCGGGAAACGGGCCCTGTTCGACCTGCCGGCGGGCAGTTTCCCCGCCAAGCGGCACGTGGCGGCCAGGTCGTTTCCCGAGGGAAACGTCACGATGGGGCTGAAACTCGGTCCCGGGAAGATGCCCAACGCCCCGCTGGCACCGGGTCAGAGGATCCAGCTGGTCGATCTCAAGGATGGAGTCCCGATGACCGAGGCCGTGGTCGCGGCCCTACCCGAGAAACTGCCCGACGGGGCAACCTGGCTGCTGGACATCAGCCTTCCGGCGGACAAGGCCCCTCTCATGGCCACCCGCGCCGCAGCGGATCAGGTGGCCCTGTTCGTCCTTCAGGAGTCCTGATGTCGGTGACAGTACTGACGGGCGGGCCGGGAGCCCCCGGCATCACCACGACCGCCCTGGGTCTCACCCTATGCTGGCCCGGCGACGTGATGCTCTCCGACTGCGACCGCGACCCGGCGCAAGCCATCCCCGCCGGTTACCTCCGCGGCCTCGACCTCGGAGGCAGGGGGCTGGCCACCCTGGCCCGCCTGCACCGCGAGACCCGGGACATCGGACCGGAACTGGCCCGGCAGACCATTGCCCTGACCGAGGGGGAAACCATCAGCCGGCGTTTCCTCCCCGGTTTCGCCCAGCCGGGGGCGGTACGGCTGTTCGATCACATCTGGCCGGAACTCGCGGAGGCTTTCGCGGATCTGGGATCCCGGGGAATCGACGTCATCGTGGACGCCGGAAGGCTGGGCCGCGACGGCCTGCCCATCGCGCTGCTGGAAATCGCGGACGCCATCGGTTTCGTGCTTCAGAGCAACCTGAAATCCTTGGCCGCGTCGCGTCTGTACCTGCCCCTGCTGGTGGAACAGGTCAGCTCCCTCCCGGCGGATCGCCCGCTGGGATTGATGCTCGTGGGCCCGGATCGTCCCTACTCGGCGCACGAGATCACCGCCCAGTTCGGGATCGACTGCTGGGCCCGGATTCCTTGGGACCCGCGGCCCGCCGGGGTGCTGAGCCACGGCCTGACACCGCCCAGGAGGTTCAACAACTCGCCGCTCCTCGGCTCGTACCGGGTGGCGGCACTGCACCTCACACAAAGACTCGCACGCGCCAGGGCCCTCAGACGTGAACTACTCCAAGGGGGCGCCTTGTGACCAGCGACGCATCGAAACCTCCCAGCCTGTCTGGGGCCTTCGCCGCCCTCGCCACCTCCGACTGGCATCCCCGTGCAGCACCTCGTCACCGGTTCCTCGAGGAGGAGGAGTGCCAACCGAGCTCCGATGTCGACTGGCAGCTCGTGGTGTCGCTTCGCAGGCAGGCCGCCGAACAGATCGGCCAGGCCAGCGAACGCTGGCTGACCGAACACGGCACGGTGATGCCCGAGGAGGACCGGAGGGCCCAGGGCAGGGCGATCATCCGCGCCGTGGTGCACGCCCACGCCGAACGCCTCAGCAACGAGGGTGCGGCGCTGTGGCCCATGGAACTGGAAACCGGTTACGCGGAGGCCGTGGCGCAGGCCATCTTCGGCTACGGACGGCTGAGTCCGGTCCTGAGCATCCCGGAGGCCGAGAACATCGAGATCACCGGCTGGGACTCGGTGATGATCCAGTACGGCGACGGGCACCGGGAACCCCATCCCCCCGTGGCGGACTCCGATGAGGAACTGATCGAGGCCGTCCGGTTCCTCGGGGAGACCGCCAATCCCCCACGCCCCTTCGACGACGCCCACCCGACGATGACCCTGGCGCTCGGCAGCCGTTTCCGGCTGCACGCCATCGGGTTCGGTCTGAGCCACCGGCCTTCCGTCATCATCCGCCAGCACACACTGACCTCGGTGACGTTGAAGGAACTGGTCGACGACGGCATGCTGCCCCTTCCCGTGGCCCGGCTCCTCTCCCAGGCCGTGCTGGCCCGCAAGTCGATAGTGATCTCCGGGGACCAGGGGGCGGGGAAGACCACCCTGCTGCGTGCCCTGATAGCGGAGATCCCGCCGAATGAACGGTTCGGGACCCTGGAGACCGACTACGAGTTGCTGACCCATCTGCAACCCGGGCGGCGCAACGTGCTGGCCCTCCAGGCGAAGGTGGGTCTCGGGGAGCAGCAGGGTGACCGGCACGTCGGGGAGTGGACCGTGGCGGATCTCATTCCCGAGGCGCTGCGGCAGAACCTGTCCCGGCTGGTGGTCGGGGAGGTCCGGGGCGCCGAGGCGGGGGCGATGTTCGAGGCGATGCAGGCGGGCGCCGGCACCCTGTCGACCACCCACTCGCATTCCGCCGCATCCACCATCGACCGCCTGGCGGCCCGCGTCGCGCTGGGCGGGGTGCTGAGCATCGAGGAGGCGATGCGGCAGATCGCCCACAACATCAATTTCATCGTCCATGTGACCCTGCGCGACGACACCTGGCGCGGCGGTCTCAGGCGGCGTTTCGTCAGCGAGGTGCGGCAGCTGACCGGGGCCGTCGAGAACAACCGCCCCAGCACCCACCTCGTCTACCGCTCCGACCCGGATCCGCTGTTCCAGCCGGAGGCCACGATGTCGGCCGAGCTCTCGGCTTTCCGGGGGGCGTCATGGGACCGCTGATCGCCGCAGGAAGCGGGGCCATGCTGGTCGCGGGGGTGATTCTGATGGCGGCGGGGCTGATGCGCCAGGTACCGGATGCCCCGACTTCCAAACCGTGGTCGGCGAGGGTGGTGACCCGCTGGCGGGCCATGGGTGCGCGACGCCGGCTCTGGGTGGTTCTCTGCGTGAGTGCCGGTCTCGTGGCCGGGGTCTGGACCGGCTGGCTGGCGGCGGTGGTCCTGGTTCCGCTGGTGCTGCTCGGGATCCCCCATCTGCTTGGCGAACCACCGAACCCGGAGGTCGAGATCCTCGCCGCCCTGGACCGCTGGTTGCGTTTCCTCGGGCCCTCGATAGCGACCGGGAAATCGATCCGGGACGCGATCATCGCCACCCGGGGACAGGTTCCCCCGGTACTGACCACCCCCGTGGCCCGGGTCGTCGCGCGACTCGACCTGGGTTGGAGCACCCGGGACGCCCTGATCGCGATGGCCGACGAGCTCGACTCCTCCGACGCCGACGGGGTGCTGGCGGCCCTGGCGATCGCTTCCTCGCGGGGCGGGATCGGCGCCCGGGCCATGCTCGCCGCACTGGCGGAGAACACCCAGCTGCGGTTGCGCGCCCTGCGTGAGATCGCGGCGGAACGGGCCAAACCCCGGGCCGTCGTGCGGCAGGTCGTGGGCATCACGTTCGCGATCCTCGTCGTGGTCGGGTGGCTGTCCCCGGACTATTTCGCCCCCTACGGGACATCCACCGGGCAGTTCCTGGCACTGGTGTTGGTCGTCCTCTACATGGGGTCGCTGCTGATACTGCGTCGCAGGACCCTCCCGAAACCGGCCGCCCGTTTCCTGAGGGGGAACTGAGATGGGAATCCTGGGGCCTCTCATGGTGGCGGGGATGGTGACCGGAGCCGGTGTCCTCCTGGTCGTCATCGGCGCCCTGCGAGCCCCCATCCGCCTGGCCGATGCCCTCGCCGCCCTGGACGGGGTCGTTCCCGAGGTGCGGGAGACGCGTCCGGAGCGGCGAGGCCTGGATGCGGCCGGCGAGTGGCTGCACGGCACCCTCCGGTTGCCGATCACACACAACCAGCAACGGCTTCTCATGTTGTCGGGAAGGAGCGTCGCCGACTTCTTCGCGGAGAAGCTGGTGCTTTCCGTGACGGGATTGCTCGCCCCCGCGATCTGGCTCGTCATGCAGCTGATCCTGGGGAACCCCACGACTCCGACACCCCTGCTCCTGGGCCCGGTCCTGGGAGTCTGCGGCTATTTCCTGGCGGACCTGAAGCTGTCCAGGGCATCCCGGCAGGTGCGCAGGAGCACCTCCGAGGCGGTTCACACTTTCTTCGACCTCGTCGCCCTGGAGCGTCTGGCCAATGCCTCCGCCACCCAGGCCGTCACCCAGGCGGCAACCATTTCCGACGCGCCGCTGTTCCGCCGCATGGCGGCCGGTCTTGAACGGTGCCGGCTGGAGCAGACCACCCCGTGGCGGGAACTGCACCGGATCGCGGATGACTGGGACATACCGGAGCTGGGTGATTTCGCCGACATCATGCGCCTCGAGGAGCAGGGGGCGGCACTTGCCGAGACCCTGCTGGCCAGGGTCCGGGAACTCCGGGAGGGGCATCTGGCGAAGCAACGCTCACGGGCCCAGGCCGACACCGAGGCCCTGACGATCTGGATGACCCTGCCCGCGTTGATTCTCGGCCTGGGTTTCATCATCCCGCCGCTGTTCATCCTCGTCGGCCTTTGAGAACCGGCATGAGAAAACCTGTGGAAAACGGAGTTCACGATGCTCCACCGCCCAAAGTGAAACCAGAAAGGGAAGAAGGAACCATGTCCCCCCTGTTGATCCTCCTCCAGCAGCAACTGAACCTGTTGTTCCCGCCCCGACGGGACGAACGCGGGCTGTCACAGTCCACGGAGAACGCCATTCTCCTGGCGGGGGCCGTGGCCATCGCACTGCTCGTGGTCAGCGTGATCAGGAAATTCGTGGAGGCGAACCTTCCCCAGTGAATCCAAACACCGAACCCTCAGGAAGGAATCCCAGCGTGAGACGAGTCGCAACGGCCATCGCCGCCGCCCTACTGCTCGTCGCCCTGCTGCTGGGCGTACCCTGGCTGCTGCTCTGCTGGGGCCGGCCGGCCGACCTGATGGCGGTCGACTGGAGAAACGTGCTCCTGCGTCCCGATGATGGCCGGGTCACGCTGGGAGTGCTTTCGCTGGCGGGCTGGCTGGCCTGGGCGATGCTCGCCCTGACCACCGCAGGTGAGCTGTTGCACACCGTCTCGCGGGGCCGGATCCGGTTCCGTGTGCCGGGCACGGGCTGGCTCCGTCCCGCCGTAGCACTGCTGGTGGCGGCCGCCATGTCCCCGCTGTTGACCGCGAACGCCTCCCCGTCCCCATCCAGTGCGCCGGCGGCGATCACGGCCCCGGCCGAGATCCGACCCGAGGACCCCGTGACGCCCCCCGGCACCACCCAGCAGGAACTCTCCGGGTGGCGGGAGTACGAGGTGCAGCCGGGCGACGAGCTGTGGGACATCGCGGCGCGCGAGCTCGGTGCCGGGGAGAGATGGCGCCAGCTGGTGGCCGCGAACCCGGGGATCGACATCGACCATCCACCTCCCCCGGGAACGATCCTCCGGTTGCCCATGACGGTGAGGGTCGAGCGGGGGGATTCCCTCTGGCGCCTGGCGGAGCAGCATCTCGGGGATCCCGAACGCTGGCCCGAGCTTCACGAGGCCAACCGGGACCGGATCTCCGATCCCGATGAGATCGACACCGGTTGGGTGCTCACCCTGCCCGGGGCGGACGTGGCCACCCCGGACGCACAGCCGCATCCCGCCCAGCCACCCGCCACCGTCGAACCAGCCCCCACCCCGGAACCAGTTCCCGTGCCCATGCCCTCACCGGATACAACATCCATCCCCTCGCTCTCCCCGTCCCCGGCCGGGAATCCCGGACCTGATGCCGGGGCCCCTTCCGTGGCGGAGCACCCCGACCTGTCCCGCTACCTCGGGCCGATCGGGGGGCTGTTGGCGGCGGGGGTCATCACAGGTCTGTCGCTGCGCCGCAGGAACGCCCTGCACGCCCGTCCCCTCGGGCGGCGTTCCCTTCCCGTCCCAGCCCCGCTGGAACGTTTCTGGACTGCCCTGGGGCGGCGCGGCACACAGCCTGGGACCGTCGGTCCCGCCGACCTGTCCCCCACCTGCGTCCTGCTGGGCTGGCGCGGGGAGGAGGAGGTCTGGATCACCCTGGAGGAGAGCCGCTGCCTGTGGCTCTCCGGGCCCCAACCGGAGGTCCTGGGAATGGCGGCCGGCGCCTGGACCAGCCTGCTGTGTGCGCCGTGGTCGTCCGAGGTCGACGTGGTCGCGGCCCATCCGCGGGAAACCTGGGCGGAGGCCGTCGACGATCCCCGTCTCACGGTTCTCCCGTCCACCGATGAGGCACTGGCGCAGCTGGAGCGGCTCTGCGCCGGTCGCCGCGTGGCGCTCGGTTCGGACCCGCTCACGGCCGCGCGTTCGGATCCGGACCGGGCCACCGGGTTCGCCCCCACAGTGTTCATCTTCTGCGATTCCCTCAACACCCAGCAGGTGGTCCGCGTCACCCGGGCTCTCGAACTCGGCCGGGTCGGGGTCAGCGTGATGGCCCCGACCCGGCAACATCCCCCCGCTCCGGGAAGTCGCCTGGAGTTGCGGGACACGCGGGCCGCGTCACTGGACTCCGGGGAGGAGTTCGAGCCGCAGCTCATCCCGGGACCGGCCCGCCATGCGCTGGTCGAATTGTTCGCCTCCTCGATCGCACCGGACTCGGAGCCCGCCCCCTGGTGGCGCGACGATCCCCTTCCCCCCGATGAAAACCCGCTGCCCGGCAGCGGCCCCGTCAAGGATCCACCCATGGCCGCCGAACCTCATTCCCCGACGCTGCTTCTCCTGGGGGAGGTGGACCTGGTGGCCTGCGACGGGCCGCGACCTGCCCGGGCCGCCGGGCGCTGCCTCGAATGCTGCGCATGGCTGCTCTCCAATCCCGGAGCGACCCCCACCCAGATGCGGGAGTCGCTGATGGTCGCCGAGAGCACCAGGCGCTCCAACATGTCCAGGCTGCGCGGCTGGCTGGGCCGTGGCCCGGAGGGGGAACACCTGCCCGACGCCTACTCCGGGCACATCCGGCTCGCCGCCTCCGTCTCGAGTGACTGGGAGAAGTTCCAGTCGCTGCTCGCGGGTGGGGTCAACCGGGCCAGCGAATCGCTGCTGGCGGAGGCGCTGGCGTTGGTCCGGGGAACCCCGCTGGGGAGTTTCGAGTTCCAGTGGAGCTGGGCGGAGCAGATGCGCAGCGACATGGTGAGCATGATCGTCGATGCCGCTGCGGTGCTGGCGGATCGTTGCACGGCCCGCTGGGAACACGGGCTGGCCGACTGGGCCATCTCCCAGGGAATCCGCGCCGCAGGGGAAGTGGAACCCCTGGTGGTGAGGCGGATCCGATCGCTCGCCCAGCGCGGCGACCGGGCCGAGGTGGACCGGCAGGTGTTGCAGCTCACGCGGTCGGCACGCGCCTCGGGGCGGGACCTCGAACCGGATTCGGTGCGCATGATCCAAGGGGCCCTCCAGGCCTGCCGTCAGGGACCCCGCCGGGAACGATCCAGCGTCGGATGACCGCCCCGGGAGGGGTCAGATCAGTGCTCCGAGCAGGTGGGGCATGACGGCCAGCGATGCGGCGATCACCACCAGCCCGGTGTCCCTGCGGCCCCACACGGCCTCCCCGAGCCAGGTTCTGGGGCCCGGGGCCGAGTAGCCTCGCGAGTCCATGGCGATCGTCAACCTCCCGGCCTGCCTGACCGACTCCACCAGCAGCGCGAGACACAGCGCCCCCCACTCGCGCGCCTTGCTGACCGGGGAACGGCCCGGACCGACACCACGGACCCGCCGTGCCCGCGAGATCTCCTGCCACAGTTCCGCGAACCCGTCGAGCCGGCGGAGAGCCGCGACCACCGCCAGGACGGGACGAGACGGCATCCGCAGCAGCCTCCCGAGGTGATCCCCGAGGGCCGTGGGTTCCAGGAACGATGCGGCCACCACACCGGGCAGCACGATGAACGCCACCCGCAGGGCGGCCACCAGCGCGGGTTCGACGGCGCGGGGATCGGAGAGCAACCAGTTGGACCAGGCGATGGATGCGATGGCGATGCCGGGGGCCACCAGCCGCCCGGGCGGGAACCGGAACCGCAGCAGCACCATTCCCGTGACCACCAGGACGGCCACCCCGATCGTCAGGGGCAGCAACCCCCCGGCCATGACCCCTGATGCGGTGAGGATGACCGCCCCGAGCAGCAGGGACAGCGGCCCGGTCCTTTCCAGCGGCCTCCCGGGTTCTGGTCCTTCCCGGGTCCCAGGGGAGCGTTCCTCCCCGTCCCTGGGCGGCGAGGGCAGGTGAATCCGTCGGTTCGCGAGGCGCGTCAACGCGGCGTCGTGGGTGGCGACCAGCACCCCGGTGCCGGCTTCCCGGGCCGAGAGCAGGACACCCGTCACCGCGGCCCAGGTCACCCGGTCCAGCCCCACGGTGGGTTCGTCAGCCAGGAGGACCCCGGGTGCGTGGAGCACCGAGGAGACGACGGCCAGGCGTCGCTGTTCCCCGCCCGACAGGCTCAACGGATGGCGATCCTCCATGCCGTCGAGTCCCACCGCCGCCAGGAGCCGCCGGGCCCGGTCCTCCGCGTCATCTCGTGGCTGTCCCAGGGCCAGGGCGGTGGCGGTCAGGGAGGACAGCACGGTGTCCCCCACCGCCAGGCCCTCCGCGAACTGCGGGACCCAGCCCGCTCTCGACGCGAGCTGCCGCGAGGTGAGGCACGCCGGATCGTCACCGCCGATCCTCACCTCTCCCGAGGCCACGGGCAGCGTTCCCAGGAGCGCGGCCAGCAGGGTGGACTTACCCGCTCCGCTGTCGCCGTTGAGAACCACCAGTTCTCCTTGCCGCAGCTCCGCATCGACGTCGTGCAGCACCCGCCGCGGCTCGTCCTCCCGGGTGCTCCTCAGAGTCAGCGGTGGCCTCCGGTCAACCGTGATTCCCCGGGCCCGGGCCATGGCATCCCCCGTTTCCCGGGACGTGTTCCCTCCGAGGTCGACGGCGACGGGTTCCGGGTCGGGTGCCCCCGGAACCCAGAGCCCCAGTTCGAGGAGGCGGGCGCCCATGGTCCCCAGAACCTCCCCGAAGGGACCGTCGGCGAGAACGCGTCCCGAGTCGATCACCACCAGCCGTTCCACGATCCCTTCCCAGCCTGCGATGTCGTGATCGGCGACGACCAGGGTGGCGCCGGTGCGGGTGACCACGTCGTTGACCGCCTCCCGCAGCCGGGCGGCCGAGGGGGCGTCGAGCATCGCCCCCGGTTCATCGAGGAGGAGCACACCGGGTTTCATGGCCAGTGCCCCCGCCAGCGCCAGTCGCTGGGCCTGCCCACCCGACAGCGCCGCCGTCGGATGTCCGGGGCGAAAGGGAAAATCAACCAGTTCCAGTGTTTCGGCGACCCGTCCGTGGATCTCCGCGACCGGCAGGCCGAGGTTCTCCGGCCCGAAGGCGACGTCACGCCCCACGGTCTCGGCGACGACCGAATCGAAGGGCTGCTGTCCCACCAGGCCGATGTCGCCGCGACCCGCGGCCGCCGGAAGCCCCCCAACAGTCACCTCACCCGTGAGCTCCCCCGGGGTGTGATCCTCCAACACCCCGGCGAAGGCCCGCAGCAGGGTGGATTTCCCCGCCCCGCTGACCCCGGCCAGCAGAACCCTCTCCCCCGCCCCGATCTCGAGATCCACACCGTTCAGGAGCGGGTGATCGGCCCCCAGGGGCTGCCAGGTCAGCGCGACCGCCCGCAGCTGGCCCCGCTCAGCCACGCCGGATCAGGTGTTCCCGGCCCGCGGGGAAGGCGTTCAACGCCCCGGTCGCGGCCATCGCCCTGACCAGGAGCCAGCCCCCGAGACCGGAGATCGCGATGCAGGAACCGACGGCACATCCGAGGGCCACCAGCTTCATGCCGAAGGTGTATTCGCCCTGGTAGACCCACCATTCCCAGCAGCACAGTTCAAGAACGGCGGAGAGCGTACCGGCCAGCATCGCCACCCAGACGCGGAATCCCCGCCACAGGAAAACCGCGAGGATGATCTCGACCCCCAGTGCCTGCAGCGCTCCTGAGATCATCACGTTCAGCCCCCACTGGTTTCCCAGCAACGCCTCGACGGTGGCGGCCACGATCTCGCAGAGCAGGGCCGCTCCGGGGCGGCGCGCCACGAGCCCGCCCACGACCGCCGGCAGCACCCACACCCCGAGGGTCAGGCTCGACAGGGGCGGGAAGACCGTGTTGAGCGCCGCGGACACCGCGGGATACAGCAGCAGGTCCCAGCCCCAGAACGCGACACCCAACGCCACGCCGAGAATGGCAACGGTCACGAGATCCACGGAACGCCAAGCGGCGGGTCCTCCCGCCGCCAGCTGTGTCCTCATCGTCCTGGCGGTTCCAGTCATGTCAACTCCTGTGGTTTTCCGGGTTGTTCCGGTTTCCTCAGGGAGGTCGCGGCGGGCACGCCAGCCGCGACCGGAGATTCCCGACTCCCTACGCCGGTGCTAGCCGGTTCAGGTTCGAGGGTCTGCGGTTGCCCGCACTCTCAGCGCAGCTGCGCTCCCCTGTCGTGTTCGATGAACATTACCGACTGCGGTTCGTCGATGCATCTCGGCCACAACCTCCCGATTGGGCGGGACCTCCTATTACGATGGCCCGGTGATGAGAAGGCTGGTGACCTGGATGCTGCTGCTGGCAGCCGTGGCCGTCGGCTTCGTCGCGACCCCCTCCCGGGCGGATGGAAACCTCGATGTGAACATCGAGTCGCTCTCCCCGCAGCTGCTGGACCAGTCACAGCCGGATCAGCGCATCACCATGACCGGCACGGTACGCAACAACACCGATCAGGCCGTGGAAAACGCCAGCGTCCACTTCTGGCGCTCGACCAGAGCGATCACGGAACACGACGAACTCGTGCAGGCGCTCACATCCGAACCCTCACAGCCTCCGGGGAAACGGGTCACGAACTCCAAGGAGAACTATCAGGAACTGGGTGATCTGACCCCCGGCGCATCGGTGAAATTCACGGTGACCGCGACCATCGGGGAACTCGCCCTGGCATCGAAGACGGACTCCGTCCACATGCTCGGCGTCCAGGTCCGCTCCAACTCCACCAGGCGGGATCCCGTGACGGTGGGCCGCGGCAGGGTGTTCGCCGTCGCCGCCAAGAAACCGCTGCAGGTCTCAACCGTCGTGAAACTCGCCACCCGGCCGACCCTGCTCGACGGCACCGACTTCCAGGACAACTCCCTCGAATCCAGGCTCGTGGGGGAATTGTCCGATTTGTTGGCGGCCGCCGAGAAACCGGGGGTCTACACCCTACTGGATCCATCCCTGCTGGTCGAGGCCCAGGCGCTGGCCGGGGAACACACCGTCGCCGGTCAGGCGGCCCCCCCGAGCGAGGCCGCGAGCAACTTCGTGAAACGAATCAACGACCTGATCAGCACGGGCCGGGTGATGCGGTTGCCGTTCGGGAACCCCGACCTGGCGCGGCTGCACGCCGCCGGGGACCTGAAAAGTTTCGAGGCCGCCCTGGGGTGGTCCGAAACCGCCTTGAAGGCCGCGGATCTGGGCGCCATAGCCGACGCCCCCCTGGCCGCGGATCTGGGCGGGAACGACTCCCAGGACCTGACGTTGACGCTGGCCCTCCACGGTTTCCGGAAGGTTTTCGGGAACAACTTCACCTCCAGCGGGGAGATAACCACCACGAACCACAGCGTCAGGGCCCACGCCCTGCGGGTGTCCTCCACTGACCTGCCCGGTATCGGCCCCGGAAGCACCCTCACAGATGCGCAGATCTCCGGGCGCCGGTTGGCCGAGGAACTGCTGGGCGGTTCGCCGCCGATCCACATGGTCCGCGAGGTCGCGAACATCAGCCGCGCGGACCTCCTGGCAGGCGCCGAAACCATCGCTCCCCTCCCCGAACCCAGCGACCAGGCGCGCTACGGAACCCCGACGGAGCAGATCACCCCGTGGCCCGGGCTGCGTTCCCAGGTGCAGGGCATATTCGACTCCACCCAGCTCCTGGAGGAACTGACGGGAACCGACCGCACCGCGCTGAATGCGGCCACCGCCACGCGCGCCTTCAACAGTGCCTTCCGTTCCGAACAGGAAGCCATGGAATTCGTCGGCGCCACCCCGAGCGAGAAACTGGCCCCGTCCATGATCCGGTTGAGCGCCGCCAGCCAGTTCGTGATGGGCTCCGACACCAACAACTTCCCCGTGACGATCAACAATCCGCTTCCCATCACCGTGAAGGTGCGGGTGCAGTTCGTCAGCGACTCCCCCAACCGGATCCGGGTCGCGCCCTCCGAGCTGGTCACCCTCGGCCCCGGCGAGCACCGGACGGTCAGCGTCTCCCCGTCAACCACATCCAACGGGGTCGTGATCGTGCGTGCCCAGCTGACGACGGAACAGGGAACCGCGTTCGGTTCGGTGGTGCCGGTGGAGATCACGGCAACCGGCCTCGGGCGAGTCGGCTGGATCATCATCGTCATCTCGGGTGCAGTAGTGGTCGGAGGCACATTCCTGCGTATCAGGGCGGTGCAGAGGGAACGAGCCAGGGAGAGTCGTGAGCAGTAGTGCCGATGGCGGTGTGAGCAGCAGCCGCAAATTGCTTTCCGCGAGCGCCCTGATGGCGGCGGGAACGCTGGTTTCCCGGGGCCTCGGGATCCTGCGGACGATGCTGGTGGCCTTCATCCTGGGCAACGGCACCAGGCAGGCCGACATCCTGTCGCTGGCCAGCACGATCTCCAACGGCATGTACATCCTGTTCGTGGGCGGTGCCGTCAACACCGTTCTGGTACCGCAGATCGTGCGCGCCATTCGTCACGACGAGGACGGCGGCGAGGCGTTCACGAACCGGATCATGACCGCGTTCATGCTGGCCATCAGCGTGGTGACCGTGCTCCTGACCCTGGCCGCCCCGCTGATCACGTTCCTCTACTCGTCGGATTCCTGGCGTGCCCCGGACCTGGAGAGCCAGTACGCCTCCATGGTGGCGTTGACCTACTGCACCCTCCCCCAGATCTTCTTCTACGGTGTCTACACGATGCTGGGGCAGGTGCTCAACGCCCGGGACCAGTTCGGCCCCATGATGTGGGCGCCGATCGCCAACAACATCATCTCCATCATCGTGCTGGGTTTCTACCTGGTGATCTGGGGCGCCGGCGGCGACCATTCAGGCGCGTTCACCACCGAGCAGATACTGCTGCTGGGAATCGGCTCCACGATCGGGATCGCCGCCCAGGCATTGGTGTTGGTCCCGTTCGTGAAGAAGGTGGGGTTCCGGTTCAGGCCGCGTTTCGACCTTCGGGGAGTGGGGCTGGGCAAGACCTTCCAGCTGGCGAAGTGGACCCTGGGTTTCGTGCTCATCAACCAGGCCGTGCTGATGCTGGTGAACCGCCTGGCCACCTCGGCGACGGCCGCCGGAACCGGCGGCGGCTCCAACGTCTACGGCAACGCCAGCCTGATCTGGATGATGCCGCACTCCCTGATCACGGTCTCGCTGGCCACCGCCATGCTGCCCAACGCCTCCCGGCTGGCCGCGGCGGGGGACCTCGAAGGTGTCGCGGCCGAGGCGCGCAAGACCACACGACTGTCGTTGATGGCTCTGGTACCGGCCTCGATGGTGTTCCTGGCGCTCTCCGAGCCGATGGCGATCCTGTTGTTCGGCCATGGCCAGGGCAGCCGCGACGCCAACCTGATCGCCTGGGCGCTGGGGGCCTTCGCCCTGGGCACGGTGCCGTTCACCGTGCAGTTCATCTGCCTGCGCACCTTCTACGCGCTGGAGGACACCCGCACCCCGTTCCGGCTGCAGCTCGTGATAGGTGGCGTGAACGCCGGGGGCGCGTTGCTGCTGGTGTACCTGGTGAACAACCCCGACCTGACCGCAACGGCGCTCGCCGTGTCCTATTCCCTCGCCTACCTGGTGGGGGTCCAGCTCAGCTGGCGCCAGCTCAAACGGAAGATACCCCACCTGAACGGCCGGGATCTCCTGATGCACGTCGCCCGCCTGGGCATCGGAGCGGGCATCGGTGCCCTGGTGGCGTGGTTCCTGTCCAGCCTGATCCTGGATGCGCTCCCCGGTGGGATTGTCGGCCCGCTGCTGGCCCTGTGTCTGGGGGGCTGCATCATCGGGGCCAGTTTCCTGGCGGTGGGAAAGGTGCTGAAGGTCCGGGAGCTCGCCAGTCTCGGCGACATGATCCGTTCCCGTCTCGGGCGTGGCAAGGCATCCGGGCCCGCGGGGGACGAGGAGCCCGGGAAGGAGCCGTCGCTCCCGCAGATCCCCACCATCGGCGCGGAACCCGCCACCGCGGCCGCCCTGGTGGACGACCTCATGCCAACTGGCCTGCACACGATCATCGCCGACGGCACCTTCAACGGTTGGAACGCCGCCCGCATTCCGGAGGAATCCATGGCGGCGGCCCTCGAACTACCGAGCCTGGTGGGCAACCTCGCCCCGGAATCCACCGACGACATGCTGGAGACCCGGGTCAGCCCTGCCGTGCGGGACACCCCGCCATCCACCTCCCCCACATCTCCGGACACCGCGAGCATGCAGGCCCAGATCGTGGGCCCGGATGAACCCTCGATGTTCTCGGGGGCCGATGAGCTGACCGCGGGGCGGCGGCTGATGAGCACCGGCGACCTGCTCTCCACGCGGTTCCGCATCGATGAGTTGATCATGGTCCGGGACGGCATCGAAACCTGGCGCGCCCATGACCTGGTGCTCTCCCGCGACGTCATAGCGCATGTCATCCCCGAGGACAGCCCGTGCACCACGGATCTGCTGCAGGCGGCCCGGAAGGGTGCGATAGCCACCGATTCCCGTTTCCTGCGGGTGCTGGACGCGGTCAACCTGGAAAACGACCCGCGCGGGCTGGGTGGCTACATCGTCTGCGAGTACGCGCACGGCAGCTCCCTGACCAATCTGCTGAAACACGGCCCGCTCAGCGCCCTGGAGGCCGCGTGGGTGGTCCGGGAGTTGGCGGATGCCCTCACCTCGCTGCACGGCCAAGGACTGTTCCATGAACAGCTGACCCCCGACAACGTGGTGATCACGACCCTCGGGGCCGTGAAGCTGGTCGGTTTCGGGGTCGAGGCCGGTTTCCACCCGAACTCGTCGGTGAAGTGGAGCGACCGCGAGGCCGCCGACGTGCGGGGACTCGCCAGTCTGCTGTACGCGATGCTGGTGCTGCGCTGGCCGGGTGGGGAGACCCGGGATCTTCCCGCAGCCCCGGTCGTCGGCGGCGAGATCGCCCCGATGAGTTCCGTGACCCCCGGGGTCTCCCCGGCCCTGGACCGCATCTGCGCGGCGGCCCTGGCCCGGCAGACGGCGGCATCGGAGAGCCGGATCACGACCGCCTCCCAACTGGCCTCGGCGCTCGCATCGGTGCTGGGGACGGCGGACGCCTCCCCCGACCTGGAGGCCCGGGTCAGGCAGCCGCAGAACCCCATCCCGGTCCACCTGCGACCCACCCCGCTGGAATCGATGCCGCCCCCCATGGTCCTCGACTCCACCGCGACGCAGGTACAGCCGGCGGTGGTCCGGCAACCCAGCCAACGGGTCGTGGAGACCAGCGCCGTGGAGGACGTCAAGTCTGCCAAGAGCACCTACGAGGGCAGGCCCCTGCTCTGGGTCGTGCTGGTGGCGGCGGTCGCCACTTTGGTGATCTCCCTGATCGTGGTCGCGATCAACAGCATCGGCCCGAGACCCGAGGCCCCCGGTTCCAGCTCATCCACCCCAACGACCAGCGAGTCGCAGGAGGCCCCGGAGGCCGGCACCGTCATTCCCGTGGCCATCATCACCGATTTCGATCCACGGGCCGACAACGGCAGCGGCGATGAGCACCCGGACCAGGTGAAAAACGCCATTGACGGCGACCCCGGCACGGGCTGGTCAACCATGCAGTACCGGGGCAATCCCAAGATGGGTGGGGAGAAACCGGGCGTCGGCCTGGTGCTCGACCTCGGAAAACCCGTCAAGCTCGGGAAGGTCGAGGTGACCTTCGCCGCGGCCGGTGAGACCGTCGAGCTGCGGGTCCCGGAGAAGGAGGCCACCGACAGGGCCCCCATGGACCGCCAGGCCCAGTGGAGGACGGTGGCCACGGCCGAGGACACCTCGGAGCAGGCCGTCCTGGAACCCTCCGAGGAGGTCACCAGCCGTTACGTGCTGGTCTACCTCACCAAGCTGCCGGAGGTCTCCTCGGGCCGTTACATGGGGACCGTGAACGAGATCGTCGTCAAACAGGGGTGAGGGGCGTCGCGGGCGCGACCCCTGGCCGGTCCGCTACGGTTTGCCCATGACCGACGGCAACCTGGAGATCCACGTGCTGGCCGACTCGACCGGGGAGACCGCGGTGCGGCTGGCCCGGGCCGCCCGCGCCCAGTTCCCGGATGCGCACTTCGAGATCATCAGGCACCCCCGGCTGGGAAAACTGGATGCCATGATGAAGGCGCTGGGCACCCTGAGGGAGCGGGCCAACCAGCGGATCGCCGTGTTCTTCACCCTGGTGAACGCCGAGCGGCGGAGCCTGGTCATCAACGCCTGCAAGGATCTCGCGATCCCCTACACCGACCTGATGGGCGACGCCCTGGTCGCTCTGGAGCAGATCTCCGGTCACGCCGCCGACGAGGTTCCCATGCGTCCCGTGGGTGTGGAGGCCGACTATTTCGTGAGGATCTCCGCGATGGAGTTCGCTATCCGCAACGATGACGGGGCCATACCTGCTGCGCTCCGGGAGTGCGACATCTGCCTGATCGGGGCGTCGCGTTCCGGCAAGACCCCCCTGTCGATCTACCTGGGATATCTGGGCTACAAAACGGTCAACGTTCCCCTGGTGCCCGGTATCCGGCCACCCGAGGAGCTGTTCGGGATCGAGCGCTGGCGCATCGTCGGGTTGACGATAGACCCCGAGCGGTTGCTGCAGATCCGGTCGCGCCGCGTACAGGGGTTGGGTGGTTTCGGCACCCGGGACGGCTACGCGGATCTGGGACGGATCCTCGACGAACTGGACGAGGTGGGTGCCGTTCAGAAGCGGCTGGGGGCGCCGATCATCGACACCACGGGGCTCGCCCTGGAGGAGGCCGCGGCTCGGATCATCGACATCGTCGACGAACGTGCCCGGAGGGCGGGTTCCTGTCTCCGCCAGCCGGCGGGACAGCTGCGCATCACCCCCTGATAGAAACGCAGAACCAACCGCCCCGATCCAAGGCCCCGGCCCGATCATCGCGCCGGGGTGCCTGCCCTCGGCCGGTGCACGGAGTGGTGTGGGATGGTTCGCTCAGATGCCCTCGTGGGCGTAGCTGCGGGGATCGTTGATGGGTTCGATGTGTCCGGTGACGTTCATCCGCGGGAACTCGGCGACGATCTCCTCGGAGAGGTCCTCCAGGAAATCGTGGCCCTGTTTGACGCTCCAGTCGTCCGGGACGAGCAGGTGGAAGTCCATGAACTGCCGGGCCCCGGAGACCCGGGTGCGCATCTGGTGGAAGGCAACCCCGGCCCCGGCCCTGCTGGTCAGGATTGCCCGCAGTCGTTCGTTGTCCTCTTCCGGTAGGGACACATCCATCAGCCCCTCGGTCGATTCCTTCAGCAGGCCGTAGCCGGTGAACAGGATGTTGACGCCCACCGCGATGGCGATCACGGGGTCGAGCCATCCCCAGCCGCTCACCCAGACCAGCGCGATCCCCACCAGCACACCGACCGAGGTCCACACATCGGTCATCAGGTGTTTGCCGTCGGCCCTGAGTGTGATGGAGCGGTGGCGTTTCCCGGCCCTGATCATCACCGACGCAACGACACCGTTGAGGATGGATGCGGCCACGGAGATCACCAGGCCGATCCCCAGCGATTCGAGGGGCTGCGGGACGAACAGCCGTTGGATCGCGAGGACGACGATGGAGATCGCGGCGACGAAGATCATCACGCCCTCCACGGCCGCCGAGAAGTACTCGGCCTTGGTGTGACCGAAATTGTGGTTGGCGTCGGCAGGTCTGGCCGCCACCTTCAGCACGATCAGCGCCACGATGGCGGCGGCCAGGTTGACCAGGGATTCGGCGGCATCGGCCAGCAGCCCCACGGATCCGGTGACCAACCAGGCCCCCGCTTTCAGCAGGATGGTGGCGAGGGCCGTCGCCACGGCCAGCCAGCCGTAGCGGCTCAGGTCAGGAACCCCGGAGGAATGTTGAGCATTTGGCGACACACCCCCATGTTCAATGCCCGTGGGAGTGGAATCAACCCCTGGAAGGATCCACTTGCCTACGTCGTCCCGACCAGGGGTGGGTGGGGTTCGATCCAGGTGCGGGTGCCGTCGGTGACCCAGCGGGTGGCGTGCCCGAGATGCCCGGCCGGCAGATATCCGGCCCTGAGATCCGCCACGGACACCGGCGAGGCACCGGTCAGGTCCGCGACCTCCGGAATCAGATCGGTGATCACGGCCGCCAGCGGCATGGCCAGGCTCTTCCGGTTGGCGACCAGCGTCGCCAGCACCTCCTCGTCGATCCCCCGCGCCACCAGCACGAGCGGTTGGTGCCGGGCTATGGGGAGCATCAGCTCCCGCATGCTCACCCCCGTCCCGTCGATGACCAGCACGTTGGCGCCCTCGAGGTCGATACGGCCGTTCACGTCGGCGAAACCGGGATCGGCGAGTCCGATCTCCAGTCTTTCGCCCCTGGGTTCGGCCCGGGGAACCGACCGTCCGGCGCCAGGGGCAGGCAGGTCGTCAATCTCCGACTGGGTCAGGTACCCGGGGCTCCCCCCACCCGGGTCTCGCGTGGGCTTGCCTTCCACCCGACGTCTACGCCGCACATCCAACCAGACGGCCAGAACCAGCAACAGCAGCCCGATTGCCAAAACCCACAGCAATCCGCCCAGTTCACCCATGTCTCCAAGACTGCCATGTGGACCGAGCGGAGGCCGTGTGGCTAGACTGTGCTCGCCCCTATAGCTCAGCTGGCAGAGCAGTGGACTTTTAATCCATGGGTCGCGGGTTCGATCCCCGCTGGGGGCACCAGAGGGTCACCGCAGCAGCAGACCCCGGGCGGATACCCAACAGACCCTGCCTGGGTGACTCATCGCACTCCAGGCTTGGATTGCCATGAGTCCCGGGACGAGAAGCCGCGGCAGAACCCACTGTCCGGTGGGGTTTGAGATCGTCCGGTCACGTCCCCAGTACCTGCGCCCCGCCATTGCCTGAACCCCCTGCGACCACCCCGGCCCCGGGGCCGGGCGGGGTTGCCCCGGGAGGCGGGGGTTTGAGGGCGCGGGCTACGGTGGTTTTGCCCACCCCCAGCACGGCCGCGATCCTGCCGAGGCTGGCTCCCCGGGCGCGCATCCGCTTGGCGGCATCGAGACGCTCCGGGGTCATGACGGTGGGACGGCCGCCGGCTCGTCCACGGGCCCGCGCCTGCCCCAAACCCCTCCGGGTGTTCTCGCGGACCGTGGAAACCCGCAGCTGCCCGAGGACGGTCAGGATCCCCACGATCGCCTCCCCCAGCGGGGTGGTCGTGCCTATGTCCAGGAAGGGTTCGGTGAGGCTGCGAAATCGCATCGCCCTGGTGGCGAGGTCACGGATGATTTCGATGGCCATCGCCTCGGTGCCCGCCACACGGTCCAAGGAACACACCACGAGCGTGTCCCCCTCGCGGAGGTGATCCAGGCAGACGGTCCGCTTGTACGGCTGACAGCCCCGTGATCCACGAAGACCCGCGTCGCCCCCGCTGCTTCCAGTTCCGCCTACTGCCCGGTGGGGCTCTGCTCGCCGGTGCTCACACGGGCATAGCCGACGATGTTCACCGTTCCATGTCCCGGCTTCGGCCCGGTTTGCCGCGGTGCGGGTGCCGTTCGGGGACGGCGGGGTTCCTGCTTAGGGCTTGTTGAGGGTCCGGCAGGGCCGCGGCACGGATGAAACTCCCGTGCCGGCTCTTGAGCTCCTTCCGCGCCTGCTGCTGTTCCACGGCATCGCGTGGCCACGCCCGGGCGGCGAGGGCTTGGGCGTCAGGGCCGGTGATTCGCGCCGCGACCTTGTGCAGGTCCTGGTCGGTTTCACGGACGGCACCGAGACCTTCCATCATGACCGCAGCGGCACGGAAACAGGCCTGGGCCTGCCCGGAGGTCATGGAAGTGACGTCCCGGGCCCGGTCGACAACCTCCCGGACCTTCGCGGCAAGCTCCGGGTCGCCCCGGGAAACCTCGGCGTCGAGGAAGACACGACCGTCGCGGTCCTGAACCACGACCCTGTCCACGAGCCCGGACGCCACGAGGGTCTCCACGGTGCCCGGAACCGCAGCGGTGGGGATGTCGTGGCCTTCGGCCGTGACCGTGCGTCCTACGCCGAACTCTTGAGCTTGCCCGACGTAGCGGGCGAGAGTGCTGAGCCGGGACACCTCGGGCGGGACGGCCACGACCCGCAATTCCGTGCCGTACCCGGCCTGTTTGAAGGCCTCGAACTCCCGCAGCAGCACAGCGGGTTGACGCAGCGTGGTCTCCACCACCGCGGTGATCCCGTTGTCCCGCAGCCATTGATTCGACATTCCTATCCACGCTCCGGAGGCCTGCGCGGTGACCTCTGGCATCGACAGGGGGTTGTGTTCCATGGTGTGGTCGTAGTCGGGGTGGAAACGCCTCAGGTCGTCACCGTTGACGATCACCGATCCCGGATGGATTTGGCCGCTGGCATCAACCACGCCGGTCTTGCCGGAACCCGGCTGCCCACCCACCGATATGAACCACGGCTGTTGTCCCGGGACGGGGCGCTCCGGGTTTCGGATTTCCTCGAGGTAAGGGATGACCTGCGTTTTGAAGATTTCGTGCAACTGCTGCGGCGTGAGATCGTTCATGCCACGACAGCAGGTGCCTCGGCCGGCAGGGAGTGGAACAGTTCCCTCAGCTCGGCCCGTTTCGCTGCGATCGCTTCTGCGTCGTGGGCCCTGACCTGTTGGACTCCCTTGGTGACCTGGCTGGCCTGGTTCATCCAGTGTTGCTTGACTGCTGGATCCGTGGCCTGATTCGCCCACGCGATGTAGCGGCCGCAGACCCGGGTCGCCATCTCCTTCATGATGTCGAAGGACATCAAGTAATCCGTCATCGTGACTCTCCTCATGCGGGGATCACTCCCGCAACCTACCAGATCGTTCCGAAAACAAACCTCCATTGGTTTCGAAACATTTTGGCCTCGGCAGCGGTTCCCGGGCCGTCAACGAGACCTGTTCTAACAGCGTTGCCTGTTGCACCCCGGGCGGTTCACCGCGACGATGTCCCCGGGAATCCCGGGATCGGCTCGAACCTCCTGGTGCGCAGCCTGAGGACGCTGAACCCCCAAGCCACCAAGGAACACAGCACCATGGTGACGGCGAAGTGACCGAGCCCGTCGGACAGGCTGTTGGCGATGGGTGTGTCGAGGGCGTAACCGGTCAACTCGCGGGTGGACCACAAAGGCATGAACCCGGCGTAGGAGCTGTCGGGGTCGATGAGCAGCTGGACGGCCATCAGGGCCAGCAGCGCGAGGGCCCCTTCGAGTTCCCTGACGATGACCAGACTCACCACCGCCCCCAACGGCGCCCCGATGAGCACGGTCACGACCAGCAGCAGCAACACCGACCACACCCGGGGTAGGTCATCCAGGGTGAGGGCGACGACCCCGAAGTAGATCACGGCCAGGCCCAGCCCGACGGTGAGCACGGCCGCCAGCCGTCCGGTGAAGAGCGACGAGGGCGAGGCACCCACCACCACCACCAGTCGCCTGTCCAGGTCGCGCGCGGCGATGAAGGTGAACAGCGACAGGGTCGCCACGGCCCAGCCGATCCCGATCGACAGGAACCGGATCGCCTGCCAGCGCACATCGATGCGCACCAGGTAGAAGGCCAGCGGGAGCAGCAGGATGAACACCAGGGCGGTGAGGCGCCGGCCCATTTCCTGCAGGCTGGTGACGAACACGGCCCGGATCATCACAGGCCCTCCTTCGGGTGGAGCTCGATGACGTGGTCGATGTCGTCGAGGTCGTGCAGCATGTGCGTGATCATGAGGATCCCGGCCCCGCGGTCACGCCAGCGCAGCAGTTGGCTGCGGAAGATCAGGTAGGAGTCCTCGTCGAATCCCTGGTAGGGCTCGTCGAGCAGGATGAGGTCGGGGCCGTCCAGCTCGGCCAGCACCACGTTGAGTTTCTGCCGGGTGCCGCCAGAGAGCCGCGAGGCCACGATGTCGCGGCGCGGCCGCCAGCCGAGCAGGGATGCGAGCCTGCGTCCCGTCCCCCGGGCCCTCCGGGCCCCCATGCGACTGGCGGCCCCGAAGAGACGGAAGTGTTCGTCCGGGGTCAGCAGCGGGGCGACGCCGCCCAGTTGAGGGGCGTAACCGATGCGCGGGACCCGCTGGACGACACCCGCCGAGGGGCGGATCACGCCGGCGCAGATCCCGAGCAGCGTGGACTTCCCGGAGCCGTTGGCACCGACCACGGCGGTGATCTCGCCGGCCCGCAGCTCCAGGTCGATACCGCGGAGAATCTCGCGTCTCCCGTAGCTCTTCGAGACGGATCGCAGCCGCAGCACCACCTCTCCCCCGCCGCGATTCACGCCGAGCGCCCGGGTCTCGGCCACGTGAAGGGTCCTGACCAGGGTGGAGGCGTAGGCGACGGCCGGCCCGTACAGTTCCTGCGGGTCGCGGCCCGCATCCCGGGCCTCCTCCACCGCGTCACGGGCCAGTCCGTCCGCCTCGGCACGATCCAGACCGGCCTCGACGAGCTGCCCGGCCAGCGTCCGTCCCCATTTCCCGGTCATCGGTTTGGCTCCTCACTGCCGGCATCCGCCGTCGCCCCGGAGACGACCCGTTCGACGGCGTCGCGGAAACTCCGCCACTCGTCCCGGCGTCGCGACGCCTCCTCAGCCCCGAGGGGCGTCAGCTCGTAGTACTTGCGCACCGGACCCAGCGTGCTCGGCACCCGGGTCGCCCGAACGAGTCCTTGTTTCTCCAGACGCAGCAGGGCCGGATAGAGCGTCCCGCCGGGAATCTCCCCGAATCCCGCCTCGGCGAGGCCTGCGGCCAACCCGCGCCCGTACTCGCTCCCTCCTGCGAGGATGCCGAGCAGGCAGAGGTCGAGGAAACCGTGGATCCACTGTTGCCGGAAACCGTCAAACATGCTTGATAGCCTAGCTATCTACTGGTAGCAAGTCCAGCTATCCACCTGGCGTGCGAGAGCTCTCCCCTGCTTACTGGCGCGGAGTCCCGGCGCGCCCCACGGCGACGACCGCCACCGGCGGCACCGGTCTCCACGCCGTCCGGAGGACCATCGCCCGCGACGAGGTCACCCGCGTTCTCATCGACGCCATGGCGATCCCCGAAACCGCCTGCACCACCCTGGAGCTCGTCTCCGAACACGGCCCCGAACAGCCCGGCCTCGGCCCCCTCTTCGTGCCCCTGCCCCGCAGGTGATCGAGGAGCCCGCCCGCCGCCGCGACGGTTTCCGCCGCGCCGAACCTCAACCGTGGGCGCCCGGGATTTTCCAGTTGTACCGGGTGAGGTGGTTGGTCAGGCGCTGGTCCACGACCTCGAGATCGAGCTCCGCTCCGTGTTTTTCCAGGACGATCATGCAGCCCGGGTCGAGGATTCCTTGCGTGTTGAACTCCAGTTCCCGCACCTTCACCGATTCCGTTATGCCGTTGCTGGCCAGTCCGCGCGCATGGGGTTCACCGGTGTGCCCGTAGAAGTGGTAGCGGAAGAGGACGCGGTCCAGGAGTTCCCTGAGCTCCGGCATCCCATATCCCCTGATGCTCTCGGATTCCTTGTCGTGGGAGATCAACAGATCGAAGTCCTCACGGGTTGCGTGCAGTTTCCGAAGAGCCTTTCTCTCGTATTCCTGGATGAATCGTTGATGGGTTCGCCCCTTGGAATCCGCTATGCGACCCACACCGATGAACGTGAGCACGTCCTTGCCCACCCGGAACACCTGTTTGACCCCCGTCCGGCACACGAAAACCCGGCGATAGGCGTCGATGGGAAACCGGGGTTCGTCGGTTTCCCTTTCCAGACCGTCAAGGAAGTCATGATCCTCGTGGTTTCCGCGGACGCAGGTCATTTCCACGTCCAGTTCGTCGAGGAAGCGGGCGATCCCGGGGTTCACCCGGACGAAGTCGTCGTGGAATCCCAGTTCGTCACGGTCACGCCGTGCGTGGCGAAGCGTCGCCCTGTCCATGGCCGCAAGATCCGGGAAAGCACCCATGTCCCCGCACTGCAGGATGTGATCGATTCTGTTTCCCGTTTCCTGTTGGTACAGGTGGACCAGTTTGAAGGGCAACAGGAATTTGCCGTGGATGTCGGCGAACACAGCGACCCGCATG
>CALCKT010000035.1 GCA_937965785.1 uncultured Propionibacteriaceae bacterium | reverse complement strand
CACCACCAAGTCAGACCGGCACCCCCACCAAAAACGCCCCCTGCCCCACCAACCACAACAAACACGGCTGCTGACAAAGCTTTGTCTCCCGCCGCCCGGGCCACGCAGCAGCTCCCACCGACCCGTCCGCCGCGCCCGTCAGAGCAGCGGCAGGCGCATCCTGACCGTGGTTCCCCGGCCTTGGATGGAGCTCAGTTCGCAGGAACCACCGAGCCTGCGCAGCACCGCCGCCACCATCGGCAACCCCAGACCGTTGCCGGGGATGTGCCGGACCTCCTTGGAGCGGGCCAGTTCACCCCAGACCTGGTCCACCTCGGAAGCCGGGATGCCACGCCCCGTGTCGGAGACCTCCACCACCACGTGCCCGCGTTCCTCCATGCCGCGCACCTCCAGCGTCGCCCCCGGCAAGGAGTACTTCACTGCATTGCCCACCACGTTGTAGATGGCCAGGAACACCAGGTCGCGGTCGCCGCGCACCGGGGGCAGGGGACGCGGGGCCCGCGGAAGGGCCACCACCACCTCACGGTCCCCGGGCACCACGGTCTCGATCACATCGGAGACCACCTCCGAAACGTCCACCGGTTCGTCGGCCACCGGGTAGGAGTCGATCTCGCTGATCTTGCGGAGTTCCGCCACCAGCGACGCCAACCGATCGACCTGCGCCCGCATCGACTCCGCGAGTACCGGATCCCGCACCTCACCGAGCCCCACGCGCAACGCCATCAGCGGGTTCTTCAGTTCGTGGTCGAGGCGCCCCACGAAGGTGCGGTGGGCCTCCCGCGCCTCCGCCTTGACGCCTTCCACTGCCTCCTCGACGGCTCGGGCGTTCCTGCCGCGACGCCATCCGGCGAGCATCGCTACCGCCGGCACGAGCAGCCCGGCCAGCAGGGGCAGCGCCCACAGCTCGACGCCCACCTTGAACATCTGGGTTTCCCCGGCGATCCGCATCCCGACGGCGGCGAGCACCCCGACCACGGCGACCGCCCAGACCCAAACCCGTTTTCTCACGCGGCACGTACCTCGGGATGGAAGCGGTACCCGACGCCCTGGACGGTGTCTATGACCTCGAGTCCCCGCGCCCCCAGCACCTTGCGGAGCTCGGCGACGCGATGATCGACGGCGCGGGTGGTGATCGCGAACTCCACCCCCCAGACCTGCTCCAAAAGGTGGTCGCGGCTGAAGGTTTCGCCGTGGTGGACCATGAGGTACTCCAGCAGGGCGAGGGCCTTCGGGGTCAGCTGCACCACCTGGCCCCGCGCGGTGACCGTCTTGGCCAGCCGATCGAGTTCCAGGCCGCCACCTTGGATGCGGGAGGCGTGGGTGAGGGTCCGACCCAGCTGACCCCGCCGCAGGACCGCCCGGATCCGGGCCACCAGCTCGGCAGGGTCGAAGGGCTTGTTGAGGTAGTCGTCGGCCCCCTTCTCAAGGGCGTCAGCGCGGGTGCCGGATTGCCCGACACCGGTCAGCAGGATCACCGGGGTCCAGTCCCCTCCCCTGCGCAGCTTGGCCAGCACCTCCCGCCCGTCGGCACGCGGCATCAACACGTCCAGGACGATCAGGTCGGGGTGCTGTTTCCCGACCACCTCGAGGGCCGCCACGCCATCGGCAGCGGTGAACGCGACGAATCCCGCCCGCTCCAGGGTGCGGGCGAGATGGTCGCGGATCATGGGGTCGTCATCGACGACCAGGACCGAGCTCACGAGAGGCTGTTGCCGCTGCCAGTGTCCTTCTTCCTCTCGATACCCTGGGAGGAGACGCTGTTGTCGCTGCCGCTGACCGTGACCTCGTCGAGGTCATCGGTGACGGTGACGGAGTTGCCGCTGGAGGTGATCTCCACGTCGTCGAGGTCCTGACCGGTGACGGAGTTGCTGCCACCGGAGATGATCACCTTGTCGGCGGACTCGAAGGTGACCTGGTTGCCGCTGCCGGTGATGTTGATGACTTCGCAGTGCCCGCTGAGAGTCACCACACCGTTGCTGGAGGAGACGTTCGGGTTCCCGACGCAGGGCTTGTCATCGCTGTCGCCCGTGCCATTGGAACCAGTCTTGCCATTGGAGCCGCTCTTGTTGCCGGAACCGTCGGAGCTCGCGGTGACGTTCGCGTCACCCCCGTTGCTGGCGGTGGCCACGTTCCCTGCGGACGGGGTGTTGGCGTTGGCGGCCTGGGTGGTCGAAACCGCCTGGGTGTTCCCGGCGGGTTTGTTCTCTGCCCCTGCGGAGCAGGCGCTAAGCCCCAGGACCGTGATGGCGGCCGTGGCGAGGGCGATACGGATCAGGTTGGTTTTCATGGTCTCTCCAAAGGGGGTTGGTCTGGTGGGCAAGCACATTGTGCCGGGTCGGGGATACTTCTGGAGCATCCCCCTCCCGAAGCCCCGGAATCGGTTCGGTCGGGGGAAGCTGTGACAATGCCGGCGGGTCAGGAACCAACGGCGTTGCCGATGCCGGTGTCGTTGACCTTCCCGACGGTTCCGGAAACCTTGACTGCATTGCCGGTACCGGAAATGATCACCTCGTCGACATCGCCGCTGGAGACGACACCCGCCCCGTCTCCGGTGATCTTGAGGGACCCGATGTCACCGCCCCTGACGGCGACACCTGTTCCCTCGATGACCAGCTTATCCACCCAGTCGTACTCGACGGCCGCTCCCGAACCCTTGATGACGATGGATTCGCAGTGCCCGGAGAAGCGGACCACGGCACCGGTCTCCTTCACCACCGGGTCCTCGTCACAATCGGCGGAGCGGAAGTTTCCGGCGCCGGAGGTGATCCCTCCGGCACTGGCGGTGACCCCGCCGGGGCCGACGCTGACACCGGGAGCGGAAATCCCACCGGGGCCAACCGTGACACCGGGAGCAGAAATCCCACCGGGGCCAACCGTGACACCGGGGGCCGTCACACCACTGGAACCGGTCTTGGTCGCCTCGGAGGATTTGCTCCCGCTCTCCGTCTGCTGGGGGGCCGGGGAGTTCGTCTGCGCGGGGACCTGCTGGGAGCCGGTGTTACCGGGGGCGTCCTGCGGTTTTGCCTCCACGCCCGCGGAGCAGGCGGCGAACCCGAGGCTGGCAACGGCCAGGGCGGCGATGGCGGTGCGGGTGAGGATGGTCTTCATGGCTGCTCCTTGG
>CALCKT010000034.1 GCA_937965785.1 uncultured Propionibacteriaceae bacterium | reverse complement strand
GCGAAGAAGGAGAAGTAATGCCTCGCAAGGGACCCGCGCCCAAGCGCCCCGTCATGGTCGATCCGGTCTACGGCTCCCCGCTGGTGAGCCAGCTCGTCAGCAAGATCCTGCTCGACGGCAAGAAGACCGTGGCCCAGTCCATCGTCTACAACGCCCTCGAGGGCACCCGCGCCAAGACCGGCCAGGACCCCGTCCAGACCCTGAAGCGGGCCCTCGACAACGTCAAGCCCTCCATCGAGGTCAAGTCCCGTCGCGTCGGTGGCGCCACCTATCAGGTGCCGATCGAGGTCAAACCGGGCCGCCAGACCACGCTGGCCATGCGCTGGCTCGTCAGCTTCTCCCGCGCCCGCCGCGAGAAGACCATGACCGAGCGGCTCATGAACGAGATCCTGGACGCGAGCAATGGCCTCGGTGCCTCGGTGAAGCGTCGCGAGGACACCCACAAGATGGCCGAGGCCAACCGCGCCTTCGCCCACTACCGCTGGTGACTTCCACACTGCCCCCGGAGCCGTTCCGGGGGCAGTGGCACGCCCGCAGACGATGCGTCCCTGCGCATCTGACCTGACTTCACACCACAGACCAAGAAGGAAACCTCGTGGCAAAGATTGACCTTTCCAAGGTCCGCAATATCGGCATCATGGCGCACATCGACGCCGGCAAGACCACCACAACCGAGCGCATCCTCTTCTACACCGGCAAGTCCTACAAGATCGGTGAGGTTCACGACGGCGCCGCCACCATGGACTGGATGGAGCAGGAACAGGAACGCGGCATCACCATCACCTCCGCCGCGACCACCGCCTTCTGGCACGACATCCAGGTCAACATCATCGACACCCCGGGACACGTCGACTTCACCGTCGAGGTGGAGCGCTCGCTGCGCGTGCTCGACGGTGCCGTGGCGGTGTTCGACGGTGTCGCGGGCGTGGAGCCGCAGTCGCAGACCGTGTGGCGCCAGGCCACGAAGTACGGTGTGCCGCGCATCTGCTACATCAACAAGCTGGACCGCACGGGTGCTTCCTTCGAACACTGCGTCAAGACCATCCGTGAACGTCTCAACGCCACCCCGGTGCTGCTGCAGCTGCCGATCGGTGCGGAGTCGAACTTCCAGGGCCAGGTGGACCTGGTCACGATGAAGGCGAACATCTGGCCGCTCGAGGTGACCAAACCGGGCCTCGACGACTACGAGGTCACGGACATCCCCGCCGACATGGTGGAGGCCGCCGAACTGGCTCGCGCCGAGATGCTGGAGACCGTCGCCGAGAACGACGACGAGTTCATGGAGCTGTGGCTGGAGGATCCCGACGCGATCACCGTCGAGCAGCTCAAGGCCGCCATCCGCCGCGGCGTGCTGGCCTCCGCCTTCACCGCCGTGGTTTGCGGCACCTCGTTCAAGAACAAGGGCGTGCAGCCGTTGCTGGACGCCGTCGTCGACTACCTGCCCTCGCCGCTGGACGTGCCCGCCATCGAGGGCTTCAAACCGGGCGACGAGTCCGTCGAGATGTCCCGCAAGCCCTCCGAGGACGAGCCGCTGTCGATCCTGGCCTTCAAGGTCGCCGCGGATCCGCACCTGGGCAAGCTGACCTTCATCCGCGTCTACTCCGGTGTCCTGAAAGCCGGCTCGCAGGTGCTGAACGCCACCAAGGGCAAGAAGGAACGCATCGGCAAGATCTACCAGATGCACGCCAACAAGCGTGAGGAGATCGAATCGATCGGCGCGGGCATGATCTGCGCGGTGATGGGCCTGAAGGACACCACCACCGGTGAGACCCTCTGCGATCCCGCAAACCCGATCATCCTGGAGTCGATGGAGTTCCCGAACCCCGTCATCGAGCAGGCCATCGAGCCGAAGTCGAAGTCGGACCAGGAGAAGCTGTCGGTGGCCATCCAGCGGCTCGCCGAGGAGGACCCGACCTTCCGCGTCCACACCGACGAGGAGACCGGTCAGACCATCATCGCCGGCATGGGTGAGCTGCACCTCGAGGTGCTGATCGACCGCATGAAGCGCGAGTTCAAGGTGGAGGCCAACATCGGCAAACCGCAGGTGGCCTACCGCGAGACGCTGCGCCGCAAGGTGGAGAAGGTGGAGTACACCCACAAGAAACAGTCCGGTGGTTCCGGCCAGTTCGGCCGCGTCATCATCGACCTGGAACCCACCGAGGCGGGTTCGGGCTACGAGTTCGTCAACGCCGTCACCGGCGGGCGCATCCCGAAGGAGTACATCCCCGCGGTCGACGCCGGCATCAAGGAGGCCATGCAGTTCGGTGTGCTGGCCGGCTACCCGGTCGAGGACATCAAGGTCACCCTGACCGACGGCGCCTACCACGATGTCGACTCCTCGGAGCTCGCGTTCAAGCTGGCCGGTTCCATGGCCTTCAAGGAGGCCGCCAGGAAGGCCGACCCGGCGATCCTGGAGCCGATGATGGCCGTCGAGGTCACCACCCCCGAGGACTACCTCGGCACCGTGATCGGTGACCTGAACGCCCGCCGCGGCCACGTCCAGTCGATGGACGAGCTGCACGGCAACCGCGTCGTGCGCGCCCTGGTGCCGCTGTCGGAGATGTTCGGCTATGTCGGTGACCTGCGCTCGAAGACCTCGGGCCAGGCCTCCTACTCCATGGAGTTCGACTCCTACGCCGAGACCCCGAAGAACATCTCGGAAGAGATCGTTGCCAAGGCTCGCGGTGGCGAGTGATCCGCTGAGTTGAAACCCCACCGGCCCGGGACCGTCAGGTCCCGGGCCGGTTTGCATCATCCGGTGCGGCCCGCCACGGATCCGGTGGCCGTGGGTCCGGTGGCTGCGCCGCTCTCGCGGCGGGAGTCCTGAAAGGCCCCGCCCGCGCTGGGGCGGGCGGGGCCGAGGAGGGAAAGGGAAGGATCAGTCGACCAGGGTCAGGTCGTCGAGATGGTCCGTCTTGCCGTGTTTCGGGCTGGTCTCCATGCGCCTGGGGGTGTTCCTGGCCCGGGTCAGGGCATCGATGGCGCGGGGATCCCCCAGGTCGGCGGCTTTCTGCAGCCAGTTCTGCGCGACGGCGTGGTCCCCCTGTTCCTGGAGGATCTCGCTGAGCAGCAGCATGCCGTCGGTGTTGCCCAGCAGGGCTGCGCGGAAGAACCACTGGGTGGCCTCGTCGCGCTCCGCGGGGTTGTTGACCAGAAGACCCAGGTTGACCATGGCGTCGGAGCGCCTCTGGGCCGCCGCCATCCGCCACCAACGCGCCGCCTGCGTGTTGTCGCCTCGCCCGTAGGCCTTGAAGCCGAGGTCAATCAGTGTTTCGACGTCCTGTGACATGGGAGGGAGACTAACCGGGTCTGCTTCGGAGCGGGAGGGCAGTGAAACACCCCGAACACGGGGACAAACCACCCAAAAAAGGGTAAAAGTGCTTGTCAGAGCGGGTTTGGGTGGTTTGGGGAGGGGATGCGGTGGTGCCGCCCGGTCGGACAAAAGGAGGACGCGGGAATTTCGCGCGTCGCGCACCGAGGGCAATGCGACAGGAGACCCGGGTTGACCATGGTGTCGGACCCCGTCGGGGCCAGGACAGGCGCACCCCGGCGCTTGGTGGCCCCATCCGCGCTCCCATCGGCCGGCGAGGCAGTCGACACCGCGATGTCCACATCATGGTCACCGCGGCGCCGGGACGGGAGTCAGGCGCCGAGCCCCCAGATCGAGGCCGCGCCCGGTGCAGTGAAGTGGAAGCCGGAGGTGAGCAGCGCCTGGGGGACCGCACGCTGGGAGGCGCCGAGCAGTTCGGCGAGCATGCTGCCGATGCTGCTGGTACCGCCGGCCGCCCCGGTCCTCCCCGCTCGGTCCAGCAGGACCTGGGGAACCACCGCAATCGAGGGTGGGCCGCAGGCGCGGGACAGCAGCCGGTGGAGGTCGCGGTTGCGCAGGGGTTCGGGCGCGGTCAGGTTCACCGGGCCGCAGACGTCGTCGTGCTCGATGGCCCATAGGAGTCCAGCCGCGGCGTCCTCCAGCCCGATCCACGGCTGCCACTGGTCGCCGCGGCCGAGCCGGGCCCCCGCCCCCACCCGGTAGGCGGCGCCGAGGAGCCTGCCCAGCCCGCCCGAGGAGCTGACCACCAGGCCCGTGCGGGACTGGACCGTGCGCAGCCCGGCCCGCGCCGCCGGGCCCGCGGCGGCCTCCCAGCGCTGGCACAGCTCGGACAGGAATCCCTCGCCAGGACCGCACGCCTCGGTGAGGACTTCATCCCCCCGGTCCCCGTAGAAGCCGGTGGCCGACCCACTCAGCAGGACCTCGGGCCGCACCGCCGGGGGTAGGGCCGCGGTGACCTGGGCGATGAGGGCGGTGGTGGACAGGCGCGAGGCCGCGAGCGCGCGACGGCGCGCAGGTGTCCAGGGGCGCGGCGCGATCGGGGCGCCCGACAGGCACACCACGGCTCTTGCTCCCTCCAGGGTTCCGGGCGCCAGGAGGTGCTCGGCGGGGGCCCACCAGGCGTGCTCTCTACCGGAGGCATCGACCTCGATGCCCTCCCGCGGCGCCCTGCCCGGTCCGCTGCGGTGGAGGATCCGGATCTTCCAGCCGCTGTCCCGGGCCTTGTCCGCCAGGCGGGATCCGATGAGGCCCGCCCCGGCCACGACGAGCAGCCCCGGGTTGCTGCGCCGGCTGGGCGATGCTGCGGGAATGTCATGAGTGCCCACTGACCCACCTTAGGCCCTCGGCCAGCCTCTGGCCCCGTCTGGGCCCTTGCGCCGGAGGCGGTGATCGACCGGATCGGCGACCTGACGCGCTTCAACGTCGCCGAGGTGTCCGAACTCGCCCACGGCGCCTCGCCCGTAAGCCTTGAAGCCGAGGTCGATCAGTGTTTCGACGTCCTGTGACATGGGATGGCGACTGACCGGGTCTGCTTCGGAGCGGGAGGGCAGTGAAACACCCCAAACGCGGGGACAAACCACTCAAAAAAGAGCAAAAGTGCTTGTCAGAGCGGGTTTGGGTGGTTTGGGGAGGGGGTGGTGGTGCTGTCCGGTCGGACAAAAGGAGGACGCGGGAATTCCGCGCGTCGCGCACCGAGGGCAATGCGACAGGAGGGTTGTGGAAGACCTTGGGGCCGGGTCAGTAACGTTGTCGCATGAGAATTGGAATCACCAGCGACCACGCCGCTCACAATATGCGCATTGATCTGATTCCCCGCTTGAGAGAGCTCGGTTACGACGTGGTGGACTGCGGACCAGCCACGTCCGAGCGCACCGACTACGCGAAATGGGGGGTGCGGCTGGCCAAGGACGTGGCAGCCGCGCGTTTCGATGTCGGTATCGCGATCTGTGGCTCCGGTATTGGCATCTCCATCGCGGCCAACAAGATCAAGGGGATCCGGGCGGCCTGCGTCTCCGAGGCCTACTCGGCCGGGATGAGCCGGCGTCACAACAACGCGAACGTCCTTTGTTTCGGTTCCCGCGTGGTGGGTCCCGACGTCGCCCTGGCCATTTGCGAGGCCTTCCTGAAGGCCTCCTTCGAGGGCGGGCGTCACGCCGGGCGGGTGGCGCAGCTCCGGCAGCTGGACTCGGGAGATACGTCCTTCCTGGACGAAGGTTGTTGAAAGGGATTGGGACACGACCCTGAGCTTGACTTCCAGGGCCGGGCCGATAGCATTACACGGGTATGCGCTCGGGTAATAGGCTTGGGCGTTGGACCCCTGGTGTGACCCATAGCTCAGGGGTGCACCAGATTAATGGCCACGCACGGTGCGTGGTTGGACCAAGAAGGAGCCCTAAGTGGCAAAGGCCAAGTTTGAGCGGACTAAGCCGCACTGCAACATCGGCACCATTGGACACGTCGACCACGGCAAGACCACTCTGACCGCGGCGATCACCAAGGTGCTCCACGACAAGTACCCCGACCTGAACGAACTGTCCCCGTTCGACAGCATCGACAAGGCCCCCGAGGAGCGCCAGCGCGGCATCACCATCTCGATCGCCCACGTCGAGTACCAGACCGAGAAGCGTCACTACGCGCACGTCGACTGCCCCGGGCACGCCGACTACGTCAAGAACATGATCACCGGTGCCGCCCAGATGGACGGTGCGATCCTCGTCGTGGCCGCCACCGACGGTCCGATGGCCCAGACCCACGAGCACATCCTGCTCGCCCGTCAGGTCGGCGTGCCGGCCATCGTCGTGGCCCTCAACAAGTGCGACATGATCGCCGAGGAGGACGCGGACCTCATCGACCTGGTCGAGATGGAGCTGCGTGAGATCCTCACCGCCCAGGAGTTCGACGGCGACAACCTCCCGATCGTCCGCGTGGCGGCCTTCCCGGCGCTGAACGGCGACGAGAAGTGGGCCGGCAGCATCCTTGAGCTGATGGAGGCTGTCGACGAGTACATCCCGCAGCCCGAGCGTGACACCGACAAGCCGTTCCTGATGCCCGTCGAGGACGTCTTCACCATCACCGGCCGCGGCACCGTCATCACCGGCCGCATCGAGCGCGGCATCGTCAGGACCGGTGACTCCGTCGACCTCGTCGGCATCCGTCCGGAGAAGCAGACCACCACCGTCACCGGTGTCGAGATGTTCCGCAAGATCCTCGACGAGGGTCGCGCCGGTGAGAACGTCGGCCTGCTGCTGCGTGGCACGAAGAAGGAGGACGTGGAGCGCGGCATGGTCGTGATCAAGCCCGGTTCCACCACCCCGCACACCGACTTCGAGGCCACCGTCTACGTGCTCAACAAGGAAGAGGGCGGCCGCCACAAGCCGTTCTTCTCCAACTACTCCCCGCAGTTCTACTTCCGCACCACCGACGTCACCGGTGTGGTCCAGCTGCCGGAGGGCAAGGAAATGGTCATGCCCGGTGACAACACCGAAATGACCGTTCACCTGAACAAGCCCATCGCCATGGAGGAGAACCTCAAGTTCGCCATCCGTGAGGGCGGCCGCACCGTCGGCGCCGGCAAGGTCACCAAGATCATCAAGTGACCCTAGCCTGACAGGCAACAGGGGAAGGGGCCCGCACGAAAGCGCGGGCCCCTTCCCCTGTTCCGTGGAGTCCAGAGAGCTGGCCGGGCCGTCTTGTGGGCGTCAACGATCGGGACGCCCCGGAGCCAGCAGCGTGGTCTCCGCGGGGAACGGTCAACCGATGGAGCGGCGGAATGCCCTCAACCAGCCGAGGCGTCCCCCGGAGCTCTGCTCGTTCTCCTCGTTGCCGTGGGGTTCCGAACCCTCCGTGGGGGGAAGGAGCTGGGTCTCCTTCTCGTGGGCCTGCTCGGCCTCCCAGTCGGCCTTGACCTGTTCGACGAAATCCTGGCGTTGCTCCTGGGGCGGGGCGGTGGCGGTGTCCGGTTCCAGGCGGGTGCGGGGAAGGGCGTAGACCGCCTGGGTCTGCAGCCAGTTGATGAGCTGTTCACGCAGCAAGCAGCGCAGTTCGAACAACCTGCTGGAGTTCGTCGCCGATACGACGGCGCGAATCCGGACCGACCCACCCGTGGCGTCCATGACCTGGAGGGCGACGGTGCGGCCGTCCCACAGGTCGGTGGTTTTCACCAGGCGCAGCAGCTCGATCCGCATGGCCTCCACGGGAACCAGCCAGTCCAGATCGAACTCGATGACCCCCGTTTGTCGCGGCTCCTCCCGGCTCCAGTTCTCGAAGGTTTTCGTGGTGAACAGCGTCGAGGGCACGATCCAGCGTCGCTCGTCCCAGCTCCTCAACACCACATAGGTGAGGGTGATTTCCTCGACGGTTCCCTGGTTGTCGTCCGTGACCACGATGTCGCCGACGCGCAGGGAACCGGTGAAGGCGATCTGAAGTCCGGCGAAGATGTTCGTGAGCGACGACTGTGCCGCGAGACCTGCGACCAGCGACACCAGACCGGCGGAGGCCAGCAGGGAGGTTCCGATGGCCCGGAACTGGTCGAAGGTGAGCAACGCACCGGCGATTGCCCCGATCCAGACCACACCGATCAAAACCCGGGCGATGACCTGCATCTGGGTGCGGATACGCCGGAACTGTGGGGTTTCCCGGGCGTTCTTCTTGCGGGCGAGGACGGCGTCCTCGACGGTTCTGATGACCCCCGTCATGCCGTACGCGGCGGCGAAGATCATCACGATCAGGAAAAAGTGCTCGAAATTCGCCCGCCACGACGGCGCCGCCTGCCACGGGGTGGGGGCGCTGGCGATCAGCACCCCCATGCCGGTGCCGAAGACGGTCAGGATGAAGCGCTGGGGGAGTCGCAGGTTTCGGCTGAGGAAACCCAGGTCCTCCTGGTGCCTGGACAGTTGCCGCATGATGATCGAGATGATCACGGAGACGACGACGCCGGCCAGGAACCCGACAGCCCCGTATCCGAGAACGGTCAACAGATCCAGGGCCACTTCGGTGGCGGTTTCGTCGGTGGGAAGCATGCAGACAACCGTAGCCGCTGCTTCCTGTGAGTGGGCTTTCAGCCGCGTTTCTGAATGCTGGCCCACTCGTCCCGCAGCCCCACCGTGCGGTGGAACAGCAGCGGGGTGTGGTCGTCGGCGGCGAAGTATCCGAGCCGCTCGAACTGCACCACCTCTCCCGGGGCGGCATCCGCCAGCGCGGGTTCCACCTTTGCGTCGGTGAGCAGCTCGCGGGATGCGGGGTTGAGGTCGTCCAGGGCCTCGCCCGTGCGTTCCCCAGGAGCCTCGGCGGTGAACAGCCTGTCGTACAGGGCGACGGTGGCATCCAGGGCGTGCGGGGCCGAGACCCAGTGCATCGTCGACTTCACCTTCCGGCCGTCGGCGGGGGTGCCGCCCCGGGATTCCGGGTCGAAGCTGCAACGCACCTCGACGACGTTGCCCGCCTCGTCCTTGACCACGTCGCGGGCGGTCACCAGATAGGCGCCACGCAACCTGACCTCACGACCGGGGGAGAGACGGAAGTATTTCGGTGGCGGAACCTCCCGGAAGTCATCCTGCTCGATCCACAGCTCCCCGGTGAACGGCACCAGGCGGGTGCCGTCGGCAGGGTTCTCCGGGTTGTTGACCACCTCGAACCACTCGACCACCGGGCTGCCGTCGGCCTCGGTGGGCCAGTCCAGCAGGGTCAGCTTCAAGGGCCGGGTCACGGCCATCCGGCGCTGCGCCGTCGCATTCAGCACGCGACGCACGTAACTCTCCAGCTCCTCGATGGCCTTGCGGGAATTGGTGCGGGTGGTGCCCACCTCGCGGCAGAACGCCCGGATGGCGGCCGGCGGGTAGCCGCGCCGCCGCAGTCCCCGGATGGTCGGCATCCGCGGATCGTCCCAGCCATCCACGACGCCGTCCGCGACCAGTTTCGCCAGGCGACGCTTGGACGTGACGGTGTGGGTCAGCTCCAGTCGCGCGAACTCGTACTGGCGCGGGGGAGCGGGAACCTCGAGCTGCTCCAGGAACCAGTCGTAGAGAGGCCGGTGGGATTCGAACTCGAGGGTGCAGATGGAATGGGTGACGCCCTCGATGGCGTCGGACTGGCCGTGGGCCCAGTCGTAGGTGGGATAGATCGACCACGTCTCACCCGTGCGGTGGTGTGCGATGTTGCGGATGCGGTACATCACGGGGTCGCGCAGCTGCATGTTCTCGTGCGCCATGTCGATCTTCGCCCGCAGCACCCGTGAGCCGTCGGGAAACTCCCCTGCGCGCATCCTCTCGAACAGGTCGAGGTTCTCCGCGACGCTGCGGTTGCGGAACGGCGATTCGACGCCGGGGGTGTTGAAGGACCCCCGGGTGGCCGAGATGGTCTCACCGTCCTGGTCGTCGACGTAGGCCAGGCCCTTCTCGATGAGCTGCACGGCCCAGTCGTGGAGGGTCTCGAAGTAGTCGGAGGCGTGGCGCACCTCAGAGGGTTCGTAGCCCAGCCACTCGATGTCCTCGACGATGGAGTTGACGAAGGCCTCCTCCTCGGTTTCCGGGTTGGTGTCGTCGAGACGCAGCATGCAGGTGCCACCGAAGTCCTCGGCGGTGCCGAAGTCCACGACGATGGCCTTGGCGTGGCCGACGTGGAGGAAACCGTTGGGTTCGGGTGGGAACCGGGTCTGGACCCTGCCACCGTAGGTCCCTGCCTCGTTGTCGCGGCGGATGGCATCGGTGATGAAGTTGCTGGGGACACCCGGTTCGCTCATGGTGGCGAAGCTATCACCTTCCAAGCCACAGGCCGAACAACCAGAACAGCAACACGAACGGGGTGGCCAGCAGGACGAGCGTGACCCCGAACACCAGCGTCAACGCCACCAGCCAGTAGGTGATGGTTGCCCTGCGCACCTGGTCGTGATCCTCGATGGCGCGGTGCAGCAGTTTCAGGTTCTTCGCGTTCGACATCCACAGGGCGTCGAAGAAGGAACCGATCAGCGGAACTGAACCGAGACACCAGTTGACCACGTAGTTCCACAGCATTCGGAGAAGAACCGGCACGGGGACGCGCAGCCGGACCGCGTCGAGGATCACCACGCATCCCAGGGCCGTCGCCACCACGTTGCCGGCGGCCGGAACGAGACTCAGCAGCGGGTCGAAACCGAAGCGGAAACCGGTGCCGGGCACCCGGAAGACCTCGTCCAGCCAGAAGGTGAAGTGACGGCTGATGGGGGAGGGGCCGTCCTTGGGTTCCGGGAGGGAACCCGAGGCTCTCAGCGTGCGTGAGCGGTGGGATTCACGGGAGGACACGGCATCATGATGCCACTGGGCGGGACCGCGGGTTCGGACCCGCGGCGGTGGGGCCATTAGGCTTGGCCCACTATGACTGAGCTGACTCCCGCCCGCACCCGCGTCGCCCCCTCCCCGACGGGGGATCCGCACGTCGGCACCGCGTTCATGGCCCTGTTCGACAAGGCGTGGGCCGCCAAGACCGGTGGTGCATTCGTGCTGCGGATCGAGGACACCGACCAGAACCGGCTCGTGGCGGGCAGCGAGCAGCAGATCCACGACACCCTCGCCTGGCTCGGGCTCTCTCCCGACGAGGGGCCGCTGGAGGGCGGCGAGTTCGGGCCCTACCGGCAGTCGGAGCGGCTCGACACCTACCGGCCGTTCGTCGAGCGGCTGATCGCCGACGGGCACGCCTACCACTGCTGGTGCTCCTCGGAGCGTCTGTCCGAGCTGCGCAAGGAACAGGAGGCCTCGAAGGCAGCGAAGACCGGATACGACCGGCTCTGCCTCGGGAAGAGCCGCGAGGAACGCAGCCGGCTGCCCGGGTTCACCGAGACCCCGGTGGTGCGGATGCTCGTGCCCGACGACGCACCCCTGACCTTCACCGACATCATTCGCGGCGAGGTGAAGGCTCCTTTCCCCGACGACCAGGTGATCCTGAAGGCCGACGGATTCCCCACCTACCACATGGCAGTGGTCGTCGACGACCACCTGATGGGGATCACGACGGTGGTGCGCGGTGAGGAGTGGATCAGCTCCACCCCGAAACACCTCCTGCTGTATCGCTGGCTCGGTTTCCCCGAACCGCAGTACGCACACATGCCGCTGCTGCGCAACACCGACAGGTCGAAGATCTCCAAGCGCCGCAACCCGGCCGCCCGCCTGATGTGGTTCCGCGAACAGGGTTACCTGCCGGAGGCGGTCCGCAACTTCCTGCAGCTGCTCGGCTATCCGCCGGCCGACGACGACTCCGAGGTGGCAACCTTCGAGGATTTCGTCGAAAACTTCTCCTGGGACAAGGTCAACACCACCGGCCCGGTTTTCGACGTGAAGAAACTGGACTGGCTGAACGGCCATTACATCCGCGCACTCGGTGCCGAAGAACTGACCGCACGGATCGTCGCCTTCCACACCGAACGCGGCGACTGGGATGCGAACATCGACATCGACGTGCTGCGCAGGGCCGTGCCGCTGGTCAGCGAACGCATGACCCTGCTGGGCGAGGCCCTGCCGAAGCTGGGGTTCCTGTTCACCGACCGGGTGGAGATCGAGGAAGCGGCCCGCGCGTCACTGCCCGGCAACGCCGCGGAGGTCCTCGACGCCGGGATCGAGGTGTTGGAGACGGTGCCCTTCGACGCCGCCTCGATCCAGGCCGGGCTGCGGGAGAAACTCGTCGACGGACTGGGCATCAAACCGAAGTTCGCCTTCGGGCCGCTGCGGGTTGGACTGACCGGGGCCAAGGTGTCGCCGCCGCTGTTCGAGTCCATGGAGATCCTGGGTCGCGAGGAAACCCTCAAACGGTTGCGCGCGCTGCGTGAAACCCTCTGATCGGCGGGCCTCTACCTCAGGAAACACCTGGTCAGCTCTTGCGCTGGTGGACGGACTCGAACTCGAACGTCTTGAGGAACGCCCGTGCGCGTTCCGTCTCGGGATCGGTGAAGAACTTCTCAGGTGGGGCGATCTCGACGATCCGGCCCGCATCCATCAACACCACCCGATCCGCGATCGCCCGCGCGAAGGGCATCTCGTGGGTGACGATGAGCATGGTCATGCCATCGGCTGCCAGCTCCAGCACCACGTCGAGAACCTCGCGGACGATCTCCGGATCCAGGGACGCGGTGATCTCGTCGAGCAGCAGCAACTCCGGGTGCATCATCAACGCCCGCACGATCGCGACCCGCTGCTTCTGACCTCCCGACAGCTCACGCGGCAGCGACCTCGCCTTCCCGGCGAGTCCGACACGCTCCAGCAGCCCCGTGGCCTCCTTCACGGCCTCGTTGCGGTCGCGCCCCTGCACCAGGCGAGGGCCGAGCAGCAGGTTGTCCATCACGTTCAGGTGCGGGAACAGTTCGTAGCTCTGGAACACCATCCCGACACGTTGCCGGATCTCGGTCCAGCGGGTTCCGGGATCCGTGATCACGACACCGTCCAGTTCCACACTGCCGTCGGTGATCGTCTCCAGACCGTTCAGGCAACGCAGCAGCGTCGACTTCCCGCAGCCCGAAGGCCCGACGACGGCGATCACCTCACCGGGGGCGACCTCCAGGTCGATCCCGTCCAGGGCCCGGAGGTCCCCATAGTTCTTCCCCAGGCCTGAGATTCGCAGCATCGGGGTCATGTGGTGGCCCACTTCCTCTCGAGACGCCGCGCACCCCACGAGATCGGGAAACACACGACGAAATACATGATCAAAACGGTGCCGTAGATCCACAGGGCACCGTCGGGATGGGTGAAACGGTTGACGTCGATGATCTGCTGGCCGACCTTCAGCACCTCGACCACACCGATGAGAGCCACCAGGGGAGTGGTCATGATCATGCGGTTGGTCAGGTTGATTGTGGTCGGGAGCAGACGACGCGCCGCCTGGGGCAGCACGACGTGGCGCTGCACCTGCCATGGGGTCAGGCCGAGCGCCTGCGCACTGGCGTACTGGTGTTTCGGGATCGACGTGATGGCGGAACGCACCAGGTCGCCCATTTCGGCCGTGCCCCACAACGTGAACACGACCACCGCGGCCGCCCGGCCGTCGAGGTTGACACCGAGATAGCGGGCCAGGTCGAAGAACACCAGGAACAACAACACGATCTGCGGCATGATCCGCACCACCTCCAGGTAGATGCGGGTGAACAGCTTCACCACCGGGTTCCGCGATGTCATGACGATGCCCAGCCCGATGCCGAGAACGATCGAGAAGGCCATGGCGATCAGGGCAATGGATGCGCTGACCCACAGCCCCTCAAGCAGCCGCAGGAAATTCCGTCCCTGGAGGAGCAGCTCAATCCCCGAACGCTGCACGGCGCAACCTCCTCTCCAGGAAACCGGCGCTCAGCGAGACCGGAAGCAGGATGAGCAGGTAACAGACGACGAGCAGCAGCAGGGCCTCGGACGTCTGATATTTCGAACCGATCTGCTCCTTCGCCCTGAACACCAGATCGGGCAGGGCGATGATGCTGACCACGGAGGTCTCCTTCACCAGGAACACCAGGTTCGCCGTGATACCCGGCATGCTGATGGCGACGGCCTGCGGAAGAATCACCCTTCGCATTGCCTGCCATGGTGTCAGACCGAGGCTCAGGGAGGACTGCAACTGGATCGGCTCCACCGCATCCAACCCGCTGCGCAGCGTCTCCGCCATGAAACTGCCGCCCAAGAAGGCAAGGCCGATGATGGCGCAGATCTCCTGGTCCAGTTTGATCCCGAGCTTCGGTAGCCCGTAGTAGAGGAAGAAAAGCTGTACCAGCAGTGGGGTGTTGCGTGAGATCTCCACGTACGCGGCTGCCAGATGGCGGGCCACGGGGATGCGGAAGTGCTGCGCCACGGCGCAGCAGATCCCGGCGAACAGGGCGCCGATGACCCCGAACAGCGCGACCCGCACCGTGAGCAGGGCCGCCTCGGCGTAGACGGGGGCCGAACTGAAGACGATGCCCCAGTTCATGTCAGCTCCTCGCCGGTGACGCTCCTCATGCTCAGAGCTGGCCTCCTTCGACCACCAACTCATCCGCGGACGCCGAATCGCCGTAGATGGGTCGCAGGGTCTGTTCGAAGTCGGCGTGGAAGAACTGTTCCTTGCCTAGGGTGACCAGGTGTTCGTTCAGCCAGGACAGCAGCGTCCCGTTGCCCTTGGTGACGGCACCAGCGATGCTGTCGGGGTCACCGAGAGCCGTGATACCCGCGGTGAAACCGTCGCTGGAGATCGCCCAGGCGAGGGCCTCGGTGTTGTCGGTGACCCAGGCATCCCCGCGGCCGTCGGCCAGGGCGCTGGTGGCATCGTTGTACTGCTCGTACTTGTCAGGTTCGATCTCCGGATGGTTCTTGGCCAACCAGGTCTCGGCCGTGGTGCCCTTGACCACGATGATCTTCTTGCCGGCCAGCTGGGACTCCTCCGTGATCAGCGCCGAGTCCGGGGAGACCACCCCGAGGGAGACCTTCATGTAGGGGTTGGCGAAGTCCACCTTCTCCCCGCGTTCCGGTGTGACGGTGAAATTCGCCAGGATGATGTCCACCTTCGCGGTCTGCAGGAACTCGACCCGGGAAGCGGCCTCGACGGGAACGTAGTCCACCTTTGCGCCTAGGTCCTTGCCGATTCTCTCCGCGTAGACCACGTCATAGCCTGCGGGTTTGCCGTCGGCATCGACATACCCGAAGGGGGCTTTGTCGCTGAAAACCCCGATCCTGACGGTGCCGGAGGACTTGATCTGGTCGAGGGTCCGGAACTGTCCGTTGTCGGCTGATCCGGTTCCGGAGGAAGCGACCGGATCGGGCGACGCTCCGGAGCAGGCGGTGAAGGCCAGGGCCAACGACGCGAATGTGCCACCCAGGATGTGGCGACGGGAAATGGGCATGGGTACTCCTTGTTCAGGGTGTGGATCGTTGACCATCAACAGGTGTGACGGGTCAGTCTGCGACGGCTGCCGGAAAACGCAGAAAAATGCGAGTGCGCAGTGAAGATGAAAATTCCGGGACGATCCGGACTTCCGGGTGCGTCAGAACTGACAGACCGGGTGGGAACACCGGCATGCAGAGGCGGTGAAGTGCGCGCCGAGCTGCATCATGCGGGGATGTTCCATGAGGTCAGACACTAGGTCGGAGCCATGTGTGGAGTCAAGGGGGAAGCGTGGGGAATTGACGACGAGGCTGTTGCCCCATCCCGAGCCGGTGTTGCTCGCAGCCTTTTTCGCAGGTTTCGTCCTGCCGGCCATGGGCACGTGGCGGATGGTGGTGCGCAGCCACGTCGGGACACAGTCGTGACCTCCCGGCCCGTGGCGTGCCGCCGATCCGGGCCGGGAGGCCGGTGAGTGGTCAGTCGTTGCGACGGCGCTGGGTTCCCAGCACCCGTTTCTGAAGGGGGTGGGTGGCCAGCAGGGCCAGGGCGGCGAGGACGAAACCCGTCACGATCACCGTGATCACCACCACGACCCCGGTCGTGGGCAGCTGATACCCGTGCTTCTCCACTATGTTCACCAACGGCTGCGCCATGCCGAAACCGAGCAGGTAGCCAGTGGTGGTGACCAACGCCAGCGGTCCCAGGTTCTCCAGCCACTGCACCCGAGCGTGGAAGGACTCGGGGGTGCCGATGCGGTGCAGCGCGATCGTGAGGTCGGAGCGTTCGAACACCGAAGAGGCCTGACTGATGAGGATGGAGGTGGCGGTCAGCAGCAGGGCGACGGCCAGGGTGATGATGACCCCCTTGGTGAAATCCCACGTGGCTTTTTCGGAGAAGGCCGTGAGGGCCTCGCTGTCCTTGCCGTTGAGCTCGATGGGCATCCTCCCGAGGTAGCCCGCGATCAGGGCCAGGATCCCCAGCCCGCCGATGCGGCGCCAGGCGCTTCGGGGATCGGCCAGGATCCGGCGCCCGGCCATCAGCACCGCGGGCCCGGGAAGCAGGAAGTACAAACGGGAGAAGTGTTGGAGCATCCACGGGCCGAAGAGGTTGTAGCCGAAGATCACGCAGCCGATGATCGCAGCGAACACCACGTAGCCCATGACCTCCCGGCCGGCCTGGATGTGAGGAAGCATGGCGAATGCAGCCACCAGGATTCCGGCGAACACCGCGACCCGCTTCCAGGTCGTGGGGGGTTTCACGCCGCGGCGTGCGACGCCGAGCGGGGAGATCCGCACCTGCCGCAGACCCCACCAGGTGGCGATCAGCGCGATGATGACGTTCGCGGCGGCGACGGCCAGCGCCAGCCACCAGGGCAGTACCAGCGTCACCGGTTGGGTCTGGAACTCCAGTGCTCCCCAGGCGGGGGCGGTCACCAGGTAGAACAGGCCGCCGAGGAGGGTGCCGATGCCCGCCTGGATGGCCGAGTCGATCAACGACATGCGGGTCACGTCACCGGAACTCAGGCCGAGCAACCGCAGGGCTGACAGCCGCTGCTCCCGGCCCCGTGCCCCCAGCACCGCAGCCGAGGCGGACAACGAGATCATCGTGGGCACCAGCAGGGCCGTGGCGATCAGGGCCAGGACGAAGTAGAACATCAGGACCAGATCGAAGGAGGAATCCTCTGCCTTGAGGGCGGCCAACAGGCCCGCGGGGTGGCTCCAGCGTTCGTGGAACATCATGGTTCCACCCGCGATGGTGAAGGCCAGGGCCGCGGATATGGTGTTCGCCAGCACCGAGGCGAAGAACAGCAGGGCCTCGCCCTGGCGAACCGCGAACCGCGCGCGGGTGAGCTGGAACGTGAGGCTGGTCAAACCGGTGGCGGCGCTCATCGTGCGACCTCCACGTCTAGGCGGCGGTCGGCGTGGACCAGACCGTCACGGATCTCCACCAGGCGCGAACACCAACGGGCGACCGCCGGGTCGTGGGTGACCATCACCAGCGACGCACCGGCCTGGGCGGCGGTGGCGGTCAGCAGCTGCATCACCTCGTGGCCCGTGGCCTGGTCGAGGGCACCGCTCGGTTCGTCGGCGAACACCACACGGGGGTTCGTCGCCAGCGCGCGGGCTATCGCGACTCGCTGCGCCTGCCCGCCGGACATGTCGGAGGGGCGGCGATCAGCCAGATCGGGAATACCGATCTTCGCCAGGATCTCGTCGGCCTTCGCCAGCGCGGTGCGACGCCGGGTGCCGGTGAGCAACAGCGGCAGCGCCACGTTCTCGCGGGCCGGGAGCTCCGGGATCAGCTGGCCGTCCTGGAAGACGAAACCGAACTGACTCAAACGCAGGTGGGAGCGCTGCGCATCGGACATCCGGGTGAGGTCCTCGCCCGCGAACAGCACATGGCCGTCGTTCGGGACCAGCACCCCCGACAAACAATGCAGGAGGGTGGACTTGCCGGAACCGGAGGGCCCCATGATGGCGACGGACTCCCCGGAGGCGATGGTTAGGGAGACCCCGGCCAGTGCCTTGACCGTGCCGAAGCTCTTGGTGATGTCGTGGGTGGCCAACAGGGCTGCTGAATAGGTGTCGTCGAACATGTCTCGATTCCATCGCCGGGAGCGGTCGCGCAACACAGGGTGCACTCCACATTTGGGGTGGTGTCAGCACTACCCATTCTCCTACACCGCATGCCCCCGGAGCTGCTTGAACCGGCATGCGAGTGTCAACGGGTGGGTCCATCCCAGGTCGAAGTTGGTTGAGCCGGCCTGCGAGCGGCAGCGAGTGGGTCGTGTCGAAACCTTGGTGTCCTTGTGCGGGGTCTTGGGGTTGGGTTTGTTTTTCGGGTGCTGGTGGTTTCGACTCGGGTCGCTCGTTCCTCGCGCCCCGGCTCAACCGGCTTCGTAAGGGCTCGCGACTCGGCTCAACCGGCTTTGGAGGGGATTCACGTGCCGGGTCAAGCCTTGGTCGTGGGATTCGCGGGGTGTGCGAGATAGATTTCTGTCATGCGTTGGGGAAGGAAACGTCTGGTCAGCCATGAGCAGGAGGCCGCCCAACGGATCGCCGAGCTCACCGCTTCGCGGCGGGTCATCGTCGAGGCCTACGAGGTGGAACGCCGCCGCATCGAACGAGATCTCCACGACGGCGCCCAGCAGTACCTCGTGGCCGCCGCCATGAAGGTGGGGGAGGCGCAGCTCTCCCCAGCGGTTGAGAACGACCCCGTCGCCGCGCGGCTCCTGGCCGAGGCCGGCGCCGCCATTCAGGAGGGTCTGGGGGCGCTTCGCCGGACGATCCGCGGCATCCACCCGCAACTGCTCAGACAACAGGGTCTTCCGGCGGCGCTCGAGGAGGTGGCGGCCACCGCGGCCAACCGGGTCCGCATCGTCGCACCGCACCCGCTTCCCGAACTCCCCGAGGGGGTGCTGGCGGTCGGTTATTTCTTCGCCTGCGAGGCCATCGGAAACGCCGCCAAGTACGCGCCCCGCGCTGATGTGACCGTGCTGCTGGCCGCCGACCGGAACCTCCGGGTCTCCGTCGTGGACCAGGGGCCGGGCGGCGCGAGAATCATTCCCGGGCACGGACTGGCGGGCATGAGGGAACGCCTGGCGGCCGCGGGCGGTGAACTCACCATCTCCTCCCCGCCCGGAGGCCCCACCCAGCTGGCCGCCACCATCCCCCTTCTTCTGGACCGAGGTGAACCTGCGGTGGTGATCCCATGACCACAGTGCTGATGGCCGACGACTCCGCTCTGCTCCGGGAAGGACTCGTCGGGCTCCTGGAGCGCCAGGGGTACGAGATCGTCGGGCAGGAACACCGTGCCGACGCGCTCCTGGCCACCGTCGCCGAACTGGCCGGGCGCGATGCGTTGCCCGACGTGGTCATCACCGACGTGCGGATGCCGCCGACCATGACCAATGACGGTCTCCGGGCCGCGATCCGGATCAAGGAGGAGCATCCCCAGGTGGCGGTCCTGGTGCTGAGCCAGTACGTCTCCCCGCTGCACGCCCAGGAGCTGTTCGCCATCCCCGCCCCACCCGGGGCGGGCGGGGCCGGATACCTCCTCAAGGACCGGGTGGCGCAGGTTGCGGACTTCATCGGGGCGCTGCGGATGGTGGTCGGTGGGGGAGTGGTGATCGATCCGGAGGTGGCCCGGGCCATGATGCAGACCTCCCGTTCCGGGCTGGGGGAACTCACCCCGCGAGAACTCGAGGTGATGGAGCTCATGGCCCAGGGACTCTCCAACAACCAGATCGCGGGGCGGCTCTTCCTGTCCGGGGCGGCCGTGGCGAAACACGTTTCCAGTATTTTCTCCAAGCTCGGTTTCGAACCCGATGACGAGAACCGCCGGGTGCGTGCCATACTCGCTTTCCTGAACCGTCCCACTCCCTGAACGCGGCGGTGATTTGGATCGTCGCCGAGGGCGTGCAAGAATGTGCAGGTTGCTCCGCAAGGGGTGGTTTGTGCCGCGCGTGCGGCAAATGCCCTCCTTGTCGAGGTCGAGCAGGTGGCCCAAGCGCGAGATGTGACCTCCGGGAAGCTGGAGGCAGGTCTTTCCTTGCGGCTTCGGGCCCGACACTCCCGACCTCGGGGGTCGGGGCGACGAGGGGTCCAGGCCCCAAAAAGTTCATGAGAACTCCATCAGGGACAAGTAGAAGGAATGAACTGTGGCGGGACAAAAGATCCGCATCCGGTTGCGGGCGTATGACCATGAGGTCATCGACAGCTCGGCGCGCAAGATCGTCGACACCGTGACTCGCACCGGTGCCAAGGTGGCAGGCCCCGTGCCGCTGCCGACCGAGAAGAACGTGTTCTGTGTGATCCGTTCGCCCCATAAGTACAAGGACAGCCGCGAGCATTTCGAGATGCGCACCCACAAGCGGCTGATCGACATCCTCGATCCCACGCCGAAGACCGTCGATCTGCTGATGCGCCTCGACCTTCCGGCCGGTGTCGACATCGAAATCAAGCTTCCGTGAGGTCCGAGATGAGCAACAGCGAACGAATCGTCAAGGGCATCCTGGGCACCAAGCTCGGCATGACCCAGCTCTGGGACGAGAACAAAAAGGTCGTCCCCGTCACCGTCATCCAGGCCGGGCCCTGCGTCGTGACCCAGGTCCGCACCCCCGAGAAGGACGGGTACAACGCCGTCCAGCTCGGTTTCGGGGCCATCGCTTCCAGGAAGGTCACCAAACCGGCCCAGGGGCACTTCGACAAGGCAGACGTCACCCCCCGCAGGCACCTGCTCGAACTGCGCACCGCCAACGCATCCGAGTTCACCCTCGGCCAGGAGCTGACCGCCGAGCTCTTCGCCGGTGGTGAGATCGTCGACGTGACCGGCACCACCAAGGGCAAGGGCACCGCGGGTGTTATGAAGCGCCACGGTTTCGGTGGTCTCAAGGGCTCCCACGGTGTGCACCGCAAGCACCGTGCTCCCGGTTCCATCGGTGGCTGCTCCACCCCCGGCCGCGTGTTCAAGGGCCTCCGCATGGCGGGTCGCATGGGTAACGCCAAGGTGACCGTCCAGAACCTCAAGATCCACGCCGTCGACGCCGAACGCGGCCTGCTGCTGGTTCGCGGCGCGGTCCCCGGCAACAACGGCTCGCTCGTCGTCGTGCGAAGCGCAGCAAAGAAGGGTGAACAGGCATGAGCTCCATCACCGTTGACGTCCACGCCCCCGGGGGCAAGAAGGCCGGCAAGGCCGAACTGCCCGGCGAGATCTTCGACGTCCAGACCAACATTCCCCTGATCCATCAGGTCGTGGTGGCCCAGCTTGCCGCTGCCCGCCAGGGCACGCACTCCACCAAGACCCGCGGCGAGGTCCGTGGCGGCGGCAGCAAGCCGTGGCGCCAGAAGGGCACCGGCCGTGCCCGTCACGGTTCGCGTCGTTCCCCGATCTGGACCGGCGGTGGCACCGTTCACGGCCCCAAGCCGCGCGACTACTCCCAGCGCACCCCCAAGAAGATGATCGTCGCGGCCCTGCGCGGCTCTCTGTCCGATCGCGCCCGCGACGGCCAGGTCTTCGTGGTCTCCGAGCTGGTCTCCGGCGAGGTTCCCTCCACCCGGACCGCCCTGGGGACGCTGGCGCAGCTGGGTGAGCTGAAGAAGGTGCTGGTGGTCCTCGACCGGTTCGAGGAGGTCGCCTGGCTGAGCCTGCGCAACGTCCCGACCATCCACGTCCTGGCCGTCGACCAGCTCAACGCCTACGACGTGCTGGTGGCCGACTCGGTGGTTTTCACCTCCGCGGCACTGGCGGCCTTCACCAACCGGGGCGCCGAGGCGATCGCCACCGAATCCGAGGTCGAGGACACGACCGAGGCCAAGGCCGAGGCGAAGGACTACGGCAAGGATTCCTACCGCGGTGACAAGCCGCCCGCCGGGTTCGACATCAAGGGCAACGAGGACTCCATGAAGTTCCACACCCCTGAGTCGCCGTGGTATTCCCGCACCATCGCCGAGGTCTGGTTCAACTCCGCCGAGGCCGCCGAGGCCGCCGGATTCGTGAACGTGATGGAAGGCAAGGAAAAGAAGTGAGCGAGCTGAAGATCCGCGACCACCGCGACATCATCCTGCGCCCCGTCGTCAGCGAGAAGAGTTACAACCTCCTCGACGAGAACAAGTACACGTTCGTCGTGGCGCCCCACGCCAACAAGACCGAGATCAAGATCGCGATCGAGAAGATCTTTGATGTTCGCGTCACCGCCGTCAACACCCAGAACCGTCAGGGCAAGCGTCGCCGCACCCGTTTCGGCATCGGCAAGAGGGTCGATGTCAAGCGCGCCATCGTGACCGTTGCCGAGGGTGACCGCATCGACATCTTCGCCGGTCAGGGCGAGTGAAGAAGGACTGATTCGTCATGGGTATCCGTAAGTACAAGCCGACGACGCCGGGTCGCCGCGGCGCCAGCGTCTCCGACTTCGTCGAACTGACCCGTTCGACCCCGGAGAAGTCGCTGCTCGTCCCGAAGCCGAAGACCGGTGGCCGCAACAACTCGGGTCGTATCACCACGCGTCACATCGGTGGTGGTCACAAGCAGGCCTATCGCATCATTGATTTCAAGCGTTATGACAAGGACGGGGTGCCGGCGAAGGTCGCTCACATCGAGTACGACCCCAACCGCACCGCCCGCATCGCGCTGCTGCACTACCGCGACGGCGAGAAGCGCTACATCATCGCACCCAACGGCCTGACCCAGGGCACCGTCGTGGTTTCCGGTCCGGGTTCCGACATCAAGCCCGGCAACAACCTGGAGCTGCGGCAGATCCCCGTCGGCACCACGGTGCACGCCGTTGAGTTGCGCCCCGGGGGCGGCGCCAAGCTGGGTCGCTCCGCCGGTGCGGCCATTCAGCTGGTGGCCCGTGAGGGCAAGTACGCCACCCTGCGCATGCCCTCGGGTGAGATGCGCATGGTCGACGTTCGCTGCCGCGCCACCATCGGCACGGTCGGCAACGCCGAGCAGTCGAACATCAACTGGGGCAAGGCCGGACGCAACCGTTGGAAGGGTATCCGCCCGACCGTTCGTGGCGTCGTGATGAACCCCATCGACCACCCGCACGGTGGTGGCGAGGGTCGCACTTCGGGTGGTCGCCACCCGGTGTCCCCGTGGGGCAAGCCCGAGGGCCGTACCCGCGACAAGAACAAGGCGAGCAGCCGTCTCATCGTGCGTCGCCGCAAGACCGGCAAGAAGCGCTGATAGGGAGCCTGAGGAAATATGCCACGCAGCCTGAAGAAAGGCCCCTTCGTTGACGACCACCTGCTGAAGAAGGTGGACGTTCAGAACGAAAAGGGCACCAAGAATGTCATCAAGACCTGGTCGCGCCGCTCGATGATCGTCCCGGACATGCTGGGCCACACCATCGCGGTGCACGACGGCCGCAAGCACGTCCCGGTGTTCATCACCGAGGCCATGATCGGTCACAAACTGGGCGAGTTCGCCCCCACGCGCACCTTCCGGGGGCACGTGAAGGAAGACAAGAAAGCCCGTCGCCGCTGAGGCGCGCGAGGATAGGACTAACGAAACGATGAGCAACGAAAACGGCAACAGCGCCCGTCGCGAGGCCCTGCTCGGTGATCGTCCCGGCTCCTACGCCATCGCGCGTCACGTCCGGATGAGCCCGATGAAGGTGCGTCGTGTGGTGAATCTGATCCGCGGCATGGACGTCTCCGAGGCACTCACCGCCCTGAAGTTCGCCCCCCAGGCGGCTTCGGAGCCCGTGTACAAGGTGGTGGCCTCGGCCGTCGCCAACGCCGAGAACACCGAGGACCTGGACCCCCGGGACCTGTACGTGTCCAAGGCATTCGTCGACGAGGGCGTGACCCTGCGTCGCATCCGTCCCCGCGCCAAGGGCTCCGCCTCGCGGATCCTGAAACGCGGCTCCCACATCACTGTGGTCGTTGAACCCCGAGAGTCGAAGGAGGCCTGAGCATGGGGCAGAAGATCAACCCGAACGGCTTCCGTCTCGGCATCACCACGGATCACATCACCCGCTGGTACGCGACGAAGAACTACGCGGACTACGTGGCCGAGGACGTGAAGATCCGCAACTACCTGACCAAGTCGCTGGAACGCGCCGGGATCTCCTCCATCGAGATCGAGCGCCGTTCCAAGCGGGTCACCATTTTCCTGCACGCTGCGCGTCCCGGGATCGTCATCGGCCGTAATGGCGCCGAGGCGGAGCGGGTGCGGGCCGAGCTGGAGAAGCTGACCGGCAAGCAGGTGCAGCTGAACATCCTCGAGGTCAAGAACCCGGAGATCGACGCCCAGCTCGTCGCGCAGGGTGTCGCCGAGCAGCTGGGTGCGCGCGTGGCCTTCCGCCGCGCGATGCGCAAGGCCCAGCAGACGGCGATGCGCGCCGGCGCCAAGGGCATCCGCATCAAGTGCTCCGGGCGTCTCGGCGGGGCCGAGATGTCGCGTTCCGAGGGCTACCGCGACGGCCAGGTGCCGCTGCACACCCTCCGCGCCGACATTGATTACGGCTTCTACGAGGCCCGCACCACCTTCGGGCGGATCGGCGTCAAGGTGTGGATCTACAAGGGCGACGTCACCGGCACCCGCGCCGAACGCGCCGCCCAGAAGGCCGCCCGCAACTCCGCCCCCACCGGTCGTCAGCGTTCGGGCCGTCGCCCGGGACGCGGCGAGGGCCGTGGAGATCGTCCCGAGCGCGGCGGACGCCGTCGCGCCGAAGCAGCCCAGGCCCCGGCCGAGGCTGCTCCCGAAACCTCGAACGCAGGAGCGTGAGCCATGCTGATTCCTCGTCGCGTCAAGTTCCGCAAGCAGCACCACCCGAAGCGTGACGGTGTTGCCAAGGGCGCCACGAAGCTCGCCTTCGGTGAGTACGGCATCCAGGCGCTCGAGTCCTCCTACCTGACGAACCGTCAGATCGAGGCGGCTCGTATCGCCATGACCCGTCACATCAAGCGTGGCGGCAAGGTCTGGATCAACGTCTACCCGGACCGTCCCCTGACCAAGAAGCCGGCCGAGACCCGCATGGGTTCCGGCAAGGGTTCGCCCGAGTGGTGGGTGGCCAACGTCAAGCCCGGCCGGGTGCTCTTCGAGCTCTCCGGCGTGGGTGAGGATGTGGCCCGTGAGGCGATGCGCCTCGCCATCCACAAGCTGCCCTTCAAGGCCCGTTTCATCAAACGCGAAGCAGGTGAGATCTGATGAGCAAGGCCCTGACCGCCAACGAGCTGCGCGGCCTGTCCCGCGAACAGCTCAACGCCAAGGTGGTGGAGCTGAAGGAGGAGCTGTTCGGCCTCCGGTTCGCTGCCGCCACGGGGCAGCTGGAGTCGCACGGGCGGCTTCGCGAGGTCCGCAAGGACATCGCCCGCGTCTACACCGTGTTGCAGGAACGCAACCTCGGCATCGTCGATGAGCCCGCGATCCAGGAGAAGTGAGTATGTCTGAAGCCACCACCCAACAGCGCGGCCGCCGCAAGGTGATGCAGGGCGTCGTCGTCTCGGACAAGATGGACAAGACCATCGTCGTCCTGGTCGAGGACCGCGTGAAGCACCCGCTCTACGGCAAGGTCATGACCAAGTCGTCGCGCATCAAGGTCCACGACGAGGACAACACCGCCGGTATCGGTGACCGCGTCCGCGTCATGGAGACCCGTCCATTGTCGGCGCAGAAGCGCTGGCGCCTGATCGAGATCATCGAACGCGCCAAGTGATTCGCCAGGAAGTGGCCCGTCCCGGTTGGGGCGGGCCTTTCCGTTTCCAGTGGCGGTTACGATCAGCCCATGGGCGTGTTGATCGTCGACGACGAAGCTGAGCTGGCCGATGCCATCGCAACGTACCTGCAGGCTTTCGGGCTTGAGGCCGAGTACGTCGTTGATGGCGCCTCCGCGTTGGCTGCGTTCAACGCGCGCCCGCCGAAACTGGTCGTGCTCGATGTGAACCTGCCGGATGTGAACGGGTTCGAGGTGTGCCGCGCAATGCGGGCAAGGAGCGAGGTGCCGATCCTGTTCCTGTCGGCTCGGGGCAGCGACGACGACCAGATCCTTGCTCTGGGGCTCGGGGGTGACGATTACGTTCGCAAACCCGTCTCCTTGGCGGTGCTGCTGGCCAAGGTTCGCCGCATGCTGGACCGGCTGGGACAGCCGCGGGGTTTTCGCGACGACTGGCTGGTGGTTGACGACGACGCCGACCGGGTCTTCGTGGATGGGGTCGAGGTAAAGCTGACGGCGATGGAGCACCGGCTGCTTCGGCATCTCGTGGCGAATCGTGGGCGGGTCGTGCCGAAGGAGGAACTGTTTACCGCGGTCTGGGATTCGCCGCTGACCGGCGATGCCACGCTCAGCGTGCATGTGCGTCGTCTGCGCACCCACATCGAACCGGATCCGGCCGACCCCCGCTACGTCAAGACGGTGTGGGGGCGTGGCTACGTCTTTGAGGGCGGCCGGTGAGGCGTTTCGCCACCCTGCTCGTGGCTCCCGTGGTACTGCTGCTTGGGGCGGTCGCGGTGTGGCTGGCCCCGGCTCCCGCTGCGCCGCGGTTCGATGTCGTGGAGGCCAACGACTTCCTCGCCCACGTGCGTGCGACCTGGCCCCGCATCGAGGCCACCTATTCCGGTGATTGGACGATCGTCGCGGGCGGCAGCGTGGTGGCAAGCAGCGGCGACCCGATCGTCTCCGACCTCGAGGCCGCCCAGCGGGGAGCGTTCGGGTTCGACGTCGTGGTTGATGGCCGAGTCGTGGGTCGTGCGTGGCTGGGTTCCCGACAGCAGCAGCATTGGGCGATGGTCTGGGGGAGTGCGCGACGCATCGGGGCCGGTGCGCTGGGGCTGGCCGGGGTGGGTGCCGCCGCCTGGGCCTTCTGGGCGTGGGTGAGGTTGTTGCGACCCTTCCGGCGCCTGGAGCAGTTTGCCGCCGATGTCGGTGCGGGCAGGCTGGATGCGCCTCTCAGAGTGGATCGTGGGCAGGCCTTCGGGGCCTTCACGAGCTCCTTCGACCTGATGCGTACTGAACTCGCGGCCGCCCGCGAGGCCGCAGCCAAGGCGGAGGAGGCCAAACGCGACTTGGTCGCCCAGCTGAGCCACGACCTCCGAACCCCCGTCGCCACGATCCTGGCCAATGCCGAGCTGCTCGCGCTCAAGGAGGGCGATGCGGTCCGGCAGCAGCGGCTCGACGCGATCGCCGAGCGGGCCCGGCTCGTCGACTCCCTCATTGACGAGCTCAGTGCCGCCAGCGACGACCGCCTGGACGCGCTGCCCGTCGTCCCCGAGGAATTGTCGACGCCGCGCGTCGCGGGTCTGCTTCGTGCGGCCGATGCGACGGGGGCGCTCGAACCGTTCCAGCTGGCCGAGGCGATCGTCGTCGCCGACCCGAAGCGCCTCGCCCAGATCCTCGACAACCTCCTGGGCAACGCGGCCAAGTACGCGGGTACGCGGGTTGTCGTCGACTCCGGTACCACGGCCGAGTCGTGGTGGCTGCGTCTGACGGACGCAGGCCCCGGCGTGCGCGACGAGGAGGTCGCAAGCCTGGTGGTGAAGCGCTTCCGAGGATCCAACGCGGCCGGCATCCCGGGCTCGGGCCTGGGGTTGTACACCTCGGCCTGGCTGGCCGAGCGCATGGGGGGCGACCTGACCCTGGCCAACGCGGATGGCTGTGCTGGTTTCGTCGCTCAGCTCACCCTGCCCTTGGCCTAGCCGAACCGCGCCGGGTGTTACTGCCGTGGCCGCCTCCCAATGCCCGTCCGCATCTCGCCATCTTCCCGGCACGCGGCGCCGGGTGAATGAGGAGCCGTGTGCCGGATCAACAAAACGGCGTGGGATTGCTTGGTGGGCCGCCAGTTCAGAAAGGTTTAAGGAATCGGCAAGGACCTTTCAGGGCCCTGGGCCGTAGCGTCAAGGACATGGCGAGTCTGATCACCACTGAGAAGCTGTCGAAGACATTCTCCCGCAAAGGGTCGCAGCACCATGTGTTGAAGAACATCGATCTGGAGATCGATGGTGATGACTTCACGGTCGTCATGGGGCCCTCCGGTGCCGGCAAGTCGACGCTGCTGTACGCCCTGTCGGGCATGGACCGGCCGAGTCTCGGCCGGATCGTCTTCGACGGCCGGAACATCGAGAAAATGTCCGAAGACAAGCTGGCAAGGTTCCGGCTCGACCACTGCGGTTTCGTGTTTCAGCAGGTCTATCTCCTCGACTCGCTTTCGGTCAGCGACAACGTCCTGGCGGTCGGGCTGCTCGGCTCTCGGCGCCGCAGGGAGGTCGTGGAACGAGCCGGTGAGCTGTTCGACCGGGTCGGTCTGCCCGAGCGGACCCGGGGCGCCGTCGCTACGACTCTGTCCGGCGGTGAGGCGCAACGCGCAGGCATCGTCCGGGCCTTGATCCGCGAGCCGCGGGTGCTGTTCGCCGATGAACCCACCGGCCAGTTGAACTCCGAGGCAAGCGATGCCGTCCTCGACCTCCTCAGTGATCTCCATGCCGGCGGTCAGTGCATCCTCATGGTCACCCACGACGTTCGGTCAGCGCTGCGCGGCAGCCGCATCCTCTACTTGAGCGACGGGGTGATCGTCGGGGATCTCAAACTCGGGCGCTTCGACCGCAAGGACTCGGGCAGACGCGAAAGGCTGCAGCACTTTCTCGACGAGATGGGGTGGTGAGCGTGGCGACCGCCATCCTGATCCGCCGCAACCTCAAGCGGCACTGGGGCCGCCTCGCCACGCTCGGGATCCTCACGCTGCTCGCCGCGGCCGTAGCGAACCTGGCGTTGATCGTTGCAACGGACTACAACTCCAACTTCGACCGCCGCGCGCAGGAGCTTGGAACCACCGATCTGATCGTTCTGGACCCCCTCCCGAGGAGCCCAGTCGCCGAGACGCTGCGCGCCGACGGGCGCGTGGCGGAGGTTGACGTCCGAGGGCTCCGAGGACGCTGGTCGAGCATCGAGGTCGGCGGCACCGACCTATCGAGCCTGTTCCTGTTTACGCCGGCCCAGGACTGGAGCCGCAACCAGTACCGCGTTACCGCGCTCGCCGAGACAACTTTCGACGACGGCATCGTGATCCCCTTCACGCTCGCCTCCGACTACCCCTTGGGCGAACCGGTCACGATTCGCGCCGACGGTCAGGACCACACTTTCCACGTCCAGGGCTACCTCGAGGCCACCCATTTCACCGGCCGTGCCTTTGGGGTCATGCTGTTCGTCACCAACCCGGGCGTCGACATCACCGGGTGGACGAACCAGATCACCCTGACCTCGGCGAACGTTACCGCCGACATTGATGCCGACAAGGTCCTGGCCGATACGGAGGCCGCGGTACGCGCGTCTGTCGGCCAGGATGTGCAGCTGTCCTCGGCCAGCGTCGCGCTCCTACGCACGGGTGGGGGACTTGGGGCCAGCGTGTTCGCGCTGTCACTCCTCGCCTTCGCTGCGGTCCTGCTGATCGTCGTGGTCATTGTCCTGCGGACCCTCATAGCCGAGGCAATCTCGCAGGACTCCACCGCCATTGGTGCGCTCAAGGCATTCGGATATCGCACCGGCCGGATCATCGCCTCCGTCGCCCTGCCGTACGTCCTGGGTGGTGCAGTGGCCGCGCTGGCCGGGATCGCGCTGAGCTACTCGGTCCTGCCGGTCCTGAGCTGGCAGCTCTCCCAGCAAGGCTCGGTGGTGTGGAGCCCGGGCCTCAATCTGTTCGCGGGCCTCGTCTCCGCCGCGGTGCTGCTGGCGCCCATCGCCCTGGCCGCCGGGCTCGCGGCGCTCCGGGTGCGTTCCCTGAGCCCGGTGGTCGCGTTGCGGGGTGGCCTGGAGGCCCACGATTTCAGAGCCCAGCCTCTTCCGCTCGATCGTTCCCGGGGAGCGGTGCCGGAACGTTTGGGGCTCGGCCACTCGCTCGTCCATCCCGGCCGCGCCGCCGCCACAACGATGGTGCTCGCGTTGGTGCTGGTGTTCGCGAGTTTCGCGGTCGGCATGGTCAAGATCCAGCCGAACCTCGCGCACTTTCTGATCGGTGACTACGCCGACGTAACCGTCGAACGCATGCACCCCGAGGACGTCGACGCCACGCTCGAGAAGATACGGCAACTTCCTGGGGTCGAGAAGGCCTACCGCCACGATTCCCTCACGCTGACCATCTCCGGCAGGCAGATCGCCGGCAGAACGCTTCAGGACTTCGATGTCCTGTCCACTTCAGCCTACGAGGGCCGTGAGCCGCGCCACGACAACGAGATCGCCATCGGCCCCCGGGTGGCAGACCTCACGGGCGCAGGGATCGGCGACACCATCGCAGTCGACTTCCAAGGCCATGCCCAGGATTTCCTCGTCGTCGGGCTGCTGCAGGGATCGCGGCGGCTGGGGATGTTCGCGGACCTGACCTACGACGGTATCCGACGCATAGTTCCCGAGCACCGGCCGACAGGGCTGTGGGTGTTCGGGCGGCCCGGGCAGTCGTCGGGTGAACTTCGCAGCCAGGTTGAGGCACTAACGCCCAGCGGGTCGGGCGGAGACATGAAGCAGGCGATGGAGACAGAGAGCCGCCCGTACTCGGACATGATGCTCGGCCTCATCGCGACCATCGTCACCCTCACCGTGGCGACGACGGCGCTCGTCACCGGGGTTGTCATCACCACCCAGATCCGCCAGCAGGCGCGCGACTTCGGAGTGCTCAAAGCCCTCGGGTTCACGTCTGGCCAGCTGCGTCGCCAGATCCTGGCCGGACTGCTCCCGCCGTTGCTGATCGGCACAGCTCTCGGAGGGGCTGCCGGCGGGTTCGCCCTCGCGCCTGGTTTCGGGGCTCTGCTGGCAGGGGTGGGGTTCCGGAAGGTGGACCTCGGCGTTGAACCGTGGATGATTCTGGTGGTGGCGGTCGGTGTCGTCCTGCTTGGGACGCTGGTGGCCTGGGGGGCGTCGGCGCGGGTCAAACGCATCTCCGCCTACGCCCTCATCACCGAATAGGCAAGGGACGGGTGGGCGGGGTACCCCAGCCCACCCATGGGTCACTCCGCTGCGGTGCCCCGCGAGGCGATGCGCCTCGCCGTCCACAAGCTGCCCTTCAAGGCCCGTTTCATCAAACGCGAAGCAGGTGAGATCTGATGAGCAAGGCCCTGACCGTCAACGAGCTGCGCGGCCGCCGCAAGGTGATGCAGGGCGTCGTCGTCTCGGACAAGATGGACAAGACCATCGTCGTCCTGGTCGAGGACCGCGTGAAGCACCCGCTCTACGGCAAGGTCATGACCAAGTCGTCGCGCATCAAGGTCCACGACGAGGACAACACCGCCGGTATCGGTGACCGCGTCCGCGTCATGGAGACCCGTCCATTGTCGGCGCAGAAGCGCTGGCGCCTGATCGAGATCATCGAACGCGCCAAGTGATCTGAATCACATGAACGGCCCGGCCTCTTGGAGGCCGGGCCGTTGTCGTGGCGAATTCGTGGTGATTCGCGTTGGTGGCGGAAAAATCAGGTCCCTGGAGCGGGACACTCGATGAACCTCTCGTATGACCGGGTTTCCTTCGTGATTCCTGTAGCATTCTCCGCTTGAGAATCAGTGTGGTTCACGTGACGCGCACGATGTCGGCGGGCTTGTAGGCAAGGTCTTGTTCTTCGAAGCGGATGTCTCGCCCGCAGCGGCTCGTGGGTGTCCTCGTCGAGGAAGGAAAAGCTGTGACCAAAACTGATAAAAGCGGGACAACGGGAATTGTGGTCAAGGTGAGCACGTGGCTCGCGGGTCTCGACCGGGTTGCGATGACGGTGCTGCGGATCGGGGTCTTGATCGTCCTGCTGTGGATCGGGGGACTCAAATGGTTCAAATATGAGGCCGACGGTATCGTCCCCTTCGTTGCCACGTCTCCGCTCATGAGGTGGATGATCAAGGATCCCGAGAACTACAAGGCCCATGTCAATGCCGAAGGTGTGCTGAATGAAGCGAACCGAGCCTGGCATGAGGCCAATGGCACGTATCCGATGGCCATCTTCGTGGGGGTGAGCATCATCCTGATCGCCGTGTTCATCGCCCTGCACTGGGTGCGCCCTGAATTGGGCATGTTGGGTGCGTTGGCGCTGATCGGGTTCACTTGCGTCACCCTGTCGTTCCTTCTCACCACGCCGCAGGTCTGGGTGACTGCTCCGGCAGAGGGGCTGGCCGACGCGGATCTGGGGCAGCCATTCCTGTCGGGCCGCGGACGTCTGGTGGTCAAGGACTGCATCCAGATGGGAGCTGGTCTGGTGCTGCTGGTGGATTCGGCGAGAATGGCGCTGAAGCGGCGGAACGCCTGATCGGGACAACTGCTCCTGACAAGGCGCGGGGCGGCCCGACTCCCGGGAAGGAGATCGGGCCGCCCCGCGCCTGTTCAATGGCTGTGGGCTCAGGCCTGCGTTGAGCGACCGCCGAGTTCCTCGTCGAGGCGGAGGATGCCGTTGCCGTCATTGCCGATCAGTTTGATGCGGTTGATGATGGCGGAGACGGTGGATTCCTCCTCGATCTGCTCGTCGACGAACCAGCTCAGCAGCGGCAGGGCATCGATGTCGTCGGTGGAGTTGGCGAGGCGGTAGAGGCCGCGGATGGCCTCGGACACCTTCTTCTCGTGGGCGAGGGCGGCCTCGAAGGCCTCGAGGACCGTGGTGACGTGCTTGGGCTGGGCGTTGATGGCGCCGATCAGCGGGGTGGCGTCACGATCCAGCATGTGGGTGATGAATTTGTCCGCGTGCACCTCTTCCTCGGCGGACTGGGCCTTGAACCAGCCGGCGATGCCGGGCAGGTCGAGGGCGTCCATATCGATGGAAAGCTGCCGGTACACGACGGCAGCCTGCAGCTCCATGGTGACCTGGGCGTTGAAAGCTTCCTTTAGTTCTCCAGTAAGTTCCATGCCAGAAAGACTAGCCGCTCACCACCCCGGAACCAGCGATTTGGTTAGGTTTGGCTATTGAAGAGTCTGCGTGTGACCAAAACGACGACAGCAGGCCGAGCGGGGCGGAGACTTCCGGAACCGGTTCCGGAAAACCTTCGTCGCGCAGCTCCGGGTGAGCAAGAATGGGGCTACCGGATCAGTGAGGAGTCTGTATGAGCGAACAGCACACCCCACCCGACGGGCATCTCGGCCCGGGACCGGACATGATCGCGCCGCCGCAGGGGTTCGTTCCTCGTCCTCCCGAGCAGTCCGTGGCATCCCCGCAATCCCCGGGGGAAACGGTTCCGGGGCAGGCGGGGCAGCCACAACCGCCGCGCGGACCGGGCAGGGCGAGAACGGTTCTGATCATTGCGCTGGCGGCCGTGCTGGTGCTCGCCGCCGGGTTCGGGACCTGGTGGTTCTTCCTGCGGGGAAACGGGAAGGAGGAGGCCGTCAAACCTGTCGCCGGACTTGGCCAGGCCCCCCAGATCGCATGGGAGGGTCAAAGCGGGGGCGGGGTCGTCGGAGGTGTGGCTGAGGGGTTGCTGCTGGCCCCCAACGCGGCCGGTGGGGAAACACGGCTCAAGTTGTTTGCCTGGGACGACGGTTCGGAGCGCTGGTCGGTTGACATCGGTGAGCGGATCGGTGGTGCGGTGAGCATCCAGATCAACACCAAACTGTCCGACGGGCTGTTCGGGCTGGTCGTCACGGACGCTGCCGGAAGGAACCGGTTCCTGGTTCACCGGGCCTCGGACGGGGGATTCGTGCGTGAACTCGACCTGGGCCACGGATCGATGGTGGGAAGCGACACGAAGGCCGTCTACCACTACGAACCGGACGAGGAGGCCATCGGCAAGGTGAGGATCAGCCGCATCCCGGACATCGCGGGCTCGGGTGTCGCCGAGTGGACGACCGAGGTCGCCATCGAACCGCAGGAGGGCGCGTTCATGGTCAGGGAGCGCGACGGATTCGCCGATCTCTGCTGGGTCAACGAGTTCGGGGCTGATGTCAGCTGCTTCAAGTCCATGTCCCTGACCGACGGCAGCGCACCTTCCTGGTACAGCGATTCGACGGGTTTCGTGCGCATCGACGGGATCGTCGTCGCCTCCGAGCACAACAACGGCCGCCTGGCCGCCTACGACTCGGCAGGCAACCAGATCTGGCAGAAACCGAACTCCAACGGGCCGCTCCACGTCTTCAAGGACGCCCTGCTCGTCGGGTCACTTCAGGGTGAAATGGTTGAACGCCTCGATCCGCGCACCGGGGGCGTGCAATGGGGGCAGAACTGGGGCAGCGGTTACCCGACCATCTTCGATCACGGGGGACAGCCGGTGGTGTTGCTGGCGGAATCGCAGGAGATGTACGTGGGCGTCGCCGACATGGGCACGGGAAAAATCGAGCTGGAGAAGTACTCGGTGGCGTTCGGTCGGGTGGTGTTCCGCACGGCGGATGGAAACGTCATAGCCTCCGATGACAGGGGCGAGGGCGTGCAACTGGTGGCGATCAAACCCGGCCAGCCGGAGATGCTGTGGAAACAGGCCTTCGACGGCTACACCTACATCCAGCAGGAAGACCAGTACCTGATCCTGAGCAGCGAGGACAAGTTCGCGGTGCTGCGGTGACGCGAAACCGTTCCACAGGGTGGGGCGGAGGGCCTGGCGCGCCGCCGGGCCGTTGAGGTCGGCAAGGACCACTGGGAGAGGCCGTCACGGGGTGGGGCAAGTCGGCCGGATGCCCGGAAGGACCCACCAGGTGGTGTGTTCCGCGCAATCGACGGAAATGCCATGGATCGAACAGGACCCGGGTCCCGAGGTGCGATGCCAACGGACAGGATGACGTTGACCGCCATGAAGCCGTGTGGGGCCCGGGCTGCGCGACACCGGGATCGGTTCCGAGAAGTCTTCCCAAGGCGGGGTCGTGTACGCAAGAATTGCATCACTGGATCAATGGGGAGTCCACATGAACGATCACTATCCGCCGCGAGGAAACACCACGATGCCGGTTCCGTGTGCCACATGGGCGGCCTCGAGTTTGTGCGATCGACGATGAATTGGCTCATTTCAAGGGTGAAGGAATCTTTTCGGAGACGTGTGATGAAGAAGTTGGGTGGAGGGAAAATCGATGACACATGAACAGGGACCGGCCGGTGGCGATCAGCCGCAGGCACCTGGGGAATCCGTGAATGAGACCACAGCGGAGGGTAGGGAAGAAGTTTCCGCGGTCGAGGAAGCGAAAAATGGCGGGCCGGTGTCCGGAAAACCTGCGCCTCCCGCGAAGTCACCAAGGCCTTCCATCGGTGGAGGGAAGCCCGGAACAGCGAACCCCGGCCCTCCGCCGGGCGGTCCGCCTCAACAGATGCAGGCGGCAAAACCGGCCGGAGCACCCCGACCACCGGGCGGTGATCCCCGCTCCTCGGCTGGATCGGCTCCTTCCCCGGTGAGTGGGCCACGGCCGCCTCGCCCGCCGCAACCACCCCGGCCGGTGGGGCCACCGCCCGCTGCACAGCAGCAGCCAACGCGAAAGGTGGTGAATCACCCGCCAGCCAGCCAGCCTCCTGTGCAGGTGCCCGTGGGAACACCGGGGCCCGCTGCTCCGCCCGGACCCGTGGGCACGGAGACATCTCAGGATGGTGCCGGGGAGGCCGGGAAACGGCGAGGCAGGAAGAGGAAGGAGAGAACTCCCGACCAGGCGAAGAAAACCCGGAGCCAGCTCCGGAAACTGGGGTTGACCGCATTCGTCCTGTGGAGCGTCTCCTGCCTGCTGGCCGGGCTGGTCGGTGGGTGGTTCCTGAATGAGCGGATCCAGGCGGGACGCTCCGAGGCGGGGCCCTCGGTCATTGAGATCCCTGCGGCGCAGCAGGTTCCTGGACTCGCCATGCCGGATTTGAGGGGAATGGGTCTCGTCGATGCGAAACAGGTATTGGCTGATTCGGGAGTCGCTCTGTCCTCAATTGAGATCTCCGAGGTGGAATGGGGCGGCGATGCGGGATTCGTGGTGGCCCAGGAACCCGTTGGTGGGGAGGCGGTTGCATCTGCGATCAAACTTCGAGTGAGCAAACCAGCGGTCATGCCCAACGTCGTTGGACTCTCCCAAACCGAAGCCGTGGAAGCCCTGAAGAGGCTTGGCGTCGAGGTTGAGGTAGAGGAACGTTTTGACCTTGCTTCGCGCACGGGAACGGTGCTGGAAGCAAGTGTTGCCACGGGTGAACCGCTGCCGAGCGCAGTCAAGGTGATTGTGGCCCAACCAGGGATGGCAGTGTATCTGTCGAAGGTGAAGGCGGAAGGATACGGATGCTCTGCGTTCGACGCCAAGATCAATGGAACCGCTTACACCAATTCCGTCAAGTGCAGCTCGGGAAGAGTGAGCAGCCCGAGCAAGGCGGTATGGCTCATCGATCGGAAGGCGTACAGACTCAGCGGGCTCGTCGGTGTTGATGATCGCGGCGATTCGGATGGTGCCGTGCAGGTGGTAATCACGGGTGACGGTGTTGAGCTGGCAAATGTCACGGCGACTTACGCCAAGCCCGCGGAAGTGAACGTTTCCGTGGAGAAGGTTTTGCGTCTGGAAATTACTGTGACATCTGAGAAGAACAGTAGCGTCATTCTTGGCGACATGATTCTGAAGGGCATCCCTGATCAGATCGCAACATTGGAGACGAACCGATGAAAAGCAAAATTCTGTCAGTTCTGACCCTGCTGGCTCTGCTCGCCACCTTCGTCCATGCCACACCCGATGCCTTCGCGGAGGATGCGCCCCTGGCCATCGTATTTGACGTATCCGGTTCCATGAACGAGAACGACTCATCCGGTACCGTCAAACTGGCCACAGCCAAGGCCGCCATGAAGGACCTTGTCCAGTCCCGTCGTGGACAGCGGGTCGGGCTCTGGACCTACCCCGGGGAGGGGAATCAGGTCGACAATTGTCAAGCGGGTGGTTGGGTGAGAGGGCTGTCTCCCAGCGACAACAGCGATGTCACAGACGTCACTGCAGAGATTCAGATGCTGACCGCCAATGGTGGTACCCCCACGGGGCCTGCCCTGAAGGCGGCTGCCGATTCCCTGAGGGCGGCGGGATACGGAACGGCGACCATAGTTCTGGTTTCCGATGGAAAATCAAACTGCGGCACTCCGCCCTGCGAAGTCGCGAAGAGCATCGTCGACTCAGGGTTTGACCTGACCGTGGCGGCCGTAGCCTTCGACATCGAGGACGGCGGAGGTGAACTGGAATGCATAGCCAATGTCACGGGCGGCACTTTTTCTGATGCAAAGGATTCGGGCGAGCTGATCAAGCAACTGGAAAAACTGAAACCGGCGGCTCTCGAACTCTCGGTGGCGGATCCCGAAACGGTGCGGGCAGGTGAGCTCATGCACTTCCGGGTCACGGTCCACAACCCGAGCAGGAATCCCGTTACGGATGCCAGTCTTTTGATCTCCTTCAGCGATCGCAAGGCAGTTCCCTTCGTGCCCGCGCCCAGCAAACACCTGGCTGCGATTCCGCCGGGCGGCACGGTGGAGCAGGTGTGGACCGTGGGCACTCGTTCCGGACACACGGGAAAGGTGGACTGGGTTGTGCTCGCCGGCTCCCAAGCGCTCGGCGCGGTGTCGAGAAGGGGGACGGTGAACCTGATCGACGGAGACCTGAAGCGGGGGGACGGAGGTGTCCTTCTCAAGCATCACGGAGGAAGAACCGTCGTACTGGGGGACTCCTACTCCTCCGGTGAAGGAGCGGGGGACTACGAGGAGGACGGCGAGGACTACACCTGTCACCGCTCCAGGAACGCCTATGGCGTCGATGTGGAACCCGACGCCGTGGTCATCGCCTGCTCTGGGGCCACCAGCCCCGACCTGCTCGGCCTTCTCCAGACCGACAAACAACCCGATCAGATGAATCTTCTCAAGAAGGTGGAAGCGCCGGAGATCGTGTTCCTCACAATAGGCGGTAACGACATCGGCTTCTCGGAGATAGTGAGACACTGCTTCTTCGGAAATTGTGCCGACGAGAAAGGCCGGCAACACTACCTTGAAAGAATTAAGAAGCATCCCGGGTTCGCCGACACGTATGAAAAGATTGCGCGGGCCGTCAACAGTGAACAGATGATAAAGGCGAGAGGGGGAGTCATGGCCCCCGTGATCGTCTCACCCTACCCCAATCCTTTGTGGCCCAAGAAGCGTGGCCAATGCAACGGTAACCTGGGGGCGGATGCGTTGATCGCCTCCGCGCAGGCGCTCTGGCCGCTGTCGTGGAAGAATCTCGGTACCCGCTACATCGGGTTCAGCCCGGCCGAGATCGAGGTGAGCGAGAAAATACTGGCGGCCCTCAACGGCAAGGTGGAGGCAAGCGTCAAGGAGGCTGCGGGCAAAGGCTGGCCTGTGTATTTCGCGGACTCGGTGGAGGACTTCGCGGTGAGCCACACCATCTGTGAGGAGGACTCCTATTTCGTGAGGCTCACCCTGGGTAGCGTGGCTTGGCGGGGCGCTGCCGAAGTGGTCAAGATGGAAAAGCTGCAGGAGCTCTTCCATCCGAACAAGGAAGGTCACCGCGCTTGGGCGACCAGGTTGATCACGTGGTCCCAGCGCATCAACATCGATGAGGACGCGAAACCTCCGAGCGTGCAGGGGGGTGGGGTCATCGACGCGATCGTCAGGTTCGGGCAACGGCCGATCATTCCCGGGGGAGCGGAGATGAAAGTCACTTTGGGTCCCGTGGGTGAGGATGGTGAATATCCCGCTCACGACACCGAATACCGGGTCACCCAGGACGGAAAGGTCAACATTCGCATCGAAGGACTCCTTCCGGGAACCAAGGTGCGGGTCACCGTCGAGTCGGAGCCGCAGATGCTCGGCAACTTCACGGTGGCGGAGGACGGCACCGTGGAGGCCACGGTGACGCTGCCGGAACTGTCAACGGGAGGACACCAACTCGTCCTCGAGGGGTACGACACCGAGTACAACCTGGTGGGCAAACGGGTGCCGCTCCAGGTCGATTCCGGTGTTCCCTACTGGGTTCTCCTGGCGGGCCTGGTCCTGATCGCCACTTCGCTGGGAACCTGGCTGGCCGTTCGGAAACGCCGGAACCTCCTCCACGGGAAACCGGAATCCGGGAACGGCAAGAGCAAGAAGAAGACGAGGTCCGGATCCGGGGGAACCGAGAAATCCGAAGCGCAGGACGACCCGGAGAAGGCGGACGAACCGGGTGGATCCGAGGCGCCCGGAGAATCCAGCTGTTCCGAGGAATCGGCAGAACCTGAGGAAGCCGGTGATCCCGGAGAACCGGATGACCCCGGTGAGCCGGAGAAACCCGACGGATCCGGTTCCGGGCCGGGGGTGAACTGAGAGTTGGTGTGGGGCCGTCGCGTGTTTGTGTGTGACGGCCCCACACCCTCTGGGTATCGGTTTCGCCCGACGGGGCCCCTTGGGGTACGCTTTGCAAGTTGCCTTGAGTCTGTGCCCTCCGGCTTTCCGGGTGGGGACCTCTCTCGGGCGACGAAACCCCGTGCCCGAGGCCCGGGGCGCCTCCTGGCAAAATCCAGGGGGTTCATCATGCGAGTTCCGACCAGGCCCGGGCCCGGGAACCGGTCGGACGGAGGAGAACAAATGATCCAGCAGGAGTCGCGACTCAAGGTCGCCGACAACACTGGTGCCAAGGAGCTCTTGTGCATCCGCGTTCTCGGTGGCTCGAAGCGTCGTTACGCCTACCTCGGTGACATCATCGTCGCCACGGTCAAGGACGCGATCCCCGGCGGCAACGTCAAGAAGGGCGACATCGTCAAGGCCGTCGTAGTGCGTACAGCCAAGGAGCGTCGCCGCGGCGACGGCTCGTACATCAAGTTCGACGAGAACGCCGCCGTCATCCTGAAGAGCGACGGGGAGCCCCGCGGCACCCGCATCTTCGGCCCGGTGGCCCGGGAACTGCGCGAGAAGAAGTTCACACGCATCGCTTCACTCGCCACGGAGGTGATCTGAGATGAACTCGCTCCACGTGAAGAAGGGCGACCGCGTCAAGGTCATCGCAGGCAAGGACAAGGGCAAGACCGGTGAGATCATCGCCGTCGATCCCCGCGCCCAGAAGGTGACCGTCGAGGGCGTCAACGTCGTCAAACGGCACAAGCGCGAATCCCAGGGCACCAACGGGCGTCGCATCGAGGGCGGCATCATCAGCTTCGAGGCCCCCATTCACGTCTCGAACGTCCAGCTCGTCACCAAGGTTGACGGCAAGGAGGTCGTGACCCGGGTCGGCTACCAGCGCGTCGATGTCACCAAGAAGCGTTCCGACGGGTCCGAGTACCAGGCCCAGCGCAGCGTCCGCATCGCCCAGAAGACCGGGAAGGAGATCTGATGAGCAACGACATCGAGATCCCGCGCCTGAAGAAGAAGTACCGCGAGCAGATCGTTCCTGCCCTGCAGGAGGAGTTCAAGTACGCCAACGTCATGCAGATCCCCGGTCTGACCAAGATCGTGGTCAACATGGGTGTCGGCGAGGCCGCTCGCGACTCCAAGATCATCGACGGCGCCGTCCGCGACCTGACCGTGATCACGGGTCAGAAACCCACCATCACCAAGGCCCGCAAGTCCATCGCCCAGTTCAAGCTGCGCGAGGGCATGCCCATCGGCTGCCACGTCACCCTCCGCGGGAACCGTATGTGGGAGTTCGCCGACCGGCTGCTGACCCTGGCCCTGCCCCGTATCCGCGACTTCCGTGGCCTCAACGGCCGCCAGTTCGACGGCAAGGGCAACTACACCTTCGGATTGAACGAGCAGGTCATGTTCCTGGAGATCGACCAGGACAAGATCGACCGCGTCCGTGGCATGGACATCACGTTCGTGACCTCGGCCACCAACGACCAGGAGGGCCGTGCGCTTCTGAAGCACCTCGGGTTCCCCTTCAAGGCCGTCGACGACCCGAAGCCGGTCAAGGGCAGCCGCGGCCCCGCGTTCCAGCCCAAGAAGAAGAAGTGAGCGTGAACCATGGCTAAGACAGCACTCAAGGTCAAGCAGTCCCGCAAGCCGAAGTTCGGTGTGCGCGCCTACACCCGCTGCAAGCGCTGCGGTCGTCCCAAGTCGGTGTACCGCAAGTTCGGTCTGTGCCGCGTCTGCCTGCGTGAGCTCGCCCACGCGGGTCAGCTTCCCGGCGTGACCAAGTCGTCCTGGTGACCCAGAGCGCCACGAGAAGAACTTCCAATTTCGATTTGTCCAAGGTCCCCAGCAGTGAGGGAAACCGGGGCGAGAAAGAAGCCAAACAGCCATGACAATGACTGATCCCATCGCAGACATGCTCACGCGTCTGCGTAACGCCAATCAGGCGTACCAGGAGTCGACGTCCATGCCGTCGTCGAAGATCAAGGTCGGCATCGCGGAGATTCTGAAGGCCGAGGGTTACATCTCGAACTTCGAGCTGACCGAGGTTGAAGGACAGGTGGGCAAGGTGCTCAAGGTCACCCTCAAATACGGTGACTCCCGCGAGCGCTCCATCGCAGGGCTCCGTCGCATCAGCAAGCCCGGTCTGCGCGTCTACGCGAAGGCCAACGCCCTCCCGAAGGTGCTCGGCGGTCTCGGTATCGCCATCATCTCCACCTCCCAGGGGCTGCTGACCGACAAACAAGCAATTGCCAAGTCCGTGGGCGGCGAAGTGCTCGCCTATGTCTGGTGACCCGACGAGACTGAAAAGGAGATAGAACATGTCACGAATTGGCAGGCTCCCGATCGCGGTCCCGTCCAACGTCGAGGTCAAGATCGACGGCCAGGACGTGGCCGTCAAGGGCCCCAAGGGTGAGCTGAAGTTCACCGTTCGCGAACCCATCACCGTCGCGAGGAACGAGCAGGGCGAACTGGAGGTGTCGCGTCCGGACGACGAGCGGCTGTCCCGCTCCCTGCACGGCCTGACCCGCACCCTCGTGTCGAACATGGTCACCGGGGTCACCCAGGGATACGAGAAGAAACTCGAGATCGTGGGTGTCGGATACCGCGTCATCTCGAAGGGCCCCACCCAGCTGGAGTTCGCCCTCGGGTTCTCGCACCCGGTGGTGGTCAACGCCCCGGAGGGCATCACCTTCACCGTCGAGACCCAGACCAAGTTCACGGTGCACGGCATCGACAAACAGCTTGTCGGTGAGACCGCCGCGAACATCCGCAAGATCCGCAAGCCCGAACCGTACAAGGGCAAGGGCGTTCGCTACGCGGGCGAGCACGTCCGCCGCAAGGCCGGAAAGGCTGGTAAGTAATGGCTATCTCGCTTGGCATGCGCAAGGGCCTGGCGGCGAAGACCGCCTCACGCGCCCGCCGTCAGTTGCGTGGCCGCAAGAAGATCAACGGCACCGCCGAGCGGCCTCGCATGGTGGTCACCCGCTCCGCGCGGCACCTGTACGTCCAGGTGATCGACGACACCGCCGGCCGCACCCTGGTCTCCGCATCCACCATGGAGGCGGACCTGCGGGCGGCGGAGGGCGACAAGTCCGCGAAGGCCCGCAAGGTGGGGGAGATCATCGCCCAGCGCGCGAAGCAGGCCGGCATCGAGAACGTCGTCTTCGACCGTGCCGGGAACAAGTACCACGGCCGGATCGCCGCGCTCGCCGATGCGGCGCGCGAGGCCGGTCTCGGATTCTGAGAACGACGAGAGGATAGGGAACACGATGAGTGAAACCCAGCAGCGCGGTGACCGCCGCGGTGGGGAGCGTCGTGGCCGTGACGATCGTCGTGGCCAGGCTTCCAAGGAAGAGAAGAACCAGTATCTGGAGCGCGTGGTCGCCATCAACCGCGTCGCCAAGGTCGTCCAGGGTGGGCGTCGTTTCAGCTTCACCGCCCTGGTGGTCGTCGGTGACGGTGAGGGAACCGTCGGCGTCGGCTACGGCAAGGCGAAGGAGGTGCCTGCCGCCATCGCCAAGGGCGTGGAGGAGGCCAAGAAACACTTCTTCCGCGTGCCGCTGATCCAGCGCACCATCCCGCACCCCGTGCAGGGCGAGAAAGCCGCGGGCGTGGTGCTTCTGCGCCCCGCATCGCCCGGTACCGGTGTCATCGCCGGCGGATCGGCGCGTGCGGTGCTCGAATGCGCCGGTGTGCATGACGTGCTGTCCAAGTCGCTCGGCTCGGCCAACGCCATCAACGTCGTCCATGCGACGGTGGATGCCCTGCAGCAGCTCGAGGAACCGGAGTCCGTCGCGAAGCGTCGCGGCCTGCCGGTGGAGGACGTCGCCCCGGCGGCGCTGCTCCGTGCACGCAAGGAAGAGGTGGCTGGCTGATGGCGGAACTGAGGATCACCCAGATCAAGTCGGGGATCGGTGGCAAGGACTACCAGCGGGCCACGCTTCGCACCCTGGGATTGAAGCGCATCGGTCAGACGGTGGTGCGTGAGGATTGTCCCGAGGTGCTCGGCATGATCCGCACCGTCGCCCACCTCGTGGAAGTGGAAGAGGTCAAGTAATGGCTCTCAAGATTCATCACCTGCGTCCCGCCCCGGGCGCCAACACCGCCAAGACCCGCGTGGGCCGCGGTGAGGCGTCCAAGGGCAAGACCGCCGGTCGTGGCACGAAGGGTACGGGCGCTCGCAAGAACGTGCCCGCGAACTTCGAGGGCGGTCAGATGCCGATGCACATGCGGATCCCGAAGCTCAAGGGCTTCAAGAACCCGTTCCGCGTGGAGTACCAGGTCGTCAACGTCGGTCGCCTTGCCGAGCTGTTCCCCAAGGGGGGAGCGGTCACGGTTGAGGATCTCGTCGAGGCCGGTGCCGTCCGCAGCGGCGCGCTCGTCAAGGTGCTGGGCGACGGCGACATCAACGTCGCCCTCAATGTGACGGCTGATGCGTTCTCGAACTCCGCGAAGGAGAAGCTGGCCGCGGCCGGCGGCTCCGCGGTGGAGGCCTGAGAAGCGATACCGAAAAGGGGCTGGGTGCCGATCCGAGGATTCGGCACCCAGCCCCTTCCTTTTCCCGCCGGGTGGTTCCGGTTCCGCTGGGGCCCCGGTCCCGGGTGGACCCTCTCAGGCGGACCTGGCCAGCGGCCAGGGACGCGCCGGGGTGTGGCTGACGAAATCGGGCAGGGGATCGCCGACACCGAGGAGGGCCGCGATTCCCGCGACCGCCCGCACCGCGGCCGCGCCGTCCCCGTAGGGGTTGACCGACTCGGAAACCGGGGCGTGGCCGGCGGGGAGGTCGAGCAGGTTGCCGATCTCCGAGAGGATGATCTCCTCGTCCGTGCCGACCAGCCGGGCCGCGCCGACCTTGATCGCCTCGGGACGGTCTGTCCTCTCGCGCAGCACCAAGACGGGTTTGCCGAGGGCCGGTGCCTCTTCCTGCAATCCGCCGGAATCGGTCAGGACGATGTCCGAGGCCTTCAACACCTGGATGAACTCGCCGTAGGGGAGGGGTTCGCAGACGATGACGTTTTCCAGGCCGGCCAGCGGGGGCAGTAGACAGTGTCTGACGATCGGGTTGAGATGGGCCGGCAGGATCACCCGGAGCCCTGGGTGGCTGCGGGCCAGGCGGGCGAGGGCATTGCCGATCCGCTCCATGGGGGCTCCCCAGTTCTCGCGGCGATGGGCGGTGACCAGCAGGATCGGTGCGTTCGAGGCGATCACCTCGCGGATCTTCTCGTTCCGGATGGGGACATCGGCCTCCACCGCCCGCATCAGGGCGTCGATGACGGTGTTCCCGGTGACGATGATGTCCTTGCCGCGCACCCCTTCTCGTTCCAGATTGACCCGGCACTGCCGGGTCGGGGCCAGGTGGAGAGAACTGACCCGCGTCGCGACGCTGCGGTTGGCCTCCTCCGGGAACGGCGCCGCGATGTCGCCGCTGCGGAGCCCCGCCTCCAGGTGGACGATGGGGATGTGACGGTTGAAGCTGGCCAGCGCGGCCGCCGCGACGGTGGATGTGCCGCCCTGGACCACGACGGCGTCGGGGCGTTTCATTTCGAGGATCGGGTCGAGCAGCGTGATGATTCGGGCCATGATCTCGTTGAGGGTCTGGCCCGGCGCGAAAACGTCGAGATCGTGCGTCGGGGTGATTCCCAGCACCTCGCCCACCTGGTCCAGCATCTCGCGGTGTTGTCCCGTGACCACCGAGATCGACTCGAATCGCGGATCCTCCTCGAGGCGACGGATGACGGGCGCCATCTTGATGCCCTCGGGACGGGTCCCGTAAATGGTCATTACTTTTACTTTTTTCATGTTGCCCCCCAACCAACGACGACGCTCACGTTGCGAAGTCGATGTTGGAGAGCTTAGGAGAGCTGGCCGGAAGTATGCAATACTCCCGGGATGTGTCGGGTCCCGGCGTCGCTGGGTGGCGGTGCCCGGACGGATCCGAGAGGTCCCGGGCGTGGCGCGGCATTGGGGAATGTGCTTGCCCCTTGGTACGCTGCCTAGGTTGCCTGAGGTGGGTGACGAGTAATTTGCTGAGCAACTGAAAGAGGGGCCGGATGCTCTCCGCCTTCGCTAGCGCGTTCAAGACGCCTGAGCTGCGCAAGAAGATCTTCTTCACGCTTGGGATCCTCCTGGTGTTCCGTCTCGGTTCCACCATCCCTGCCCCGAACGTGAACATGCAGGCGCTGAACATATGCGTTGCCGACGCCACGGCAGGTTCGCAGGCAGGGCTCTACTCCCTGATCAACCTGTTCTCGGGCGGTGCCCTGCTGCACCTTACGATCTTCGCCCTGGGTGTGATGCCCTACATCACGTCCTCCATCATCCTGCAGCTGCTCGCCGTGGTGATCCCACGGCTGGAAGCCCTCCGCAAGGAGGGCGCCTCGGGGCAGGCCACGATCACCCAGTACACGCGATACCTGACCCTCGTGCTGGCGCTGCTCCAGGCGACGGCGTTCGTCACCATGGCGCGCACCGGGCAGCTGCTGAACTGCCACGGCATCCTCTACTCCCAGGAACTCTTCCCGATGGTCACGATGGTGCTCACCATGACCGCCGGAACCGTCGTGATCATGTGGCTGGGTGAGCTCATCACCGACCGCGGTGTCGGCAACGGCATGTCCGTGCTGATCTTCACCCAGATCGCCGCCCAGTTCCCGACGGGCCTGTGGTCCATCAAGCAGGGCCATCAGGGCGCCACCGGTTGGTTCCTGTTCCTGGCGGTCATCGCCATCGGTCTGCTCGTGATGCTCGGAATCCTGTTCATGGAACAGGGGCAGCGCCGTGTTCCCGTCCAGTACGCCAAACGCATGGTGGGCCGGCGGCTCGTCGGTGGATCCACCACCTACATCCCGCTGAAGGTCAACCAGTCCGGCGTCATCCCCGTGATCTTCGCCAGCTCCATCCTCTACCTGCCGATCCTCTACGCCACCTTCCGGCCCGAGTCCGGAACCGGGCAGTGGATCGCCGCCAACTTCCACACGAACAGTTGGGTCTACAGCGCCCTGCAGTTCCTGCTCATCGTCGGTTTCTGCTACTTCTACGTCGCCATCACCTTCAACTCCGAGGAGGTCTCGGACAACATGAAGAAGTACGGCGGCTTCATACCCGGCATCCGCGCCGGCAAACCGACGGAGCGCTACCTGACCTACGTGTTGAATCGCCTGACCGCGCCGGGGTCGCTTTACCTGGCGGTCATCTCGATGATCCCGACCCTCGCGTTCATCGCGGTTGGTGCGAACCAGAACTTCCCGTTCGGTGGAACCTCCATCCTCATCATCGTCGGTGTGGCCCTTGACACGGTCAAGCGCATCGAAAGTCAGCTGCAACAACGCAACTACGAAGGATTCCTGAGGTGAGAATGCTCATCATGGGCGCCCCCGGAGCAGGCAAGGGCACCCAGTCGACAGCGCTGGCCGAGGCGTACTCGGTGCCAGCCATTTCAACGGGCGACATTTTCCGCGCCAACATCCGCAACGCCACCGAACTGGGCGTCAAGATCAAGGCCCTCATCGAGGCCGGGGAGTACGTCTCCGATGACGTGACGGAGGCCATCGTCGCCGACCGGCTGGCCGAGGAGGACTGCGCATCCGGTTTCCTCCTCGACGGGTTCCCACGAACCATGCACCAGGTGCACTTCCTGGACCGGCATCTCTCCCGCCAGCGACGGGGCCTCAACGCGGTGGTCTCATTGGTGGTGGAGCCCGATGAGCTGGTCGCGCGCCTTCTGGACCGGGCCCAGAAGGAGGGGCGGACGGACGACAACGAGGACACCATCAGGCGTCGCATGGAGGTCTACGCGGGCCAGACCGCACCGCTGTTGTTCCACTACGAGCGGCAGGGTTTGCTGGTGGAGATCGAGGGCACGGGCACCGTCGAGGAGGTGCGGCAGCGGATGCTCGATGCGGTGGCGGCGCACAAGGCCTGAGATGTCGATAGAGATCAAGACGCCCGAACAACTGAGGAAGATGCGCGCCGCGGGACTGGTCGTGGCAGAGGGCCTGCGCCGGATGCAGGAGGCCGCCGTGGTGGGCATCACCACCGCCGAGATCGATGCGGTGGGTCGGAATGTCCTGGCCGAGCACGGGGCGACCTCGAACTTCCTGGGCTACGGCGCCGAGTACGGCACGCCGTTTCCCGGGGTTGCGTGCATATCCGTGAACGACGAACTGGTCCACGGCATTCCGGGGAACCGGGTGATCCGTGACGGCGATCTCGTCTCCATCGATTTCGGTGCCGTGCTGGAGGGCTGGCACGGCGACGCTGCCCGCAGCTTCGTCGTCGGGGAGGCCCGGACGGAGGACGTCGAGATGATAGAGGCCACCCGTCAGGCCATGTGGGCCGGCATAGCAGCGATCCGCGACGGCGGTCGCGTCGGGGATGTGTCGCGGGCCATCGAGCAGTCCGTCAAGTGCCAGCCGCGCCGCTACGGGTCGTTGCGCGACTACACGGGACACGGGATCGGTTCCCGGATGCACATGGACCCGGATGTCCCGAACCAGTTCAGGTTCCGCCCCAACCCGCGTCTCGGGGTGGGGATGGCCATCGCGGTCGAACCCATGCTGACCCTCGGGCTGCACCAGACGGTGGTCGCATCCGACGACTGGACGGTGCGCAGCCGCGATGGGAAACGCGGAGCCCACTGGGAGAACACCGTGGCCATCACTGAACACGGGCTCTGGGTGCTCACGGAACCCGACGGGGGAGAGAAGGAACTGGCCGCGCGCGGTGCTCCTTTCGGGCCGCTCAACGGGTGACGTGCAGGACTTCTACCATTGATCGCATGAGCAAGCTGCCACCCTCCTCCCGGTACCTTCAACGCGCTGACGAACCGGTCGGCGAGAAGGAACGGGAGGCTCTGTCCAAGCGGGTTTCGGACGCCTTCGCCGACGGCCGGCTGGAATCGGATTCCTACCAGCAGTCAATGGACGTGATCTACGGCGCGAAGACCCTGGGTGAGCTGGTTCCCGTGGTGGAACAGCTCCCGGCTGCGGCCCTCGAGACCCCCGCGATCGTCGGGGAGGGAAAACTCCCGGCGGGACAGACCGGCGAGATCCGCGCCCCGGCGCGAATCGGCATGGTGGCGGTCGGGGCCGTGGCGGGCGTCGTGACCCTGCTGGCCATCGTGGCCGTCCTTCTGTTGTGGCTGCTCTGAGCAGGGAACCGTGGGTTCGAAGCGGTGCGGGGCTGAGTAGTCTCTAGCCATGAGCGAGCCCGGCCTTCGTGTGATCCCAGCCTTCGACAACCACCCCCTCCACACCCGGGTCTGGCTGCCTGACGAGGAACCGGTGGGGGTGCTCGTGCTGGCGCACGGACTGGCCGAACACGGCGGCGTCTACGGTGAGCTGGCCGCCTCCGTGGTGGAGCAGGGGTTCGTGATGTATGCGGCTGATCATCGCGGGCACGGCTGGACCGCCCCCGACATGACGCAGCTCGGGTTCTTCGCCGCCGAGGATGGCTGGGCGAAGGCGGTGGGTGACCTCGGAACCGTCATCGCATTCGCTGAGAAGGCCCACCCCGGGGTGCCGGTGTTCCTGCTCGGGCACTCCATGGGTTCGATAATGGCGCGCTGCTACGCCATTGAGAACTCGCAGCAACTCGCGGGACTGGTGCTCTCGGGGACGATTGCCGAGCCCGGTCTGGTCGGGATGATGGCCCATGGCTTGGCGTGGGTCGTGTCGCGGGTATGCGGGGCCAGGTATCGCAGCGAACTGCTCCGGCGGCTGTCCTTCGGGGGCTACAACGCCGCCTTCCGGCCGAACCGCACCGAGGCGGACTGGCTGACCCGCGACGAGACCTGGGTGGATGCCTACCTGGCGGATCCGCGCTGCGGGTTCACGCCGGCGGCAGAGCTGTTCGTGAACCTGCTGGAGGGTACGCGCTGGGCGGGAAACCCGGACAATGTGGCCCGTGTCCGTCCCGGGTTGCCGGTTCTCATCTGCTCCGGGGAGGCCGATCCGTTGGCGGTGAACATCGAATCGGTGGCCGAACAGTACCGCCGGGTGGGCCTGGGGGATGTCACGCTCAAGCTCTACCCGGGGGCACGCCACGAGCTGTTCCACGAGATCAACGTCAAGGAGGTCTGCGCGGATCTCGTCTCTTGGCTCGGGGCGCGCCTGGCCAGGACCTGAGCGCGGAAGCTACTCCGCGAAGATCCCGATCACCGGGGTCCAGTGGACGATTCGGACGTCGGCCAGCACCTTGTTGGCCCGGAACGGGTCTCCAGCGAGCAGTTCGGAAACGGCCTCGGCGCTCTCGGCCCTGACCACGAGGAGGGCTGACGGGGGAGTGGCATCGGGGTAGGCACCACCCGCGACGAGTCCCTTGTCGGTCAATCCCGACAGGAAGGCCCGGTGATCGGGGCGGTGACGGGCGATGAGCTCGGCGTCGTCGACATAGGTGTAGTGAACGGCGAAGTACTGCATGGGGCAACGTTACGGCCCGGCGGTTAGGGCGACCGGGCCGGGGCGGATTTGGGGTGCCGCAGGGCGCCGCGTAAACTGCTTGCGGTACTGCGGCTGTTTGCCGCTGCCGGAAACCGGGTTCCACTGACGAATGAGAGCACATGGCGAAGAAAGAAGGAGCCCTCGAACTCGAGGGTACCGTGGTCGAGGCGCTGCCCAACGCAATGTTTCGCGTTGAACTGCCCAACGGGCACAAGGTCCTGACCACCATCAGCGGAAAAATGCGCCAGCACTACATCCGCATCCTGCCCGCCGACCGAGTGGTCGTCGAGCTTTCCCCCTACGACCTCACCCGTGGTCGCATCGTGTACCGGCACAAGTGACCAAGCGGGTCCAGACTCGAAAATCCCAACGCCCGGCCCACGGCCGGGCGTCCCTCTTTTGCCGTGCCCGTTTGGCGAAAACCGGGGACGTGACGTAGGCTTTGTCGTCGGTCGTCCATGCCCGGATGCTGCCGCGCGCCTGCGGCGGTCGTGGTTTTCCGGCGGCCAGCACATCCACCACAGATTGGGCAGGGAACTGCCCAGTCGCTGATTGAAAAGGTTGCTCGAATGAAGGTTCAGCCGAGCGTCAAGAAGATCTGCGACAAGTGCAAGGTCATTCGCCGGCACGGTCGTGTGATGGTGATCTGCGACAACCCGCGCCACAAGCAGCGCCAGGGCTGAAAGCCCGGCGAGGGTTCGCAGAACATCGCGGAACGGGGCAGGTCGCCCAGCCCGCCAGACAATTGAACACAACGTGATCGCAAGGGCCGCCGAACGGTGACTCCCGACCCTTGGACGAAGGCCAAGGCCCCTCTGCGGCGGATAGAGAACCGCCGCGCGCCAGGAGGGGACGCGACACGCCACACACCTTCGCGGTCCCCGATCTGACCGGACGGAAGCCCACAGGGACCGGAAACACTGAAAGGTAGAACATGGCACGCCTCGTTGGTGTTGACCTGCCGCGCGACAAGCGCCTGGAGGTCGCACTCACCTACATCTTCGGGATCGGCCGCACCCGCGCCGCCGAGACCCTCGCCGCCACCGGTGTCAGCGGCGATCTCCGTGTCCACCAGCTCACCGACGAACAGCTCGTCGCGCTGCGTGACCACATCGAGGGCAACTACGAGATCGAGGGTGACCTCCGTCGTACCGTTGCCGCCGACATCCGCCGCAAGGTCGAGATCGGCAACTACCAGGGCCGTCGCCACCGCAGTGGCCTCCCGGTCCGTGGTCAGCGCACCCGCACCAATGCGCGCACCCGCAAGGGCAAGAAGAAGGCCGTGGCCGGCAAGAAGAAGGCACGCTGACCCGCGCGGTGAGCTGAGACAGGAGATTTGACTACTGATGGCAACCAGCCGCAAGCAGGCCGCCAAGACCAAGGTGCGCCGCAAGGAGAAGAAGAACGTCCTCGCCGGACAGGCTCACATCAAGAGCACCTTCAACAACACGATCATCTCGATCACCGACCCCAACGGGGCAGTGATCTCCTGGGCCTCCGCCGGCACCGTCGGCTTCAAGGGCTCCCGCAAGTCGACCCCCTTCGCCGCCCAGATGGCCGCCGAGGCCGCCGGTCGCCGCGCCATGGAGCACGGCATGAAGCGCGTCGACGTGTTCGTCAAGGGCCCGGGGTCGGGCCGTGAGACCGCGATCCGCTCGCTGGGCGCCGTGGGCCTCGAGGTCGGGACCATCTCCGATGTCACGCCCGTGCCGCACAACGGCTGCCGCCCGCCGAAGCGTCGCCGCGTCTGAGCGCCCGAGAAGTAAAGGACTGAAGAGAAAATGGCTCGTTACACCGGCCCCATGACCAAGAAGTCCCGTCGCCTCGGGACCGACCTGGTTGGCAATGACAAGGCGTTCGAACGCCGCCCCTACCCGCCCGGTGTCCATGGTCGCGGTCGCACCAAGGATTCCGAGTACTCGCTGCAGCTCAAGGAGAAGCAGAAGGCACGTTTCGCCTACGGCGTCCTCGAGAAGCAGTTCCGCCGTTACTACGAGGAAGCGGACCGTCACCCCGGCAAGACCGGTGACACGTTGCTGCAGATCCTCGAGTCGCGTCTCGACAACGTCGTGTACCGTGCAGGTTTCGCGGCCACCCGCCGCCAGGCCCGCCAGCTCGTGGTGCACGGGCACTTCCTCGTCAACGGCAAGAAGGTGAACATCCCGTCGTACCGCGTCAAGGCCCACGACATCATCGACGTCGCCGAGAAGTCGATGAACCTTCACCCGCTCGTGGTGGCTCGTGAAACCCACGGGGAGCGCACCGTTCCCGCGTGGCTCGAGGCCCGCCCCAACCGGATGCGTATCCTTGTTCACCAGCTCCCCGTCCGCGAGCAGATCGTGATCGACGTCCAGGAGCAGATGATCGTCGAGCTCTACTCCAAGTAGTAGACGCCACCAGGCTGGCCGGCACGTCAAAGGCCGGCCGGCCCAGCTCGGGTTTCCGGGCCCTGCGGCCGGAGAGGTTCCGGTCGTGGCATTCGCGTCATCAAATAGTGGGTGGCGCGGGAAGGAAGAAAATGCTCATCGCACAGCGTCCGACCTTGTCGGAGGAGACGGTTTCCGATTACCGTTCGCGGTTCATCATCGAGCCCCTCGAACCTGGTTTCGGCTACACCCTCGGCAACTCGATGCGCCGCACCCTGTTGTCGTCCATCCCGGGCGCGGCCGTGACCTCCATCAAGATCGAGGGCAATCAGCACGAGTTCTCCACCCTGGAGGGTGTGGTTGAGGATGTCACCGAGATCATCCTGAACCTGAAGAGCCTGGTTCTGTCCTCCGAGGAGGACGAGCCCGTGGTCATGTACCTGCGCAAGGCGGGGGCCGGTGAGGTCACCGCGGCCGACATCCAGCCTCCGGCCGGAGTCGAGGTGCACAACCCCGAACTGCACATCGCCACCCTCAGCGAAGGCGGCAAACTCGAGATGGAGCTGGTGGTCGAACGCGGCCGGGGCTACGTCTCGAGTGTCCTCAACAAGGACCCCGACGCCGAGATCGGACGCATCCCCGTCGACTCCATCTACTCCCCGGTGCTGAAGGTGAGCTACAAGGTGGAGGCCACCCGCGTGGCGCAGCGCACCGACTTCGACCGTCTCATCATCGACGTCGAGACCAAGCCGTCCATGGCCCCCCGCGATGCCGTCGCGTCCGCGGGACGGACCCTGGTGGAGCTCTTCGGCCTGGCCCGTGAACTCAACGTCAACGCCGAGGGCATCGAGATGGGTCCCTCGCCCGTGGATGAGCAGATCGCCGAATCGCTGAACCTGCCCGTCGAGGACCTGAACCTTTCGGTTCGCTCCTACAACTGCCTCAAACGCGAGGGCATCCACACCGTCGGTGAGCTCGTCGCCCGTTCCGAGGAGGATCTCCTCGACATCCGCAACTTCGGCTCCAAGTCGATCCTTGAGGTCAAGGTCACCCTGCACAACCTGGGCCTCGCGCTTCGTGACGCCGCCCCGGGCTTCGACCCGATCCAGGCCATCGAACGCTACGACCAGGAGCACGAGGGCGAAGAGGACATCGACGCCGAAGCGGACGACGACTACGCCGAGACCGAGCAGTACTGAGAACCCACACCGAGCGCTGCTCGGAACCAGACCGAAAGAATTGAGAAATGCCTAAGCCGACCAAGGGCCCCCGTCTGGGTGGCAGCCCCGCCCATGAGCGCCTCATCCTGCGCAACCTGGCCACCCAGCTCTTCGAGCACGGCCGTATCACCACCACCGAGACCAAGGCCCGCCGCGTCCAGCCGCTGGCCGAGAAGCTCATCACCAAGGCCAAGCGCGGCGACCTCCACTCCCGTCGCCTGGTGTTGAAGTCGGTGACCGACAGGGATGTGGTGGCGAAACTGTTCGAGGAGATCGCCCCCACCTTCCAGGGCCGTAACGGTGGCTGCACCCGCATCACCAAGATCGGTATCCGCAAGGGCGATTCCGCGCCCTTGGCGGTTCTGGAACTCGTCACCGAGCCGGTGGAGAACAAGTCCGAGGCCTGAGCCTCAAGCGACGGGTAGGCATCCTTGTCCGGGATGCCTACCCGTTTTGTTTTCCACGGGTTTCTGTGAGCCAAACCGGTTGAGCCGGGCTGCGAGGAACGAGCGGCCCGTGTCGAAACCATCCACCGGCACCTCGCAGTCCGACTCAGCCCGCTTTGATGTCGCCTCGGCGCTGGTCGCGCACCCAGGCGGCTATTCCCCGGTTCTCGGGCAGCAGGGCGTAGAAGGTGGCCTGGTAGGCGTGGTAGAGGTCAGGTTTGCCCTCCCACGTGTGGGTGACGGGGCGGTTCTGCACGTCGAGTTCCTGCCACCAGGAACCGTCCACGTGGTCGATGAGGTGTTCATCGGCGTAGGTCCAGAGGGTACGGTAGGCGTCCTCGTAGCGCTGCTCACCGGTGGCGCGGAACAGCCCTGCGGCCGCGCCGATACCCTCGGTGATCTCCCAGAAGAACCGCTCCGGCACCACGGGTTTCCCGTCCCAGTCGACGGTGTAGCAGAAACCGCCGTTGTCCGCCCAGGCGTCGTGGAATGCGCCGTCGAAGAGGTTCCGGGAGGCTTCCAGCGACCAATCCTCCCGAACGCCGAGGCCACGGAGCTGGAGCAGCAGCTTCGACCACTCGAGCCAGTGCCCGGGCTGGGAGCCGTAGGGCCGGAACGGATGCCGGAGTTCGTCGCGGTTGTGGTCGGGGAGTTCCCGCCAGGTGGCGTCGAAGTGTTCCGGGAGCCGCCAGGCCCCTTCCGTGGCGTCTGCGGCCCGCCCCGCGATGCGATGCGCGATTCTTGCGGCCCGTTCCAGGAGTCGCTCGTCGCCGGTCGTCTCGTAGGCTGCCAGGTAGGCCTCCGTCAGGTGCATGTTGGCGTTCTGGCCGCGGTAGGGCTCGGCCTGGTGGAATTCGCGGTCGAAGGCATCAATGCCCGCACCGTCGGCCTCCACCCAGAACCTCTCGATGACGTCCAGGGCCGCCGCCAGCAGCTCCTCGCCCCCGGGAATCCCGGCTGCGGTCGCGGAACTGGCGCCGAGCAGGATGTGGGCCTGCCCGTAGAGTTCCTTGCGGAAACTGGGGGAATCGCCTCCGACGGTCGGGAACCAACCGCCGTGCTCGGTGTCGCGGCCGGCGCCGTTCAGGTAAAAACCGATGCCGTGCCGGGCCACGTCCTCGGCACCTGGGCGCCCCTGCATGGCTGCTATGGAGAAGCAGTGCAGCATTCGTGCGCCCAACCACACCTGCGATCCCAGCCGGGGCAGGGCGTGGCCCTGCGAGTCAAGGTAGGCGTAGCCCGCGCCGGGCAGCACCACCTCGGGTTGGAAGAAGTCCAGCAGCGCTTCCCGGTGCCTTGCGAGCCAGCTGTGATGCTCGGCGCTGTCCAGCCAGCTGATCCGCTCTGGCTTTGATTGATTCATCGGGTCTCCTTCGACTGTCAATGGCTCGTGTGACGACATCCGGAGGATGTCCAGCGGGTTCCGGTCGTGAACCCACCGCGCCCTGCGCACCCATGCGGTCCTCGTCCCCGTGCCACTGAGACGTTGCACACGACCAACCATCTTATTGCCGCGTGGAAACCGGGCAGCCCACGCCCGGTTCAGCGCCTCACCGTTGCTTTCCTCGTTGGGCTGCTTCGCGTTGTTGTTCCAGGGGGAGGGCTTTGAAGGCTCCCATGGCGTTGGGGTCGTTGCGTGGGACGCCGGCCTTCACGGCTCGGCGGTACCAGCGGGGGAGAAGGAATCGGGGAAACCAGATCAAAAATCCCAGCATGAAGATGATGAAGCAGATGAAACATGTCACGCTGACCGCGTACATTATAGCTCGGGGAAGAATTGGCTCCAGGCCGGCTATTCCCAAGCATAGCATGAATCCGCCTCCGTAAGGGAGTGCGAGGGGTGTGGATGACCACCCTCTGTAGCTTATGACAAATCGAGGTGTGGGTTCACTGTAAATTACCCGTCCTCTCCATAGTGAGAGGAGGCCCAAAAAAATGAGCCCGATCGCAGTGAATATGGCTCCAGGAGCAATGATTTCTAGTGACATTATTCACCTCTCATCCGCCAAACGGGTTTTTGAGGGCATTCCAAACTCCCTCTCCGAAGTCCGCGATGCGGTCCCCGACAGTCTTGCCCTCGCCGGTGTTGATGCTCATTACGAGCCCAACCCCGACGCCCACTGCCAAGCCGACAGCGGTTCCTCCTACAGGGATGACGGAGCCAACCAGAGCTCCTGCTCCTGCGGCTGCCGCCACCTGCGAGCCTGTCCGGACCGCGGCGGTTTCCCTCACCCGCGATTGACGCTCGCTTGCGGAAAGTTCCGGGTTTTGTTCGCGGTATCGTTTGTCGGCTTTCTCGAGTTCGCTGCTGTAGGTCAAGCCGACTCCGAGAACGAAGAGGCCGCGTCCTGCTGCGCGTCCAAGAGCGGACGTGCCGGTGCGGGTCTGCAAACTGTGCTCCCGCCCGAGCCCCCACGACCCCGTGATGTTGGGTGGACGGATCACGGTTGCCGGACCGTATCGTCCCCGCGCAGGACCGAGGAATGTTTCGGTCACTGCCGTGCGGAAGCGGGTCAGGAAGCTTCCCTGCTGGTTGGTTTGAGGAAACCACGATTTCCAGTCCCAGTGCCGGGATTTGGCGTGCTCCACCCAGTAGGGGATCCTGAAATCACTCCCGAAGAGGCGAATGACAACGCGTCTGATGACGCGTTCGACGTCCACCTTCCTGCTCTCACCCACGGCTGCCAGAGACGCGAGCAGGGTGTCCCCGGCGACTCCTTGCCACGCAGGAGACCCCGCTTCCGGGAGACCGTCGTCGCCAATCGTCGCCAGCTGTTCGAAGCAGGTGTTGATCGCGGTTTCGTACTTCTGGACGAGGACATCGATCTTTCCCTTGAGAGCCACGGCCTCGGCCACGTAGCCCTGGCGGCTCGCATCATCCTCAGGGACAGATTTGGCGTCGAAGTTGGCGGCTTCGGTCACCAGTGCATCGCGCTCCGGTTTGAGAGCGGAGACCTCGTCAGCGAACAGTGTCATGGCCGCCTTGATGCTGACACACCCGTCCGAGGCGTGCTGTCCGGACTGCAGGGCCGGGTCCAGGGCGGAGTACATGAGGTCCTGGTGGGGAGTCTCGTAACAGGCACTGAGGCCCTTCCAAGTGCTGTGGGCCGCCTCCACGTGCTCCGCGAAGCTGGCACCGTGCTCCATGAGGCTGGAAGCCGCGCTGAACAACGAAGCCGGATCCGGCCAGTCCTCAAGGCCGCTGATGTTGATGCTCACGCTTTCTTCCCATCCCTGATGCGTACCTCGTCCACCGCGTTGGCTGCGCGTTCGGTCTGGTCCGCCATCTCCTGGTCCCCCGCCTGGATGGCCGCGACGGCTGAGCGCCCACCGGCCACGGCATCGGTGATCTGCTGCTCGGCCCCGGTCATCCCTGCCGTCAGAACCCGGTTGTAGACGGCGTTCAATTTTGCCGCCAGCTTCGAACTCTTTCCCGTGCACAGGGAACCGAGCGTGTCGATGTCGCCCGACACCGATGTGTGAGCCGTCGACGCATTCGAGCGCTCCCCCTCGACCTTCGAGAAGATGCTGCTGCAAGTTTGGGCATTCACCCTGTAGTGGGTCATGTGTTTCTCCTGATTCCTGTTGCCGGGTCGAGACCCGCGATGGTCCCGACCAGACGCAGCCAGAACGGATCGTCGTGATCCTGCTGAATGGAAATGAGACGCCGGATGTTGCGCAGGGAGGGATTGACCCAGCTCACCGCGTCGCCTCGCGTGTTTGTGTGAACCCAGTTGAGGAACGGCTCATCGAAGTCGTCGCTCAGCGACATGTAGGTCCACCGCTGCTCCACGAACTCGCCCGCACCGCCCACATGAAGACCGGGCGTCACGTTCTGCTCGAGTTTGGCCCGTAGCTCTTTGCGGCTCAGTTCCAGGTGCATGTCGAACGGCCACGACGGGAACGCCTCCACCCAGGTCAGGAGAAGACGGAACAGGTCGTTCGAGGGGCAGTATCCCAGGAAATTCCGGCCCTTGAGCTCGGGGTGCGGGGTCACGAAAATCGTCGTGGAATCCGTCATCCAGAACCTGAACTCGGCGGATCCGGGAGCTGCCACCCGAATCTTCCAGGCCTCACCGCTCAGAACGTGGTCGACATACCAGAAACCGACGCTGGAGAGATTCCCGTCGTCGTCCACCAGCTCTGCGTCTGCCAGCTCTTTCCTCACCCCGCCCGTGACAGTGGGAAACACCCGTGTCCTGGCACCGTTCAGGAAGACCGTGCTCGCCTCATCGCTGAGCACGATCGGCTCGGCCTGCAACACGAGAGCGGGAGGCTCGATCACGCTGAGATCCTCCCGGGGTGCCCCGTCGTGTGCCGTCGCCCACTCGTCCAACACGACTGGGGGCACATTCGATTCCATGGGCGGTGAGGTGCGCTCCGCGACCGGCATGGCCGCCAGCGAATCCACGACCGCCTCGTGCTGATCACCCGGCGACCATTCGACAAGAGGCAGGGTCACGGTCAGTTCAGCGACCACACCGTCGACGACGGCGAGTTCCTGGATGCCCAGAATGCAGAGGATGTTCCCGTGGATCTCCTCGTTCGTGACCGGGGAGAGCGTCCAGATCCGGCGGTGCTCCACCCCGTGGCGTCGCACCGCCTCGACCCGCACCACCAGCGTGCCCGGCGTCTCCTTCCCGAACGCACGAAGATTCGCCTGGCTGACGGCCGCCAAGATGTCGGGGCGTTCCTCGACCCGGGATTCCCTGAGAACCGCGTTGGGTGTGAAACCCAGCACAGGTGCCGGCGCCGTCGCCACCACACAGCCCGGTTCCCGCGCCTCTGACCAGCCGTCAGGTATCTCACAGAAGAAGGTTGATCCCAGCAATTGCATGCTTTGTCCTTTCGGAGTTCCGCAAGTCTTCTTGAACCAGCTTGGCGGTCATTGTGACCCCCCGAGTCAGGGTTGATGGGAGTGTCGTGGTGTGTCGGCCACCTGAACGATGTATGGCTGTTCCCCGCGACGGATGTAGCGGCCACGACCGGGCGGCATGTGTTCCGGGGTGATCCGGGGCAGTATCTGACCCTCCGACCGGTCGCCGGACATCAGCAGTACCGCCCCGCCGGTGTCCCGGATGCTTTGCAGCAACGGACCGTAGAGTGCCCTCGTGGCGCCTGCGACGGGACGGGTGGCCACCACATGAAACCCCAGGTCCCGCGCCGCGGGCAGGTAGGGGACCAGCGGGGCGAGGGGTTCGGAACCGCCGGCCGAGATGATGTCGTGATCGTCGATGAGGAGCACGACCTGCGGGGAACGCAGTTTCTCCTCCGGGCTGCGGGAGGGACGGGCCTCCAGCTCGCTGGCGATGGAACTCGCGAGCCCCGCCGCTTGCCGGAGGGAACTGGCGTGGGCCGCGAGATAGGCATCGGGAATGACCCCCGGGACGTGTCCGCGTGGATCGACGACGGCGATCGCCAGTTCTTCTGGGGTGTATCGCTCGATGAGCCCCCGGGCGATGGTGCGCAGCGTGGTGGATTTGCCGCATTTCGCGTCGCCCAGCACGAGAAGGTGCTGGTCTCCGTCGTCGAGATCCCACAAGGCGGTGTCCATGGTGTCCTGCCGGAGGCCCAGCGGAATGGAGGACTCCTCGGCGGCGTCGGGCAACGACTCGGGCGGCAGGTGTTCGGGAAGCAACCGGATTGGCGCGGCGGCAGGACCGGACCACGACTCCGAGACCTGCTGCGCGAGTCGTTCGAGGGCCTCGCCGATGTCCTCGGATTCCGAGATCTCCAGGCTCGGGAGGGCCACCTGGGCCAGGGTCTTGTTGTCGGTCAGCGCCCGGCCTGGGGTGTCGGACGGAATGGTCGGGGCCAGTTTGCGGTCGATTATCGAATCGGTGGGATCGTTCAGGCGCAGTTCGACGCGGGTGCCGAACAAGGTCTGGTGCGCCATCCGGAGTTCTCCCCACCGGCCCATTGAGATCACCAGGTGCAGGCCATAGCTGGCGGCCTGGAGCATGAGACGGGTGAAGGAATCCTCGAGCGGTTCGAAATCGCTGCGGAGGATTCCGTAGCCGTCCACCAGCAGCACGATGTCGGCGCTTGCCAGTTGGGGCAATCGGCCCGCGGCGTGCATGGCGCGCAACTGCGACATCGAATCGATGCCGATGCTCTTGAACAGCTGCTCGCGGGAGCGCAGCATCAGGGCCAATTCCTCCACCAGACGACGCATCCGGTCGGTGTCCCCGCGCGTGGCAACCCCGCCGACGTGAGGGAAACCCTCGATGCGCCTGAGACCACCACCGGCCAGGTCCATGCCGTAGATCGCCACCTGCTGGGGGGTGGCGTGCAACGCCAGGGAAGCGGCCACCGTGCGCAACAGCGTGGTGCGACCGGTCTGGGGGCCGCCGATGATCGCGACGTGACCGCCGCTGCGGGTCAGATCCAGCGTCCAGGGGAGTTGGCGTTGATGCGCCGGATCGTCCTCCAGACCGACAACCACCTGCAGCGGATCGCCGTCGGAGCGTTCCCTGACCTGCCCGAGAGTGAGGCGGCTGGGTAGTGGCGGAAGCCAGACCGGGGAGACGGCTGTGTCGTCGGCCCGCAGCCCTGCGACAACCTCCTCCACGAGGGTGCGTCCCGTGTCCGGGCGACGCAGCAGGGGAACCGACGGGTCACGTTCGTCGACGTTTATGCCGTTGTAGACCGGGAGTTCGTAGATGCGTGGACCCGAGGTCACCGTTTCCTGACGGACCCCGCTCGGCACGGGCCCGGAGACGTATCCGGCGCGGAATCGCTGATACACCGAGGTGTCGACCTTCAAATAGCCGTAACCGGGCATGGGTGGCAGGTGGAAGGCGTCGGTGGAGCCGAGCACCACCTGGGACTCCGATTCGCTGAAGGTCCGCAACCCCAGACGGTAGGACAGATAGGTGTCCAGGCCGCGCAGTTTCCCGCCCTCGATCCGCTGGCTGGAAAGCAGCAGGTGAACCCCGATGGAGCGTCCGATGCGCCCGATCTGCAGGAACAGGTCGATGAAATCCGGTTCGGCGGTGAGCAGTTCACCGAATTCGTCGATTACCACGAACAGGTGCGGCATCGGAGGCAGGTCGGGTCGTTTGCGGCGCAGTTCCCGGTAGTGGGTGATCGACGGCGAGGAGTCCGCGTCCTTGAGCTGCTGCTGGCGTCGCACCACCTCGCCCTGCAGCGATGCGCGGGCACGCACGGTCAGTTGTGGATCGTCGGCGAGGTTGTCGATCAGACCGGCCAGATGGGGGAGCGGGGCGAAGGGGGAGAAGGCCGCCCCACCCTTGTAGTCGATGAGGATCATTGCCAGATCCTCCGGTGAGTGCGCCGTCGCGAGTGACAGGATCAGGGTGCGGAGCATCTCCGACTTGCCGGAACCGGTCGCGCCGATGCAGATGCCGTGCGGCCCCATTCCCTGCTGGGCGCTTTCCTTCAGATCCAGGTGCACGGTGCGGCCGTTGTCGTCGATGCCGAACGCGACACGCAGGAAGTCCGCCGGGGTGCGGGGACGCCACAGCTGGGCCAGATCGATGGGCTGGTGCAGGTCGATGCCCAACATGTCCTCGATGTCGGCCTGTTCACCCTCGACGACCTCCTGGTGAAGGGCCGAGAAGGTGCGGCGTGCGGCGAGGTCACGGGCAATGGCCTCAAGCTGCCAGGACTCCGCCCCCTCCGGGGTGAAATGGGTGGTGCTGGGCTCGGTGCCGCGGGCCCCGTGTGTGATGGTCGCTTCGTCACGCAGGTCGATGCGGATGTCAACGTCGTCGGGTTCGTCCAGACGGTCATCCAGGAGGTGGATGACGGTCACCTCCAGGTCACGGTGGTGGAGGGTCTGATCGGGATGCCGCAGGCCTGATGCCGGGTGCCCGTGATCATCGGAGAGCACCACCAACCGGGACAGCTCCTCCGCCTGCCCACCCCGCCGTCTGGCTGCCGTAGCGGCGGCGGAGCGTTCGGCCATCTCGCTGGCGAGGATGTCGCTCAGCGCATCAAGGGTGGGTGCGACGCGCCGGGCCGGCACGGGTCCGTCGAAAAGGTTGGGATCATGAACGTGCGGCAGCAGGTCGAAACCCCGCCAGTCGCGCGCGTGTTCAGCGGGGAAGGCGGCCGCCAGCTCCAGGTCCTCGGGCAGTTGGTGGGCAGCGAGTTGCATGACCAGTGCGCGGGTCATGGGGATGGTGCGTTCGCGAGGCCCGATCACCGCCACCACCGCGGCTTCCCTCAGATCGGCGGTGGCGGGCATCGCCTCGATGAAGGAATGGGAGCTGGTGAGCATCTCGGCCTCGCGCAGCAGAATCGGGTCGATCGGCTCCACGGGGGATTCGGAGGTGGGAACGTTCAACGTGAACCACGGCACCGTCGCCATCCCGATACGCGCCTGGAGGTGGTCGGCGTCGGAGCGGCGGCGCTCCCACAACCTCTCGGGGTCGTGGATGAAACTGACGATCCCGGACGGGCTCGGGTGCAGCGCCAAAGCGGTGTTGCGGGTGTGTTCGGCCTGTTCCCGCAGCTTGTCGCGGGTGCGTTCGAGGTAGTCGAGGTAGCGACTGCGGTGAAGACGCAGCTGCTTGCCGGCGCGTCCCCGGCTGGAGATGGCGAAACCGAGACCGCTGACGAGGGCCACGGTGAAAACCACGGCGGCGATCAGCATGAACAACGGCTGGCCGTTGCGCATAACCACCATCATCACCACGGATGTGAGCGCCCCGACCACCGGCAGCAGGAACTGGAACGGGGTCGGGCTGATCTCGGCGCCGAGCGTGGGCGGCGACGGGATCTCGATCGGGTCCGGACGTTCGAGCGGTGTCGTGGTGCGGGTGGGGCGTTGGATTCGTCTGTGAGCCGAGGCGGGTTCCTGGAGTTCCTGATCCTCGGGAGCCATGGTTTCGTTCGTCACGGGATGCGTCCCTTCCCGGGGCGGGTGAGCGTCTCGATCAGGCCGGCGGCCAGGCGGTACATCTCGAAGGCATCGGGTTCCCTGAGTTTCTTGCGGGTGCCTGAGCGGCGATCGTGTCGTTGCAGGACCGATGTCGAGGGAAGTCCACGCACCAGGGCGCGGATTGACGGACCGACCACACCGCGCACATCGGCCACGGCCAGCAACACGGGAAGGCGTTCACCCAGGGCCGTCGCGACGTCGAGGGTTGACTGGATCATTCCCCTGTCGGCTGCCGTGACCAGACACAGCGCGTGGGAATCGGTGGCTATCAGGTTCAGCTGGGGAAGCGGCGCGGCTCCCCAGTCCGTGATCGTCAGATCGTGGTCGCGCTGGGAGTTGCCGACGACCTCACCCCAGAACAAGAGCGGATCACTCCAGTGCTCGGGGGTCAGATGACGCACCGTGTGCGGGCGCGTCAACCGCGCGAACTGCGACCGTTCAGGATCGTCGGTGGTGACGACGAGCAGACGGTCCGGACGCAACCGGGCCAACGTCACGGCCAACCCGGAGGCGATGGTCGTGGTGCCGCTCCGGTGCCCTATCGAGGCGACCGCGATCCGTCGCCTCACCGGCAGCGGGGTGTTGATACTGCGTGCCAGCTGCGCCAGATGCCGGTGACGGGCACTTCCCGAGGCCCGAAGCCAGGCGCTGATCATCGGAAGGTCTCCAACAGATCGGTGTACACGTCGAGCGCGCCCAGGGCCAGAGGGATGGTGGTGATGATCAGCAGCACCTCCGCGACCTCGGCGGCGCGCCGCAACTTGGCCGCGAGGACAGCGCTGGGCCGGATCAGGGCGACGCCGAACAACGCGGCCAGCAGGGCGGTTGCGATGGCCAACCGTGACGTGGGGCTGAGTTGCGGACTTCCGATGAGCATCACCAGCAGCGGCACCAACCCGGCGATCAGGAGCGCGATGCGCTGCGGTACGAGGGGCAGCACACGGGCGCGCAGCAGGAGAACCAGACAGATCACCGGGGTCAGGCCGGTGGCCCACGGGTTCTCCTGACCGGACAACGACAAGAGCGCAAGTCCCGTTGGGAGGCCGATCGCGATGAGGGCCCAGGTGAGGGTGGCGAATCCCTCCTCGATGGCGTGGTCAACGTCCCGGCGTTCCGAACGTTCCCCACGCATGGCGCGATCGTCGTACCGGGTCAGTCCGCTCAGGGCCAGGGCCACTCCCGGCAACAGGCCAATGAGCGCCATCCCGGTCAACGCCGTCACCACGGCGACCAGGAGCTGCGGCCAGGACAGCTGGTCCCCCAAAGCGGCCAGGACAGCTGCCAGCACCCCGATTCCGCTGCACAGCAGAGCCGAACGCCGGCTCAAACCGGCCCCGATGATCGCCCCGAGCACCAGCCAGGCGGCGCCCGCCAGGACGACGATGCGAGTACCTGCGGTCCAGGGCTGGGGAGCCAGGACGAGCAGGGGAGCGGCGATCCCGAAGGCCGCGGCCCCGAAGGCGGCGGCAGCACCGGTGCGGGAGCGGCGGGCGAAAAACACCGCCAGGGCGGTCAGAAGTGCGGCCGCCAGGAGAAGCCAGTAGTTCCTCGGATCCGTGAGCCCACCCAGCACGGCCTGTGCGCTCACCGAGACGATGCTGCCGACAACAGCGGAAAGTGTCGCGACCGAGGCGGCGCCCGCGCCCTCGCCCCAGTGATCGCCACGCCGCCCGGCCGCCGTCGCCACCGTGTCGGTGATGTCAACGATCTCGGGGGGATGAGGGGCATCGTCGAGAGGGACCAGGTGGATCATCGTGCCGTGGTCAACCCCTTGGTCCCCGAGGGTCGCGTCGAGTTCGATGCGCACTCCCGTGAGCGTGGTCAGCGCGATCTCACGTCCCCCGGGGATGCGTTCGTCCAGCACCTCCAGCAATTGCGGCAGCAGCGCCCCGACGGGTTCGTCGTCGGGAAGGACCAGGTCGGCCTTGCGGTTGCTGCCGATCATGGTGAGTCGCGTGTAGGCCATCACCGCTCCTTCTTGACGACAGTGAGGGTTTCCGGATCGATTATCAGACCCGATGCCGGGTCCGTGTAGGTTCTGGTCTCCGGGTCGTAGTACCAGCCGAGTCGGATGTCGATCGTGCGGCCCTGGGGGTCGGTGGCCAGCATGGTTTCGGGATCGACCCGGAAACCGGTCCGGGGATCGATGTAAATGCCGGTTTCCGGGTTGAACAACAGCCCCGTCTTCTCATCCTCGACGTATCCGTTACCGGGTTTTATGGGATTGGCCTTCATGGCCGCCATGAAGGAGTTGACGGCTTGTTCGTGCTGTTGGCGTTCCAGCAGGCCCAGCACGAAACCGGTACCCAGACAGGCGATCCCGACAACCGCTGCGAGAATCACCGAGCCGAGCAGCCGGCCCAGATTCGTGTTCACCTTGTGTCTTTCCGTGAGTCTCCCGTGGATGAAGGCGGAAGCGAGACGTTCCCTGTGGGTCTTGGTGGTCTCGATCAGGGTGCGGTCGAATTCGTTCATCGCGTTCCTGGCAGGTTCGGAAGGGCCTCGATCCGGAGCTCACGCTGCCCCAGCCGGAGATGAGCCAGCAGACCGGGAGCCATGGGGAGGCTGATGGTCTGGTCCGCGGGTAGCGGGTGATTTCCCTGGGCGGTGATGATGGCGGTTCCGCCCAGGCTTCCCATGTCGCTCAGCAGCAGCAGACCTGATTCGCTCCACAGCATCAGATGGGTGCGGGAGATGGTCCGGCTGATGTCGGTGACGGCCAGGCAGTGGTAGGGGGGAGCCACCCGTGGGTCGCGCCCGATCACGCATGGCATGTCGAGCCGGTAGCTGGAGCCGTCGTCAAGGGAGGCGATCAACGTCACGTCGACGGGTGGGCGTCTCGGTGCCGTGGTGTCCAGGACGAGGGGGCGGGGCCGTGGGCGCAGCGGATCCTGGCCGCGTCTGATGTCGACGGCGTGCAGACCAGGCAACCTGCCGGGCAGCCCGGTCACCGGGTCAACCGAGCGCAACCCCAGGAGCAGATGCCCGGGGCTGGTTCCCCGGTGCGTGCGCAACCGCCACCACATGACCGTCAGGAAGATCGTGACGAGAGCGCTCAGTGACACGACCAGAGTCCTCGGGAGATCACCGGCCAGACCCCAGAGGGCGACGGCCGTGACGACCAGGACGATGATGATGAGATCCAGAACCGAGGAGGCGAACAGCCGCCACGTCCTGGCCGGGACATCGGCGAAGGCCGGGGTGCTTCCAGCCATGGGTCGAACCTCCTCTCCCGCAGCCGTGGTTCGGAGGCAAGTCAATCATGTCCTTCGGTTAGTTGCGTATACCGGGGTTAACCGGGTTTGTGTTGTGTGGTCCTTGGCGAATGGCGCGATGTCCTCTTTTTGGCTGACGGGGTTTTGGGGGAGTTGAGTGTTGCCGCTTGTCGGAGTGGTTTTGGGTGGGTGCTCGCGGGACGGGGGGTTAGGTTGATTTTTCAACTATGCTTGCGTGTCCTTGGGTTTTCGGGTGAGGGTTGCGAGACTCGAATTCAGTCGTCCAAGGAATTGAGGATTGTTGTGAAGTTCGCGATGGAGAGCGACGCGCTGGTTGATTTGGGGCAGCGAACGCAGGCGGAGTCGGAAGATCTCGGTGTTTTGGTGAGAAATCTGTTTGATGCCGCGGAGCCGCTGGCGGGTCAGATGAACGGTCCGGCTCGGGCCGCTTTTGACAAGTTCAAGGGCAGTATTGATGACATTGCTTACTCGCTGAACAGTGCTTTGGCCGGGATTGTTGGCTCGATCTCTGGGCAGAACAAGGCCTTTGTTGGGGCTGCTGAGGATGGTGCCGCAGTACATACTTCTGCTGAAGGGGCGGCTGACTTCAGCGCTGGTGTGTTCTTGAGGGGAATCGGCCCCTGCTGATCGGGCTGACCGGTTGAGCTTTCGGTACCTGTTCGGATGTTTGAGTTTTCTGGGAGAGTGTGTGATGTCGGGTAATCAGATGGATCGTAATGATTACAGCGTGGCTGCGTCGCAGAGCGCGCAGGCCAATTTTGAGGCGGCTGCCTCCAGGCTGGAGGCGGCATTGGACCGTCGGGACAGCGATGTGAAGCAAGCGATGGGTAGGTATCAGGCGGATGGCGTGTCTGAGGAGTATGCGCATCTGGAGCGGCGATGGAATATGGGTGGGCATCAGGTGCGTGAGGTGATCGGCGCGATTCGCCAATCGTTGGGGGACAACGACGACATTGCCGTCCGGGCTCTCTCCACTGCCGCAGCCGCCGTTCCCGATGTTGGCAGTTCCGCCAGGTGATGGAAGTTTCTTTCTCTCCGTTCGCCGATGGGTGGGGGCACGATTATCGGACCCTGTTGTGTTCGAGCGAGCGGGTCACTTTGACGGCGGCGGTTCGCGGGTTCATCCGAGAAGCTCTCGCGAGTCAGGTCAGGCCGGTTCTGGGTACTTCAACGGCAGCTCATCTGGGCTGGTTCGTCGCCGACGAGTTGCGGTTCTCGGGTGGCTACTGGACGGTCAGGGGTGAGGACGGGGCCGTCTATGACGGGCGTTCCGGGTATCGACTCGATGCGCTTGAGGATTTGTGGGGGGAGTTCTCCCCGGACCGGGAGCAGTTGTGGTCCTTCAGGGAGTTGGCTCCCAGCGCCCAGGGGGCGTTCTTCTTTGATGTGTTCACCCGGGAGAGGGCCCAGGAGAAAACCCTGTGTGGGGCGGTGGCCGAGCACATGGTCGCGGGACTCGGTGGGGGCAGGTTGGTTCGTTGGGGTGAGTGCGAGCCGCTGGCCAATGTGTGGAGCAAGGGCGACCTGACCGGTTCGTTGCGGGCGCAGATGCCTACATCGCGGCGTCATCTGGCAAGGGGGGAGCACGGGGAGCCGGTGAGCATCCAGGTTTCCAGGACCAGGATCGGGCTGCTGGAACACACCCGAGGGTTGGTGCCGGCCGGCGAGTACGGGAGACCTGATGGTCTTGTGGAAGGGATGCCGTTGGCGATGCATCCGGCGATCACCGAGACCCTCAAAGGCTTGGTCGACGGGTTTCGCCCGAACTTGGCGATGGTCTCGTACAGCGAGGTGGTTGATCAGGACGGATCGCTGGGGCAGATCGCGTCCAGAAGAAGAATGGACGTGCCGTTGGCGGTGTTGATCGGGGCTCCTGCGGTGCGGGACCTGGGGATCAATGTTGCGGATTTGTCGGTGAACCACGATGTGACTCCGCTGGGTTTGAGACGGGCACCGAGTTTGTTGGTCAGGTTCAGCGGCAGGGACGAGCTGTGGCATCAACTGGTCGCTTTCGCCCACGATCTTGATCAGGAACGCCTGGCAGCGGTGTTGGCGGTCGAGTTCGACGACGCGAAACCCCGGGAAGAAACGAGAGGATGACCAGGTGGCCACTGAACTGGTGTTGCTCAGCGAGGTTCCGGTCACGGCCGAGGTACACCACCGCGCCTATGCGCGTCTCGGCATGGAGGGGGAGATGTTCGAGTGGCTCGACGGCCAGTTTGCGACCCTGCACGACGAATCCGGGCGGCATGTTCTCACGGTGCATGCGCCCGTGGTGATCCACGACGCCCGGGAAGCAGTGGCTGCGCTCAAGGATCCGCCAGGGGCGTTCGGGTTGTGGAGTGAAATCATGGTGCCTTTTGACAACACGGAAACCGGCCGTGCGGTGGCCGAGGCCCTGGCTGTTGAGGTCGGTGGCCTGATCAGGGAAAGAGTGTGAGGATTGTGGCAGGCAGCTGGAAGATAGATCCCGCCGGCGTGGAGGGAATCCTGGAGCAAGTTGGGGCCGAGCAGCAGGGTTTGGTCGCGGCGCTGGGTGAGGGAGAGTTCGAGGCGATATTCACCGGGATCGGTGAGGCCGGTGGATTGATCGCCGAAGTGCCGAAGGCGTTGCAAGCTTTGATGCAGAATCAGAAGTCGAATCTGCAGACAGTCACCAACAGGGTCGCTGCGGGCACGAACGGGGTGGCGAACGCTGTGGTTTCCTACAACCAAGGACAGGAAGCAATGGCCGGCGAGTTTCAACGGCAAATGGTCGCTTCCGCGTCGAGTGGCGACTTTTCTTATTTCGAAACCAATGGATACAAAAGCGGGCTGTAAGAATATCTGCAGAACCGGTCAATAATGGGTTTTCAGGGCAGGGAGTGGTGAGTGATGGCTGAGCAGCCACAGTCGGGTGACGGTTTGGTAATGCCGGAGGCGTTTCCATGCAAGAGCGAAAACATCAATGTGGAAAACGTCAAATCGGCGTCCTCGAAATTGAAGTCCATGGGGCAGACGGTTGATTCCAAGATGGATGCGATCGTTGGTCTGTGGAATGGTTTACCAGCCGTGTACGTTGCCCCGGAGGCCGAACAGGCCTACGGTTTGATGGCGCCGGCCGCCACTGCCTCGGAAGCGATCAAAACCAAATTTGAGAAGGCCTCCAGCGCGTTGGATACGTTCGCGGAGGCAATAGGCCCCGTCAAGTCAGAACTCGCCAGTTTGGAATCCGAGGCCGCCACATTCCGCAGCAACACCCTGTCAACCTACGGGGACAAGTGGCGGGATCATCAGGAAGTGGTGGACCGCAACAACGAATTACTCGGCCGCTACGCCAAGATCGTGGAAACGATGACCACCGCGGCCGCCACATGCGCCACCGCAATCAATGGACTGCTGGACGGGGTCAGCTTGCCTGCGGTGGAGGGGATCTCCGCCGAAGCGATCATGAAATCAGGGGAAATAATGCCCTGGGGTGGTGCGGTCGAGAAAAACCGTAACTGTGGTGAGTCGGTGGTCCATGGGGTAGGGAACTTCGCCAAGAGCACTTGGGAGGGTGTAACCGCCATGGTCGGGTTCGGTCCCGACGGGTGGAGTCTGGGGAATTTCGCAAACACGTGGCTTGGTATGGCTGATTTCATTGGCTCAACCGCCTTGCTGGCTTCGCCTACGCTGAGTGGGGCGATCAAGTTCTTCGGTAATGATGATGTGGATGCTTGGGTTGATCAACGTCATGAGGTTGCCAAGACGGCATTGAGCGGTATGGTCGGTTTCGATTACGCGGCGCACAAGGCTGGTAAAGATGGTTGGCACAAGTGGAAAGAGGACGGAGTCGCAACCTTCACCGAAACTGCGTTGAATATCGGATCCAATTTCATTCCCGGTGCTGGGGCCGGTGGGGCGGCCGTCAAGGCTGCTGCCATGAGTAGCAAGGTTGGCGGCCTCACGGTGAAAGCGGCGACCTTCACCACCAAGGTGGCTGATTTCGCGGTTCCCGGTGGTGGTTGGCTGGTCAAGGGTGGGGTCAGAGTCGTCGAACTCGGCGTGGATGCAGTCAAGAAGGTCGATCTTCCGTTCGGGGCGGGCAAGAGTCCGCTGTCGGTTACCGAGGGCATGATTCCTACTAAGGCGGGACCACTGACGCCTGGTTCGCATGGTGTTCCTCAGGGTTCGGGGTCGCGTGCTGGGGGGTATGTTGCTGATTCTTCGTTGCCTGCGGGTAAGCCGCTGGCTGGTCCTGATTTTGAGGCTCCCGCGAATGTTGGTGGGCCGAGGTTTGGTCCGGATCCGGCTGATTCTGGTTTGCACTTGAACAGCGCTTCGGGTGGTGGGTCGGCAGGTTTGCCGCGTCCTGATTTGGTTGATTCTGTTGTTACCCATGGGGATCCTGGTAAACCGCCGTCGCGTTTCGATATGGATGATGCCCCTGATGTGGGTGTTGCTCCGGGTGGGAAGAAGCCTTCGTCCGGGCTTGGGAGTGATGATGCTTTCGGGTCGTGGTCTCGGGAGAAGGTGGCTGCTTCTTCTCCGTCGCCTGATGGCAAGGGGCCGTCGGGTCATGGTGATGGTGCCGGGGCTCGTGAGCCTGCGATGGCCGGGGCTTCTGCGGGGGCGGGGCGGAATGTGTTGGATCTGGAGTCGTCGCGGGTGTCGGCAGGGGCGGGGGGAAGTCGTCCTGTCGAGGTGGGCGGGTCTTCGTCCCATGCGCGAGCACCGGAGCCTGTTCATGTTTCGGCCGGCAATGGTGGTGGAGGGCCGAGTGCGCATCATCACAGTGGTGGGGTCGGTCATGGTGGTGGATCGTCGCCTGGTGGCGGTGGGTCCGCGAGCGCCCACCTCGGAAACAATGGTGGGGTCGGTCATGGCGGTGGGTCATCGCATGGTGCTGGCAGCACGACCCCGCACACCGGTGGTGGTGGGGCCGGGCATGGGGGTGGAACCTCGCATGGTGGGTCGTCGGGGCATCATGGTGGTACGTCGGGTCAGCACGGTGGCGCGCCTGGTCATGTGCCGGAGCCGGAGGTTGGATCGCGGCCGAGGCGTTCTCCGGATGAGAACAACGTGCCGGATGATCATGCGTCCGGGTCGGGCAACCGTAGGGGTGAGCCGGGAAGTGATGTTCCTGATGCTCCTCGGAAGAAACCGGATGCTGATCTCGCGGATTCGCCTGACCAGCGTCCTGGTGACAGGACACGTCCGGAGGGGCGTGGGGACGATGTCGAGCGGCCCCGTACTGATGCCGGTGATCCTGCCAAACCCAGAACCGACACCACACCCGACAACCATCCGGGTCGGGATAGGCGTCCTGATGTGGATGAGCATTCGGGTCGGGATAGGCGTCCTGATGTGGATGAGCATTCGGGTCGGGATAGGCGTCC
>CALCKT010000033.1 GCA_937965785.1 uncultured Propionibacteriaceae bacterium | reverse complement strand
CGCAACCGCCTGACCGGGTTGGTGATGGCCGTCAAGAAGGACAAGGTGATGGCGGAGGTGCAGTTGCGATGCGGTCCCTTCGTCCTCACATCCCTGATGAGCACGGAGTCCGCGGATCGGCTCGGGCTGGCACCGGGAACGCTCGCCACGGCCGTGGTGAAGGCCACCACGGTGATCATCGAAACCCCGGAAGGACTCTCGTGAAGAAACTCGCCCTGGCTCTCGCGGGCCTGCTGGCCCTGACCGCCTGCGGCTCCCAGACCGCGTCCAATACCGAGCAGAGCGCAACACAACAGGCGGCGTCCTCCGCCGCACCGGGCGGCACCGACCAGACCAGCACGACCCTGACGATCTTCGCCGCGGCCTCCCTGAAGAACGTCTTCCCGAAGATCTACGAGGAGTTCAAGAAAACCCACCCGAACTACACCATCGAGTTCTCCTTCGGTGGTTCCTCGGAGCTGGCCACCCAGATCAACAACGGAGCCGAGGCCGACATCTTCGCCTCCGCCAACGAGAAGCAGATGAAGGTGGCCTCCGACGCCGGGAACGTCGATGCCGCAGGCACGAAGATCTTCGCCACCAACACCCTGACGCTGGTCACCCCTCCCAGTAACCCGGCGGGAATCACAAAACTGGAGGATGTCACCAAGGAGGGCGTGAAGCTGGTCGTGTGCGCCGAGCAGGTTCCCTGCGGCGCGGCCACCAAACAGCTCGCGGAGGCCACCGGTTTCACCTTCACCCCGGTCTCGGAGGAGCAGAAGGTCACCGACGTGCTGGCCAAGGTCACCTCGGGTGAGGCCGACGCGGGCCTGGTCTACGTCACCGATGCCGCGGGCGCGGGGGACAAGGTCAAGGTCGTCGAAACCCCCGAGGCGGACAAGATCGTCAACAAGTACCCGATCGCGGTGACGAAGTCCGCGCGCCAAGGAGCCCAGGCCTTCGTCGACTTCGTGCTCGGCGAACAGGGCCAGTCCATGCTGCAGGACGCCGGTTTCGGCGCACCCAGGTGACAACCCCCAGATGGGTGGTGCTGCCGGCGGCACTCGGCATGCTGCTGGTGGCGCTGCCCCTGGCCGGGTTGCTCAGCAGGGTGCCGTGGCCCGGTCTGTGGGAGCTGCTGACCTCGCAGTCGTCGCTGGCGGCGTTGCAGCTCAGCATCTTCACCGCGAGCATCAGCACCGTCTTCTGCATCGTCCTCGGCGCGCCGATGGCGCTGATCCTGGCGCGTCACGGGTTGCGCTGGCTGCGCCCCCTGGTCCTGTTGCCCCTGGTGCTGCCCCCCGTGGTCGGGGGTCTGGCGCTGCTGTTCACATTCGGGCGGATGGGGCTGATCGGGCAGCACCTGGAGGCCGCCGGCATCAGGATCGCCTTCAGCACCGTGGCCGTAATCCTGGCGCAGACCTTCGTTTCACTGCCCTTCCTGGTGATGGGCCTCGAGGGGGCGCTGCGCACCGCCGGGGACCGCTACGAGAGGGTGGCCGCCACCCTGGGGGCCTCCCCCACCCGGACCCTGTTCACGGTGACCCTGCCGCTGGTGTTCCCGGGGCTGCTGTCGGGGGCCGTGCTCAGTTTCGCCCGGGCGCTGGGGGAGTTCGGCGCCACCCTGACCTTCGCGGGCTCCCTGCAGGGCAGGACCCGGACCCTGCCGTTGGAGATCTACCTCCAGCGGGAGGCCGACCCGGATGCAGCCATCGCCCTGTCGCTGCTGCTGGTGATCTTCGCGGGGATCGTCATGGTGATCGCATACGGAAAGGGAAGGATCAGGTCGTGAAGGGACTGCACTGGGAAGGAACCCTCAATTCCCGCAACCACGAAACCGGCCTGGATGTGCCGCCGGGGCGGGTGCTCGCCGTGGTCGGCCCGAACGGGGCCGGGAAGTCGACGCTGCTGGATCTGCTGTGCGGGCTGCTGAAACCCGACCGCGGCCGCCTCGACATCGACGGCCAGGTCCTGGTCGACTCCCGCCGTTTCGTTCCCGCCCACCGGCGGCGCATCGGCCTGCTCGGGCAGCAGCCGCTGCTGTTCCCGCACCTCGACGTGCTGGGCAACGTCGCCTACGGACCCCGCGCCCAGAAACTCCGGCGCGACGAGGCCAGGACGTTGGCGCTGGAGATGCTGGAGCGCCTGGATGCCGCCGCTCTGGCCTCCCGCAGACCCGGAGAACTCTCCGGCGGCCAGGCGGCGCGGGTCGCGCTGGCCCGGGCGCTGGCCACCAGACCCCGCGCAATGCTGATCGACGAACCCTTCGCCGCCGTGGACGTCGAGTACACGCCCCGGCTGCGGGTGGCGGTCAAGGCGGCCCTCGCCGAGGTCGGCTGCCCCTGCATCATCGTCACCCACGACCCGGCCGACGTCGCGGCGCTGGCCGACGACATCGCGGTGCTGGAAAACGGCCGGATCGTGGAACACGGCCCGGCCACCGAGGTCATGGCCCGCCCGGAAAGCTCTTTCGGGAAGCTGCTTTTCGACCGGGACTGACCCGGGCGACCTCCTTGGCGCCGCCTGTTGACACCACCTGTTTTTCGTTCACCATGTGGTTGAGCCGGGCTGTGACTTCGTCACAGCCCGGCTCAACCAGCTTCCCGAGGGCAGCTTCCGGAGAAGCCGCGACGAGCCCCTACCGGGCAACGACCGTGAGCACCCCCTCCTCGTCCGTGTTCACCGCCACCTCCGTGTCGTAGACCCGGCTCAGGTTCTCCGAGGTGCAGACCTCGTGCGGGGTGCCCTGGGCAACCACCTCACCGGCGGCCATCAGCATCACCTCGTCGCAGAACCGGGTGGCCAGGTTGATGTCGTGCAGGACCACCAGGGCCAGCCGGGAGGACGGCTCCCCCGCCTCCGTGTCCTTTCCGTTCCGTTTCTCGGCGACCGTGGCCTCGGAACCGTGGACGTGTTTGCGGACGCTGCGCAGCACCCGGACCTGGTGTTTCAGGTCCAGGGCGCTGGTCGGTTCGTCGAGCAGCACCAGTTCGGGTCCGTGAACGAGGGTCTGCGCCAGGGAGATGAGCTGCCGTTGGCCTCCCGAGCACTCCCCCAGATAGGTGTTGGCGAGCCTGCCGATGCCCAGCGCATCAAGGGCCGCGTAGGCGCGTTCCACGTCCTTTTTCGGGACCCGCCACGCCGAGCCGCCACGCTGCGCCGAGACCAGCACCGATTCCATGGCGGTCAGGGCGATGTGCCCCGGGATCTCCTGGGGCATGTACCCGGTGACGTCCTGCAGGGCACGACCGCTGCGTTTCCCGTAGCTGACCGAACCGTGGCAGTGCTGGGCGCCCGCGATGGAGCGGACCAGCGTCGACTTCCCGCAGCCGTTGGGGCCGAGCAGCCCCGCGACTACGCCCTCCTTGATGGTCAGGTCGAGACCGGAGAGCACCGCGTGTTTTCCATAGCTCACGCTGATGGATTCAAGGTTGAGCATGAGTTCCGAACCTCTTCTCGTGAGCGTGGTCTAGTTGGAGATGGCGGAGGTGGTGCGCCGCCTGCCCAGGATGATCAGCACGAACACCGGGACACCGACGAGGGCCGTGAGGATGCCGACCGGGAGTACCACACCCGGCACCACGATCTGGGCCACCGCATGGGCGCTGGTGAGCACCAGAGCACCGCAGGCCATTGCCGTCGGCACGAAGAGTCGCTGGTCCTCCCCCACCAAGATGCGCGCCACGTGGGGACCGACCAGGCCCACGAAACCGATGATCCCGACGGAGCTGACGGTGAGCGCCGCGATCAAGGAGGCCCCCAGCAGGGTCCACATGCGGACGTTGTCGACCTTCACACCCATGGCCCGGGCCCGGGCCTCACCGAGCGAGAGCGCGGTGAGTTTCCACTGGTTGATCGAGAACAGCGGAATCACCACGACGAGGGAGACCAACACCATGGTGATGGAGAACCAGGTGGCACGTTCCAGCGAACCCATGGTCCAGAAAACCATCCGCTGGAGGGATTCCTGGGAGGCCCGGTACTGGAGCAGCATCAACAGCGCCTGGAACCCGAAGACCAGGGCGATACCCAGCAGGATGATGGTTTCGCGACCCGAACGCCGCAGCCGCGACACCAGCGCAATCACCCCGCTGGCGATCAGGGCCAGCGCCGCGGCGCCGATCGGCACGGAGGCCTCGGAGAAGACGGGGAAACTGATCCCGGTGGCTATCACGATGGCCGCACCGCAACCCGCAGCGGCGGAGACACCAAGGGTGTAGGGCTCCGCCAGGGGGTTGTCGAGAATGGTCTGCATCTGCGCACCGGCAAGGGCCAGTGCGGCACCTGCCACCACCGCCATGAGCGCGGGCGGGGTGCGCAGATCCATCACGACGGTACGGGTCCGCCCGGACACCTCGGAGGCCCAACCGGCATCGACCCCCAGCTGCTGCAGCCCCTCCGCGATCCCCCTGAGATAGGTGCTGGCGATGTCAGCGGCGCTGATGTCGAGCGGCCCCACCAGCATGGCGATCACGAACATGACCACCACGGACACGAGAATGCCGATGAGGATCAGCATGCGTTTGGTCTTGATCCGCCAGAACTCGGCGAGTGCTTCCTTCTGGGAACCACTCTCCGGCACCGCCGCTTCCGCTGAAGCGGCGGTGCTCTCCGAGACGGTCCCGACTGCCTCGGTGTCGGTCATGACAGCTTGGCGGCGAAGATACCCTCGGCCTTGAAGGGCATGAACTTGTCGTGGAACTCGCTCCAGGCGGCGTCCACATCGGGCACCCCGTCGACCTTGAGTCCCTGCCACTTGGCGAAGGCGATGTAGGCGAGGAAGTTGTACGGCGCGTCGTAGAGCTGGTGGTAGATGGCGTAGACCTGCTTGTCGCTGAACGCCTTCAGCTCGCTGTACCCGGTCTCGTTGGACAACTGCCCCAGGGTCTGGTTCGTTTCCTCAGGGGTGGCGTTGTAACCGAGTTTGACGTACTTGATGACCGTCTTCTCGCTGACCTTCTGCTTTTCCCAGTCGCCGCCCGTGGCGATGATGATTTCCGGCTGGGATGCGATCAGCTGCTCGGCAGTGACGGTGCCCGCGTCCCCATCGATCAGTTTGGTACCGAGGTTGTTGCCGCCGCTGGCGGTGACGATCTGGCCGAAGTTGGATTCCCCGAAGGTGCGGCCGGGTTCGGAGATGCCGGGGGAACGCCACACGAACACGCTCGGGCGATCCGCCTCGGCCTTGGCCTTGGCGGCCTCCAGGACCGGGTTGACCAGGGAGTCGTAGTAGGTGAGGAACTCGTCCGCCTTGTCGGAGACGCCGAAGACCTGGCCCAGCAGCCGGACGCTGGTGTGGGTGTTCTCCACCGGTTTCTTGCGGAAATCGGTCACCAGGTAGGGGACCTTGGCGGAATCCAGTTTCGCGTCGAACCCTGCCTGTTTGGCGGCCTCGTACTGTTCCAGGGTCATGAGGAACAGGTCGGGGTTGTGTTCGAGGAGGTTCTCCACGCTCAGGTCTCCCTTGGCGACGCTGCCGACGGTGGGCAGGTCTGCCGCCTTGGGCTGCACCTTCACCACGCGATCGTAGATGTCGGGTGCGGCGCTCTGGAGGTCGGTTCCCCAGGCCACGACCTTGTCCATCAGGTTGTCACGCTGGAGGAAGAGCAACGAGTAGGCCTGCCGGGACTCTCCCAGGATGATCTTGGAAGGAGCGGATTCCAGGGTGACGGTACGGTCCGCGACATCGGTGATGGTCAATGCGCCGCCGGCGGAACCCGAAGCGGAGGTCGCGGCCGGTTGGTTTCCGTTGCTGCACGCCGAGACGGCGGCCACCCCCAGCGCCCCCGCGGCTCCTGCCAGAAAAGTCCTGCGTTTCATATACATGCCTCCTGCCGCCAAGACGGCGCAATTGTGTTTGGTGATGTTGGTCAGATCGAACTGCCCGGGACGCCGATGGCGTCCTCTCAGAGTGAAAGCTAGGCAACCCTAAGAGCAGATCACCGGATTGCGCAACTCAAGCAGCACATCTTCTGAGACGCCGCCCGGGATGGAGATCTGTGTGGTAATGCGCTTCACGCACGTCTCGTTTCGCCGGCACCGCCCTGTTCCGCCACGGTGAACGGCCCCCGCCCGCAGCCCCTAAACTCATGGGACATGAAGCAGACCGAGAAGGCCGTGCCCAAGGACTGGATCACGCACCTCGGCGGGGCGAACCGCGAGCCCATCGGCTGGATCGCACCCCGCGGCGAGGGTTTCGTCGCCATCGACCTGCTCGGCCGGGAACGCAGCGAAACAGTGGACTGGCTCGAAGCGGAGGAGACCCTCGACGAGCTCGGCATCCGCTACCTGGCCGCCCCTTACGAACTCGCGACCGACTCGGGCACCTCGAAGGTCTACATCGCCGAGGCCACCCCGGATTTCGTGCGCGTCAAGGAGGATGACTTCAACGACATCAATTCCGACCAGACCTTCCACACCCTCCCGTTCCCTGTCCCGGAGGAGTTGCTGCGGGAACTTCCGGGGCGCTGAATCAGCCCCCGGAGAAGGGCGGCAGGACGTCGACCCCCCGCACCCCGGTCAGGTCGTGGTCGTCCGGCAGGCCCGCCCTGCCGTCGACCAGCGTGGAACCCGACTTGTGACAATTAGTGCGGTTGTTGTCGGTTGTCGCGGAGCTTGTTGAGGGCGTCTTGGGCGTCGTCGGGCAGGATGTCTTCAGCGGGATGGTGTGCTGGCCGGCTTGGATCTGAATGGTGCGGTAGCGGCACATCATGGTGACGAACTTCTTGGCGCTCCAGCCGGTGGCCTGTTCCAAGTGGCGAGGGCCGCGAACACGATGGCAAGGTGGGCCTGGTTGGATTCCTTGAGATGTTGGTAGATCGGCCTGGCGCGGAGGTCGTTCTTGGACATTCGAATCGACCCGAGCCTGCTGGTGGGCGATCAACCAGCTCCGCCGCGAGCATGCATCGGTCAGCGGCCTGGCGCAGCAGCTCGGGACGACGTGGAACACGGTGGGGACCTCGATCGAGCCGCTGCTGCAGGCGATGACCGACGACGAGGGGCGCTTCGCCGGCGTGAAACGGCTCGGTGTGGACGAGCACGTGTGGCACCACGTCAGCGAGTTCCCGATCGAGGACGGCGACTGTGGACCCAAGCAGCTGACCGGGATGGTCGACCTCACCCCGGATCCCGACACAGGCAGGCCGCAGGCGCGGCTGCTCGACCTGGTCCCCGGCCGGTCGGGCAAGACGTACAGCGACTGGCTCGAAGAACGCGGCGAGGACTTCAAGGACGGGGTCGAGGTCGCCGCGCTGGATCCGTTCCACGGCTACAACAACGCCATCGATGACCAACTCGAGGATGCGGTCGCTGTGCTCGACGCGTTCCATGTGGTCAAGCTCGGCACCCAGGCCGTCGACGAGGACCGCCGGCGTGTGCAGCAGGAGATCCACGGCCACCGTGGCCGCAAGAACGACCCGCTCTACGGCATCCGCACGATCCTGCGCTGTGGTCAGGAGAAGCTCACCGACCGGCAACGTGCCCGGCTGGACCGCGCGATCGCTGCCGACCAACGCCACGACGAGATCCTCGTCGCCTGGCTGTGCGCGCAGAAGCTGCGGTCGGCCTACAGGGCTAAGAGCCCAGCCCAGGGACGCCGCATCGCCGACGACCTCATCCGCTCGCTGCCGACGTGTCCGATCCCGGAGAGCAAGCGGCTGGGCAAGACGTTGAAGCAGTGGCGCGACGCGTTCCTGGCCTACTTCGACACCGGCCGCGCCAACAACGGCGGCACCGAGGCGATCAACGAACTCATCGAACTCCACCAACGCATCGCCCGCGGATCCCGCAACCGCTACCGTTCCGGCACGCAGTCCCCGGTCATCGGCGGCGGACTCACACCCCCACCTCAGGTAGGACAGAGTGGGGTAACTTGACCTCTGCTCGCTTGGGCTTTACTCCATTCGCATGCCAACTGCGGTCTGGGCGGCTGCATTAGCCTCCCGGATGCGGTCAGTGAGATCGGAGTAGAACTCATCGTAGGGGTCCTTGATTCCCCAGCCTCGGCCCAGGTTTTCGATGTATCCGCACCAGTGCCAGCCGATGATCCAAGGTTCGGCCATAACTCTGGCAAGACCTTGTGCATAGTCCTCGCCACGCTCAGCATGCGTCTGCATGTCGCTCGTGCGGTGCGGGTTCATCTCAGTGGGGACCCAGTTTCCGATATCGGCGATCACCACGGGTTTGCCCGTGATGTCATGCCACTGACGGAGGTCGGAGATCATCTTCGTGTACTCAGCCTCGGCCTTCCCAGTGAAGTACTGAACCGAGAGCACATCGACGAACGGCGCCATGGCGCGCAGAACAGTCTCGGGAATTCCCTTGTTGCCGTTGTAGCGGTCGCCGAGGATAAGGTGGTTTGGATCGTATCGGCGGATCGCTTCGGTCACGGTCTTGTAGTACTGCGTGGCCACCTCGAAGAGCTTCGCGTCGTGTTCTTCGGGCGACAGGCCTTCGAAGCCAGGCCAGAAACGACCAGAAGCGTGGGGCAGCCAGGCGGGAATATCAACCAAGAAATACCCGATCAGGTTCCGACTGTTCTTGTGGTCGGATGTCATGCGCCGTGCGATCCAGTCTGCATACTTTTGGAAATCTTCGCTGTATACGTCACGAAATGCCGGGTGACCGTTCCAGTCCTCGATTTCCTGCACCCGGATCTGCACCACGTAGGGCATGCCGGCGTCGAGCAGGAGCTCATCGGGCCAGGGCGACGAGTGGCCGAGGTCGATGGGATCCCCGAACCAGTCCAGAGCCTTGCCCCAGTCTCCGCTGACGTATTGGCAGGTCCATCCGATGGTGTTGAAATTGAGATCTTCAAGATCTCGGACAACACCCTTCGTCCAGTTCCTACGGGTGCCGTATTTCCGGTCGAATACGTCCACGTTGTGCGGATAGCGCAGGTCGCTGTCATCGAGGTGGTTCAGCGCAAGAGATACGAAGGGCTCACCAAACGGATCTACGAATGCCCAACCACCTGACTTGCTCTGTTGTACTCGAAAGCAGCCCGCATCCTCGGAAGCGTAGTTCTTTCCCACGACTGTTCTCCTTGCAGAGGGTTAGATATTGCTTGCCATGCGAAACATCAGCGCGAATCACGCGATGCCGTCAGTCTCCACGACCGAGGAAGTCGAGGTAGGCGGCCGCGAGACCTTCGGGATCCTCTTCCGCGAGCTGGTGCCCCCACGGAAGAATTACGGCGCTCACATCCTCGGCGAGCTCACGCATCTGCCGTTCGTTGTCTGCCCCAATGAAGTACTCACTGCCCACCGCAAGTACCGGCATCTTGAGTTTGGTCTTGGCAGCTTCCCGGTTCTGGTCAGCATCGTCCAGCGTTGCGCGATAGATCTCGCACATGCTTCGAATGCCGCCAGGCGCCGAGTAACAACGCACGTATTCATCCAGCGCATCCGGGGTGATTGCTTGAGGATTATGCGTCTCGTGCTTCATGAAATAGTTGAAGTACTCCCTCTCCCTGCCCGTGATGAGCATTTCAGGGAAATTCGGAACACTGTAGAAGTTGATATGCCAAAGCCAGACGTAAGTGCTGACGTTCTCTCGCGTGAGGAAAGAATAATCCTCAAGGCCAAACCCCGGAAGGATCATTTCCTGGAAAATCAGCTTCTTGACACGTTCCGGGTACTGCGCGGCCAGTTGATAGGCGGCGGCGGCGCCCCAATCCTCACCCGCAATGAGAAACTCTTCATACCCCAAATGGGTGGCCAGTTGCGCGATGTCCTCCGCCATGTTCTTCATATCGAAGCCGCCCGGTGGGCGCTCTGAGTCGCCAAGACCGCGGAGATCCGGCGCAATGACAGTGTAGTACGGCGTGAGGAGGGGAATCACTCGGCGCCAGTGATAGGAAGTCTTCGGCACCCCGTGCAGCAGGAACAGTGGTTCGCCTTCACCCGCCACGGAATAGTGGAGCCGTACTCCATTGACGAGTGCGCGGCCATGCTTAGCGGGAACTCCATTGTGGTCGGCAATGATCTCCATGAGCTATCTCCTTTGATAGTGTATTTACACGTTGCTTTTGCAACAGTGAGTCTTGATCAGAATAGTGCGGGCCCCTCCCTGGTGTCAAGTGGCGGAAGCAACGAGTAGGCGTTCGTATGCTTCGCGTGGGATGAGCTATCCCAAGGCTGCTCTGGGGCGTTCACCCAAGCTCTTCGGCGGCGGTTTCGAGGGGTCATTGCAACAGTGGGTGTGGAATGCTACACAGAAATGTCACAAGTCGGGTCACATCCATCGCGGCGCATGCCTCCGGGATCAGGATTCCTTTCTTGACCCTGGGCCAAGAGCGTTCATGGGTGACCCCAAGCATTTGAGCCCACCAAATACATTCAGGCCACCTTCAGTCTCTCCACGAATTTCTCGAACGTGGAGTGCTTTTTGGTGGCGAGCAGCCGGTAGGCCTCTCGGTAGCTGGTGGCCCCCTCCGGGTATCGGCGATCACCGCCCGGGCTGGTGTTCACCAGCCCGGGCGGACGCCGAGGGGTCAGCGTTGGCTGATGGAGAAGGCCTCCCCCAGTTTGGCCCGTGCCGACCGTTTGTCGGAAGCGGCCAGGAACTCCCGGGCGGCATCCAGCGTCGCGTCGACCACCAATCCAACCTTGCCTTCACGGCCCTCCGCGAAGGTCACGAGACGTTCGACGACCTCGGCCCGAGTACCGTGGATGTCGATGAGACTCGGGTCGGCGGTTCCGATCGAAACGATCTTGAGGTCGGCGTCGAATGCGAGGATCAGGCTGGTCCACAGGCTCTGATCGTGATGGACGGCGAGCACGGCGGTCGAATTGGGTTCGACCATTGCTTTGATGGCCGCCTCGACCTGCTCGTGGGTGGCTCCGAGGCGCCATTGGAGGCCAAGCGTCTCTCGCGCGGGCTGGGGATAGGTGACGATCGAGTCAGTGTAGTCGTCCAGGAGCGCGTAGGTCCGGTGGACGAACACGTCCAGGTCTTCGTCGGCGGTCCAGGCGTTCTGGAAGGCAGAGAAGTATTCGTCGGCCGCATCGCGCTCAAGGATGAGCACGAAATCGGTTCCCGCCGCGTTTGCCTCGTAGAGCGAACGGGCGGCCTCTGACAGGTCATCGACTCGTTGGGGGGCACCGATGACGGGTTGTCCCGTCGTGTGCACGCACTTGACGACCTCGCCCTTCTCAAGCATGACGATGAGGCGCTTGGCCTCCTTCGCGGATCGCAGAACCAGGTCCTGGGCGTTCCGCCACTGGTCGACATCGATATCGGCCATGAGAACATCACCGTGAAGCATAGTTGTCTCCTTTCAGGAAAGCCGGCAGTCGTAGATATGAATGGAATAGGGCGCCAGGGATGCCCTAATCGTCTCGTTGTCGGTGTGGCCTTCGGTTCCGGTCCAGAGCTCCTGGACCGAGGAGAGGCTGTGCCCGAGGGAGACACTCGCTTGAACCGTCCGGCCGGTCGGGTTCACGACGAACACGACCCGCCGAGCCGGATCCGTGTTGTCGACATGCACGATCACGTCGAGATCCAGGTCGTTCTTCAGCACCGCGGGGACCGCGGCGTCGGCACAGGCGCGGTGGATGGCCTGGGCGGCTTCGTCCTTCGTCGCGACGAGGACGATACCGCGGGCACCCGCGGCGATGGCGTCGGCCAGGATGGTGCAGGGTCGCATCAGGCTGTCGAAGCGAGGAGCCCGCGGACCCATAACGACCACACCACCAGCGGCGGCGTAGTCGACGAGCGACTGTTGCAGCGTGGCATCCAGGTAGTCGAGGGTGGTCAGGACGACCACCTTGTGCGCGCCCCAGCGCTTGGGATCGAGCGAGGTGTCCGAGAGCAAGAAGTCATGGTCACCGCTGTTCAGCGCCGTGTAGAAAGCCCCGAACCATTCCGACTTCTCCAGCTGGGGAGCCTTGTCGAAGCCGAGCGTATGCTCGCTGATCGTGAGCGGGCCGGCGTATTCGGAGAAGCCCGAGGGGGTCTCGAGGAAGTCGCCGGGGAAGGACACCAGGACGCTGGCGGCCTCCAGGCGGTCGTACTCACGGTTTGCCAGCAGCAGCACGGATGCGTCCCGGCGCAGATCGCCGAATCGCCCATCGAGTTGCATCCTGTTGGCCGCGCCAAACATCTCGGCGTGGTCCTCACGGACTCGGCCATCACGACGGATCGGCGAGTCGAGCCACCGGTCCCGCTCCACGAGCATGTAGCGGCTGAAGCCTTTGATGCCCTGGGCCAGGGCAGCCTTCGTGACGAATTCCTCGTCGTAGAGGGTTCCCGGATGCAAATACCATGGCCACACTCCGGCGATGAACTCCGGGATGTACGGGTAGCGGCTGGTGCCCACCACATAGCTGCCCACGGTCTTTACGTGGGAATAGAGCTCCTTGCGGGAGTAGATGTCAAACCCGACGAAATCGAGCTTCTCCTCCAGCTTGGCGATGTTGAACGGCGTGGTGAACCCCGAGGCTGCGCCGCCAGGGCCGAGGGGGTGCGGGTAGTTGTGGAACAGGGCGATGGTGTCAAGGCCACGTTCCCTCATCATGTCCGCAAGACGCGCCATGGAATCGATCAGGTAGTTCTCCCGGTACTCGATCCAGTCCGCGTAGCGGGGAATCTCGGACGCTTTGGTGGCCTCGAAACGGCGGGGAGCGTCCACCTCGTCCATCGTCGCCGCAGTTGTCCCGTGAGCCTCGTTGATCGTCTCCAGTGAGCCGTACTTGCTGGACAGGAATGCCCGGTAGTTGCGCAGCGACGCATCGCTGAAGTCGGCGGCATAGGCGTTGATGCAGAAGAAGTAAGCCATCTCGTTGTCGACCTGCGCTGCCACGATGCCTCCCTTCGGGTGGGCGTGGCGTGCCAGGATCTCGCAGATGGCGTCGTACCAGAGCGCTGTCTCATCGAAGAACTCGTCCTCGGCGTAGTTGAGCGCCGGGATGGGTTTGGGCACCTGGGTGAGCACCGTCCGCGCACCCTTGGCGTTGCGGGCCTGCAGCCGTTCATTCTCCAGGATTCGTTTGGGGTAGCCGAACCAGGTCAGTTCGGAGTTGATCTGGGGGCCGGGGCGGACGATGATCGCGAAGCCCTTGCTCTCGCACAGGGTCAGGAACGCATCGATGTCCTTGTTCCCCGAGAAGTCGAATTCGCCCTTCGACACCTCGTGGATCTCCCACGGGATGTAGATGGAGATCATGTTGAACCCCATCGACTTGACGGACTCCAGGATCGAGTCCCATTTGTTCCGGTCGAGCCGCCAATAGTGGACGGCGCCGCCATACAGATTGCGCTGCTCACCGTTGATGAGGAATCGGCCCCCATCCACCGTGATGTCGCGCCCATGGGTCTTACTCATGTCACTTCCTTTCGTTGATGTTGGTTACTTCTGGCGTGCCAGCGCGACGGCCAGCACGATGATGATTCCGCGGATAATCTGCTGCTGGCTGGTATCGAGCCCAGCCAGGATCAGGCCGTAGTTGATGGTGGCCATCAGCAGGGCACCAAAGAACGTGCCGATTACCGAACCACGTCCGCCCGACAGCGCCGTTCCGCCCAGGATGACGGCCGCGATGGCATTCATCTCGTCGCCTTGGCCCCACTGGAAACGCCCGGACTGTAGGCGGCCGGCGTAGAGCATGCCTGCCAGGGCGGCCCCGACCGAGCAGATCAGCATGACGCGGAAGCGAATCCAGCGCGTCTTGATGCCCGAATACTCCGCCGCTACCTTATTGGCCCCCGTGGCGAGCACCTGACGGCCGAAGCGCATCTTCTTCAAGACAACCGATCCAATGACGACCACCACCAGCATCCAGACGATGAGTACCGGGATGGGCCCGATGGAACTGCCGCCGAACGCATTGTTGTAGGTCATGTCCAGGATGGGTTGGGGCGCGGACGCCGTGATCCACTGGGCGATGCCGAAGGCGATCCCCATCATGGCGAGCGTCACCAGGAAGGAGGGGATCTTAGCGAAAGCCACCAGGGCACCGTTGATGGCTCCGATCGTCACGCCCACGAGCAGACCGGCGAGGATGCCCAGCACAAGCCCGAACTGAGACAGGGCCATCGCCGTCAGCACCGAGGCCAGACCAGCGACAGACCCCACGGAAAGATCGATCTCGGCTGCCGCTATGACATAGGTCATTCCCACAGCAATGACGGTGACGATCGCGGTCTGTCGCAAAATGTTCATCAGGCTCGTCGTTGAGATGAAGCCCTGGTCGCGCAGAAGGATCGAGAACACGATGACCACGGCCACGAACCCGACGTAGATGATGTCGCGCCGCCAGTCGAAAGTGATCCTCCGGCGCACGGTGGTTGGGGTTTTCCCCAGTGCCTTGTCGGTCGTGCTCATGATGACACTCCTTGGACTTCGAGTTCGAGGGCCTGCTCGTCCGTGATCGACGAGCGGTCCAGTTCGCGGACTATGGTGGAATCGCGCATGAGCAGCAGCCGATCGCTCATAGCGAGCAGTTCGGGATACTCCGACGAGATGACGAGAACGGCCATGCCCTGGTCGGCATACGACCTGACGGTGGCGATAATTTCGGCTTTGGTCCCGATATCGACCCCCGCCGTGGGCTCGTCCATGATCAGGACGCGGGGCGTGCGGCTGATCCATTTGGCGATGACGATCTTCTGCTGGTTTCCACCGGACAGGAGACGCGCGGAGGCGTCGGGGTCGGCGACCTTGATGGCGAAGTCGTCGATGAGGGTATTGGCCAACTCGGAGGCCGCCTTATCGTCCACAAATGGCCCCGCACGGAGATCGCCGAGATGTGGCAACACCAGGTTCCCGGCCACGGAATGGTCGAGGATGAGGCCCTGCAATCGCCGGTCTTCCGGAATGAGGCAGATCCCATGGCGGAGGGCATCTGCGGGCGATGCGAGCGACACCACGCGTCCATCGACCGAGAGCGTGCCCGCAGTGATCCGATCTACGCCATAGAGGGCCCGGGCGAGTTCGCTTCGGCCTGACCCCATCAACCCGGCGAGCCCGACCACCTGACCGGCTCGAAGAACGAGATCGACATCGTGGATGCCGCTGGCGCTGGCGAGACCAGCGGCTTGCAGAACCACAGGTCCATCGGTGTCGGATTGTTCGGCAATGGCCGCGAGCTCCACTTCTTTGCCAACGATGCCCTCGACGATCTGGGCTGGCGTGATGTCGGTCAAGCGCCGAGTCAGAAGCCTCTTTCCGTTGCGCAGGATGGTGATCCGATCAGCGATCGTGTACACCTCTTCCATGCGGTGGGAAATGTAGATGACGGCGATTCCCTGGTCCTTGAGCCGACCGATCAGGTCGAACAGGGCTTGCGCCTCGTGCCTCGCCAGGGACGCCGTCGGCTCGTCCATGATGAGAACCCGGGCGTCCTCCGACAGTGCCTTGGCGATCTCGGTCAGTTGCCAGTACGCGGTGCTGAGCGTCCCGAGCGATTGCTCCGGATCGACGGGGATCTGCATCCGCTCGAAAATCTCCCGAGCACGTTCGACCATCGCCCGGTCGTCGATCAGGCCGGCTTTGCGAGGTTCGGCGTTCAGGAAAATGTTCTGCGCCACCGTCAGCGTGGACACCAAGCTGAACTCCTGGAAGACCATGCCGATTCCAGCCTTCTTGGCGTCGTGAATGGACGCGAAAGAGACAGCGCGCCCGGCGACATCGATGGTTCCCGCGTCAAGGCTGTAGACCCCCTGGAGGATCTTCATGAGCGTGGACTTCCCAGCGCCATTGCCCCCTGCGAGCGCGTGTACTTCGCCGGGAAGCACCTCGAAGTCGACATCATCAAGCACCTGCACCCCGTCGAATGCCTTGTGGATGCCGGCCATGCGGACGATTGGGGCCCGCGCGGCAGCTGCGGGGTCTCCGTGCCCGGGGGCGCCCACCCCAGTTGCATGGCTGCTCATTTCACGTAGGCCTTCTGAAGGTCCGCAGGAGCTTCGACGTTGTACACCTGCTTCCACGCTTCCAGCACATTGGAGTGGTCAACCGGGAGGGCACTCAGCGCCACGTAGGCTGGCGCCTTCTTGCCCAGCAGCGCACCGCCCGCGATGTTGGCCTCAGCGACCCCTTGCTGATATGGCTGCTGAGCGCCCAAACCCACGACGAGCTGATTCTGGGCCAACGCGATCGCGGCATTGGTCCCCAGATCCTCGGTGGCGATCTTCAGGTTGGTTCGCCCGGCCGACCTGGCCGCCGCCATGACACCCTCGGCAGGCACATCCCAGACAGCCCACACGCCCACGAGGTCGGGGTTCTGGCTGAGCATGGCGTCGGTCACCTTCTGGGCATCACCGGCGAAATCGGGACCGGCGATTCCCTGGGCCTTGACGATCTCCATGCCGGGATAGTCCTTGGCGATTGTCTCCGTGAAGCCCTGATAGCGCTGTTTGGTGACGAAGAAGTCGGCCTCGTGATAGATGACACCGATCTTCCCCGCGCCGCCGAGGGACTTAGCGAGCAGGTGGGCAGAAACCACACCGTTGCCGTAGTTGTCGGCAGAGACGACCGACTCATAGTCCTCGCCCGCCACGAGTCCGTTGGGGACGTTGTCCATGAAGACGAGCTTCACTCCGGCTTCCGCTGCCCGCTTATAGGCCGAAGCCGTGGCCACGGGGTCGGTCGGGATGGAGACGATGATGTCGGGATCCTTCGCTAGCACGGTCTCGATGTTCGACACCTGCTGACCCGGGTTGAAGTTGGCATCGGTAACGGCAACCACTTCGATGCCCAACCGCGCAAACTCTGCTTTCAACCCATTCACCTGGGCAGTCGCCCAGTCATTGCCCGCGTAGTGCATCACGATGGCTGCCGTAGCCCCCTTGGCCTTGACCTGAGCGACCTCGGCATCGGAAAGCATCACCGCATCTCGTGTTGACGGCTCCTCGCCGTGGGGCCCCTTGCTGAGAACTTTGCCCTGGATCTCTTTCAGCGCCGCGTCTGCCTTGCTCGACACAGCCGCATCGTTGTTACTGGTCGTTGCGCTGTCACTCGTGCATGCCGTCAATGACAGGCTCAACGTTAGGGCGACTGCCGTCAGCCGGGCAGCAAGCTTCCTGTTCATGTTCCTCCTTGAATCTTGATCGAGAAGCGCCCGTGTGAACGTTCGCATGCCTAGAGTGTGAACGTTCGCATGGGGTTCTGTCAAGAGCAATGTCCTCTGCTAAGAACGTCGCGCCGTTAAGCTGGGGCGATGCTTGTATCCATGCCCCCCAAACGGCCGGGCCTTCGCGACGTAGCCAAGATCGCTGGCTGCTCCTACCAGACGGTCTCGCGTGTCGTGAATGACGACGCCCGGGTCAGCGAGGAGACCCGTGAGCGGGTCCTCGCGGCGATCGAGGCCGTCGGATACAGACGCAATGCGGCAGCCCGCGCTCTGGTGACATCGCGCCCGGGAGCGATCGGCGTTGTCAGCGACGGGTCGTGGCGCTATGGCCCCATGGGTGCCCTCTACGGGGTCGAGGAAGCCGCACGCAACGCCGGCTACTCGGTGCTTCTCACCGTTCAGGAGCGCGACGCCTTCAAGTCCCTTGAAGCCACTTTGCACCAGTTCGCCGACGCCTTCGTCGACGGCATCGTCGTCATCGCCCCTCTCCAGGCCGAGGCGAAGACGACACGCAAGGTCGCGGCGTCCTTCAGCTGGGCAAGCGGCCTGCCGGTGGTCATGCTGACGCCGGACCCTCGGCCCACCCCTGGCATCCGAGTCGTAACCGAAGACCAGAAACTCGGGGCCCGACTCGCCACCCGCCACCTGGTGCGACTCGGCCACCAGCACATCGTTCACCTGGCGGGCGACCAGAAATGGTTGGACGGTAGCGTCCGGCTAGAGGGCTGGCGGGAGGAGTTGCTGAGCACTGGGCTCCCGGTCCCGGAGCCTATTTTCGGCAATTGGACGGGCCAGAGCGGTTATCACGCGGGCGTTCGGATGATCAAGGAGGGCCTGCCCGATGCTGTCTTCGCGGCCTCTGACCTCATGGCCCTGGGCATGATGCGAGCGTTCAACGAAGCTGGCGTTCGAGTTCCCGAGGACGTCAGCGTCGTGGGCTTCGACGACCACGAATTCGCCCGTCAGTTTTCCCCCCCACTCACAACGGTGCGCCAGGATTTCAAAGCGCTAGGCCTCCGGTGCCTCGAAGTCCTCCTCAGCGGCAGTGACGACACCCACCTGAGAGAACCCATCCGCCCACGCCTCCTTGTCCGGCTGAGCACCTGCCGCAAAGCGCGGCCATAGCCCCGAACCGGTCACACCAGGCAGCCTGTGGGTAGCGCCACCGGCGGCTTCCTCGTCTGCAACAGACTCACCCGAGCCCGGGGCGCTGGCGACCTCGCGAGTACCCCCTCTCGTCCGCCCGGTCACCCCGTAGTTCCGGGTATGGGCCGTGGGGGCGGTCGCCGGGTCTCGGGTGAAGCGTCCCGGGTTTCGTGCCGGTCCTTATCTTAGGTGGGAAACCTGGGACGTTTCATGTAGGGCGACATCCCACACCCCAGAAGAACCAGCACTAGTGCGCACCAACACGATCAACACCTCTGGCCAGACCCACATCAACACCACAAACAGCCAGCAGTGTCACAAATCGGGAATCAGCCCCCGGCGAAGGGCGGCAGGACGTCGACCCCCCGCACCCCGGTCAGGTCGTGGTCGTCCGGCAGGCCCGCCCTGCCGTCGACCAGCGTGGAACAGCGCCCCAGCACCGCCCCGAACTCCTCGCCGTGACGGGCCACGAGAATGTCCTTCAACTCACCGAGGGTGGCGGCCTCAACCTCCTCGGTGCCGGTCCCGGCGGCGGCCTCCGCGGCCGCGAACAGCCGAACGAGGATCATTTCCCCTCCTTCTCCGGCGGCAGGGGCGCCGAGGTGGCGGCGTCCTCCACCACCCGGCGCAGGTAGTCGAGGTCGCGTCCCGGGGTGGCCCCGGCAGCCAACCCCCACAGGTGAGCGCTCACGGGGGCCATGGGACGCGCCCCCGCGTGGGCGATCTCGCGGCTGAGCTCCAGCACCCCGTGAATGTCCACGCGTGCCGGGTCGATCTCCAGGGCCGAGCAGGCCCGGTCCACGAACTCCTGCCACCCGGTTTCGTCCTGACTCATCTTTTCCCTCCAGAACTCGTTCCAGTGGGCGTGATCCACCCAAGTGTCCACGTCACGCCCGTCGTCGCCGGCATCGGGCAGCAGCCCCAGCCGCATGCCCGCCAGCAGCCCGCGAACCGATCGGTTCCGCGGGTCGCCGTAGGCCCGGGCCACCGCCCGCAGCCGCGCGGTGCGGTGGATTCCCAGCAGCCACTGCGGGTTTCCCTCCGCCGAGGCCAGGCAGTAGCCGTCCAGGTCGTCGCCCCGCGTGGTCGCGGCGAGCAGCCGGGGCACGGCCGCCTGCACACCGGGCAGGTCGCAGGCCAGCACCACCGTCCATTCCGCGGGCCGTTCAACGGCCTCCAGACCGGCGACGATCCCGGCGGCCGGCCCGGTTCCCGGCGGGTCCTCGACGGTGGACAAGACCCCGTCGGGCACCGCCACCGGGCCGACCACCACCGTCGTGCGGGCGCGCCTGACCGCCTCGAGCACCACGTCGAGCAGTCGCCTGCCGCCGACGACCAGGTCGGCCTTGGACACCCCACCGAGCCGCGAACCGCGGCCACCCGCCAGGATGATCGCGTCGAACTCAGGCATCGCGCCGCCAGCTGCCCGACCGGCCGCCCTCCTTGGCGAGCAGCTTCACCTCGCGGATGTGGGCGTTCCTGTCGAGGCCCTTGACCATGTCGATCAGCGCCAGCGCGGCGACGGATGCGGCGGTGAGGGCCTCCATCTCGACGCCGGTGCGGTCGGCGGTGCGCACCGTGGCGACCACCTCGACGCTCTCCGGGCCGAGGGTCAGGTCAACCGTGGCGCCGTGCACCCCGATCACGTGGGCCAGCGGCAGCAGTTCCGGGGTTCGTTTCGCCGCCGCGATCCCGGCGATCCGCGCCACCGCGAGCACGTCGCCCTTCGGCATCTCCCCGGATGCGATGCGCCGCAGGATCTCCGGGTCACAGACCACCGTCGCGGAGGCGGTGGCGGCGCGTTTCGTCGGTTGTTTGTCGGTGACGTCGACCATGCGGGCCTGGCCGGCGGAATCGAGGTGGGTGAACTTCACAGGTACCTCCGGAAAGAGACGAGATCGCCGGGCCGGACGTTGTCCGTCGGTTCGTCAAGCAGAGCCAGGCCGTCCGCCCGAGCGGCGGCCGAGACCAGGTGCGAGGCCGAGATTCCCTCGTGGGCGGGCACCACGACCAGGCGCCCCGCCTCGTCGGTTTCGACGATGACCGGCACCACCTGGCGACGCCCCCTGGGGGCGGGCCAGGGACGCCCGGTGATGGCCCGCAGCCAGGGCCGCGGGGCGCGGCCCAGCATCGCGTCGATCAGCGGCTCCACGAACAGTTCGCAGCTGACCATCGTGGACAGCGGATTGCCGGGCAACGCCACCAGCGGCACCTCCCGCTCCCCCGCCCGCCACAGCGCCCAGCCCTGCGGTTTCCCGGGTTGCATGACGACGTGGACGAAACGGGACCGCACCGCGGCGGAGGAACCGATCTCCCCGCCCAGCACCTGCCGCACCACGTCGTGGTCGCCGACGGAAACCCCGCCGCTCAGCACCACCAGATCCGCCCCTGCCGCCGCAGCGTCCAGCCCGGCGGCGAAACTTCCCGGCTCGTCGGAAAGGACCGGGGCCGCGACCACCTCGGCACCCATCCTGGTCAGCTGCCCGGCCATGAAGGTGCCGTTCGACTCGTAGATCTGGCCCCGGGCCAGCACCGCACCTGCGGGGCGCAGCTCATCGCCCGTCGCGATGACGGCGACGCGGGGTCGCCGCACCACCGTCACCTCCCCCCGCCCGCAGGCGGCCGCTACCCCGAGGGCCCGCGGCCCCAGCCGCAGCCCGGCCGACAACACCTCGGCACCGGCGGAAAAATCCTCCCCCGCCGCCCTGACGTGGTTCTTGACGCCCGGTTCCCCGACGATCCGGACGATCCCCCCGGATTCCTCGGTCAGTTCGACGGGCACCACCGCCTCGGCCCGCGACGGCAGGGGCGCACCCGTCATGATCCGCACACACTCGCCGGGACCCATCGCCGGGTCCAGCGGTGAACCCGCGGCGACCACCCCGACGACCCTCAGCTCAGCGCCCCGGTGCCGGTCGGTCTCGTGGACCGCGAAACCGTCCATGGCGGAGTTCGCGAACACCGGAACGGCCGCGGCCGCGGTCACCGGAGCCGCCAGAACCCTCCCGTCCGCCCGCCCCAGGGGCACGGTCTCGACATCCGTGATCCGCGTCACGAGCCCGAGCAGTTCGTCCCGGTACTCCTCGATGCTCAGCCTGTCTCGCATGTCACTTCCTCCCGGCAAGCGGCAATTCCACCACCCTCGCTCGGAGGGTGTCGATGTACATCACACGCCCCAGCAGCGGTTCCCCGACCCCGGTGAGCAGTTTGACCACCTCGGTGGCCATCACCGAACCCACCCAACCGGTCATGGGACCCAGCACCCCGACCTCCGCGGCCGTCGGGCAGCTCAGCGGGGGGTCGGGGAACAGATCCGACAGGGCCAGTTTGTGACGTTCCCACAGCACCGTGACCTGCCCGTTGACGGCCTGGACGGCACCGAAGACCAGCGGCAGGTCGAGACGCTGACAGGCCCCGGCCACGGCCAGCCGGGTGGGCAGGTTGTCCACCGCATCCACCACCACGTCGCAGCCGGCGAGGACCGACTCCGCCGTGTCCTGCGTGACCCGCAGGGACACGGGAATCACCTCGACCATGGGGTTGAGGTCCGCCAGCCGCGCGGCGGCGGCAGCGGCCTTGGAGGCCCCCAGGGTGGTGGTGCCGTAGAGGGTCTGGCGTTGCAGGTTGCGTTCCTCCACGATGTCGTCGTCGACGACGATCAACCGCCCCACCCCGGAGGCGGCCAGGTACTGCAGCACGGGACCGCCGAGACCTCCCGCACCGATGCAGCACACCGTCGCGGCCTTGAGCCTGCCCTGGGCCTCCTCCCCGAAACCGTCGATGGCCATGGTCCGCTGGTAGCGGTCGCGTTCGGCTTCGGTGAGGGGCTCAGGAACGGCGATGACCGGCTGCATCAACCCTCCGGGAGCGCGTCGAGAATGACCCGGGCCAGCTCCCCGGGGTCGCGGTCCGGGTGGGTGGCGATCGCCAGCCCCCACAGGTAGGCGGAAACCGGCGCCATGGGGCGCTGGTAGCGTGCCGCGACCTGGCCCGTCAGGTCGTGAACGGCCCGCGGCGAGACCGCCGAGGCGTCCACTTCCAGGGCCGCGGCCACGTGTTCCACCCAAGGGGCCCAAGCGGTCTCGTCAATGGGCTCCCGACCACTCACACCTGCTCCTTCAGTTTGGGTTTGTCCCACAACCCGGCGGGAACATTGGTGTTCCGGGCCGGTGTCTTCCCGGCGGAGCGGTAGACCACGTAGGGCCGGGTCACGTACCCGACCGGGATGCTGAAGGCGTGCACCAACCGGGTGAACGGCCAGATCAGCAGGATCAGGAACGCCAGGAAGGCGTGCGCCTGGAAGGAGAACGGCGAGTTCACCATCAACTCGATGTCCGGTTGGAAGGTGAAGATGCTGCGGAACCAGGGGCTCACCCCCTGCCGGTAGTTGTAGTGGTGGTCGAAGGTGGTGGTCAGCGTGTTCCACGCACCGGTGACGAGGATGGCGGTCAGCACCACGTACATCACGACATCCCCGATGGTGGTGGCCTTCCGCACCGCGGGCACCGCGATGCGCCGGACGATGAGGATCAGGTACCCGACGGCGATCATGATCCCGGAGATCCAGCCGCCCACCACCGCAACCAGGTGGTAGGTCTCCTGTTCGATGCCGAGCGCATCGGTCCAGGCCTTCGGGATGACCAGGCCCATGAGATGCCCACCGAAGGCGAACAGCAGGCCGAAGTGGAACAGCGGAGCACCGATGCGCAGCAGCCGCGACTCATAGATCTGAGAGCTGCGGGTGGTCCAGGAGAACTGGCTGAATCGGTATCGCCAGATCATGCCGACGACGAAGACCGCCATCGCGATGTAGGGGAAAACCCCCCAGAGCAGAGTGTTCATGGATCAGACTCCCAGCAGTTCAGCGTCTTCGTCGGGACGGGGGTTCAGGAACGGATCGATGCCGTAGGGTTCCAACCCCACGTCCTCGGTTTCGGGGCCGTCACGGAGCAGTTTCGCGACGGCTTCGGCCTGCTCACCGTCGATGGCGGGCAGGCTGGCGCGCAGGGCGGCCAGCGCCCCGCGCCAGGGAGATCCCCGGTGCTCCAGGGCCATGGCGAGCAGTTCCACCCCTGCGCGGTGCCGGTTGATCAGCTCCCAGGCGACGTCCAGGTCGCCGAGGGCCCCGAACTCCAGGACCACCGACAGGTGATCGGGCAGCTCCTCGTCGCTGACCTCCATCCCGGCGCGGCGGTAGGCCTGTTTGAACTGCACCAGGGCCACTCCCCGTTTCCGGCTGTCGCCGTGGGCGTAGTAGGTCAGGTGCAGGGCGCACTTGCGGGTGTGGTCGAAGGTTTCGACGTAGGCCTGCCGGGAGGCCTCCAGGCCCTGCTGTTCGAGGTGGTCGATCACCCCGATCAGCGGCTCCCCCACCGTGGCGGGCAGCCGCCCGGCCGTATCACGAAGCCGCGTCAGGTTCCGGAACAGCTTCACCGAGGGGTAGTCCAGCAGCAGGGAGACGGCCTGCCATGTCACGCGCAGCTGGTCGTCGGGCAGCTCCCGGGCCGGGACGTTCGGGGCCCGGCGTCCGATTCCGGGCAGCCAACGTCTCATCACTTCACCCCCGAGGTCGGTATGCCGTGGCCGTCCCAGTCGAGGAAGGTGCCCTGCCCCTGGGAGGCCTCCCGCCGGGCCTTCGCGGCCGAGTAGCTGCCGATCGTCACGGCCACGGGACCGCTGCCGGGGGCCGTGCCACCCTCGCCGACGGGGCATTCGGTGGAGATCGACTCCAGGCTGTGGGCCTGTTCCTTGTGCGACGGCGGGATGACGTAGCGCTCGTCGTACTTGGCGATCGCGAGCAACCGGAACATGTCCTGGATCTCCTGGCCGGTCATGCCGACCTTGGCGGCGATCTCCTCGTTGCCGGCCCCTCCGAGGTTGATGTCGCGCATGTAGGAGCGCATGGCGGCCATCTTCTCCAGGACGGCGCGCACCGGGGCGACGTTGCCGGCCGTGAACAGATTGGCCAGGTACTCCATGGGAATGCGCAGCACGTCAATGGCCCCGAACAGGTTGTCGACATCCTCCGCGTCGTATCCGGTGGAGGCGACGGAGTCAACGATCGGCGACAGCGGCGGGATGTACCAGACCATCGGCATGGTGCGGTACTCCGGGTGCAGGGGAAGCGCCACCCGGTGATCCATGATGAGTTTCTTCACCGGGGAACGCCGGGCCGCCTCGACCCAGTCGTGCGGAATGCCCTGGCGTTCCGCCTCGGCACGGATTTCGGGATCCTCCGGGTCGAGGAAGACCGCGAGCTGTTTCTCGTACAGCTTGTGTTCGTCGCGTTCGGCCGCTGCAACGAGAACCGCATCGGCGTCGTAGAGCATCAAACCGATGTAGCGCAGCCGCCCGACGCAGGTCTCCGCGCAGACCGTGGGGATCCCCAGCTCCACGCGCGGGTAGCAGAAGGTGCACTTCTCGGCCTTGCCGGTGTTGTGGTTGAAGTAGACCTTCTTGTAGGGGCAACCGGAGATGCACATCCGCCAGCCGCGGCAGCGGTCCTGGTCCACCAGGACGATGCCGTCCTCGGCGCGTTTGTAGATCGCGCCGGAGGGGCAGGAGGCCGCGCACGCCGGGTTGAGGCAGTGTTCGCAGATGCGCGGCAGGTAGAACATGAAGGTCTGTTCGAACTCGAACTTCACCTTGTCCTCGATGCCCTTGAGCATCGGGTCCTTGTGCCCGTACTCGACCACGCCGCCCAGGTCGTCATCCCAGTTCGGGCCCCACTTCGGGGTCATCTTCTCGCCGGTGATAAGTGAGTGGGCCGTGGCCACCGGGAAGTGTTTCTGCCCCGCCGGCGCGTTCAGCAGGTTCTGGTAGTCGTAGGTCCACGGCTCGTAGTAGTCGTCGATCTCGGGCATCTTCGGGTTGCCGAAGATGTTGAGCAGTTTGTGGAACCGGCCGCCGCCCTTGAGGCGCAGCCTGCCGCGCTTGGTGACCTCCCAGCCACCCTGCCACTTCTCCTGGTTCTCGTACTCCCGGGGGTAGCCGAGACCCGGGCGGGTCTCCACGTTGTTGAACCACACGTACTCGGTGCCGGAACGGTTGGTCCACGCCTGCTTGCAGGTGACCGAACAGGTGTGGCAGCCGATGCACTTGTCGAGGTTCATCACCATCGCCATCTGGGCCATGATTCGCATGTTGATTAGGTCCTTTCCGGCTCAGAAGTAGGTGACGTCCTGGGAACGCCTGCGGATCATCGTGACTTCGTCACGGTTGTTGCCCGTGGGTCCGTAGTAGTTGAACGCGAAGGCGATCTGTCCGTAGCCACCGGCAATGTGGGTCGGCTTGATCATGATGCGGGTCATCGAGTTGTGGATACCGCCGCGGCGCCCATTCCGCTCCGTCAACGGCACCTCGATGAGGCGATCCTGGGCGTGGTACATGTACACGGTGCCCTCGGGCATGCGGTGCGAGACGATCGCACGGCAGCTGACGACGCCATTGCGGTTGACCAGCTCGACCCAGTCGTTGTCCTTGATCCCGACCTTGGCCGCGTCCTGCGGGCTGATCCAGATCTGCTGACCGCCGCGAGAGAGCGTCTGCATGAACCAGTTGTCCTGGTACTGCGAGTGGATGGCCCACTTGAAGTGCGGCGTGAGGTAACGCACGGACACGCCGAGCTCGTTGACCTCACCGGGCGGGGCCTCGCCGAACAGCTGGGTCATGTTCAGGGGGCCGCGGTAGGTGGGCAGCTGCTCGCCGAGCGCGATCATCCAGTCGTGGTCGAGGTAGAAGTGCATGCGCCCGGTGAGCGTGTGCCACGGCTTCATGCGTTCGACGTTGATGGTGAACGGGGCGTAGCGACGGCCTCCCGACTCCGAGCCCGACCATTCGGGCGAGGTGATCACCGGCTGCGGCTGGGCGACGATGTCCTGGAACTTGATGTGCTTGCCCTCGTGCTCGGCCGCCAGGTCGTGCAGCTGCACGCCGGTCCGTTTCTCCAGGGTCTTGAACCCCTGGGTGGCCAGGTGCCCGTTGGTGGTGCCGGCCAGCGACATGATCGCCTCGGCGACGTCGATCCCGTTGTCCAGCTGCGGACGGCCGTCGGCGGGGCCGCCGCGGCGGGTGCCGTTCTTGCCCTTGAGGTACGCGATGGCCGACGTGACGTCGGTGACGAGGCCTTTCTGGGCGGTACCGAGTTTGTCGAGCAGCGGACCAACGGTGCCGTATTTCGCCCCGATCGCGGTGTAGTCGCGTTCGATGACGGTCAGGCGCGGCATGGTGACCGCCGGGATCGGATCCACCTCGCCCTTGCTCCAGTCCCTGACCACACCGTGAGGCATGGCCATCGCATCCGGCGAGTCGTGCATCAGCGGGGTGGCCATCACGTCCTTGCGCACCCCGAGGTGGTCCTCGGCCAGCTCGGAGAGTTTGTCGGCGATCAGCTGGAACGTCTCCCAGTCCGTCTTCGCCTGCCACGGCGGGTTGATGGCGGGGGTGAACGGATGGATGAACGGGTGCATGTCGGTGGTGTTGATGTCGTGCTTCTCGTACCACGTGGCCGCGGGCAGCAGCACGTCGGACATCAACGTCGAACTGGTCATGCGGAAGTCCAGTGTCAACAGCAGGTCGAGTTTGCCCTCGGGCGCCTGCTCCCGCCAGACCATGTCCTTGGGGCGCATCTCCCCCTCCGCCTCGGCGGCGGTGACGGCGTGGTCGGTGCCGAGCAGATGCCTCAGGAAGTACTCGTCGCCCTTGGCGGTGTTGCCGATCAGGTTGGAACGCCACAGGGTCAGGGCCCTGGGGAAGTTCTCGGGATTGTCGGGGTCCTCGACCGCGAACTTCAGCCTGCCCTGTTTGAGCTGGTCGACGATGTAGTCGGGGGCCTCCTGCCCGGCGGCGGCGGCCTCGTCGGCCAGGGTGAGGGGGCTCTTCTCGAACTGCGGGAAGAACGGCATCCAGCCCAGTTTCGCGGACTGCACGTACAGGTCGGAGGTGACCTTCTTGTTGAACAGGTCGTTGCCGAACTCCTTGGCGGAGAGGGTGTCGGCATCGAAGGTGTCGTAGCGGTACTGGTCGGTGTGGATGTACCAGTAGCCGGTGTGGATCATCTGCCGGGCGGGGCGGTGCCAGTCCAGCGCGAACGCCATCGCTGCCCAGCCGGTGATCGGGCGGGCCTTCTCCTGACCGACGTAGTGGGCCCAGCCGCCCCCGTTGCGGCCCTCGCAACCGCAGAACTGGATCAGCGTCAGCATGGTCCGGTAGATCACGTCGGCGTGGTACCAGTGGTTGGTGCCGGCCCCCATGATGATCATGGAGCGTCCGTTGGTGTCGATCGCGTTCTGCGCGAACTCCCGGGCCACCCGGATGACCTGTGCGGCAGGAACGTTGGTGATGGTCTCCTGCCACCCGGGGGTGTAGATGCCCTCGATGTCGTCGTAGTCCTTCGGCCAGTTGCCGGGCAGACCCGGGCGGGCCACGCCGTACTGGGCCAGCAGCAGGTCGAGGACGGTGGTGACCAGCCGGTCCCCGACCCGCCGCACCGGCACCCCGCGCCGCAACCCGAAGGGCTCCTCGGTGTCGTTCGCGAAGCAGGGCAGCTCCACCTCGACCATCTCGTGTCCGGGGGTGTCCATCATGGTCAGGGCGGGTTTGAGGTCACCCAGGATCAGGTTCCACCTGCCCGCATCGGCGTCGCCGAAACGGTGCCCGAGGGTGCCGTTGGGGCTGGCTATCCGGTCGGTGTTCTCGTCCCAGACGAGCGGCTTGAACATGGCATTGGCCTGCTCGGCCAGTTCCCCGCCGACATCGCCCGCGACGAGGTTCTTGCCCGGCCGGTACACCCCGGGGGCGTGTTCGTCGAGGGTGATCAGGAACGGGGAGTCGTTGTAGGTGCGGTTGTACTCGTCGAAGAAAGGCACCCGCCGGTCGGCGAAGAACTCCTTCAGCACCACGTGTCCCATGGCCATGCCGAGGGCCGCGTCGGTGCCGGGTGCGACCGGAACCCACTCGTCGGCGAACTTGGTGGCTTCCGAGTAATCGGGCGACATGACCACGACCTTCTGGCCGCGGTAGCGGGCCTCGACCATCCAGTGGGCGTCGGGCGTACGCGTCAGGGGCACGTTCGAACCCCAGAGCATCAGGTAGCCGGCGTCCCACCAGTCGCCGGATTCACGCACGTCGGTCTGGTCGCCGTAGACCTGCGGCGAGGCGGGCGGCAGGTCGGCGTACCAGTCGTAGAAGGACAGCATGCAGCCGCCGATGAGGCTGTGGTACCGGGCACCGGATGCGTGGGAGACCATCGACATGGCCGGGATCGGCGAGAAACCGGCGATCCGGTCGGGACCCCAGCGTTTGATGATGTAGGTGTGGGCGGCGGCCACCATCTCGACGGCCTCGTCCCAGTTCGCCCTGACGAAACCGCCCTTGCCGCGGGCCCGTTTGTAGGTGCGCGACTTCTCCTCGTCCTGGACGATGGAGGCCCACGCCAGCACGGGATCGCCGTATTGGGCCTTGGCCTCCCGGTACATCTCCAGCAGAACACCCCGGATGTAGGGGTAGCGCACCCGGGTCGGGGAGTAGGTGTACCAGGAGAACGACGCGCCGCGCGGGCAGCCGCGGGGTTCGTACTCGGGCCGGTCGGGACCGACGGAAGGGTAGTCGGTCTGCTGCGCCTCCCATGTGATGATCCCGTCCTTGACGTAGACCTTCCAGGAGCACGACCCGGTGCAGTTCACCCCGTGGGTGGAGCGGACCACCTTGTCGTAGGCCCAGCGGTCCCGGTAGAAGGAGTCGCTGCGGCCGCCCTTCTTGTGGACGGTGCGCCCGTCACGTGAGACCTCACCCCGCGTGAAGAACCGGCCGGTGTCAACCAGCAGATCCGTGAGCGGGCCGTCCATGCCCACCTCGTACGTGTTGGTCATTGCTTCTCTCCTTCGTGTCCGGTTTCCCGGCTCAGCCTCAGGCAGCAGGATCCGCCTGAGAAATCTGCTTCGAGTTCGACCTCCGTGTCGGGTTCCCCGAGTGCCCCCAGAGCCCCACGGATGAGCCCCCGGTGTGCGCCACACACAGCCTCGGGGGACGAGAAAGCGGTCCCGCGAAGCGGGCAACCACGCAGGTCCGCGGCCATGCGGCACGGCCCGACCTCCGTCACCCGGGGGTCGTACCCCCAGGACCTCAGCAACCCGATCACGACCTCGACCTTGTCCTGCCAGCCCGCCTCGGAGGACGTGGACAACCCCAGGACGTCGGCGTCCAAGGTGCGCGTCGCCCATTCCCTGAGCACATCCTCGGTCTTGGTGCTCTCGGCGTCCAGCACCTGAGCGAGCACCTCCGTCAGCAGCTGGTAGTCGTCCTGGAGGGGGACCCGGGGGACGTTTCGGGGCACCGGGAAGTAGCGGCGTCGGGGACGCCCGACCCCCACCCGCTCGTCGCGCTGCAGGAGTCGCTCCTCGGCGACGAGCCGGTTGAGATGCACCCGAACCGTTGTGACGTGCAGGTGAAGGTTCTCGGCGACCTCGGCAGCGGTGAGACCCTCGGGATGGCGCGCGAGGAGATCGAGGGCAGGATCCTGCACGGGGACGGCTTCTCCGCCCCCGGCCAGCTGCCTCGCGATGGTCACCGATGTCCTCCCGACACGGAATAAAAAGGGGAGCCCCAGCAAGCCCGAAACAGGGATTTAGCAATGAACTTCTTGCTTAAAATCCTTGCCGGCAGGCGCTCCCGGCCTCGTTTGTTGACTTGATACTACAGCCACACATAGGCTCCTGCCAGCAATTAAAAGGGACCACTCCATTGGAGGGAGCGCCGTGAGCGCCGACACAACCAGACATCACGAGGCCCCGGGCGCTGTGCGCGTCCTCACGATGTCCAGCATCTCGTTCACCCTGATGTTCGCCGTATGGCTGATGTTCGGGATCCTCGGCAAACCCATCCAGACGGAGTTCGGCCTGGACTCCGTGCAGCTGAGCTGGATCAGCGCCGTCGCGGTCCTCAACGGCTCCATGTGGCGCCTGCCCGCCGGGATCCTCGCGGACCGCTTCGGCGGCAAGATCGTCTTCACCGTGATGATGGCCTTCGGGGCGGTTGCCTCGCTGGCGGTCTCGTTCGCCGAAAACTACGCCATGCTGCTGGTCCTGGCCTTCTGCGTCGGCATCGTCGGCAACTCGTTCTCGGCCGGTGTCGCGTGGAACTCGGCCTGGTACTCCCCGGAGCACAAGGGCTTCGCCCTCGGGGTTTTCGGCGCGGGCAACGTCGGCGCCTCCGTCACCAAGCTCATCGGTCCCGGCATCATCGCGACCACCGCGGGCAGCGCCGTGCTCGGTTTCCTCCCCGGCGGCTGGAGACTCATCCCCATCGTGTACGCGGTCCTGCTGGTCGTGGTCGGGATCCTCCAGTGGTTCATCACCCCGTTCCCGGACCGCAAGCCCGGGGCGAGCGCCAAGATCTCCGAGATGCTGACGCCGCTCAAGGACATCCGGGTGTGGCGTTTCAGCCTCTACTACGTGATCGTCTTCGGGGCCTACGTCGCCTACTCGGCCATCCTGCCCACCTACTACCAGGACGTGTTCAAGGTTGATCTCGGCACCGCCGCCCTCCTGACCACCACCTTCATCTTCCCCGCATCCCTGCTGAGGCCGCTCGGCGGCTGGGTCTCCGACCACTGGGGCGCCCGCACCGCCATGTACGCGACCTTCGTCCCGATCGGCGCTTTCTTCACCGTCCTGTGCATCCCCAGCGGGGTCGACGAGCAGGGCAACGCCTACGGCCTGCCGCTGTGGCTGGTGGTGACGCTGGTCTTCCTGATCGGCTGCACCATGGGCGTCGGCAAGGCAGGGGTCTACAAGCACATCCCCACCTATTTCCCGCACCACGTCGGCTCCGTCGGGGGCCTCGTCGGCATGCTGGGTGGCCTGGGTGGCTTCTTCCTTCCCCCGATGTTCGCCTACATCGAGAAGTTCACGGGACTGGCCTCCACCCCCTTCATCGTCCTGACCGTCCTGACAGGTCTTACGCTGATCTGGATGCACCTCGTGATCTCCCGCATGAAACGGGCGAACCCCGAAATGGACCTCGTCGAGGTCCCCCACGGCGTCCAGCCCGCGTAGGTAAGGAGAAAGAAAACCAATGAGCACGCCAGCAGAGAAACCCCGCTCCAAGGAATGGCTCAAGGACTGGGATCCCCAGGACGAATCGAAGTGGGACCCGAAGATCGCCTGGACCACCCTGACCATCACGACGTTCTCGCTGACCATGGCGTTCGTGTCCTGGTTCCTGCCGAGCGCGATAATCCCGAAGCTCACATCCATCGGCTTCACCTTCAGCAAGGACGAGCTGTACTGGATGACCTCCATGGTGGGTCTGTCCGCCGGCATCCTGCGTCTGGTGTGGATGGTCCTGCCACCGATCCTGGGCACCCGGAAACTGGTGACCATCACGTCGGTGCTGATGATCCTGCCGCTGATCGGCTGGGGGTTCGCCGTCCAGAACCCGGACACCCCCTACTGGCTGTTCATGGCCCTCGCCTTCCTGGCGGGCATCGGCGGCGGCGCGTTCTCCGGTTTCATGCCGTCGACCTCCTATTTCTTCCCGAAACGTCTCCAGGGAACCGCGCTCGGCCTCCAGGCGGGCATCGGCAATTTCGGTGTCTCGCTGGTGCAGCTGCTCACCCCGTGGCTGATCGGCTTCTCCATGGTGTCCTGGCTGGGCGCCGCCCAGCACGGCCCGAAGGGTGACGTCTGGTACCAGAACGCGGCCTTCGTGTGGGTGCCGTTGCTGGTGGCCATCGCGGTGTGGGCCTGGCTGACGCTCAAGTCCGTGCCGATCAAGGCCAACATCAGGCAGCAGTTCGACATCTTCAGCAACCCCGACACCTGGTGGATGACCTACCTCTACATCATGACCTTCGGCACGTTCTCGGGCCTGTCGGCGCTGTTCGGCCTGCTCATGACCAACCTTTACGGTTCGGGGGCGGGCCTGGATGACCTCGTCGCCCAGGGTTACGTGCTCAAGGACCCGGCGGTCTACGCCTTCCTGGGCCCGCTGGTCGGCGCCGGGGCGCGGGTGGCATTCTCACCACTGACCGACAAGATGGGTGGCGCGATCTGGACCCTGATCTCCGGGATCGGGCTGTTGATCTCCATTCCGGTCACCATTCTCGGCCTGACCCCTGACAAGAGCTCGGTGGCGGCCCTCGACGGCAGCTTCAACCTCTACCTGTGGGGCATGCTCGCGATCTTCCTGTTCTCCGGGATCGGCAACGCCTCGACGTTCAAGCAGATGCCGATGATCTTCGAGCCGCGGCAGGCGGGCGGTGTGATCGGCTGGACGGCCGCCATCGCCGCCTTCGGGCCTTTCCTGTTCGGCGTCGGAGTGAGCCTGCTGGGGGCCATCGCGTTCTACTGGGTCGGCGTGGTCTTCGCCCTCGGCGGGGTGATCATCACCTGGCAGCGCTACGCGCGCAAGGGCGCCCCGAAACCCAGCTGATCACCACCGATTGGCGGTCCGCGCGGCTCCTGCCTCGCGCGGACCGCCACCGGATGGGATAAGCTGCCACAGTTGGCCCCGTAGCTCAGGGGATAGAGCACCGCTCTCCTAAAGCGGGTGTCGTTGGTTCGAATCCAACCGGGGTCGCCAGTGAAACGCCTGGTCAGATGCGACCGGGCGTTCGTTGCATCCACCCCGTTCCCTCGGATTCCACGCCGGATCCCGCACCATGTATCAGAGGCCGTGTCTTCCCGAAGCTGGTTGAAACGGCCAGCGCGCTCCAGCGAACCGGCCGTGTCGAAACCACCCTGATCGAATCATGAACCGTCATGGTGGTTGGTTCATCCCCGCCTCAACTCACTCCACAGACTCAGCGGGCACACAGAAACCCCACAGCCGGGAGCCGTTGAATGAAATCAGCAACCACCCGCGCAAAGGGGAACAGACAATGACGACCTTCATCCGCAACACGAAGATGTGGGCTGCGGCGGCCCTGACGACCTTGTTCCTGGGAACCGCCGGCCTCGCCTCGGCCTCACCTGCCGCCACGGAAGCAGCCCAGCGATCCGAAGTGGTGGCGGTCAGTACTGAACGCGTCTGAACGGCTCCGGACCTCCGGCACACGGTGTCCCGGCGGCCCGGGAATCCATCTGGTGAACCTGGTCCGGGAATGTGGTGGGCTCGTCGAGGAGCAGCACACGCGCCTGCCGTGCCGGGGTGATGCTCACCTGCGAGACGCGCCTGTCCCCCACCGTTCTTCCTGCCGGAGCGGGGCTTGCAACCGGACGGACGGGGCCGATACTGTTTTTCCGTTTCCGCCCACCTCCGATCTCGAGAAATTCGAGGGCCGTCAGCAGCGCGGAACGACGCACCGGGCATCCCGGTCCGGTCCGTTTCCTGCGCTCCCGGGCCACAGGCAAGGAAAGAAATTGGAAAGGCACTCCCCCACCCGTGAGGGACGCGGTCGCACCTGGGCGAAGGCCATTCTCCTGGGCGACCACTCCGTCGTGTACGGGCATCCCGCCGTGGCCGTGCCGCTGCACGACCTGCAGATGCGGGCGACGGCCACCCCCGGCCCCGGCCCCTCACAGCTGAACTGCCTCGACCACCGAGGCCCAATGGAGCAGACCGCCCCCCGGTTCGCCTGCATCGTGAAGGCCTTCGATGCGGCCCGGGAATTCTCCGGCTGTCAGGAGCAGTCCTTCGAGATCACCACCCACAGCGACTTCCCCCACGAGCGCGGGCTGGGTTCCTCCGCGGCCGCGGCGGGAGCGATCATCCGCGCCGTCCTGGACGCCTGCCAATGCGACGCCTCCACCGACGAGTTGTTCGCACTGACGCAGCTCGCCGAGCAGGTCGCGCACGGGAAACCGTCCGGGCTGGATGCGGCGGCGACCAGTTCCCCCCACCCCATACGGTTCCAGGCCGGCCGGATGCGTCCCCTCGACCAGCGCATCGAACAGGCCCATCTGGTCATCGCGGACTCGGGGGTCCACGGCAGCACCCGTCAGGCCGTCGGCGGCCTGCGCCTGCGCTACGAGGAGAACACCGGAACCATCGGCCCTCTCATCGACGAACTCGGCGCGCTCACGCAGACGGCTGTGACCGCACTGGGTGAGGGTGATGCGCCTGCCCTCGGGGCGGCCATGGACCGGGCGCACACGGTGCTGGCGGAACTCGACCTGAGCCTGCCGGTCCTGGACGAACTCACGGCCTCCGCCCGCCGGGCCGGGGCACTGGGCGCCAAGCTCACCGGTGGGGGTCTCGGCGGGTGCGTGATCGCCCTGGCGGACAGCGCGCAGGCTGCGGATCGCGTCCGCTCCGCCCTGGAACGCTCGGGTGCGCCCGCGACGTGGGTTCACAGGATGCCCGTCAGCGAGGTGGAAGAGTGACGATCACCGCGACGGCCAGCGCGAACACCAACATCGCTCTGATCAAGTACTGGGGCAAGGCGGACGAATCGCTGGCGATCCCCGCCACGTCGAGCCTGTCACTCACCCTCAGCGGAACCCGGACCACCACCACGGTCTCCTTCGACGGCGGTGCCGCGGGCGAGGACGCGGTCACCATCAACGGCACCACCCCCGGCGGGACGGCCCGGGAACGGGTCGTCCGGTTCCTCGACCTCGTGCGCTCCCGGACGGGCATGACGATCCCGGCGAGCGTCACATCCTCCTCCACCGTGCCGCTCGCGGCCGGTCTGGCGAGTTCAGCGGCGGGTTTCGCCGCACTCGCCGCGGCCGCCACGCGCGCGGCGGGCATGCACCTGGACGAGCGTGCACTGTCCCGGCTCGCCCGGCGCGGCTCCGGGTCGGCCACCCGCTCGATCTTCGGCGGTCTGGTGCTGTGGAACGCCGGTGTCGACGACGAAACCTCCTACGCCGAACCCGTGGGCTGCGACCTGGACCTGGCCATGGTCGTCGTCGTTGTCTCGGCGGGACGCAAGACCATCAGCAGCACGCAGGCCATGCGCCACACCATGCACACCTCACCGCTCTACCCGGCCTGGGTCGAGGCCAGCCGCGACGACCTGCAAGGGGCGCTGGCCGCGGTGCGCGCCCGCGACCTGCCGCGCCTGGGTGAGATCGTCGAGGGCAACGCCTTGGGGATGCACGCCGCGATGATCGCATCACGCCCCTCCGTCGTGTACTGGCTGCCGGAAACGCTCGACGTGTTGCACACGGTCCGCATCATGCGTGACGAGGGGTTCCCCGTGTGGGCCACCATCGACGCGGGCCCGAACGTGAAGGTTCTCACCGCCGGGGAGGAGGCTGATCGGGTCGCAGCCGTTCTCCGGGACCGGGTCGCCGGTGCCACGGTGACGGTCAGGCGCCCGGGAGGCGGCGTGCGCGTGGAGAAGGTCACCCCGTGATCTCGGTCAGCGCCCCCGGGAAGCTCTACATCGCGGGTGAATACGCCGTGGTCGAACCGGGTCACCGGGCGGTGTTGGTCGCGGTCAACCGCTTCATCACCGTCCGGGTCGCGGCCGCCGAACACGCCGGCCGTATCACCTCCGACCTGTATGCGAAACGTTCCATGACGTGGTACCGGCGCCTCGAGGACGACGTGTTGGAGGTCGAGGAGCAGTTCGACGACTACGTGGTCTCGGCGATCCGCGTCGTCGAGCAGATGGTGCGCGAGGCGGGCGGCGCGTTGAGGTTTTTCGACCTGGATGTCTCCAGCGAGCTGGACGACGGTGGTGGCCGCAAACTCGGTCTGGGATCCTCCTCGGCGGTGACCGTGGCCACGGTGCGGGCGGTGGCGGGTTTCTACGGCTTGCCGCTGGACGACCTGGCCGTCTACAAGCTGGCGCTGCTGGCCAGCGACTCCGTGCAGCCCATCGGTTCCGGGGGCGACATCGCCGCCAGTGCCTTCACCGGCTGGGTTGGCTACACCTCCCCCGACCGCGCGTGGCTGCGCCGGAAACGTGCGAGCACGAACACGGAGAACGGCATGAGCAGGCTCGTGGGGATGGACTGGCCGCTGCTGGAGATCCGCCGCCTGCCCGCCCCCGGCCTGAGTCTCCGCGTGGGATGGACCGGCGCCCCTGCCTCCACCCCGCGGTTGGTCGCCGGCGTCCAGGCGGGCGCGCACAGAACCGATGACGCCGCCTACACGGCCTTCCTGTCCAGCAGCGAAAACTGCCTGGGATCCCTGGTGCAGGCGCTCCGGGAGAATGACACCGCGGAGATCGGTCACCGGATCGAGGAGAACCGGCGGCTCCTGTCGGATCTCAGCCGCACCAGCGGGATCACCATCGAAACCCCCCAGCTGCGAAGGCTCGTGGAGATCGCCCGGGAGCACGGGGTGGCGGCCAAGAGCTCCGGCGCCGGGGGCGGGGACTGCGGAATCGCGCTGTGCCCGCCCGAAACGGACACCACCGCCTTGTGCGCCGCCTGGGAGAAGGCGGGCATCCACCCCCTCGACCTGTCGGTCCACTTCCACCCCGAGGTCACCCCATGATCCCCGATAGCAGCACCCCGGGACACGCATCCCGGAAGGACGAACACCTGGCACTGGCCCTGCGCCTGCACGACCGGGACCGGTCCAATGGTTTCGACGACGTCTCCTTCATCCACCACGCCCTGCCCGGCACCTCCGTCGATTCGACCGATCCGGGCACGACCGTGTTCGGTGCACGCTGGGAGGCCCCGTTCTACATCAATGCGATGACCGGGGGCACCCGGTCCACGGCGGAGATCAACGCCGGCCTGGCCGGGGCCGCCGCGGACGCGGGTGTGGCGATCGCCTGCGGCTCTCAGCACATAGCTCTGAGGGATCCCGGGCGCGCGGAAGGTTTCCGCATCATCCGCCGCGAAGCCCCGGACGCCTTCGTGCTGGCCAACGTCGGCCCGACGGCCACCCCCGGGGAGGCGGTGCGTGCCGTCGAGATGATCGAGGCCAATGCCCTGCAGATCCACATCAACGTGGCGCAGGAACTGGTCATGCCCGAGGGGGACCGGGATTTTCGCGACTGGCCCGAGCGGGTGGCGACCATCGTCGCGGCGGTGCCCGTTCCCGTCGTGGTCAAGGAGGTGGGTTTCGGTCTTTCCCGCCGCACGATGACGATGCTGGAGCAGGCAGGTGTCGCGGCCGTCGACGTGGCGGGCACGGGCGGCACGGATTTCATCGCCATCGAGAACGAGCGGCGCTCCCGCCGGGACTACTCGTACCTGACCGGTTGGGGACAGTCGGCTGCACTGTGCCTGCTGGATGCGCTGTGGGGGAACGAACCAACGGGCCTGCCGGTGTTCGCGTCCGGGGGGGTGCGCACTCCGCTGGACGTCGTGCGTTCGCTCGCGCTGGGTGCGCGCGCCGTCGGTGTCTCGGGCCATTTCCTGCGCACCCTGGTCAAGCACGGGCCTGATGAGTTGAGGCGCGAGCTGCGCACGTGGACCGATCACGTGCGCACCCTCATGACCCTGCTGGGGGCGGCCGATGTCGGTCAGCTGCGCGACACGGATGTGCTGGTGACGGGGGAAACCGCCGAACGGGCCCGTCTGCTCGGCGTCGATCTGGCACAGCTCGCCCACCGCTCGATGCGTTGACCCCCGGCCAAAACCTCCCCGCACCCGACCACCCTCACCACGGTTTCGAAACGACCAGCCTCCGCTCCTCCGAAGCTGGTTGAGCCAGCACGTGAGGCTCACGCGAACGGCTGAGTCGAAACCCCCACCCGACGAGCAGACCCAACCACCAGTCCCCGAACTAGGTCACCACGGTTTCAACACGACCAGCTCGCAGAGCGAGCAGGCCGGCTCAACCAGCTTTGGGGAAGAGTGGCCGGCTCAACCAGCTTTGGGAAGGGAGTGGCCGGCTCAGGTGATGGCGGCCAGGGCGGTGACGATGCCGGGGGAGGCGTAGAGGGTCATGAACTGTACGCCGTAGGAGACCCCTAGCCGGTTGAGCGCCCCGCACACCACACCGACGAGCAGCACCCCGAACATGTTCGGGACGCCAGCGTCGATGTAGGCCAGCAGCAGGATGAAGACCACGAACAGTGTCAGTACCGCCTCGTGCGGGATACGTCGCATGACGAAGTAGGTGATCTGCGACGACCAACGAACCGCGATCACGTAGGTGATCACGACCGAGATCAGCGCTCCCACGGCGACTGCGACAATGAAACCGGGCAGCTGCAACCGGTGGTGCAGATTGTTGCCCAGGTCGTAGACGGGGGGCGCGTTGAACAGCGGGCCCGCAGGTCCCGCGGAAACACCCGAGATGGGAATGCCCAGGGCCACGAGCGGAATGATGACGCCTGCGAGATAGGTCGAGTGCGTCAATGAGCTCATCACGGTCACGGCGCGTTGCGCGCGACGCACGGGGTCCTTCTTCTGGCGTGCCACCGACGCCTCGCCGAGCAGGAAGGTCAAGCCGACTGGGCTGAGCACGAACAGCGGCGTCGAGACGGCTGCCATCAGGGCGCTCCACCTGCCCTCGGACCGGGTGATCATGTGGCCCGGCATCAGCGCCTGGGATTCGAATCCGGAGCGCAGGAGGGACGTTCTGGTCCTGGTCCCGTGCGGCAGGGCCGCGCGACGTTTGGCGTTTAGCAGCTCGAGCAGGGTGATGAGCATGGGCCCAACCGTGATCCCGAGGAAGAAGGAGATGTTGACGTTGCCCTTCTCGCCGATGATGTTGATCGAGCGGTAGAGCGTGGGCAGCGCCTGGAACATCAGCGCCAGCGGAATGATCGCCACCAGCGCGAGGATCCGGTTGCTGCCGAGCAACGCCAGGAGCACCGTTCCCGCCGCGAGTATCACCGGGGTCTGGGCCTTGATCGGGTCGGCTATGGGCGTCAGCAGCCCCGCCAGGATGAAGCTGAGGGGAATGGAGACCACGGTTCCGATGGCGGAACCCACCGCCATTTTCCGGATCGTCTCGGAGGCCAGGCCCCTGTTGCGCAGGAGGACGGAGTGCTCCATCAACGGAGCCGACATCACCCCGCCCGGTAGGCCGACCAGCGCGGTGGGGATTCCGTTCATCAGGTTGAGCGTCACCACCGCCGAGACGAAGAAGGCGAGTACCACTTCCGGCGGGGCCCCGGACAGCACGACGGCCAGGGTGATGGGTGCGAGCACGCTCGTCTCGTCGGTGCCGGGAATGAAACCGATGAAGGTGTAGAGCACGACGGCGCCGAGCACCGCCATCAACATCATGCCAATGAGTTCCGGGCTCACTTGGCACCACCCTCACCGGCGTCGACAGGGTCCATCTCGTCAATGATCTCCACGTCCCGTTTGGGGGTCACGAGGAAGCAGTTCAGGACGAAACCGACGACCGAGGCCCCCAATCCCCAGTAAAGCGTCTGCCCGCCGGTGTTCGCGGCGATCAGCACCGCAGCGACGGCGCAGACCGCCGAGACCGCCAGACAGGCCATCAGGTCCTTGGGTGAGACGAGGTCGTTCCACACCTCGATGTTCCGACCTTCCAGGCCCTCGATTCCGGCTTCGGGAGTATCGCGCACGGTCGGCCATGTTATTCCAGATTCCCCGAACGCACCATATGTCGTTCGCCGTGCTCCCCGCCGGGTCGATCGGTTCGGTTCCCGGTTGCCTCACCCCTCACCGTCGCCGGACCCATGACCATCGGCATTTTCGTCTCGCGAGGGGCGCCCCGGTGTTTTCAGGGAGACCGTTCGAAGCAGCGACGCGGGCGGAGGACGGGCGTCCCGAAGCACGCCACCGAAGAAGACCAAACGGCCGACGCATCCTCAAGGCAGCCGCGGTACCGATCCACCCGGGAAGACCTCTAAGCTGTGGAGCGGATCTGAGGCAACCGCAGGAGCAGCCATGACGAGCATCGCTGGAAAGGAACCATCCACCTGGGAAGCGAAGTTCCCCCTGATCCGGGAGCTCGTCGCGTACCAGGAGACGTCTTGGTTCAACCCCGGGATCAGGTCAGGCAAAGCCGCATTGACAGGGCTGGGGCTCACGGTCGCCGACATAGACGACGCGGCGGCCCGCCTGAGGCGCTTCGCCCCCTACATCGCGCAGGTCTTTCCCGAAACCCGCCTTTCCGCCGGGATCATCGAGTCTCCCCTGTACGCGGTTCCGTTCATGCAGGCCGCGATCGAGCGGCGGGAGGGCATCAGAATACCCGGGAAGCTCTGGGTGAAGCTGGACGCCGAGTTGCCGATCTCCGGCTCCATCAAGGCCCGCGGGGGGATCTACGAGGTGCTGCACCACGCCGAACGGGTCGCCATCGACGAAGGTCTGATCACCCGGAACTCCGACTACCGGGAGCTGGACTCCCCCCAAGCCCGGGAACTGTTCTCCGAACACTCGATAGCGGTCGGCTCCACCGGGAATCTCGGTCTGTCGATCGGGATCGTGGGCGCACGGCTCGGTTTCAACGTCACCGTGCACATGTCCGCCGACGCCCGCGCCTGGAAGAAGGAAACGCTCCGCAGGCACGGCGTCGAGGTGGTGGAGTACGAGTCCGACTACTCGGTTGCGGTGACCGCGGGTCGCAAACAGGCCAGGGCGGATCAGTCCATGCACTTCATCGACGACGAGAACTCCACGACCCTGTTCCTCGGGTACGCGGTCGCTGGGCGGCGCCTGGCCGGTCAGCTCCAGGCCCTCGATGTCCCGGTGGACGAGGAGCACCCGCTCTTCGTGTACCTGCCGTGCGGGGTGGGGGGTGGTCCCGGTGGCATCACCTTCGGTCTCAAAACCGTCTTCGGTGACGCCGTCCACCCGGTCTTCGCAGAACCGACCCACTCCCCCAGCATGCTGCTCGGCGTACGAACCGGGCTCCACGACGGGGTCTGCGTGCAGGATTTCGGCATCGACAACGTCACGGCTGCCGACGGGCTGGCGGTCGGCCGCCCGTCGGGTTTCGTCGGCAGGTCCTTGGAGCACGCCATCGACGGCTATTACACGGTCAGCGACGAGAACCTCTACCGCTATCTCACCCTACTCCGGGAAACCGAGGGGTTGAAGGTGGAGCCCTCCGCCGTCGCCGGTTTCCTCGGCCCGCAGCGGGTACTGGACGATGCCGCCTACCTGAAACGCGCCAAGCTGACCCCGAAGGTGCTCGCCAACGCGACCCATCTGGCCTGGGCGACGGGCGGATCGATGGTGCCACCGGACGAGCTGAACGAGTACTTCCGCAAGGGGGTCGAGCTGCTGCTGGAGTTCTGAGGAGACCACCGGGAAATGACGAGGCCTCCGGGGCCGTTGAGGTTCCCCGGAGGCCTCGCTCATATCGGGCTCACTTTCCGGTGAGCTTGTCCTTGACTTCCTCGACCTTGTCGGCGACACCGCTCGCGACGTCACCGAGCTTCTCCTTGGCGCTGTCGACCATTTGACCCATGCTGCCCTTCACACGGTCCTTCTGCCCTTCGGCGCGGAGGTCCTCGTTGCCGACGGCCTCGCCGACACCTTCCTTGGCCTTGCCTACGGTTTCCTGAATCTTGTCATCGAGTCCCATTGCATCCTCCTGATGGCTGTTGCGTGCATTGGATCGTTCCTCAGCGTACAAGGCAGTCCACGTTCACCCAAGGTTTTCCGGGTTCTCCCCGCCGAGGGACGCGCTGCCCAAGGTCACCAGAACCAGGCTCCGGGGTCGTCTCGTTTCGCGCCTTCCCCACGAGACATCAGCGCTCCGGCACTCAATTGGTTCACCCGTCGCGCGTAGGCCAACCGATCCTCCAGGGTCGGGAGTTCATCTGCCATGAGACCGTCGAGAAGCAGGACCGCCAGCCCGTGGACGCCTGCCCACAGGGCGGTCTCCTGCTCGGGGGTGGCGCGCTCACCAGCAATGATCTGCGCGAATCGGCGGAGCTCGTCGCGGGCCCGCTCACCGGCCGCCAGAACCTCGGGGAACCGCGCAGGGTCGCACATGTCGCGGCGGAACATGACCCTGAACACCCCCGGATTGGTCAGCGCGAACTCGACGTAGGCGTTCCCGGAAGCCTCCGCCACGGCCCTGAGATCCTCGGTTCCCACCTTGTCACGCGCTTCGCGCAGCCGGTTCGCCAGCTCGTCGAACCCCGCCTCGACGAGCGCGGCGAGGATCGCCTCGCGGTTGGTGAAGTAGTGGTACGGAGCCTGGTGGGTGCAGCCGGCGCGACGCGCCACCTCCCGCATGCTGAGCGCGGCCGGCCCGCCCTCGTCCAGCAGTTCGCGGCTGGTGCGCAACAGGTTCTCGCGCAGATCGCGCGTCTCACTGGTTCTCGGCCTACCCGGCGCTCTCGTGGTCATGACCCGATTCTACGCCATGCTTGACGCTGTCAACCAGCTCGCTAAGCTGTCGCTTGACAATGTCAAGGGAGATCGGAGCGGGAATGTACGACGCCATCGTCATCGGTTCGGGGATAGGTGGGTTGACCACGGCAGGGCTGCTCGCCCGGGTCGCGGGCAGGAGGGTTCTCGTACTGGAGAAGCACACCGAGCCGGGGGGATTGACGCACACGTTCCGCCGCGACGGCTTCTCCTGGGACGTCGGGCTGCACTACATCGGGCAACTCGAACCGGGCAGCCCGCTGCGCGCGTACCTCGATCACCTATCGGGTGGCGAACTGGTGTGGAACCGCGTACCGGATGCCTACGACCGTTTCGTCTACCCGGGCATCGACTTCTCCGCGCCCTCCGATCCCGCCGAGTACCAGCGGAAACTCATCGACGCCTTCCCCGCCGAGGCCCGCGGCATTCGCCGATATTTCCGCGACATCCGCAGCGTCAACAGGTGGAACACCCTCTATTTCGCCGAGCACATGGTGCCTCGCCCCGTCGCGCCACTACTGCGGGGCGTCCAGCGGGTCTCGGGCCGGATGGCGCTCGGAACCACGCAGCGCTATCTGAAAAGACGTTTCCGCTCCCCCAGGCTCCGGGCCCTGCTGGCCAGCCAGTGGGGTGATTACGGGCTGCCGCCGGCGCTCAGTACCTTCGCAACGCATACGATGATCGTCGGGCACTACCTGAACGGTGCCTGGTTTCCCGAGGGCGGCAGCGCCCGCGTTGCCCGGACCTTCGAGAAGGGCATCGAACGGGCCGGCGGTGCCGTGCGGGTTGCCCAGGACGTGCAGGAGATCCTCGTGGAGAACGGGAGGGCGGTCGGGGTCCGGGTGCTGGATCGCCGCGGCCCCGTCACGCGAGAACGGATCCATCGCGCGCCAGTGGTGATCTCGAGCGCGGGTGCTCCCGTGACCTTCTTCGATCTGCTGCCGACCGACGGACCGGTGGGGGCGGCCACCGCCGGCCTGCGCGACACGATCCGGCGGATCGGAACCGGTACCTCGGCCGTCACCGCCTACCTGGGGTTGCGCGACGACCCGCGCGGCATCGGGGTGACCGGCGGGAACGTGTGGGTCAGCAGGGACCTCGATCACGACGACCTCCCTGGCCAGTCCACCGCGCTGCTGTCCGGGTCACCCAAGAATGCCTTCGTTTCGTTCCCGTCGGTGAAGTCGGGAGAGAAGCACCACACCGCGGAGATCATCTCCTTCGTCGACGCCGACGCATTCAAGGCGTGGCGGAACACTCCCAAGGGCAATCGCGGCGCCGACTACTCCGCTCTCAAGCGGCGGATCGGGAACGGGTTGATCGACCTCGCTGAGACCGCCGTGCCCGGTTTGAAGGACCTGATCGACTACGTGGAGGTGTCCACCCCCCTGACGGTCGAGCACTACACCTCGCACCCTCAGGGGGCCTTCTACGGCATCCCCGGCACCCCGGAACGCTACCGTTCCCCGCTCGGACCGGTCACCCCGGTGGAGGGGCTCTACCTGTCGGGCCAGGACGCGGGCAGCTGCGGGATCGCAGGTGCGATGATGGGCGGGGTGGCGGCGGCCTGTCAGATCCTGGGGCCCAAGGGGTTCATGGAGATCCGCGCCGCGATCACTTCCGGACCACGAACAATCTCCCCGTCCGGGTGGCCGCTGCCCAAGGGCAAGCATCGCGCCACGTTGACGGCCAAGCGGCGCCTGACCGAGAGCATCTGGGAGGTCCGCTTCGAGGTGGATGACGGGATCGGGGACTGGGCTCCCGGTCAGTTCGCCCGGCTCCACGTCGGCAACCACGCCTGGCGGGATTACTCGATCGCGGGAGTCGAGGGAAATCAGGTGCGGTTCTTGATCAGCACCCGGACCCGAGGGCAGGGATCCCGGTTCGTTGAGACCGCCGAACCCGGGACGTGCACCACGATCGAGCTTCCGCTGGGCCAATTCACCCCGGTCCCGTCGGATCGCCGCCGGGTCTTCGTCGCCACCGGTACCGGACTGGCGCCGCTCCTGCCGATGTTCACCGCCCCGGGGAACCGGGATGACGACCTCCTGGTCTTCGGTTGCCGCACCGGCGAGGACGACCTGACCGCGCTGCTGCCCGACCCGATGCCGACGGTGCTGCGCTGCATCAGCCGGGAGGATGTCGACGGTGCCCTGCACGGCCGGGTGACCGACGCCCTGGAAACCCTGGACCTCGATCCTGCAGGAACCGACTTCTACCTGTGCGGATCGTCGGCCATGGTCGCGGACGGCGTGGCCCTGCTGGAACGCCGGGGCGCGAAACATCTGCTCACGGAACCGTATTGACGGTGGTGGTTCAGGTCACCGGGTGGGAGGCTATCAGCAGCAGGAAGGCGATGGCCCACACGAGGTTGATGATGTTCAACAGCGCCCCGTCGAGGAGGGGTTTGCCCGGGTAGGGCAGACGCATGAGCGCGAACCACGGCAGGGCCTGGACGGGCGGCGTCAGGAGCAGGGACCACCAAGGAAATACGGTGGCCCCGGAACCCAGCGCGATGCACACGAGGATCCAACCCAGCGCGGTCAACCCGACGGCGGGAGTCCAGGCGGCCATGAGGAACCGGTAAAGCCGGCGCGCGTGTTCCAGGACCGCCCCGTCCGGTTCCTCCCTGTCCCCGGCCGAGGTGTAGGCGGCGTGTGCACGCTCAGAGGCCAGGGCCAGCGGGTAGAAAGCGGCGTGGGCGAGGGGCGACAGGCAGAATCCGATCCCCAGGAGCACCACTCCCGCCACACCGAACACCGAGCCGCGCAGCAGCACCCAGTGGGCGTAGAGGCCTGCGAGCATGAGCGGTATGGAATAGTTCGCCACCAGCGCTCCCCACCTCAGGCGGGGTTCGTTGATGCGCGTGTAGAAGGCGTAGGCGTCGTCGCCCATGAGCTCGATGAACTCGCCGTGCTCGCGCCTGTCGGGTTTGCGGAAACCGACGATGAGGGCATCCCCTGCGATCCAGCACAGAGAACTGATCAGGAAGGCGAGAATGGACCAGGTCACCAGCATGTGCACCACTTCCTCGTCACGGGTGGCCAAGTAGACCACACGACACCCGGCTCCCGCACCGCTGCGTTCCCAGCCCAGAGAAGCCGCGGGATTCACCGGGAAACGTTCCGAACCATAGTCCAAGATCCCGTCAACGAGAGTGGGTGCCACGTTTGGGGACGGGACCTGCCCGAAACGGCTCAGATTGCTGCCCGGGGTGGTTGATCCAGATGGATCGCCGCCCGGACACATTGCAAGGCGGTCGTGGTCCTACCGACCGCCTTCACCCCGTCCAATGCAATCGCGGGTACGACGCCAAACAGTTCATCAAATTCGTCATCGCCGATTCGTCGCCGACACACGCTAGAACCATGCCACTCGCAGGTTTTGAGCCATACCACTCGCAGATTTCCAAGGTGTAACGGCGCGACCCCCGCGGCTCGGCGGGGGTCGCGTCGGATGGTTCTGTCTCTCAGGCCAGGCCCTTGGACTTCAGCCAGTCGCCCGCGATCACCGAGGCCGACGCCTTCTCGTCGACGGACCGTTTGTTCATGGCGATCAGGTCCTCGGGGGTCAGCTCCTTCGACACCTTGTTCAGGGTCTCCGCGGTCTGGTCGTCCACCTTGCTGGAGACGATCGGCACCACGTTGGAGGACAGGAACAGGTTCTTCGGATCCTCCAGGGCCACCAGGTCACCTTCGGCCAGCACCGGGGCGGCGGTGTAGATGTCGGCGATCTGCACCTCCCCGTCGCGCAGGGCCTTGACGGTGAGCGGGCCACCCGAGTCCTCGGCGGGTTTGATCGTGGTCTCGACCCCGTAGGTCTCGCGGAGCCCCTTCGGCCCGTATGGGCGGGACTCCAGCTCGGAGTTGCCCGCGATCTTCAGGTCCGGCACCGAGGCGAGATCCCCGATCTGTTTCAGCGAGTGTTCCTCCGCGAACGCCTTGGTCACCACGTAGGAGTCCTGGTCGGTTGCCGGCGCCTGCTCCAGTGCCTTCAACCCTCCCGGCAGGGCGCCGGTCAGCTCAGCGTGGACCTGCTCCGAGGTGCGGGCCGTGGTCTCGGGTTTGTAGTACTGCAGCAGGTTGCCGCTGTACTCGGGGAAGATGTCGATCTTCCCGGCCTGGAGTTCGGGCATGTAGACCTCCCGCTGTCCGATCTTCAGCTGTCGGTCCACCTTCTTGCCCGACTTCTCCAGGGACTGGGCGTAGATCTCGGCGATGATCTCGTTCGAGTAATAGTCCTGGGAGCCGATCACCAGGGTGTCGGAGGATTTCGTGTCGTCGCTTTTTCCCTCGATGTTCGAGGCACTGCCGCAGCCCACCAGTGCCAGGGCTGCTGCGATTCCGAGTGCGGCGAGCTTGGTCGTGGATTTCATCGGGACTCCTTCGCGGAAGCGATTTGGGTACTTGGGTCGAGTTTTCGGGTGATCATGTGTTTGGTCTGTACCAGCAGCAGGTCCAGGACGAGGGCCAGGGCGACGACCAGCAGCGCGCCGCCGACCATCTGTGCGTAGTCGCGGGTCTTGAGACCGGTGAAGAGGAACCGCCCCAGCCCCACGTCGGCGGTGTAGGCGGCTAGCGTCGCCGTGGCGACGACCTGGAGGGTGGTCGATCGCAGCCCCTCGAGAAGCAGCGGAACGGCGGCGGGCAGCTCCACCTGGGTGAGTACCTGCCACGAGGACAGGCCGATGGCGCGGGCCGCATCCACCGTGACCGGTTCGGCCGAGGTGATTCCCGAGTAGGCCCCGGCGAGCATCGGGGGAATGGCCAGCACCAGCAGCGCGCAGAAGGGAGCCACCAGCCCCAGACCGGACCACAGACCGACCAGGGTCAGCAGGCCGAGGGTCGGGAGGGCGCGCGCCGATGCCGTGATCATGGGGACCACAGCCACCCCGCGCCGCGTGTGGCCGATGGCCACCCCGGCCGGGAGCGCCAGCACGCAGGCCACTGCCACCACGGCGAGAGTGAAGTAGAGGTGTTGCTGCAGTCGTGACGAGATGCCACCTGCCCCGCCCCAGTTCTCGGGCGCGAACAGCCAGCCGAGGGCGTCGAGGAAGAGATTCATGCCGTCACCTGCTTCCGTTTACGAAGCCACGGGGTCAGGGCTCTGCCGAACAACACGACGAGCAGGTCGAAGATCAGGGCCAGCAGCAGGGTCGCGCCGAGCCCGGTCAGCAGCGATTCGACCAGTTGCCGCTGGAAGCCGTCGGTGAACAGGGTGCCGAGCGACTGCACACCGACCAGCGCGCCGACCGTGACCAGGGAAACCGTGGACGCGGTCACCACGCGCAACCCCGCGATCAGCACCGGCACTGCGAGCGGCAGCTCCACCTGCCAGAATCGCCGCCACGGATCGACCCCGAGGGCGTTGGCGGCCTCGACGACGTCCTCGGGCAGGGAACGGAAGGCCTCCGCGACCTGGGTGACGAGCACCGAGATCCCGTACAGGGTCAGGACGATCACCATGTTCAGCGGGGAGCGCACCGGCACCCCCAGGATGACCGGGATCACCACGAGCATCGGCAGGGAAGGAACCGCGTACAGGAGCGAGAAGGCGCCGAGCAGAAGTCCTCCGAAACGCCGGGTTGCGACCGCCAACCGGGCCAGCGGCACCGACAGCACGGCGGCCGCGACAACAGCACCCAGCGAGAGCAGGGCGTGGATCAAGAAATAGCCGCCCACCTGCCCCAGATTGTTGACCAACCAGTTCGCGGTGCTCACCAGCGTCTTGACCAGTTCAACCTGCCCCAGGGTGTCAATGAACCAGTTCACGACGGCCCCCCACCCGAGGCTCCTCCACCGCCTTCACGGAGGGTTCCCAGGGGCCGCCCATCGGCGTCGATCACGAGCCTGGAGCCGTTGCGTTCAATGCTCCGCAGCTGGCGGCGGCTCGTGTCCGCCCCGACGAAATCGGCGACGAACTCATCGGCCGGGTTGGAGAGCAGCTCCTCTGGGGTGCCGACCTGCGCCAGGACACCGCCGGTGCGCAGCACCGCCACCTGGTCGCCCAGGAGGAAGGCCTCGTCGACGTCGTGGGTGACGAACAGGATGGTGGTTCCCAGGCGCCGCTGCAGGTCTCGCAGTTCCCGTTGCAGGTCGGCGCGGACCAGCGGGTCGAGGGCACCGAAGGGTTCGTCCATGAGCAGGACCTTGGGGTCATTGGCGAGCGCCCGGGCGACTCCGACGCGCTGCCGCTGCCCGCCGGAGAGCTGCGACGGGAAACGCCCGGCCAGGTCGCGGTCGAGCCCGACCATGTCCATCAGCTCCAGGGCGTGCTCGCGCGCCTTGGCCTTGGGAACCCCGTCGAGGATCGGGACCGTGGCGATGTTGTCGACGACGCGGCGGTGCGGGAACAATCCGCCGTCCTGCAGGACGTAGCCGATGGAGCGCCGCAACGCCACCGTCGGTTGCACCGCGACGTCCTCCCCGGCCAGCAGCACGGCACCCGAGGTGGGCGTCACCATCTTGTTGACCATCCGCATCAGAGTGGTCTTGCCGGACCCGGACGAGCCCAGCAGCACGGTCGTGGAGCGCTCGGCGACATCCAGGGTGATGCCCCCGACCCCGACGGTACCGTCCGGATAGATCTTCTGTACGTCCTCGAACCGGATCATGATTCAGCTCCGTTCTCGTTGGTCAGGGCGACGAACCCGCCACCGGGCAGGGGCTCGTCGAGACGGGCGCCCTGCATGGCCGGGACGATGTCGGCCCGCTGGCTTGCGCCGGTGGCCACCCGGGTCAGGTTCTGGATGAGCACCACAAGCTCCTCGTGACGGAAGTCGGCGAGCACGGTGCGCAGGGTGTCCTCGAAGGTTCCGGCCGCGCTCTCCATCCGTACCCGTCCCTTGTCGGTGAGGCTCAGCCGGCTGGAGCGCCGATCCTTGGGGCAGGGGGTCCTGAGCACGAGCCCGTCACCGACCAGGCGATCAACGAGCCGCGAGGCCGCACCGACCGTGGTGCGCTGGTGCCGGGCGATGTCCTGGACCCGGGGACCACCATCGGGTGCTGACGCGTCGATCTGCTTCAGGACGAGGTAACGCGCCAGGGTGGCGGAGTTCGCGGTTCGCCAGAGGTCCTTCTCGAGCCGGTTCCACAGCGCCACCTCCGCGTGCAGGAGCGCTTCGAAGAGGGCTCCGTGTTCCCCGAGGGGCGTTGCTGTTTCCTTCACCCAAGAAACATTACATGTAACTCACTTACATGGAAAGCATTTGCCCGGGCCCGAGTCGGCTGGATTCCGGAAACAGCAACGCCGGCCGGGCCGTGAGAACCCAACCGGCGTCGCGGAGCGCATCCCGTCAGGACAGCGACCCGTAGGTCGTCTTCGCCTTCTCCAATGCGGCGACGTACCCCGCACGCTCGTAGGCATCGACCGGGGTGTTGGCCGGCACGGCCAACATGCCACGGGCCTGGTCCAAGGTGAGCCGCCGGCTGTCGAGCCAGGAATCGAGCCCCTCGACCAGGCGGGTGGCGTGCTCGACGCCGTGACGCACCAGCGCCGAGGTGGTGCAGACCACATCGGCCCCGGCCAGCAGGTGTTTCACGACGTCCTCGGGCTGATCCACCCCGGACGAGGCCGCGAGCGAGGCCTCCACGTGGTCGTGCAGCACCGCGATCCAGGTGCGCGGCAGGCGGGCGTCCACGGGCGAACTCAGCGTCACCCCGCTGACCACCTCCAGCCGATCCAGGTCGATGTCGGGTTGCAGGAACCGGTTGAACAGCACCAGGCCATCGGCTCCGGCCCGGTCGAGTCGCTGACACATCGCACCGACCGACGAGAAGTACGGGCTGAGTTTCACCGCCACCGGGATGCTCACCTCCGACTTCACGGCCCGGAGAATGTCGAGGTGACGCTGCTCCACATCTTCACCTCCCAGGGTTAGGTCACCCGGGACGTAGTAGATGTTGAGCTCCAGCGCGGCCGCCCCGGCGTCCTGCAGGCTGCGCGCCGAGTGCACCCATCCCCCGCGGGAGGCGCCGTTGAGGGAGGCGATCAGCGGCACGTCGATGGCCTGGGCGCCCTTCTCGACGAGCCGCAGGTAGTTCGTGACAGCATCGGCCTCTGCACGCGGCACCTCCGGGAAGAAGCTGACGGCCTCCGGGGTTATGTCGGCAAACTGCTCCTCCAGTTCCACCAAGCGCTCCGCGTCGCGGAACAGCTGCTCCTCGAACAGGGAGAACATGGTCACAGCACCGAGCCCCGCATCCGCCAGCGCCTTGATGTCCTCGACGCTCTGGCTCAGTGGCCCGGCCGAGGCGATGACGGGGTTGCGCAGTTCCAGTCCCAGGTAGCTGCTCCTCAGATCTGCCACGATTCCTCCTTGCGCGGGTCGGCGGCGAACTTCTCAGCGCCCCGGAGCGCCAGCTCCTCGTACTCGGCCCAGCGCCGGTCCACCTGCGCCTGGGCGATGTCGATGAGACGATTGGCCTCCTCCGGGTCGGCGGCGCGCAACACCTTGTAGCGCAGTTCGGCATCCTGGTACTCGCGCAGTTTCAGGCGCGGCCGGGGGCTGTCGAGCAGGAACGGGTTGCCGCCGTTCTCCCGGATCACCGGGTTGTAACGCATCAGCGGCCAGTGCCCGGAATTGACGGCCCGGTACTGCTGCTCCAGGCCCTTGCGGATGTCGATGCCGTGGGCGATGCAGTGGCTGTAGGCGATGATCAGGCTCGGCCCCTCGTAGGCCTCCGCCTCGCGGAACGCCTTCAGGGTCTGCTGCGGGTCCGCGCCCATCGCCACCCGCGCCACGTACACCGACCCGTAGGCCATCGCCTGCATGGCCATGTCCTTCTTGTTGGTGAGCTTGCCCGCGGATGCGAACTTCGCGACCGCCCCCAGCGGGGTGGACTTGGACGCCTGACCACCCGTGTTGGAGTAAACCTCGGTGTCCAGCACCAGCACGTTGACGTTGCGCCCCGAGGCCAGCACGTGATCGACGCCGGAAGAACCGATGTCGTAGGCCCAGCCGTCACCGCCGACGATCCAGACGGAACGCCGCAACAGATGGTCGCAGACGCTCTTGAGGTCCTCGATCTTCGGGCCCTCCAGCTCCGCCAGCCGCGCCTTGAGACGGTCGACACGGGCGGCCTGCCGGGCCAGGCCCGACTCCATGCGCTGTTTCGCGGCCAGCAACGAGTCGATCAGTTCGTCGTCGTCGATCTCGGAGCGCAGTTCCTCCAGGAGGTGACGCGCCATGTCGCGGTGCAGGTCGGCGGCCAGCCGGAGCCCGAGCCCGAACTCGGCGTTGTCCTCGAACAGCGAGTTCGACCATGCCGGTCCGCGCCCCTGGGCGTTCTTCGCCCACGGGGTGGTGGGCAGGTTGCCGCCGTAGATCGACGAGCAGCCGGTGGCGTTGGCGACGGTGACGCGGTCCCCGAACAGCTGGGTCAGCAGCTTCAGGTACGGGGTTTCGCCACACCCGGAGCAGGCCCCGGAGAACTCGAACAACGGCTCCAGGAACTGGGTGCCACGCACGGTGCCGAAGTCCACGTTGCGGCGGTCGTTGAGCGGGATGGTCTCGAAGAACTTGACCGCTTCCTTTTCCTTCTCCCGTTCCAGCACCGGCTCCAGGTTGATGGCGCGCCGGTTCGGCTGCCCGACGGGCCTGACGGGGCAGGCCTCGACGCACAACCCACAGCCCGTGCAGTCCTCGGCGTAGACCTGCAGCGTGTAATTGGTGTCGGGCAGGCCCGCGGCGTCGAGCGGTTGGCTGAGGAAACCCTCGGGGGCGTTCTCGACCACCTCGGAGGGGTAGTACTTGGCGCGCAGCACGGCGTGCGGACACACGAAGGAACAGTTCCCGCACTGGATGCAGGACTCGTTGTCCCACACCGCGATGATCTCGCTGATGTTGCGTTTCTCGTAGCGGGTGGTGCCCGACGGGTAGGAACCGTCGACGGGCAGCACCGAGACCGGCAGTTCGTCACCGCGCCCGACCAGCATCGTCGCGGTGACCTCCCGCACGAACTGTGGGGCGTCCGAGGGGACGGGTGGGATCAGGTCCCGCTGCCCGGTGGCGCAGGTGGGTACCTGAACCTCGTGCAGGTGGGCCAGGGATGCGTCGACCGCCTCGTGGTTCTTCTGCACGATGGCCATCGACTTGCGGGCGTAGGTCTTGGTGATGGCGGCCTTGACCTTCTCAATGGCCTCCTCACGCGGCATGACACCGGAGATCGCGAAGAAACAGGTCTGCAACACCGTGTTGGTGCGCGACCCGAGACCCGCGGCCCGCGCGACCGCGGAGGCATCGATGACGTGCAGGGAGATGCCCAGCTCGACGATCTTCTCCTGCATCGGGCGCGGCAGCTGTTCCCACACCTGATCCGCCGGATAGGGGGAATTGAGCAGCAGCGTCGTGCCGGGCCGGGCGAACTCCAGCACGTCCACCCGCTCCAGGATCGACCAGTGATGGCAGCCGATGAAATCCGACCGGGTCACCAGGTACGGCGCCTGGATCGGGTTGGGGCCGAAACGCAGGTGCGAGACGGTGCGCGAACCCGATTTCTTGGAGTCGTAGACGAAGTAGCCCTGGGCGTAGGTATCGGGATCGGAGCCGATGATCTTGATGGTGTTCTTGTTGGCTCCGACGGTGCCATCCGAACCCAGCCCGTAGAACACGGCGCGGTGGGTCTGCGGGTCGAGGAGCTGGAAATCGGGATCGACGTCGAGGGACAGGTGGGTGACGTCGTCGTTGATGCCCACCGTGAAACGCGGCCGGGGGTGTTCCTTCGCCAGCTCGTCGTAGACCGCCTTCGCCATGGCGGGGGTGAACTCCTTGCTGGACAGGCCGTAGCGACCGCCGGTCAGCACCGGCATGACATCCCGGTCCCCGCGGGACACGGATTCCCCGATGGCGGAGGAGACATCGAGGAACAGCGGTTCGCCCCCCGCACCGGGCTCCTTGGTGCGGTCCAGGACCGCGACCTTCCGGACGGTGGCGGGCAACGCGGCCAGGAGGTGTTCCTTCGGGAAGGGCCGGTAGAGCCGCACGAACAGGACACCCACCTTCTCCCCCGCCTCGTTGAGGTGCCTGACCACGGGGATCATCGTCTCGATCCCCGAACCCATGATCACCACCACCCGGTCGGCCTCGGGATGGCCGTGGTACTCCACCGTGCGATAGCGGCGACCCGAGACCTTCTCGAAGTGTTCCAGCACCTCGGTGAGGATCCCCGGCACGGCGTCGTAATAGCGGTTCGCGGTCTCGCGCGACTGGAAGTAGGTGTCCGGGTTCTGTGCGGTGCCGCGGATGAACGGGTTCTCGGGGCTCAGCGCCCGGGCGCGGTGCTCACGGACCAGGTCGGCGGGTACCAGTTCACGCAGCTGGTCGTCGGTGAGCTTGACCAAGGTGTTGAGTTCGTGGCTGGTGCGGAAGCCGTCGAAGAAATGCACGAACGGCAGCCGGGCGCGCAGGGTCGCCAGATGCGCGACGGCCGCCATGTCGTGGGCCTCCTGCACCGACGCGGAACTGAGCATGCAGCAGCCCGTCTGACGCACGGCCATCACGTCCTGGTGGTCGCCGAAGATCGACAGGCCCTGCGTGGCCAGGGAACGCGCCGCTACGTGGAAGACCGTGGAGGTCAGTTCCCCGGCGATCCGGTACATGTTGGGGATCATCAGCAGCAGGCCCTGCGAGGCGGTGAAGGTGGTGGACAGGGCCCCGCCCTGGAGGGCGCCGTGCATGGCTCCGGCCGCGCCGCCCTCGGACTGCATCTCGACGACGGTGGGCACCGTGCCGAAGACGTTCCTGCGCCCGTGGGAGGACCATTCGTCGGCCAGTTCGGCCATGGTGGAGCTGGGGGTGATCGGATAGATGGAGCAGAGTTCGCTCAGCCGGTAGGCAACGTCGGCGGCGGCCTCGTTGCCGTCGATGATGGTGCGCTGGTTCATCACTGACCCTCCGGGATCATCTCGATTGCGTGCACGGGGCACTGCTCGTAGCAGGTGGCGCATCCGGTGCAGCGTTCGTAGTCGAAGCGGTACCGGTTGCCGGGTCCGAGCTTGATGACGGCGTCCTCGGGGCAGGCGCCGTAGCAGCCGTCGCACTCGAAGCAGTTGCCGCAGGACAGGCAGCGCCGGGCCTCGAACTCGGCCTCCTTCGGGCTGAGACCCGCGACGATCTCACCGAAGTCGGACACGCGCGTCTCGGGGGCCTGCTCGGCTTGGACCCGGCGGGTGTGACCGCCGAAGTACCACAGGTTCATCTGGTCGAGGTGGACGATCGGGTGTTTCGGGGCGCGCGGGGTGACGTCGAGGTTCAGCCACTTGTCGATGCAGCGGGCGGCCTTCTTACCGTGTCCGACACCGACGGTGACGGTGCGTTCGCTCGGCACCATGTCACCGCCCGCAAAGATCCCGGGAACGTTCGTCATGAGGGTTTCGGGATCGACCTGCACCACGTCCTTGTCGAAGACCATCCCGGGAACTGCTTGGAGGAAACCGGTGTCGGCCTCCTGACCGACGGCCAGGATCACGGTGTCGGCGGCGAGTTTCTCGAACCGCCCGGTCCCGCGTGCCCTGCCCTCCTCGTCGAGTTCCATGATCTCGACGGTCAGGTCCTCCTCGCCCATCTCGGTGATGGTCCGCAGCCAGTTCATCCTCACCCCCTCCTGCTCCGCGCTCTCGCGTTCCTCGGCGTGGGCGGGCATCTGCTCGACGGTGCGGCGGTAGACGATCACCGACTCCTCGGCTCCCAGCCGGCGGGCCACGCGGGCGGCGTCCATGGCGGTGTTGCCGCCGCCGTAGACCGCGACCCGGCGCCCGATGACGGGCCTCTCGCCCCTGGCGACATCGCGCAGGAAACTGACTGCGTCGACCATCCTGGTGGCGTCGGCCGAGGGGATGTCAACGCGTTTGGACAGGTGGGCTCCGATGGCCACGAACACCGCGTCGAAACGGCCCTCCACCTGCGTGGCGAGCAGGTCGGTGACCGGCGCGTTGTTGCGGATCACCACACCCATGTCGGTGATCCGCGCCACCTCGGCGTCCAGGACGTCGCGGGGCAGCCGGTACTCGGGAATCCCGTAGCGCATCATGCCGCCGGGGGCGTCGGCCGAGTCGTGGATCTCCACCTCGTGGCCGAGGCGGCGCAGGTGGTAGGCGGCCGACAGCCCGGAAGGCCCGGCGCCGATGATCAACACCCGCCGTCCGGAGTCGCGGCGCGGCATCTCGAACCGCCAGCCACGTTCCAGGGCCAGGTCCCCCAGGTAACGTTCCACCGAGTGGATGGAGACGGCCGTGTCGAGATCCTTGCGGTTGCAGGCGGTCTCGCAGGGGTGATAACAAACGCGGCCGTGGATGGCCGGGAAGGGGTTGTCGGCGGTGAGCTGCCGCCAGGCCGCCTCGTGTTGGCCCGCTTTTATCAGGCGTAACCACTCCTGGATGTTCTCCCCCGCAGGGCATCCCGCGTTGCATGGGGGCAGCATGTCCAGGTAGATGGGCTTCCTGGATCGCACCGGAGCGACCCGCCCCGTGGTTGTCAACAAATTGGGCAGACCAGTCACATCATCGCGCTCGGTCATGGTTTCCCTCCGTCGCTACGACTACTGCCGTCAATAATAGGACGATTAAGGGACACCATGCCCCATAAATTCGCGAGGAAAACCGCGCCTATTGAAGCAAGGGTGCACTATGTCCCGCCGCGAACGCATCGGGGGACGAGACCACGTTTCCGCCGTCGCGTTTCCCGTGACAGGAAGACCGGTGACGGCAGCGGGGGCGCTGGATCACCCGATCCGGCGCCCCCACAACAGGACCTGAGCCCGAATCAGTCGGCGGAGCCCTTCCGCGCCTCCTCCTTCAGCTTCTCCGGGTCGAGTTCCTTGACCTGCTTGACGAGATCGTCAAGCTGGGCCCCGTTCAGCAGGCCGCTGTGCCTGAACACAAGGACACCGGCACGGAAGGCCATGATGGTGGGAATGGACTGGATGTCGAGGGCGAAGGCCAGATCCTGTTCGGCCTCTGTGTCCACCTTGCCGAAGACGACCCCGTCGTGACGACCGGAGGCCTCCTCGAAGATCGGCCCGAACCGACGGCAGGGCCCGCACCACGAGGCCCAGAAGTCGACGAGCACGACATCGGTTCCCTCGATGGTGGAGCCGAAGTTATCCTTGGTCAGATTTGTGGTTGCCATGTTTCCTCACTCGGGGTTTCGCTGTTCACTCCAACCAACGAAGACTTCACCCCATTTATTCCCCCCGGGGTATGAGGGATCAGGGGGCGGCGACGAAGAGCAGTTCCGCGACCGCCTCGTCCACCGTGACCGCCTCGTCGCCGACGCAGAACCTGAGGTCGATCCCCACGCGACGCACCACGAACTCCGCTCCCGGCCGGAGCCCCAGGGCGGCGAGAGCCGAGAGCACCTCCTCGTCGGCCTGGAGGTGCTCGCTCATCCGCTCCATGGTGACGGTCACCTCGCCCCGGTTCGGAACCACCTCGGACAACGGCACGACCCCTTGCCGGAAGGGCACGTGGTCGTGCTCAAGCCCGAGGTCCCTGAGCCCCGGGACGGGATTTCCGTACGGGGAACGGGTCGGCGAGTCGAGGATCCCGAGCAGCCGACGCTCAACCTCGTCCGAGATGACGTGTTCCCAGCGACAGGCCTCCTCGTGCACCTTCTCCCATTCGAGGCCGATCACCTCTGTGAGCAGGCATTCCGCCAGCCGGTGTTTGCGCATCACGTCACGCGCCAGCCGGGCGCCCTTCGGGGTGAGTTTGATCGTGCGGTCGGCCTTGACCGTGAGCAGGCCGTCACGCTCCATGCGCGCCACCGTCTGGGAAACGGTGGGGCCGGACTGGTGCAGGCGCTCGGCTATCCGGGCCCGCAGCGGCGGCACTCCTTCCTCCAACAATTCATACACCGTACGCAGGTACATCTCCGTGGTGTCGATCAGCTCGCTCATGCCACTCATGCCTCCTTCGAGGCAATGTTAGTGCGGTTTCGCGACATGGACCCCCGTATTCACGGTCCGCCCCGAAAAATCCCAGAACGCGGAGTGGAAAGATGTGTTCCATGGCGCGCAATCCCGACGGCAGGACTCTGACGGGTCGGCTCGTGAGACTCGATCCCACCCAGCCGAGGGACGAGACGGAACTGGTGGAGGCGCTCGACGATCCACGGGTGTTCACCCTCGGGTACGCGGGCGGCGCCACGGACCGGGTGGCGGCGATCGGCCGTCTGATCGCCGGTGCGGGCGAGGACCGGGCCATGTACACTATCCGATTGACCGGTGACACCCGTTTCGGCCCGGCGGGCGAGGTGGTCGGAACCACGTCCCTGGGTGATCTCGAACCCCGGGCGCAGCGCGCCCACGCGGGCTGGACGGCGTACCGACCAGCCCTGTGGGGCACGGGGCTGAACGCGGAAGTGAAGCTCCTGCTGCTGGGGCATGCCTTCGAGGACTGCGGCTTCGAGCGTGTGAAACTCCAGACCGACTCCATCAACCAGCGCTCCCGGGACGCGATCGCCCGGTTGGGGGCCGTACAGGAGGGAGTGCTGCGGCATCATCAGCCGCGGGAGGACGGCTCCTGGCGCGACACCGTGGTCTTCTCGATCCTGTCCGCCGAATGGCCGGTGGTGCGAGCCGGTCTGGAATCAAGGGTGCGGACCACCCTCGCATCCCTGACCGCTCAGAAGCCCTGACGCCCACGAACCGGCTCAACCGGCTTTGGGGCCTCTCAGCGGATGCGTTCTCCCCGCCGCCAGACCTGTTGCAACTCTCCCGCGTCATCCACGACGCAGATGTCGGCGCGTTTGCCGGCCTCCAGGGTTCCGACCTCCGCCAGCCCGTGCCAGCGGGCCGGGGTGGTGGCCGCGATCCGGGCGGCCTCGGGAATGCTCAGCCCCACCCGGCCGACGACGAAACTGAACGCCTTGGCCATGGTCAGGGTGGAACCCGCGATGGAACCGGGGGTGCCGTCGGCGGTGACCAGTCGGGCGGTCCCGTCCCGGACCTCCACCTTGAGCTCCCCCAGCAGGTAGCGTCCGTCGCCCTGGCCGGTGGCGGCCATGGCGTCGGTGACCAGGCAGATGCGATCGGTGCCTGCGGCGTCAATGGCCATCCGCGCGATCACGGGCCGGTGGTGGATGCCGTCGCAGATCAGTTCACACATCACGCGGTCGTCGGTGAGCAGCACAGGCACGGGACCGGGTTCCCGGTGGTGGATGGAACGCATCGCGGAGAACAGGTGGGTGGCGATGCAGGCCCCCCACCCGATGGACGTGGCCGCGACGTGCTCGTCGGCGTCCGAGTGCCCGAAGGCCACCTTGACGCCCGCCCGCGTGAAACGCCGGGTGGCGTCCTCTCCCCCGTCACGTTCAACGGCCAGGGTGACCATGCGCAGTGCCGCCCCGCCCGCCGATATGAGCCGTTCGACGAGTTCCGGTTCGGGGTCGCGCAGCAGACCGGGGTCGTGGGCACCCCTCCGGGCCTCGGACAGGAAGGGACCCTCGAGGTGGATGCCGTCGAGTTCACCGGTTTCGACGATCCCGCGCAGCACCCGGCACTGGGCCTCCAGTTTCTCGATGGGTTCGGTGACGGTGGAGGCGAACAGGGTGGTGGTTCCCTGGGAGCGGTGGTACTCGATGGCGCGCAGATTGGCGGCGGGATCCGGGTCGCCGAAGCTGACGCCGACCGCGCCGTGGCAGTGGGTGTCGACGAAACCCGGCACCGCCCAGGAATCGCCGGTTCCCCCTCCCTGCGTGATGGCCACCACCCGGCCGTCGGCGATCTCGATGACCGCTTCCTCGATCGTCCCCTTTGGCGTCACGGCCCGGCCGACCCGCAGTTTCGTCATGCCATCATCCAAGCACCGGTTTTCCTCCCATCCGTCGAACCGCGCAGTCCGGTTTCTCAGATACGTGGGAGAATTCAGGGGTGATCGCCATTCCCGAAGATCTCCTCCCCGCAGACGGCCGTTTCGGTTCGGGTCCCGCCAAGGTGCGACCCGAGGCCCTGGAATACCTCTCGCTGCGTGGCGACGTGCTGGGAACCTCGCATCGCCAGGCACCCGTGAAACAGCTCGTCGCGACGGTTCAGGAGGGGCTTCGGGAGCTGTACCGGCTGCCGGAGGGGTACCAGGTGGTGCTCGGCAACGGGGGCTCCACCGTGTTCTGGGATGTCGCGGTCTGTTCCCTGATCGAGCGGCGCTCCGCGCATGCCGTCTTCGGGGAGTTCACCCGCAAGTTCGCGCGCGCCGCCGCGGCGGCCCCGTTCCTGGCCGACCCGGCCGTCACCCAGTGCGATCCGGGGGCCGTGGTCCTGCCCGCCCCGGAGGACGCGGACGTGGTGGCGTGGGCGCAGAACGAGACCTCCACGGGCGCGGCCGCCCCGGTGGAGCGGATCGGCGACGGCCTGGTGCTGATCGATGCCACCTCGGCGGCGGGTGGGATGGCCGCCGACATCTCACGAACGGATGTCTACTACTTCGCCCCGCAGAAGAACTTCTCCTCGGACGGGGGTTTGTGGGTGGCTTTCTGCTCCCCGTCCGCGCTGGAGCGCGCAGAACGGATCGCCGCCTCGGGCCGTTGGATCCCGGAGTCGCTGAACCTGAACGTCGCGGCCGCGAACTCGGCCCGGAACCAGACCCTGAACACCCCCGCAATCGCGACCCTGCTGCTGCTCGAGGACCAGATCAACTGGCTGCTGGACCTGGGCGGGATCGACGCCGCCGAGGAACGTTGCCGCCGGATGAGCGACCACCTGTACGCCTGGGCAGAGGCGTCGTCGTACGCGTCCCCGTTCGTCACCGACCCGGCGCATCGCTCCCCCGTGGTCGCGACCATCGACCTGATTCCCGGGGTGGATGCCGCCCGTGTGATAGCCGAGCTGCGCAGCAATGGGATCGTGGACATCGACCCCTACCGCGCGCTGAAACGCAACCAGCTGCGGATCGGAACCTACGCATCCGTTGACCAAGCCGACGTGGAGGCCCTGACCGCCTGCATCGACCACGTCGTGGAGAGCCTGTGAGCAGGTAGCGGTTTCCTACTTCTTGCGGAAGAAGACCACGGCTCCCAGGGCCAGGGCCAGCACCGCGGCGGCCCCGATGGCCAGGCGGGTGCCTCCCCGCGCCGGCTGGGTGGTTTTTTCCTCGGGGGCCTGCGTGGTGGTTTCCTGCGGGGCGGGTGAGGCGCTGCTCGCGGGGTTCTCGGATGGCTCCGGGGAGGGCGTTGCAGAAGCCTCGCCCGACGGCGAGATCGTGACGGTGCCGTCGGAAGTGGGCACGGCTTCCTCCCGCAGCAGCGGCCCCGCACCCACCAGCATCCGGTCCCCGCTGAAAGTGGTGATCGATTCCCCGTCGGGGGCGCCCTGATAGGTGAGGGTGGCGCGGGTTTCCCAGCTGGAGGCGTCGACGACCTGCACCCCGGTTCCGGTTCGCAGCGCCATGGTGACACCGTCGGAGAGGAAGACCCCATCGGTCACCCCCGACGGGGCGTCGGAGGCGCGGCTCAGTTTGTTCACCCCTGAACGCGACGGCTCCAGCTCGGAGTAGTAGATGCCGGGGTTCTCGCCCGCTGTCACCACATAGATGCGTCCCCTGCCCGAGACCAGCACCGCCTTGGCGTCGTGCGACCCGTCCGGGTAGCGGAAGTCGTAGGAGTTGTAGGACTGTTTGCCGAGTTCGAGGGGGAGCTTGTACACGGTGATCTTGTTGCGGTTGTCCCCGGGATCCCCCACATCCCCCACGTAGAGCGAACCCGAGTACACGGCCAAGCCCTGAACGGACTCGGCTTTGGCGGAGAAACTGACGGATCCCAGCTTCGCACCCTTGGCGTCCGTGACCAGAATGTTGGTTCCGTCGGTCTCGGACACCGCGAACAGCCGCGACGACCGCGGATCGAAGGCCACCCCTGTCAGGGGGCTGGCCGCGTCGGAAATGGTCACGTCGGCCAAGGCCGGGGTTCCCCCCCAGACCAGGCACGCGGTCGCCGCAGCGACTGCGGCGATGCGTCGAATGGAACTCATGGTGTCGGCCAGCATACTGGGCTTTGCCCTGTAGGCTGTGTTTCATGCGAGCGATGAGGCTCTTCGGCATCCGCATCGACGATGTCAGGGACATCTTCGGCGCCCCACCCGAGGTGGCGGAGGCGCTGACAAGGGTGTTCGCGGAACGTTACCCCGCTCCGGTCATGAAACGCCGCTGGGGGCTGTTCCGCCGCAATCCCGACCTGGAGGTGGATCCCTCACGCCCCCTGATGCGGGACGCGAGCACCCTCCTGGAAGGCGGGTTCGTTCCTCAGGAAAGACTCGGGCAGTGCTGGGAAGTGCTCCTGCTGTGGCTGGAGCACCTGGCCGGCCCCACCACCCGGATCGAGTACCGGCGCCTCGACTCGGTGGAGTTCGACCTGGCGCGCCGGGGCCTGCCCTCGACTCTGTCGGTGACCCGTCTGGGCAAGCGACCGCTGGGCATCCCGCTGATGCCGCTGCCCGGGATGCAGGCGGGCTACGGCCACCACGGCCACGCCGTTGCCACCCGCGAGGCCCTCGGGGAAATAGACCCGGAAACCTTGGACGAGGCCACGCGAAACGTCGTCGCACCCCTCCTGAAGTTCCTCCGGGAACTGTCCGACCGGGAGGACGTCGTCGTGGTGGATCAAGCCGTCCCTGAGCAACCGGCCTGACCCACCGGCCCGGGAAAGGAACCCGGGAGCTACTCGATCACGACCACCAGGTCGCCGCCGTCGAGCTGTGTGGTGCCGATCAGCACCACCCGTTTGACCACGCCCGCCACGGGCGCATTGATGGCGGCCTCCATCTTCATGGCCTCGATGGTGGCCACCTGATCTCCGACCGCGACCTCGTCACCCTCCGCGACGGTCACGGTCACGGCCCCCGCGAACGGTGCCGCGACGTGCCCGCGGTTGCCCGGATCCGCCTTCTCCGCGGAGGCCACCTCCGACTCGAGGGAGTTGTCGCGCACCCTGACCGGACGCAACTGTCCGTTGAGAAGGGTCATGACGTTGCGTTTGGCCCACTTGTCGGGGGCGCCGATGGCCTCCAGGCCGAGCAGCAGCGTGACGCCCTTCTCCAGGGTGACGGGGTATTCGTGGCCGGGTTCCATCCCGTACAGGTAGGGCACCGTCGGCAGCACGGAGACGTCGCCGAACTCGTCGCGTTTCTGCTGGAACTCCCGTGTCGGCCCGGGGAAGAGCAAACGGTTGAGGGTGCTCTGCCGTTCGACGCCCGGGGTTTCAAGCAGGGCGAGGTCCTCGGGCGCCACCTGAGTGACGCGCGGCGGTTTGCGGCGACCCTCCAGGGCACGGGTGCGGAACGGTTCCGGCCAGCCTCCCGCGGGTTCGCCCAACTCCCCGTTGAGGAAACCGATCACCGAATCCGGGATGTCGAAGCGACGTGGCTCCGCGGCGAACTCCGCCGGATCGGCACCGACCGCCACCAGGTGCAGCGCCAGATCACCCACCACCTTCGACGAAGGTGTGACCTTCGTGGGGCGTCCCAGGATCTTGTCGGCGGCGGCGTACATCGCCTCGATGGCCTCGAACTTGTCACCCAGGCCGAGCGCGATTGCCTGCTGGCGCAGGTTGGACAGCTGCCCGCCCGGGATCTCGTGGCTGTAGACGCGCCCCGTCGGCGCCGGAAGCCCCGACTCGAAGGGTTTGTAGACCCTGCGGACCGCTTCCCAGTAGGGCTCCAGGTCCAGCACCGCCCCCGGGTCGATGTCCGGGGCACGGTCGGTGCCGTCAAGGGCCATCAGCAGCGCCGACATGGGTGGCTGCGAGGTGGTCGACGACATCGCCGAGTTCGCGACGTCAACCGCATCCACCCCGGCGTCGATGGCGGCCATCAGGGTGGCGAGCTGCCCTCCTGTGGTGTCGTGGGTGTGGAGATGGACGGGCAGCTCGAACCGTTCCCGGAGCGCCGCGACGAGCTTCGCGGCCGCGGCGGGCCTGAGCAGCCCCGCCATGTCCTTGATGGCCAGGATGTGTGCCCCCGCGTCGACGATCCGTTCGGCGAGCCGCAGGTAGTGGTCGAGGGTGTAGGTCCTCTCGTCGGGGTCGAGCAGGTTCGCGGTGTAGCAGAGCGCCACCTCCGCCACCGATTCGGTGTCGTGGACCACCGCGTCGATCGCGGGGCGCATCTGTTCGACGTCGTTGAGGGCGTCGAAGATGCGGAAGATGTCCACCCCGACCTCCGCGGCCTCCGACACGAAGGCCCGGGTGACCTCGGTCGGGTAGGGGGTGTAGCCGACGGTGTTGCGGCCGCGCAGCAGCATCTGCAGATTCTGGTTCGGCATCGCGGCCCGCAGTTTCGCGAGGCGCTCCCACGGGTCCTCACCGAGGAACCGCAGCGCCACGTCATAGGTGGCCCCGCCCCAGCACTCGACGGAGAACATCCCGGGCAGCAGCCGCGCCTGCCAGGGAGCCACCGCCACCAGGTCGCGGGTGCGCACACGTGTGGCGAGCAGCGACTGGTGGGCGTCGCGGAAGGTGGTGTCGGTGACGCCCACTGCTCGCTGCTCACGCAGGGCCTTGGCGAATCCGGCCGGGCCGAGGGCGAGGAGTCGCTGGCGGGATCCGTCGGGGATCTCGCCCGCGGGCAGCGGCCCGGGCAGCTTCGCCGATGGGTCCAGGGACGTGGGGGCGGATCCGTTGGGTCGGTTCACGGTGACGTCTGCGAGGAAGCGGGCCAGTTTGGTGCCGCGGTCCGCCGGGATGCGTCCCGTCAGCAGGTGGGGTCTCTCGTCGATGAAAGAGGTTGTCACCACGCCGCTGCCGAAGTCCGGGTCCTCCAGGACCGCGCGCAGGAAGGTGATGTTGGTCGCGATGCCCCGGATCCTGAACTCCGCCAGGGCACGCCTGGCCCGCACCACGGCATCGTGGAGGCTGCGGCCGCGGGCGGTGAGTTTCACCAGCAGCGAGTCGAAGTGGGGGCTGATCTCCACCCCGGTGCCGGTGGTGCCACCGTCGAGCCGGATGCCCGCGCCGGAGGCGGAACGGTAGGCCTGGATCACGCCGGTGTCGGGCCGGAACGAGTTGGCCGGGTCCTCGGTGGTGATGCGGCACTGCAGGGCGGCGCCGCGGATGTGCAGTTCGTCCTGGCGGATCCCGATCTCCTCCAGGGTCTCCCCCGACGCGATCCGCAGCTGCGCCTGCACCAGGTCGACGTCGGTGATCTCCTCCGTGACGGTGTGCTCCACCTGGATGCGGGGGTTCATCTCGATGAACACGTGGCTGCCGGCCCGCGGACCCGAGGTTTCGACGAGGAACTCGACGGTCCCGGCGCAGGTGTAGTTGATGGCCTTGGCGAACTTCACCGCGTCGGCGGTCAGTGCCGCGCGCAGCTCGTCGCTGATGTGGGGGGCGGGGGCGATCTCCACCACTTTCTGGTGGCGGCGCTGGATGGAGCAGTCGCGTTCGAAGAGATGAACGACGTTGCCCTGGTGGTCGGCCAGCACCTGCACCTCGATGTGGCGGGGGGCCGCGACGGCCTGCTCCACGAACACCGTCGGGTCGCCGAACGCCCCTTCGGCCTCGCGCATCGCGGCTCCCAGCTCCTCGCTGAAACGGGCGGGATCGTCGACGCGCCTCATGCCGCGGCCACCACCACCCGCGATGGCCTTGATGAACACCGGGAAACCGATTTCCTCGGCGCCGGCGATCAGCTCGTCGGGGTCGGTGGACGGCGGCGTCGATCTGAGGGTCGGCACCCCCGCCCTGCGGGCCTGTTCGAGGGCCCGCACTTTGTTTCCGGCCAGCTCGAGCACCTCGGCGGAGGGACCGACGAAGGTGATCCCGTTGGCGGCGCAGGCGGCGGCGAGTTCGGGGTTCTCCGAGAGGAAACCGTAGCCGGGGTAGACCGCATCGGCCCCGGCTTCTTTCGCGACGCGAATGATCTCATCGATGTCCAGGTATGCCCTGACGGGATGATCCCGCTCCCCGATCAGGTAGGACTCGGATGCCTTGATCCGGTGGTCGGCGTTGCGGTCCTCGTAGGGGAAGACGGCAACGGTCTTGCACCCCCGTTCGAAGGCGGCGCGGACGGCTCGAACAGCGATCTCGCCTCGGTTGGCGACAAGGACCTTCTGGAACATGCGCCAAGACTAGTGGCAACGTGTGAAGCCGGTTCAGGCCTCCTCCGGTTCCGCATCCTGGGCGTGAACGGCGGAGAGCCGGTACAGGCCCCAGCCGAGGCAGCTGAAGAGCAGACCGGCGCCCATCACGAGGGCCGAGACCCCGAAGGCCATGACGGAGGTCAGCAGGGAGGCGCGCACGAAGTTTCCGGTTTCCACCATGGTGCGGGTGGCCTGGAGCTGCTCGGCGGTGGCGGTGTCACCGGCGTCCTTGGCCTCCTGCACCTTGGCGCCGAGTTCGGCGTAGGTCAGGTTGTTGCTCGCCGCACGGGTGTGTTTCTTGACGGCCTCGGCCTGGTAGAAGGCGGTGAGGGGACCCGTCACCTTCGCGCCGGCGAAGGCCGGGGCGTCATTCGCGACGGTGATGTTCTCGGACGCGAGCTGGGTGGAGGTGATTCCCCATGCGAATGCGCCGCAAACGAGCATGAGAACACCTGCCACGAAAGAAAGGAGACCTGCGAACCTGGCTGATTTCATGGTTGTTCCTCTCTCGTCACAGCCCAACCATCAGGTAGATGATCGTTTAATCAATTGCGCTGGCAAGGTTACTCAAGATCTACCCCGAAACCGTCGCTTCTTCCCCCGTCGTGTCACCCGCGCGACCAAACGGAGGACATGAATCAGCACCACGGCTCGAGGCAACCGCCCGTGCCAGAGCCTTTGACCGGCACCCGCCCACACCACCCTTCAAGTGATGCGAGGACTCGACAGTCGCGCCACCGGGGTTCGGGGATGATCCACCACGCCACGCCGCCTCCGGTCGCTCCTGGCACACCCATGTCACCTCACGGGGAACCGGGGAACACGGCATCCACGGATCGCAGATGAGCCGATCCGCAGTCCTCCCCATCCGAGGCATCACACATCACCCAGGCGCCGGGGGTTGTTGACGAAGGGCCCGGGTTGGCGTCTCGGAACAGCCGCAGGAGGGCTCATTCCACGAATTCCCGATGCGTGGCTTCCGTCACTTCACAGCAAGAAGAGCTACCTCCAAATCAGCTCTCCACGGCTGTGGGAACCGGAGACGCAGACGAACCAGCACCACCTGCCGGAATCCATTCAATGGTGTCCAGAGCAGCAACAGCCTCAGCAGGAACAACCGTCTCACCAGGCGCAGACACCAAAGTAATAGTCCAAAGCCCGTCATGACGCCCCACAAACCACTTCTCGAATCTTCGGGATACGCCGCCATTCTCCGTATATAGATATTCGTACCCGAAAGCACAGTCAGCGGCAATCAACCGATCCGGCAGCACACGCTCGCCAACACTCCCCCCATTCTCTTGATCGCCACGTATATACTGATCACGTTCCTTTGCCACATCGATCACAAAATGGTCGCCGCTCTCCTGACCACGGTACTTCTTCAATTCCCGCACACTTTCATGCCCTACTCGAAGCAACGCCGCCGAGAATCCTTTCCCTCCGTCCGCAGAAAACACACTATGAGTAAAACCCCCTTTCCGCTTCAAGGGGACCATACCCCAACCTTCCGGAAGGGCGATATGGAACTCATCAACATGCCCAACGGCCATGGTAACAACCGACGAAGGAGACTCGACCACCTCAGACCCACCTCGGGCGCATCCACCCAGAATCCCGACCACAAGCAGAGCAGCCGCCCCGAATACCAGCCCTCGCCTCCGCAACACCATATGACCCCAACCTCAAAAAAACCTAAGGTCAACTCTCCTCAGCAGTGGGAACCGGGGACACAGACGAACCAGCACCACCTGCCGGAATCCATCCAATGGTATCCAGCGCAGCAACAGCCTCAGCAGGAACAACCGTTTCGCCAGGCGCAGACACCAAAGTAATAGTCCAAAGCCCGTCATGACGCCCTATAAACCACTCCTGAAACCTCTGCGGCACCCCATCCTTTGTATGAAGATATTCATGTCCGTAAGCACGTTCACCGGCAATCAACCGATCCGGCAACGCTCGCTCTTCAGCAATATCAAAATTTCCCTGAGAATCGCCCATAGACTGATCACGAGTTTTCCTGATGTCGATCACAAAGTGATCGCCACTCCTTTGGCCGCGATACCTTTTCAGCTCGCGCGTCTCTTCATACTCGACCCGAAGCGATGCGGCCGAGAACCCATCATTCCCATCTGCCGAAACCACACAATGAACAAACCCCCACTTACGCCCCAGAGGAATCATGACCCACCCCTCAGGAGGAACCACATGAAACTCATCAACAGGCCCAACGGTCATGGTCACAACCGACGAAGGAGACTCGACCACCTCAGATCCACCTCGGGCGCATCCACCCACAATCCCGACCACAAGCAGAGCAGCCGCCCCGGATATCACCCCTCGCCTCCGCAACACCATATGACCACAACCTCAAAAAAACCTAAGGTCAACTCTCCTCAGCAGTGGGAACCGGAGACACAGACGAACCAGCACCACCTGCCGGGATCCATTCAATGGTGTCCAGCGCAGCAACAGCCTCAGCAGGAACAACCGTCTCACCAGGCGCAGACACCAAAGTAATGGTCCAGAGCCCGTCATGACGCCCTATGAACCACTTCTGAAACCTCTGCGGCACCCCATCCTTTGTATGAAGATATTCATGTCCGTAAGCACGCTCACCAGCAATCAACCGATCCGGCAACGCTCGCGCATCAGCAATATCAAAATTTCCCTGAGCACCATCCATAGATTGATCACGACTTTTCTTAATATCGATCACAAAATGGTCACCACTTCTTTGGCCGCGATACCTTTTCAGCATCGCCACATCCTTGTAATCGACTCGAAGCGAAGCAGCTGAAAACCCCCTTTCCCCATCAGCCGAAACCACGTAATGAATGAACCCTTGCCTCGGCTCCAAGGGGACCACGACCCATCCATTCGGCGGAACCACGTGGAATTCATCAGTATCTCCGACGGTCATGGTAACAACCGACGAAGGAGACTCAACCACCTCAGACCCACCTCGGGCGCATCCACCCAGAATCCCGACCACAAGCAGAGCAGCCGCCCCGAATACCAGCCCTCGCCTCCGCAACACCATATGACCCCAACCTCAAAAAAACCTAAGGTCAACTCTCCTCAGCAGTGGGAACCGGGGACACAGACGAACCAGCACCACCTGCCGGGATCCATTCAATGGTGTCCAGCGCAGCAACAGCCTCAGCAGGAACAACCGTCTCACCAGGCGCAGACACCAAAGTAATGGTCCAGAGCCCGTCATGACGCCCTATGAACCACTTCTGAAACCTCTGCGGCACCCCATCCTTTGTATGAAGATATTCATGTCCGTAAGCACGCTCACCGGCAATCAACCGATCCGGCAACACCTGTCCATCAGTAACATTTTCATCCCCTTGGGCACCCCCAAGAGATTGATCGCGGCTTTTCCTGATGTCGATCACAAAGTGATCGCCACTCCTCTGGCCACGATACTCCTTCAACTCCCGCACTTCCTTATAGCTGACCCGAAGCGATGCAGCCGAGAACCCATCATTCCCATCCGCCGAAACCACACAATGAACAAACCCCCACTTACGCCCCAGAGGAATCATGACCCACCCCTCAGGAGGAACCACATGAAATTCATCAACAGGCCCAACAGTCATGGTCACAACCGACGAAGGAGACTCAACCACCTCAGACCCACCTTGGGAACACCCAACCAAACTCGCGGATATCAAAAACGCCACGAGAACACTTTCCCACAAGTACTTCACACGAGACCTTGCGGACCTCGTTTCAAAGAAAGCCATCACGCGATTCACCGGGTCCGCGCCTCGCCATGCTTATTTTTTGCCAAGTCGATGGCATGCAGGTTCCGTTCATGCACTTCAGCGTAATCCGAATATTTTTCTGCAATGAATCTCTTGAAGAGATCTTTTTCCTCGGGCTTCATTTCAGAATAGGATTTGAGCAATCCACCCTCTTTTATAAGACTACAATCAGAACTCTCACTTCTCTTACCGTAGGCTTCGGGAGAGTTTTCTCCAGTAGTCGGGAAGTCACCCTGCATACTCATTTCCTGATAGATGGCACTGCTCATATATTCTTCAGCCATGTCCTTGGCATCTGGAAGCGCATCAGCATTTTCATTGTTCGTTGGGAGAAACGCTTCCAGAACGGAGGCGGTTCCATTGCTTCTTGCTTGATTGGCGATCCATCCCCCGTATTCTCCTTTGGCGAGGTCGCCCGCTATTGGGATTGCACCGATTCCAGCGCCGATGAATTTCTGCCAACGAGCGTTTCTTTCGTTCAGGGCTCGAAGGGCTTGCTCGTTTGCATCGGCAGGGGCTGTGAACAGCGCTTCCATGGCCGGAGCCCACTTGCTGGAAACCTGTTCGGCTTGATCCCAGCGCTTATTCTTGGCTGCCTCGTGTAGCTCAGCTTCATAGCTGTCCTTCGCCGCCATGAGAAGATTGTCGATAGCGGGAGCCCTGCCGCCTTCGTAGTAGTCGTCCTTGGTATCGTCTGGCGTTCCATTGTCATTGACAGCAGGATTGTCAAACCCCAGGTCCGTGAAGAACCCCGCCTTCTTCAGCAGACGCCCCCGCATGCTGGAAGAGAAGGTGATTTGGTGTCGGTCGTCCCCGCCTCCGACGACATCATTCGTGTTTTTGGGGTCCTTCATGGAGATTGTCACATCCTCCATGTGGGGGCTCATGATCACGCCGGCCCACGACCGCAGGCGCGAGTTGGTGTACCCATACATGCGCTGACCGTCGTGTTCGTCTTTACCGGGAAGAGCTGCCGGGTGCTCCAGGCCGTCCTGATAGCCGAACATGAAGTTACCCGCTATCCTTTTGATCTGCTCATCCCGTTTCCACCACTGATTTTTCAGGCCTTCATCCGTAACACCTTCAAGGGATATGTGTTTTTCCGGAATGGATGCCTGCTGAATGACCTTGCCAAACTGTTCACCACCATCCTGGAACCCGAAATACGGAGCACCGGGGGAAGCGGATTGCCTCCAGCCCGTGAGGTATCTCGTCATATTGGCCACTTTGTCTTTTCCGTCTACATCGTTATCGTGGTTCATACCCTCTCCAGGAATGCTCACATCCACACCTTCTGGGGTATTAGAGTTCAAGAATTCTCGAATGCCGTCGAGGCGAACTCGATCGGCATCTTTCAAGGCGGGATCTATTTTCCCCGAAACCTGCCTGTTATTCCCCTCAGGCAACTCCGCGGAAGATCCAGCAACACCGGTTGAATTCAAATTTTCCGGCCTGTCCATCAACGTGTACATTGCATGCAACGGATCGCGCATGTCAAGCGATGTATCACTAACAACAACACCCTCCATTGCATTGAACAAAGATGGGACTTTACCATAGCCAGCAGCGATGTCTTGGTAGTGTTTTGAAGTTGCATCCCAAGCGACAAGATCCTGAGCAACCGATCGCCCGCCGCTCGAAGAATTAAAGAATTCTGCCCCCAGCGCCAGATCCTTGTTCTGTTTTCCAGCCTCACCCATGAGTTGAAGTATTGCGCTGTACCCCTCGATTTTTCCAGCAACTCCCCAGGTTTTATAGGTTGCTCTCCCAGCGTTTTTCATGCCCTCAGTGAAACTCGCGGGGCGATCTGCGACGCTGGTTCCGTCGTTGGCGATCAGCCCCTTCTTCGCGGTTTCGAAGCAGGTTTGATCATGAATATTGCTCGGATCAGTGTTCATGCCACCGGACGCAAGAACCATGGCTGCGCCAATCTGACGATTGACCTCATCACCAATTTTGACATCGACCAGGCCTTTTCCGGTGGCCTTAACCCGGGTGGAAAACTCCACCATCTGCTGAGGAGTGACCACTTCACCCAATGCGTTTGCCACGAAGGGGTTGGAGAGCAGACTGCCGTATTCGTCGTGGAAGGCCCGCAGCTCCTCCGGACTCAGATTCGGATCCTTGATCCTCTCGGCGATCCGCGGCGCCAGCTCCTGTGCCTGTTCCCATTCTGCTTGGCCATCGACCACGGGTATGTCATTGAACAATGTCGCTCCGATCCGGTTGCGTGACCCCTGCAGCGACGGATCGACAATCGTGTTGAGGGTGTTCTGGATCGCCGTCGCGGCCGTCTGGGCGTCATCGTCCAGCCCATCCATCGCCGCCTTGTACTCGGCAATAATCTCATCAATCGTCTTGATGAGCGCATTCTCCAAACCGGTCATCTCGATCTCCTGCTCCACAGGAGTGAGCGCCTCCCCCGCCCTGATCCGGGCTTCGAGATCATCCAGCCCCCTGTTACGAACCCGGTACGCCTCGTCGTAGCGTTCCCAGAATTCGGGCACCGTCGTGGTGATCATCTTCCTCAACGCCGCG
>CALCKT010000032.1 GCA_937965785.1 uncultured Propionibacteriaceae bacterium | reverse complement strand
GGGGAGCGGGGGCCGCCGTGGTGGCGCGCGTGGCGGATCTCGCACCCAGGGCCGTCGCCTACGTCGCCTGCGATCCGGCGAGCCTGGCCAGGGATCTGGCAGATTTCGCGGTGCGAGGGTACGTGACCGACCGGATCCGCGCCTTCGACCTGTTCCCGATGACCCACCATGTGGAGTGTGTGGCCATCCTGAAGCCCGCCACGAGAACCTGAGGTGTTTCCCGATTTTTTGGGAGCAGGGCGTCGCCGTGATATCTTGACATCAAGATATGTGACGTGAGGCGGACCAAGGAGAGCTATGAGCGTCAACAGCTTCGGGGCCAGGTCATCCCTCGAGGTGGGTGGCACCACCTACGAGATTTTCCGGATCGACGCGGTGGCAGGACACGACAGGCTGCCCTACAGCCTAAAGATCCTTCTCGAGAACCTGCTGCGAACGGAGGACGGGGCGAACATCACCGCCGACGACATCCGGGCGCTCGGGAACTGGGATGCGGGGGCCGAACCGAGTCACGAGATCCAGTTCACCCCCGCCCGCGTCATCATGCAGGACTTCACGGGTGTGCCCTGCGTGGTGGACCTCGCGACCATGAGGGAAGCGGTCACGGCCCTCGGGGGGGACCCCGCCAAGGTGAACCCGCTCTCCCCGGCGGAAATGGTCATCGACCACTCCGTCACGGCCGAGGTGTTCGGAACCCCGACCGCATTCGCCCAGAACACCGAGATCGAATACCGGCGCAACCGCGAGCGCTATCAGTTCCTGCGCTGGGGGCAAACCGCATTCGATGACTTCAAGGTGGTGCCCCCGGGCACCGGCATAGTCCATCAGGTCAACATCGAACACCTGGCCCGGGTCGTCTTCCCGCGCATCGTCGACGGCGTCCTCCAGGCCTACCCCGACACCTGCGTCGGCACCGATTCCCACACCACCATGGTCAACGGACTCGGCGTGGTCGGATGGGGAGTCGGCGGCATCGAGGCCGAGGCCGCCATGCTGGGGCAGCCGGTCTCCATGCTCATCCCACGGGTGGTCGGGTTCAAATTGACCGGCCGGCTCCCCGAGGGAACCACCTCCACCGACCTGGTCCTGACCATCACCGAGATGCTGCGCCAGCACAAGGTGGTCGGGAAATTCGTGGAGTTCTACGGCGAGGGGGTCTCCCAGGTGCCGCTCGCGAACCGCGCCACCATCGGGAACATGAGCCCCGAGTACGGTTCAACGATCGCGGTGTTCCCGATCGACGGGAAAACCATCGACTACCTGCGCCTGACCGGGCGCGACGAGGCCCAGATCGCCCTCGTGGAGGCCTACGCCAAGGCCCAGGGGTTGTGGCATCTGGACGATCGCGAACCCGACTACTCCGAGTACATCGAACTCGACCTCGGAACCGTGGTGCCCTCCATCGCCGGGCCGAAACGCCCCCAGGACCGCATCCTGCTCACCCGTTCCCGCGACAGTTTCCGCGAGGCGCTGCCCACCTACACCCACACCCCCGACGCCTCGGTGCCGGTGACTCTCGAGGACGGCACGTCCTTCGAGCTGAGGAACGGCGCCGTCACCGTCGCATCCATCACCTCCTGCACCAACACCTCCAATCCGTCCGTGATGCTGGGCGCGGCCCTGGTGGCGAAGAAGGCGGTCGAGCGGGGACTGACACGGAAACCCTGGGTCAAGACGTCACTGGCGCCCGGCTCCCAGGTGGTCACCGACTACTACACCAGGTCCGGGCTCGGAGGCTACCTCGACGCGATCGGGTTCAACCTCGTCGGCTACGGCTGCGTGACCTGCATCGGCAACACCGGCCCCCTGATTCCCGAGGTTTCCGCCGCCGTGAACGAACACGATCTGGCCGTGGCCGCGGTGCTCTCCGGAAACCGGAACTTCGAGGGCCGGATCAGCCCGGACGTGAAGATGAACTACCTCGCCAGCCCGATGCTGGTCATCATCTACGCCCTCGCGGGAACAATGGACATCGACCTGTTCAACGACCCCATCGGCCAGGACAGCGACGGAAATGACGTGTTCATGCGCGACCTGTGGCCCACCCAGGCCGAGATCGAGGAGGTCATCAGCTCATCCATCAGCTCCGAGATGTTCGCGTCCCGCTACGCCGACGTGTTCACCGGGGACGAGCGCTGGCGTTCGCTGCCCACCCCGGGCGGGGCGGTCTTCGAATGGGATGAGGAATCCACCTACGTGCGCAGGGCCCCCTACTTCGACGGGATGCCGGTCAGCCCGGTCCCCGTCGAGGACATCGGGGGAGCCCGGGTGTTGCTGATGCTGGGGGATTCCGTCACCACCGATCACATCTCCCCGGCGGGAAGCATCAAGGCCGACTCCCCGGCGGGTGTGTACCTCGCCTCCCAGGGGGTGGGCCCTCGGGACTTCAACTCCTATGGCTCCCGGCGTGGAAACCACGAAATCATGATCCGGGGCACCTTCGCCAACATCCGGCTGCGGAACCAGGTGGCGCCCGGCACCGAGGGTGGCTTCACCCGCGACTTCACCCTCCCCGGGGGCCCGGTGAGCACCGTGTACGACGCGGCCCAGAACTACGCGGCAGCGGGGACTCCGCTGGTGATCCTGGCGGGCAAGGAGTACGGGTCCGGATCCTCCAGGGACTGGGCGGCCAAGGGTACGGCGCTGCTCGGGGTGAAAGCAGTCGTCGCGGAGAGCTACGAGCGGATCCACCGCTCCAACCTGATCGGGATGGGGGTCCTCCCGCTCCAGTTCCCCGACGGGGTATCAGCCGACTCCCTCGGCCTGACGGGGGAGGAGGTCTTCGCTGTCTCCGGCATCACCGAGCTGAACTCCGGCATCACCCCACGCACGGTCAGGATCACCGCCACCCGGCCCGACGGCACGGTGACGGGATTCGACGCGATCGTGCGGATCGACACCCCCGGGGAGCGGGCCTACTACCTCAACGGCGGCATCATGCCCTACGTGCTGCGCAACCTGGCGAAGGCCTGAACGGCCCCTCGCAGTGCCCCCGTGAGGACCCTCCGGGGCCTCACGGGGGTGGTGTCAACCTCGGTTTCAGCAGCTCAAGGCCTTGTCGTAGCCGAAAACGAGGGGGGTGGTCGCGCGCTTTGATCTTTGCCGTACTAGTGTCGGTCTCACGCAAACGCATGGATGCCCAAGGTGGGGCAGCCAGAATCAATTACGAAGGAGTAACACATGCGTATCGCAGTCCCGACCGAGGTCAAGAACAACGAGTTCCGGGTCGCCATCACCCCCGTTGGTGTCCATGAGCTCGTCAGGAGGGGCCACGAGGTCTACATCCAGGCGGGTGCGGGCGTCGGTTCTTCGATCCCGGATGAGGAATTTGTCGCGCAGGGTGCGAAGATCGTCAGCAACGCCGCCGACACCTGGGCGGTTGGCGAGATGGTGCTCAAGGTGAAGGAGCCGATCTCCAGCGAGTACCAGTACCTGCGTGAGGACCTGACCCTGTTCACCTATCTCCACCTCGCGGCCGATCGTCCCCAGACCGATGCCCTGCTCAAGGCGGGCACCACGGCGATCGCCTACGAGACCGTTCAGCTGCCCTCCGGTGCGTTGCCGCTGCTCTACCCCATGTCCGAGATCGCCGGTTCCCTGGCCCCCCAGGTCGGTGCCCACGCCCTCATGAAGGCCCAGGGTGGACGCGGCGTCCTCATGGGCTGCATCGGTGGCGTTCCCAGTGCCAAGGTCGTAGTCCTCGGTGGCGGTGTCGCAGGCCAGAACGCGGCCAATATCGCCATGGGTCTCGGTGCGGATGTCACGGTTCTCGACACCGACCTCGACAAGCTGCGCAACACCTTCTGGAGGTTCCACAACCAGGTGCACGGCGTCGTGAGCTCCGCCCTCTCCGTGCGCGAGCACGTCCTCCAGGCCGATCTGGTGGTCGGCACGGTGCTCATCCCCGGCGCCAGGGCCCCGAAGCTCGTCACCGACGAAATGGTCGCCGAGATGAAGCCCGGATCGGTGCTGGTGGATGTCGCCATCGACCAGGGTGGTTGCTTCGAGGGATCCCGCCCGACCACCCACGACGACCCGACCTTCCCCGTCCACAACTCGCTGTTCTACTGCGTGGCGAACATGCCGGGCGCGGTGCCGAACACCTCCACCTGGGCGCTCACCAACGCCACCCTTCCCTACATGATCCAGCTCGCCGACAAGGGTGCGGCCAAGGCGCTGAAGGACAACCCCTCGCTGGCCAAGGGCCTCAACACGGTCAAGGGCAACCTGACCTTTGCGGGCGTTTCCGAGGCGTTCGACCTGCCACTGATGCCTCTGGAGGAAGCGCTGGATCATGTTGGATAAGCCTCCTGTAACAACGCAGGCCGCCGAGGGGCAGGAGCATCTGCAGCGGAACCTGAAGAACCGTCACATCCAGCTCATCGCCATCGGTGGCGCCATCGGAACGGGTCTTTTCATGGGCTCGGGCAAGACCGTTCACCTGGCGGGACCGTCGTTGCTGCTGATCTATCTGCTCATCGGGACGATGCTCTTCTTCGTGATGAGGGGTATGGGTGAACTCCTGCTTCACAATCTCGAGTACAAGTCCTTCCAGGATTTCGCCCGAGAAATGATCGGACCGTGGGCCGGGTACTTCGCGGGCTGGACGTACTGGATTCTGTGGGTCGTCACGGCCAGTGCAGAAGTTGTTGTCATCGCCGGGTATTTCGATTTCTGGCTCAAGGACATGACCTGGTCGATGATCTGTACGTTCATCCTCCTGATGGCCTTGCTCGGCTGCAACCTGCTGACGGTCAAGATGTTCGGTGAGATCGAGTTCTGGTTCGCCCTGATCAAGATCGTCGCCATCCTGCTTCTGATCGTCGTCGGCATAGGGATGATCCTGGTGAACTTCCCGTCCGCTGACGGGACGACAACCGCATCGGTCACCCACCTGTGGAGTGCCTATGGTCCGTTGGGAATCTTCCCGGCCGATGGTGACAACTTCTTGGCGGCCTTCCAGATCGCGGTGTTCGCGTTCATCGGTATCGAGTTGATCGGAACGGCTGCGGCCGAGACCTCCGATCCGCACACGACCCTGCCGAAGGCGATCAACGCCATACCGGTTCGGATCGTGATCTTCTACGTGCTGGCCCTGGCGGTCATCATGTCGGTCACTCCGTGGGACAAGATCGATCCAACGACCTCGCCGTTCGTGAACCTGTTCAGCCTGGTCGGGTTCGTCGCAGCTGCCGGGGCCATGAACTTCGTGGTCCTGACCTCTGCTTCCTCCAGCGCGAACTCGGGGATCTTCTCGACCTCCCGCATGCTGTACGGGTTGTCCCAGTCGAAGCAGGCACCCGAGTCCTTCGGGCATCTGTCGAAGCACCAGGTTCCGGCCAAGGCGTTGGTACTGTCAGTGGCACTGACATGTGTCGCCTTCCCGATCCTGATCATCGGCGGGTCGGTGATGGAGGCATTCACCATGGTCTCCTCGGTGTCGGTGGGATTGGTGCTGTTCATGTGGTCGCTGATCCTGGTTTGCTACATCCGCTATCGGAAGTTGCATCCCGAGGCTCACAAGAACGCGGCATTCCGAATGCCGGGCGCCTCCTTCATGCCATGGGTGGTGCTGGGCTTCTTCGGGTTCGTGGTCTATGTGTTGTTGCGCTATGACGACACCCGGATAGCCCTGGGGTTGACGCTCCTGTGGTTCGTGGGATTGACGATTTCGTGGTTCGTCCGAAAGAAGACCCACAAAGAAGTTTCCCAGTAACGAGTGCCCATTCCGGAGAAGGAATCAGTTGGTGGGGCGGGGTGATCCCCGCCCCACCAACTCTCGTTTGATGGCTTGACCTGCCGGTCTGCACTTCAGTTTCTCCGGTGGACCCCAATGATGAGTTGCATCTGGGGTGTCCACATGGACGGGCAGGCCGGGGAGCATCCGGGACCGGGCTTTCGAGAGCATTTGATTCCGGAGGATGGCGCATCGGTCATGGAGCTCTGGGAATGAAAACCTGTGCCGCGTCCTCGGAAGAGAGGGCCATTGCCATGCGCCGCAGCTTCCCCAGGCCTGCGAGCACCTTGGTCCGGTTCTTGGCCCGGATGATCCAGGCGGGCAACCGGTGGCAGAGCTCCCAGTACCTGGTGGACTCGTCGGTGAAGTCGAGGCGCAGGCGGTGCTTGGCGGCGACGAAACTCTCCACGTGGTTGAGATGTTCCAGATTAGCCACCCACAGGGTGTGTCCCGCGCAGGGAACCGCGAGATGGAACGGCAGGCCGTACAGGGCGTCGAAACCATCGCGGACCGCCGGAGAATCGATTCCCCGGTACCAATGCGCATCCAGGAGCATCGGTGAACCGCAGGAACAGGTGGGCACCGGAACCCCGTGTCTCTGCCGGGCCACATGAGAACGGATTTCCTCCTTCCGCGCTCCGCAGACGCCGCACCTAAACCACAGCACGGTCCGGGCGAGTTTCACGGCCACGGGCCGGTCCGCCTCCCATTCCCGGCAGCAGGCGCACCAATGACCCGGTCTGGCTCCCTCGCGTGTCCAGGTGCAAGCAGTGCACACGACACGGTTTCGCAGCACGTGTGCCGGCCCGGAGCACCTGGGACAGGTCACCCAGACGTTGACGCGGGGCACGGCCCGGAGCACTTCGTCCATGGTTGAAAAGCGTATCGCCTCGGATTTCCGAGAGTCTGTTCCGCAGGGAAGAGGCGAACACGCGGTCCGGAGCGGTAATGCTACAAGGTGTCCGTTCCTTGGGAGAGCCTCTAGACTGTCAGTCATGTCCCTGCTCGCCAAGATTGGTGGCCCGCGTGACCTGCGAACGCTCTCGCGCCGCCAGCTGACAAGCCTCGCATCCGAGATCCGTGGCTTCCTGATCAACCGGGTCAGTCGCACGGGTGGGCACCTCGGGCCGAATCTCGGTGTCGTCGAACTCACCTTGGGTATCCACCGGGTCTTCAACTCGCCCCACGACCCGATCATCTTCGACACGGGGCACCAGTCCTACGTCCACAAGATCCTGACCGGCCGGGCCGAGGGATTCGAGCATCTCAGGCAGCGGGGAGGCCTGTCCGGCTATCCGTCCCGTTCCGAGTCCGAACACGACTGGGTCGAGAACTCCCACGCCTCGACAGCCCTGTCCTGGGCCGAGGGGCTGGCCAAGGGATTCCGCCTGCGCGGGGAGGAACGCACCGTGGTCGTGGTGGTCGGTGACGGTGCGTTGACTGGCGGAATGGCTTGGGAGGCGCTGAACAACATAGCGGCCCAACCTGACCTGAAGATCGTGATCGTCGTCAACGACAACGGCCGTTCCTACACACCGACGGTCGGTGGGTTGGCCAAGCACCTGGCGGGATTGCGCACCGATCAGCGCTACGAACGGACCCTGAGTTTCATCAAGAACCGGCTCCACCGGACCCCGGTTCTGGGACGTCCCGTCTACGACCTGCTGCACGGGTTCAAGACCGGGGTCAAGGACGTTCTCGCGCCGCAGGGGATGTTCTCCGATCTCGGTCTGAAGTACACGGGGCCGATAGACGGCCACGACATCCGTGCGGTGGTCGGCCATCTCGAACGGGCACGACAGTTCGAGGGGCCCGTGCTGGTTCACGCCATCACCCGCAAGGGCAAGGGTTTCAAGGCTGCCGAGGAGCACGAGGAGGACCAGTTCCACGCAGTCGGGAGGATCGACGAGATCACCGGTCAGCCGCTCAGCGACGCCGTACAGGCCACCTGGACCGATGCCTTCGGTGAGGCCATGGTCCGGATCGGGGAACGCAGACCGGACGTCGTGGCCATCACGGCCGCCATGCTGCACCCGACGGGGCTCGGCAGGTTCGCGGCGGCCTTCCCGGACCGGGTCTTCGACGTGGGCATCGCCGAGCAGCACGCCGTTGTCTCCGCCGCCGGGCTGGCCCGGGCCGGAATGCATCCCGTCGTCGCCGTGTACGCCACTTTCCTGAACCGGGCCTTCGACCAGGTCCTGATGGACGCGGCCCTTCACGGGGAGGGAATCACCCTCGTGCTGGACCGGGCGGGGGTGACCGGAACCGACGGCCCGAGCCACAACGGCATGTGGGATCTGTCGATGCTGGGGATCGTGCCCGGCATCGAGGTCTCGGCGCCGAGGGACCAGACCCGGCTGGTCGCGGCGCTGGAGCGGGCGGTCACGGTCCGGGACGCCCCGACGGTGCTGCGCTACTCGAAGGAACGCCTCCCGGATGAGATGCCCGCGATCACCAGCCGGGGTGTGGGACGTGACCGGGTCGACCTGCTTCGCGTCGACGCCGGTGCCAGTGTTCTGATAATCGGATACGGCCAGTTCGCGGGAACCGGACTCGAAGTGGCGGAAAAACTCTCCGCGGCGGGACTGGCGTGCACGGTCGCGGATCCCGCTTGGTGCATCCCGCTCAGCCCCGAGCTGATCGGACTGGCCTGCGAACACGAAACCGTCGTGAGCATCGAGGACAACCTGGTCGTCGCCGGGCTGGGGGAGAGGCTGCGGGCGAGGCTCGCCGAAGAGGCACCCGAGACCCGGCTGTTCGCCTTCGGCATCGAACAGGAGTTCCTCGCCCAGGGAACCCGCGGTGAGGTTCTGGAGGAGCTCGGCCTGACGTCGCGCCACATAGCCCGCCGGGTGCTCGAGAAGATACTTCAGCGACGGCGAACGGCCGCCCAACCGGCCTGAGGGGTTTAGTCCGGCCGGGCATGAGCGACCGAACCGTGTGGTTGTCTCAGGGATGCCTGGTGAGCAACGGCAGCAGAAGATCGATCTGCCAGTTCCGGGAACCGGTCTCCAGCAGCACGCTCCGGGGGTCGCTGCCGGGCTTCCAGTTGTGGACGAAGGCCTGCAGGATCGCGGAGGGCGCTATGAGGCTGGGTTGGATTCCGAGTTCCCCGGCCAGCGTGTCGACGTCTGCGCGGATCTTTTTCCAGAGTTCCCAGCGTTCCGGGTCGTTGCGCTCCCAGGAGCGCGGCTGGGGTATGCCGTTCGGTTCCGGGCGGCGTGAGGGGTACTCGGCGGGGGACAGCCGGGATACCGAATCGACGGCCCGGACCCAGTTGGCCCGGTACCTTGCCGCCCCGCGGGTGTTGAACCCGGGAATCCTGGAGAACCCGGGGGCGTCCGGGAGCGGGCCAACTGGGTCCACTCCCGAAGCGAATTCAACGATTGCGGCGTCGGTCAGGATCCGGGAGGGCGGGCGGTCCCTTCGTCGGGCCACGAGGTCCCGTTCCTGCCAGAGCGCCCGCGCCACGGCCAGTTGCCTCGGGTGTTTCAAACCCTGGATGCCCGACAGGCGCCGCCACGGTTCCTTCCGGGGGGCGGGTGGGGTGGAGAAGACCTGCAGGGTGTGGGTGAACTCCTCCTCGGCCCAGGCGATGCGATTCCCGGCGACGAGCTCGGTGCGCAGGACATCGGCCAACTCGATCAGGTAGTCGACGTCAAGGGCCGCGTAGGTCAGCCAGGAGGTCGGCAACGGGCGAGTGGCCCAGTTGTCCGCCGAATGCGCCTTGCGCAACCGGATGCCGAGTTTCGTGTCGAGAAGGGCTGCCAAACCGACTGACGGGGCCCCGAGGAGACGTCCCGCCAATTCGGTGTCGAACAGGGCGGGAGGATGAATGCCCACATCCAGCATGCAGGGAAGATCCTGCGATGCCGCGTGAATGATCCACGGTGCGTCGGAGCAGGCGCCGACGAGCCCGCCGAGTTCCGTCTCGCCCCCGTGCTCGAAGGCGATGGGGTCTATCAGCCAGGTGCCGGCTCCTTCGCGTCGGATCTGGAAGAGATACGCCTTGGGCCAGTACCGGTGGCCGTGGGCGCGTTCCGCGTCGAATGCCACGGGCCCGATCCCGCGGGAGAGGGAGTCCATGCAGTTGTCGAGAGCTTCGGGGGTGTCCACCAGGGGGCGCAGGGCTTCCCGTGGCTGCTCGACGAACTGGTTCATGCACGCCCCGGGAACTGCACCACTCCACGGGGCAGCGGTGGACGCCCTGAAATGTGTCCGAGAAGATCCTGCCAGGCCTTGAGGTGAGCGGTCATCTTGTGGCGGTTGTCCAGAACCGGGGTCCAGGACGCCCGGACCTCCACCTCGGCCTGGTGCGTTCTCAGTTCCCCGAACCCCCGGCCGTAGGACGCGGTCACGGTCCCGGCCAGGGCCCGGTGGGCGGCTGCGTGCTTGGAGAGCGCATCCGTCAGCCAGGACCAGGCCGCCTCGGGCAGCAACGGGTCGGTGACCATTTCTTGATCCACCTCGGCCCGCACATAGGAGACCAGACGGAACCGTCCCTCCCAGTTCTCGTTGCCGGCGGGATCGTGCAGCAATATCAACCGCCCGGTTCCCAACTCCTCGTCATCCTCGATGAAGTCCAGCGCCATGGCTATGGAGAACGGCGCAATCCGCTGCGGGGAGCCTATCTCCTCGGCCTTGATCCCTGAGCGCCACTGCATGCTGGCGAATTCCTCCAGGGCATGCTGGAACTCGGGGTCGGCCATGTTGGGCGGAGCTAGCGTCACGGAAGTGAGCCTATGTGTCTTCTCCCGGGCTGGTTTGATGGCACGCCGGAACGAGACGCAAGCAAATTGAGTTTATGCAGTACCGCTCGTCCGTTGGGGTGCCGTATCCCTCGCCCCGGAAGACATGCCCCAGGTGGGAATTGCAGGCCGTGCACCGGACCTCGACGCGGGGACGCCCGGGGATGGAGTGGTCCTCCAGGTAGATGACCCGGTCCCCCGCGAAGGGCTCGAAGAAACTGGGCCAGCCGCAGTGGGAGGAAAATTTCGCCTCGCTGCGGAACAGCTCGGTTCCACAGGCCCTGCATTCGTACACCCCCTCGGTGGTGGTGTCCGTGTATTCGCCCGTGAAGGGGGCCTCTGTTCCTGCTTCCCTCAGCACGTGGTATTCGAGATCGTCCAGCCGGTTTCGCCATTCCTGGTCGGGGAGGTCGAGAGGGAAGTCGGTTGTCATGTTCCGTCCTCGTGGGGATCGATGTCGAGCAGCCGCATGGCCGCGAAGGCGTAGCGGGCCAGGATCAGTTCGGTGACTCGGGGATTCTCCGTTATCGGAGGGGTGACCGCCAGGGCCCCCGCCCTGATGGCAGCCTGCTGGTGGGCCCGGAAAACGGGCCCGGGGGTCAGGAACAGGGAACCGACGGCTATGTGCCGCCGTCCCTGGCCGCGCAGCGCGTTGATGGCGAGGGCGGTTGCGCGACCGGTGATGTCGTTCTGCGCGAGCTGCACCGGAAGTTTGTGATGTGCGCTCCACTGCCGGGCCCTCCGGGCGAGCAGGGCGCTTCCCCTGAGATCCCCCCCGTCCGGGCAGGCGAGAACCAGGGCGTCCACCTCGACGGCGTTCGCGCGGTGAAGCGCCTCGCGCAGCTTGGTGTCCAGGACGTTCAACAGATCGATGTCCGGTCCGATGGGGCGTGCGATGACGATGCTCAGCCCGGGATTGGCCGCGCCAACTTCCTCGCGGGCCTGGGTCAGCACGGGGGAGTGGTCGGTCGCTGAAACCAGGTCCATCGGAACCATCGCGATCTCCTCCACCCCGGTCTCGGCCAGGGCCGTGACGGCCTCGCGGACCGTTGGGGTGGTGCTGTTCAGGAGACCGAGACCAACCCTGAGGTCCGGGCGCAGCCGATGGAGGTGGTTGGTCACGACATCCAAGGAGGTTCGGACGGCAGGATCGTCGTCGCCTCGTGCGACAAGCACGATGGCTGGTGCCGACATGCCTCTCCTCCTTGCGGCTGGTTGGCTTTCGTGAGGAGCATCGGTGGGCGATGGCGGTTTCGAACCGCCGACCTCTTCGGTGTGAACGAAGCGCGCTACCACTGCGCCAATCGCCCGTGCGATCTGCCACTTTAGCGCACCTTCGGAGGAGTCGCCAATCAGGAGGATTCCCCGGCTTCATGTCAGCGGGGCGGCGCCGTGAGGTTGGGAACGGCGACGGGATGGCCGGGTACACGCCGCACCGGAGACGTGCGTTCGGGAGGGTGGGACGCTCCGGTACGCCATCGGGGTGGCCGGGATCAACAGCGGCCTCTTGGCCGGAGCCGTAAGGTGGGTCCGTTCACCGATTCCTGGAAGGTGTGGTCATGGAGGCCTTTTCCGTAGAAAACCCGTTGGTGACGAGGGCGCTCGCCGCCGCCCCGACCGAGGTCTTCATCAATGGCGCCTGGCGCGAGGCCCGGGGAGGTGGGCGGTTCGAGGTCATCAACCCGGCGACGGGAGATGTGATCACCCGGGTCGCCGACGCGGATGCCGGGGACGGCCTGGCCGCGCTGGAGGCCGCGGCCGCCGCCCAGGACGGCTGGGCCCGCACGGCACCACGGGCCCGCGCGGAGCTGCTCCGCAACCTGTACGAGATCGTCGTGGAGCGCACGGAGGAGTTCGCGGTCCTGATGACCATCGAGATGGGCAAGCCCCTGGCCGAGGCGCGCGGCGAAGTGGTTTACGGGGCCGAGTTCCTCCGCTGGTTCTCCGAGGAGGCGGTGCGTCTGAACGGCCGCTACTCCACGACTCCCGAGGGCAGCCTGAGGATGATCACCATGCCCCGTCCCGTCGGTCCTGTTCTGGCCATCACCCCGTGGAACTTCCCCCTGGCGATGGCCACCCGCAAGCTCGGCCCGGCGTTGGCGGCCGGTTGCACCGGTGTCCTGAAGCCGTCGAAGCTGACTCCTCTGACCGCTCTCGCCTTCGCCGAGGCGTGCCGGCTGGCCGACTTTCCCGACGGCGTGGTCAACGTGGTTCCCACCTCGTCCTCCGCCGCCCTGACCGGGCCCCTGCTCCGGGACCCGAGGCTGCGGAAACTCTCCTTCACGGGATCCACCGAGGTGGGCAGGGGGCTGCTGCGAGAAGCCGCTGACAACGTGCTTCGGACCTCAATGGAGCTCGGGGGCTGTGCCCCGTTCATCGTTTTCGGCGATGCTGACCTGGACCGCGCGGTGACGGCCGCGAAATCCGCGAAACTGCGGAACATGGGCGAGGCCTGCAACGCCGCGAACCGGTTCTACGTCTCCCGGGAACTGGCCGACGAGTTCGCCGCGCGTCTCGCCGCCGAGTTCGAGGGGTTGGTCGTGGGCAACGGGCTCGATCCCGCGACCGACATCGGCCCCATCATCACATCCGGGCAGCGGCAACGCATCCGGGAACTCGTCTCGGGAGCCCGTGAACGTGGCGCCCGGGTGCTCACGGGAGGCGAGGATGTCGCGGGGCCGGGATATTTCTATCGCCCGACCGTGCTGGCCGTGACCGACCCGGGGGAGTCCGTGGTCTGCGAGGAACTGTTCGGACCCGTGGCCCCGGTGGTTCCCTTCGACTCCGAGGAACAGGTCCTCACCTGGGCCAACTCCTCACCAGTGGGACTGGCCGCCTACGTCCACACGGGAGACATCGACCGCGCACTGCGGATGTCGGAGCGACTCGAGGTCGGCATGATCGGAATCAACTCCGCCGCGATCTCCAACCCGGCCGCCCCGTTCGGCGGGGTCAAACACTCGGGGCTGGGGCGCGAGGGCGGTTCCGAGGGCATCGCCGAGTACCTGGAAACCATCTACGTCGGAATCCCCGTCTGAGGTTCGCAGGTGTTTCAGCCCCGTTCTGTGGGGCTTGAACGCTGATTGGCAGGTGAAACTTGCATCCGCTCGAAGCCCTGCGCTAGTGTTCTCTACGCGCCGAACGAGGCAGCCCGAATGGGATGTCAAGGAAAGCGCATGCGGACGTGGCTCAGTTGGTAGAGCATCACCTTGCCAAGGTGAGGGTCGCGAGTTCGAATCTCGTCGTCCGCTCGGAGACATACTCCACCCGGTGGAGTGGCCGAGAGGCGAGGCAACGGACTGCAAATCCGTGTACACGGGTTCGAATCCCGTCTCCACCTCGGGCGGTTGGCGCAGTGGTAGCGCGCTTCCTTGACACGGAAGAGGTCGCCAGTTCAAACCTGGCATCGCCCACCAACACACCGGAATCGCCGGGCCTGGAGGCCCGGCCTTATTTGGTTGAATGACACCCATGAGTGACATCGAACTGATCAAGAACGACACCGCGGCCCGCTACGAGCTCAAGCGGGGCGGCCAGGTGGCGGCCTTCGTGGACTACGTCATCGAGGGTGATGTCATCGACCTCAACCACACCGAGACGATCCCCGAGTTCCAGGGGCAGGGTCTGGCCGGGAAGGTCGTGGACTTCGCCCTGGCCGACATCCTGCCGACCGGGAACCAGGTGCGTCCCAGCTGCCCCTTCGTGGCGGATCGGGTCGCGGGCCGCACGGACTTCGAGGGCCGGGTCGTGTCGTGACCCTTGTCCCCGACACCTCGGGACCCGGCTGGCTGGTTGCCGAGAGCACCCGGCTGAGCCGGGTCCTTCCCGATGGAACCTCCGCCACCGTCGCCGTGCTCCCCGCGCTGGAGGGGGAGCTCGAACTCCGCGCCCTCGACGGGTGGGCGTGCCTGGCGGAGCGCTTCGGGCTGCGGGCGGTGCTGGTCAACCTCGCCTCGGGTGCGACGCGGGAGTACCGCCGTGAGGACTACCACTGCGACGTCTCCAGCTACTCGGTGGCCTTCCTTCGCCTGGAAGGACGAATCGTGGCGGCCCTCCAGACGCAGTGGTGCCGGCTCGACTTCTTCGACGCCGAAACCGGCGACCTGCTCACCGCCCGGGAGATCATCCGCAGGCAGGACGGTGGGAAGGAGAACTTCGTCGACTTCTTCCACTCCCGGCTGCTGGTCTCCCCGGAACACACCCGTCTGGTCAGCAACGGCTGGGTCTGGAACCCGGTGGACGTTCTCATGGTGTACCGGGTGGAGGATTTCCTGGCACGCTGGGAACCCAGCGGCGCCAACTTCGGGGGCAGTGGTTACAACTGGGACCGCCCCATCTGCTTCATCGGTGAGGATTCCCTCCTCGTGGCGTTGGACCGGATGGAGGCCGCATGGTGTGGGCGGATGCCACAGGAGGACCATGCCCACTGCGCCGACAACTTCGATCCCTACCATCCCTTCGTGCTGGTGAACCTGAAGGAACCGGATGAGGACAAGTATCTCGTCGTCGAGCGTTTCCTCGGCCCGGATTTTCTTTCTCGCGACCCGCAGCACGGCGAGGTCAAGGGGGAGCTGGACTTCGACGAGCCCTCCGGCCTGGTGATTGCCACGGATGCCTCGAAGGGCAGCATCGCCTTCGATCTCGACGGTGTGGTCCGGCACGAGTGGCCAGAACTTTCCTCCGACAGCGGGTGGCGGTTCTTCCCGGAGCGACGGTGCTTCGCCCGCCCTGCTGACGGGCCGGGGGTGGAGGAGCGGGCTTTCCTCGCGGGGTGATGGCAGAATGGGCCAGTCCGCTACCGAAAGGAAGACCTGTGTCCGCAATCGTCGTCATCCATCCTGATTCGCGCGAGAGCGTGGAGCTGACGACGAGCACCACGGGGCTGGACCTGTTCGGCAACGACCGCGGGATCGTTGCGATGAAGGTGGACGGGGAACTCCAGGACCTCCAGCGTGAACTGGCCGACGGCGACGAGGTGGAACCCGTCCTGGCAGACAGCGACGAAGGCCTCAGCATCATCCGTCACTCGGCGGCACATGTGACCGCCCAGGCCCTGCAGCACCTGTTCGCGGATGCGAAACTCGGCATCGGCCCGCCCATCACCGACGGTTTCTACTACGACTTCGCGACCTCCCCGCTGACCCCGGAGGACCTGAAGGCGATCGAGAAACGGATGGGCCAGATAGTCCGCGAGAAGCAGCGTTTCGTGCGGCGGGAGGTCAGCGACGAGGAGGCCCGTGAAGAACTGGCCGCCGAACCGTTCAAACTTGAGCTGATAGCGGACAAGGGTGGCGCCTCCGCCGCCGACGGTTCATCCGTCGAGGTGGGGGAGGGGCAGCTCACCGTCTACGACAACGTCCGTCGCGACGGCTCCGTCGCCTGGCGCGATCTGTGCCGCGGCCCCCACGTGCCCCACACCGGCTACCTCCAGGCGTTCGCGCTGACCAAGTCGAGCGCCGCCTACTGGCGGGGCGACCAGCGCAACGCCGGATTGCAGCGCGTCTACGGCACCGCGTGGGCCACCAAGGAGGACCTGAAGGCGTACCAGACCCGCATCGCCGAGGCCGCCAGACGCGACCACCGCAAACTCGGCACCGAACTGGACCTGTTCTCCTTCCCCGACGAGATCGGGTCGGGACTGGCCGTGTTCCACCCGAACGGGGCCGTGGTGCGCATGGAGATGGAGGACTACTCCCGGCGCCGCCACGTCGAGGAGGGATACCAGTTCGCCTACACCCCACACCTGACGAAGGCCTCCCTGTTCCAGACCTCCGGGCATCTCGACTGGTACGCCGACGGCATGTACCCGCCCATGCACATGGACGAGGAACGCGATGCGCAGGGCAACATCCGCCGACAGGGGCAGGACTACTACCTGAAACCCATGAACTGCCCCATGCACAACCTGATCTTCCGTTCGCGGGGCCGTTCCTACCGGGAGCTGCCGCTGCGGCTGTTCGAGTTCGGCACCGTCTACCGCAACGAGAAATCCGGTGTGGTGCACGGCCTGACCCGGGCCAGGGGATTCACCCAGGACGACGCACACATCTACTGCACCCGCGAACAGATGCGCGACGAGCTGGCCGGTCTCCTGACCTTCGTACTCGACCTGCTCAAGGACTACGGCCTGGACGACTTCTACCTGGAGCTGTCCACCAAGAACCCCGAGAAGTTCGTGGGCGACGAGGAAACCTGGGAGGAGGCCACCAACGTCCTGGCCGAGGTGGCGACGGCTTCCGGTCTGGAACTCGTACCCGACCCGGGGGGCGCTGCCTTCTACGGACCGAAGATCTCGGTGCAGACCAAGGACGCCATCGGACGCACTTGGCAGATGTCGACGATCCAGCTCGACTTCAACCTGCCGGAACGTTTCGGACTGGAATACCAGGCTGCCGACGGAACCCGACAGCGGCCGGTGATGATCCACCGCGCCCTGTTCGGCTCGATCGAACGGTTCTTCGGGGTGCTGACCGAACACTACGCCGGAGCATTCCCGGCCTGGCTCGCCCCGGTGCAGGTGCTCGGTGTCCCCGTGGCGGAAGAGTTCAACGACCACCTGGTGGATGTCGCCGCCCGGTTGAGGACCCACGGGATCCGGGTCGAGCTCGACCTCTCGGACGACCGTTTCGGCAAGAAGATCCGAAACGCATCCAGGTCGAAGGCGCCGTTCATCCTGATCGCGGGTGGGGAGGATCGTGACGCGGGGGCGGTGAGCTTCCGTTTCCGGGACGGCTCCCAGCTGAACGGGGTGCCCGTCGAGCAGGCGGTTGAGAGGATTCGCTCCCACATCGCCTCCCGCACCAACACGGACCCGGGTGCGCAATGACCGAGCCATCCTCCGAGCTGTGCGGGACCCCCGACTCCTTCCAGAGACTGTGGACCCCGCACAGGATGGTCTACATCGAAGGGGACAAGCCGAAGGACGAGACCGGCTGCCCGTTCTGCCTTTCCCCGATGAAATGTGACGAGGACGGTCTGATCGTCGCCCGCGGCGAACACGCCTTCGTGGTTATGAACCTGTTCCCCTATTCACCGGGACACCTGCTGGTGTGTCCCTACCGTCACATCGGCGGGTACATCGACGCCACGCCGGAGGAAACCCGCGAGATGGCGGAACTCACCCAGCGGGCCATCGCTGTCCTGACAAGGGTCTCGCAGCCCGCTGGCTTCAACATCGGCATGAATCAGGGGGCCGTCGCCGGCGCCGGAATAGCTGCCCACCTGCATCAACACGTCGTCCCCCGCTGGTTGGGGGACACGAACTTCATGCCGATCGTCGGGCAGACCCGTGCTCTTCCCCAACTGCTCGGTGACGCCCGTGAACGACTGGCCAGGGCGTGGGCGGAGATGGCCTAGGCTGTTTTCCGTGAAAGCAGTCGAACCAACCCGGACCTGGGACACAGATCGACTGCTGACGATACCGAACGTTCTCTCATTCCTGCGGCTGCTGGCCGTGCCGGTGTTCGGGTGGCTCATCCTGGCCGGGCATGACCTGACGGCGGTGATCCTGCTGGCCGTTTCAGGAGCGACGGACTGGCTCGACGGTTTCCTGGCGCGTACCCTCCACCAGACCTCGCAGCTGGGGGCGCGCCTCGACCCGGTGGCGGACCGGCTCTACATTCTCACCGCGGTCGTGGTGATGACCGTCAGAGGGCTCGTGCCCTGGTGGCTGCTGGTCGTGCTCGTCGCCCGTGACCTGCTGTTGCTGTGCCTGCTTCCGTCGTTGCGCCGCAGCGGACGGGTGGCGCTCCCGGTGAATCTGGTCGGGAAGGCCGGGACGATGCTCCTGCTGTTGGCCTTCCCGCTCATGCTGCTCGGTTCCCCCGAAGCGTTCGGTCTGGCGGTGGCCGAGTGGGCGGGATGGGTGCTCGCGGTCGCCGGGGCGTTCGCCTACTGGGCGGCCGGGCTGCTCTACCTGAAGGGAACCGTGGAACTCGCGCACGAAAGGGGTGAACGGGATGCGTCCTGACGCCAGCATGAGCCTTCTGAGCGATCTCGCGGCGGAGGCCATGGAACCCGAGTACCTGACCACCACATCCCCGCGCCGCAGCCGCTGGGCGATGTCCTTGGCGCTTCTCATGGTTGCCTCGTTGCTGGTGCTCTCCGTGGTCTCCACCACCCGTTCCCGAAGCGAGGTGGCGGACGAGAGGAAGGATCTCCTGTCACGGATCGCCGCCGAGCAGCAGCATCGCGATGAACTCGCGGCCAGGGCGAGCGAACTAGATGTGGAGAACAGGCAGCTGCGCCAGAAAGCCGTGGCGGATCCAAGTGTTCGCGCCAATCTGCAGGAAGCCGAACTGGCGGCCGGGGCCGTGGCCGTTTCAGGCCCCGGTCTCCGGGCTCGGGTCAATGACGCGGAGAGAACCGGGAACGGCAGCAGGGTGATCTACGACTCCGACCTGTCGCGGCTGGTGAACGGGTTGCGGCAGGCCGGGGCCGAGGCCGTGGCGATAAACGGCCATCGCATCACGACGCTCACCCCGATTCGTTCCGCGGGATCCGCCATCACGGTGGACTACGTCTCCCTGAATCCGCCCTACGTGGTGGAGGCCATCGGGGATCCTTCCCGGCTGCAGGCGCGTTTCGTCCGCACCTCAGCGGCCGTGTGGTGGCAGTATCTTCACGACAACTACGGGATCGCCTACGAACTTCAAACGGTGAACGGCGATCTGAGACTACCCGCCGACCCCGCGATGACGCTGCGGTACGCCGAGAGCTGAAGGAGGAGAAATGCTGGCGCTGCTTGGGCTCGTGGCCGGGGTCGTGATCGGGCTGCTGGTTGAACCCGTCCTGCCCGTGTTTCTCCAGCCGTACCTTCCGATCGCGATCGTGGCCGCGCTGGACGCCATCCTCGGGGGGACCCGCGCATGGCTGGAGGGCACCTTCTCCGATCGGGTGTTCGTGGTCTCCTTCCTTTCGAACGTTTTCATAGCGGGGCTGATCGTCTTCGCGGGCGACCAGATAGGAGTCGGCTCCCAGCTCTCCACCGGGGTCGTCGTGGTGCTCGGTATCCGTATCTTCAACAATGCCGCAGCCATCCGAAGGGCGGTGTTCCATGCCTGAACAGACCCCGAAACGCGCCGCCGATCAGATCGAACCGGCGAAACCCGGAAAGATCTGGCGCGCCTTCCTGAAACCCGGTCGCGGTCAGTTGGTCGTCGGGACGGTGCTCTGCCTGACCGCCCTGCTGGTGGTTTGGACCCTGCGTTCCCAGGCGTCGCAGCCCGACTACTCCAACCTGCGCCGCACCGACCTGATCCAGCTGCTGGACAACCTCTCCGCCGAGACGCGACGCCTGGAATCCGAGGTCAGGGAACTGACGACGACCCGCGAAGGGCTGGTCTCGGGGGCGGCGGGGGCCAAGGCCGCCGACGACGAGACCAAACACCGGATCGAGCAGATGCGGATCATCGCGGGAACGGTACCGGCGACCGGGCCGGGGGTGCGGATAACCATCCAGGATCCGCAGGGTGCTGTGACCCCGGAACTGCTGCTGGATGCGTTGGAGGAACTGCGTGACGCCGGTTCCGAGGTGATCGAGTTCAATGATTCCGTGCGTGTGGTCGCGAGCACATGGATCGACCGGGACGCGGAGGGCCGGATAGCGGTGGACGGGAAACCCCTGACCACACCGATCGTCATCGAGGCCATCGGGGATCCCGCCACCCTGGAGGCCGGGGCCCGGTTCAGGGGCGGCCTGGTCAGCGAGGTGGAGGGCAGCAGGGTGCAGGGGCGCGTCGAGATCAAACAGCTGGCGGAAATCTCCGTTGATTCCACGGTTTCCCCCCGCGCGCCGGAATTCGCCAAACCGAATTAGCATGGCAGGCTTGTCAATCCGATGTCCCTCGATAGGCTTGGGGCAGCTTGGATGGCGATCAGCATGGAAAGGGGGCCACCGATGACGGGGGTCAGGAACCACCGCCAGGGGGATCTCAAGGATTCGAAGAACGACACCACGAGCGTTCTCGCGGCTCTCACGGACGAGCATCTGTCCGCCATGGGGGGGAGTCTGTCAGCCGATGCGGCAGATCTGGCTCCCGGCAACGCGTTGATGATCGTCACTCGGGGCGGGGTGAAGGAGTCGCAGTTCCTGATCGACTCCGACGTGACCACTCTCGGACGGCACCCCGAGTCCGACATCTTCCTGGACGACGTCACGGTTTCCCGTCACCACGCGAAGCTGGTGCGCGCGGACGGCCAGCTGACCCTCGAGGACCTGGGAAGCCTCAACGGCACCTATGTCAACAGGGTCTTGATCGATGGTCGTGCCCAGCTGCGGCACGGTGATGAGATCCAGATCGGAAAATACCGGGCGACGATCCTGTTGAGCGAGGCCGGGCGGAGCTGATGCCGGCCGCGCCGCGCACGATCGGTCAGGTTCTGGAATCGATCCGGGGCGAATTTCCCGACATCTCGGTCTCAAAGGTCAGGTATCTGGAGAACGAGGGGCTGATTTCCCCGGAACGGGACCATCCCTCCGGTTACCGGCGCTTCTACCCGGCTGACGTGGAGCGGCTGCTCTTCGTGTTGCGTGCCCAACGTGACAGATACCTTCCGCTCAAGGTGATCCGCGAAGAGCTCGCCGCCATGGACCGGGGAGAGGTGCTTCCCGAGACCCCGGATGCCACCGTGCCAACGACACCCCAGAACCCGGAACCGTCACGGAGACAACCCAGACAGCCGGGAAACCAGCGCCAGCTCTTCACGCGCAGGGAACTTCTTTCGGAGTCCGGGCTGGGGGAGGCCGCCCTGATCGAGTTGGAGCGCCTGAAGGTGATCTCGCACCGGAAAGGCACCCAACGGTACGGCAGGGAGATGCTTGCCCTGGCGGTGGCGGCGAAACGCCTTGGTGACTACGGGGTCGAGCCCAGGCAGATGAGGGTGCTCCAGCAGTCGGCCTCCCTGGAGGCCGCGCTGGTGGAACAGGCCATCAGCCAGTACCAAGGTCGCCAAGGGGTTCCGAAGGAGGTTCTCCGCGAGGTTTACCGCCTGGTGCTGCACGCACACAGCGGCTTGATGTTCTCGCAACTGTTCGGTTGACACGGTCTCGTAGGCTGTGAACATGGTTGAGTTGTGTGTGGTTGGAATACAGGTGGGCGATGAAGGCCCGGTCCTCCTGCTGCGCGAGAACGATGGGGAACGCCTGTTGCCGATCTGGATCTCCGCCGTCGACGCCGCCGCCATCGCCGTCGCACTGGAGAAGGAACAGTTCGCCAGGCCACTCACCCAGGACCTCCTGGCGGAGGTCATCGCGCAACTGGCGGGGGAGTCCCGGCCGCAGCTGAAGATCAAGTCCGTGGAGGATGGTGTGTTCTACGCGGAGATAACGGTGGGGGATTCGACTTTCGACGCCAGGCCCAGCGATGTCGTGGCCCTCGCGATCCGGCGGGGATGGCCCATCCACTGCCCGGCAGAGCTCCTGGACGAGGTCGGGATCTCCGACGAGATCGCTCACGTGGACGAGGTCGAGAAGTTCCGGGAGTTTCTGGACCAGGTCCAGCCGGAGGATTTCTGAGGGGATCCCGCACCCCGTGTGAGGGACGGGAACAACCCTGAAGCCTTGCTGGAGGGTTTAGAATCTACAACGGTACCTGTGGGCGTGTCGTCCACGACCGGGGCACCCGGCGGTTAGCGTCAGTTGTGCCGCAGAACCAGCGGCCGGGAGAACTTAGGGGCTGACACAGTGGCTGATGGCATCAGGCATATGGATGAGACACCGCAGCAGGACGCGCTGTTCGACGGTGACTTCACCCCCGTCTCCAAGGACCTGGGGTTCCGTGGCCCCGTGGCCCACAAGGTGGCCGGCATCACCTATCGGCAACTCGACTACTGGGCCCGGACGGGGCTGGTCGTGCCGGAGATCCGGGGAGCCACGGGATCGGGGTCGCAGCGCCTCTACTCCTTCCGCGACATCCTGCTGCTGCGGGTCGTGAAACGATTCCTGGACGTCGGGATCTCACTGCAGCAGATCCGGATCGCGATCGATCATCTGCGGGCCCGCGGGGTCGAGGACCTGACCGAACTGACGCTGGTCAGCGACGGGTTCAGCGTCTATGAGTGCACGACCGCCAATGAACTGTTCGACCTCACCAAGGGCGGGCAGGGCATGTTCCTGATTTCCGTTTCCAGCGTCTGGCAGGAAATCGAGGGGACCCTCGGCGACCTCCCGAGCGAACGGATCGCGCAGCAGAGCCCGCACCCGGAAAACGAGCTCGAATCCCGCAGGAGGGCCAAGACCGGGTGAAAAAACTTCTCGAACACCCAGCAGTCAAACATTTCACCACCGTCACTGAACGCTACAAGCGGTGCCATGGTCCACAGCATGCTGCCGCAATCACCTACTTCTCGGTTCTGACCCTGGTGCCGTTGCTGATGCTGGCAGGGGCCGCGGCCGGATTCACCTTGGCGGTGTTGCGTCCTGAATGGTTCCATCTTCTGTCTGACGGAATCGTGGATGCTCTTGGCAGCACGGACCTCGCCGAGAAAGCAGTCGATGTACTGAAAAACGCGATAGCGAACTGGTATGGTCTGGCCGGCACCGCCTTGATTGCCGCTGCCTACTCGGGCTCGAACTGGGTCGGGAATCTGCGGATTGGGTTTTGCCGGATGCTGCAAACCGATGAGCAGGAAATCGAAAAGGAAAAAGGCATCCGGGGGTTCCTCAAGGAACTGGGCGGAAACCTGCTGGTGCTTCTCGGCTTGTTCGCCTGCCTGCTGCTCCCATCAGGAATCGCCGTCATCGGGATGTCCTGGATTGGTTCAGCAGGGGTGATCGGCTGGCTGATTCACCTGCTCCTCACCCTCCTGGTGAGCTGGCTACTGCTCGCCTTCCTCTTCTGCACCCTCCCGAGGACTCGGATCCGCCCCCACAGCTGGTTGCTGCCCTCCACGGTGGGTGCAGCTCTGGTTGCTCTGCTGCAACAGTTCGCGGGAGCGCTGCTCGGTATTTTCACTTCCAATCCCGCTGCCGTGGTTTTCGGGCCCGTGATCGTGATCATGATCTTGTTCAACCTCCTGTCGAGCATCCTGCTGTTCTGCGCAGCATGGGCTGGGGAGAGAACCGGGGTCGATCGGCCAATGGTCGACCCGCAAAACCCGAAAACCACGAACCAGGAAGCTGGGGAACCACCCGACCCGACCCCTGCGATACCGGTCGATGTGGCAGCGCAGGGGGTCCGGGCCGGAACGAGGATCGGTTACGGGATGGGCACGATAACCGGTCTCGGCATCGGGGCTGCGATGGCGGCCCTGCTCACTAGGTACCGCCATCGCGACTGATCAGTGGGTTGCGGCGGCCACCGGTGCGGGCTGACCGATGGCGGCCACCAGCTCGGTGAACCAGGGCAGGGTGATGTCGAACGGCTTACCGCCCTTGATGCGTTCGAAGGCGATCGCCGTCAGCTCGTCGTTGTTCTCCTCGTCCTGGCCGATGACGCCGGACCTGCCCGCGAGAGCGCAGTCGACCGCCAGATCGGTGCACCGCTTGATGAGCGCCAGGTCCGCCTCATTGGCAGCGGCCGACCGGGAGAAGTAACCCGACTTCTGGATCATCACCTTCTCGGCCCCCAGTTTCTCCGCGAACTTGTCCCCGAACCACTTCCCGGGGTTCACCTTGTCGAGTTTCACGTGACCGAAGGGGTCGCGCGGCACATCTTCGCCCGCAGCTTCCATCTCCGCGACGATGGACTCCAGGCCCGCGCCCTCCGAGAGGAAGATGGTGACATTGCCCACCTCGTCCATCACCTTGTTGAGGCGTTCGGCCTCGGCGGTGATGTCGATGACCGCCTCGGGCACGTAAACGGCGTGGATGTCCCACGCCTCACGGCACAAACCGATCCCGGGCAGCCATTCCTGAGTGTCCAGCCACTTGCGGTACTCGACGGCGGTGGCTGCGGTCAGCCAGCCGCAGTGGCGTCCCATGACCTCGTGCACGATGAGCATCCGGGAACCCGAGTTGTGCTCGGCGACGATGTTCTTGGCGAAGATCGCTCCCTGCTCCGCGGCGGTCCAGGCACCAAGCGACTGACGGACCGGGATCACGTCGTTGTCGATGGTCTTGGGCAGGCCGACCACGGTCAACGGGTAGTCGTTGGTGGCGAGGAAAGCGGCCAGATCGGCGGCCGTGGTGTTGGTGTCATCGCCGCCGATGGTGTGGAGGACATCCACGCCGTCCGCGACGAGACGGTCGGCTGCGACCTTGAGCGGATCGGCACCCTCGGCAACCAGTCCGCGTTTGACGAGATCCTTGACGTTGGTGAGCTTGACCCGGGAGTTTCCGATGGGGGAACCGCCGAACGTGTGCAGCAGGTGCGCTTTTGCTCGGACGGCCTCGTCGACGACGAAGTAATCACCCTGCAGAAGCCCCTGGTAGCCATGCTTGTATGCGATGATCTCCACCTCGGGAGCCACCTCGGTATACCGCTGGACGAGACCACCAATGGCCGAGGACAGACACGGCGCGAAACCGCCGGCCGTGAGAATGGCTACCTTCTTGACCATGAGCATTCCTTTCAGGATTGATTCTGATGCCTAGCCTAGCCGTCCATGCTCTTTGAGTGGCAGGATGGTTTGACGGTGATCCGGAAGGATGCAGATGATCCCCAGAGCATCGGAACGAGGAAGTTCCGTGGCAGTGGAGGCGGCGTTGGTGCTGCCCGTGGCGATGCTGTTCGTCGGTTTGGTGATCGTGATGGCCGGGCATGCCCTCGCGCAGCAGGCCGTCACCGCCGCCGCCACACGAGCGGCGCGTGCGGCCTCGTTGGAACGTTCACAGGCATCGGCCGAACGAGCGGCACTGGATGCCGCCGTGACCGAGCTGGGCAACTCCCGGATCACCTGCACCGATGCTCAGGTGAGCGTGGACGCCAGAGGCCTGGCGGCCCCGATGGGAACGGTCGCGTCCGTGACGGTGCGGCTCACCTGCCGGGCGGTGTTCCCGGTCTCCATGCCCGGTTTCCCGGCCAGCAGGTCACTTACGGGGGAGGGAACATCACCCGTCGACACCTACCGGAGCCGGAATGGCTGAATCCTCAGGCCCTTGCCGGAAACAACGAGGCATGAGCGGCAGCGTCCAGGTCACCCTGCTGCTGCCGCTCGTGATGCTGGTGCTGCTGGCCGCGTTGCAGTGGTCGTTGTTGTTGTGGGCGGAATCGACGGCCATGGCGGCCGCCCAGGACTCGGCCCGGGCCGCTGCCGTTCTGGGAGGATCCGTGGAGGATGGCCGGGAGGCCGGGAAACGGGCCATCTTCAACTCGTCCCTCAGCGGTTTCACCGTGAGGGTTGACCGTGCACCAACGTTCACAACCGCCGTCGTAGAGGGAACCGCCATCCGGGTGCTTCCCATGGTGGACGTCACCGTGCATCAGGAGGCCAGGGTGCCCACCGAACGAACCTGGTGACGGGGAGCGTCCTCACCACCGGATGGGAATCTCCGGCCAGGAACAACGGACCGGATGGGGACCAGCACGGTTCCCCAGACTTGCCCGGCGGGTTAAGGTGAATCCGTGGCCCAGTACTACGACGTGCATCCTGAGAATCCGCAGCCCCGCACCCTCAGCCAGATGGTGCGGATCCTTGAGGAGGGCGGGCTGATCGCCTACCCCACCGATTCCTGTTACGCGCTCGGCTGCGCCCTGGGCAACGGATCGGGAATCGAACGCATCAGGCGAATCAGGCAGCTGGGGGACAGGCACCATTTCACCCTGGTGGTCTCCGAGTTCGCCCAGCTCGGGGCCTTCGTCGAGATGGACAACTGGGTTTTCCGCGCGGTCAAGGCGGCAACCCCGGGGCCGTACACCTTCATCCTGAAAGCCACCCGCGAGGTGCCGAAGATGATGCAGCACCCGAAGAAACGCACGATCGGCGTGCGGATTCCCAATCACCGCACCACCCTCGCCCTCCTCGACGCGGTCGGTTCACCGCTGGTCAGCTCCACCCTGCTGCTTCCGGATCACCCCGAGCCACTCGTGGAAGGGTGGACCATCAAGGAGCTGCTCGGCCACGAACTGGATGCGGTCCTGGACTCCGGTGACTGCGGGTTGACCCCGACAACCGTCGTGGATCTCAGCGGTGACGAACCGGAGGTCGTTCGGGTCGGGGCGGGCGACCCCGACCCCTTCGAATGATCAACGAGTGAAGGTGATCCGACCGCCGAGCATCGTCAGCAACACCTTTCCGGGACCGGCGGTGAGCACCAGATCGGCGGGCTGCCCGACGCTGAGCGTGGTCCGGGTGCTGGCCTGCAGGGCGGCCAGGGGAGTGAGCGCCTGGTCCGCCCGGTAGGGGCGGTGACAGGCCGCCTCGATGGCCTTCCAGGGGTCGAGGGAGGCCACGGGCGCGTCGGAACCGAAGGCCAGCCTCGCCCCCGCGCGCAGCAGGTCGAGCATCGGGTAGGCGCGACCCTTCGCGTCGGGCCAGACCAGGTCGACCACCCCGACGTCCTCCAGCTGGTGCGCTGGCTGGATGCTCGCAACCAGTTTCAACCGCGCGAATCGCGGAAGATCGGCGGGAGCGACACACTGCACGTGCTCGACGGACCCGCGTGCCCCTGAAACCTCGAAGGCGTCCAGGACGTCGTGGCAGGCGGCGTCGCCGATGGCGTGGACGGCAGCCCGGAGCCGGGCCTCACGGGCTCGTCTCAACAATGCGAGCAGCTCAGGACGGGTGTAGTTGGGTTTGCCGTTCGGATACCCCGGCAGGGGATCGGGGTAAGGCACGATGCAGTGGGCGGTGCGGCTGCCCATCGAGCCGTCGGCGATGACCTTGAGCGGCCCGACCCTCAGGTTCTCCGCCAGCACGTCACCGGTTCCGACCCCCATGGCGACCAGGTCGTCGAGCCGCTCGGGATAGGTTGCGGCCTCCACCCGCAGCCCGATGGGCCGGGAGGCAGCGCGCTGCTGCCAGGCTTCCACGGCCCAACCGGAGGAGAAATCCACGATGCCCACCAGCCCCCGGGAGGCGGCCTCCAGCTCGGCCGCCTGCACGGCGTGCTCCAGCAGGTCGAAATACCGGGACATGATGCGACGGATGGCGGCGAAGGCCTCCTCCTCCACGAGGAACCCCGTCGGATGACCGGCGGCCCCGGCCTGTTCGAGGGCCGGGGTGTTGCACCAGACGCTGTGGAGATCGCGGGACATCAGCGCCACCGGGACGGTGGTGATTGCATCCAGAGCGGCTGCGGTCGGGGGAGTGGGCCACGTTGCCGAGCGGAAACCGTAGCCGACCAGCCTCGTTGGCCGGTGCCGCAGGTGATCCTCGACTGCTGCGAGAATCTCCGGTTGCGTTGCCTTGTGGGAGAAGCGGGTGCACTGGCTGATCAACGCGGCCAAGGAGAAATGGGTGTGGTTGTCCCAAAGGCCGGGCATGAGGTTCGCACCGTCGGCGTCGAAGTCGCCGTCGCCGGCACCCCGGGTGGGTTCGATGGCGGTGATCGTGCCGTTCGTCACCGTGACGTCCAACGGTTCGCTGTACCTGCCGGTTCCGAGTCCAGGTACGGGCCGGGCCCGGGTGATACGGAAGCTCTCCACGAGCCGAAATTCTGCCACGGACAACCCCTGGGTGTCGTGGTCCTAGACTTGGGCGGGTGACCAGCATTGCCGCCAATCTGCAGAAGATCGAACAGCAAATCGCGACCGCGGCTGCGAGAGCGGGACGCGACAGCAGCGAGATCCGACTGCTTCCCGTCTCCAAGACCAAACCCCCGGAGGCCGTTCTCGAGGCCCACGCCGCTGGGTACCGGAGATTCGGGGAGAACAAGGTGCAGGAGGCGCAGAACAAGTGGGAGGCCCTGCGCGAGGTGGCCGACATCGAGTGGGCCGTGATCGGTCACCTGCAATCCAACAAGGCCAAGTACGTTGCCCGGTTCGCGACGGAGTTCCAGGCCCTCGATTCCTTGAAGGTCGCTTCGGAGCTGGATCGCCGGCTGCACCAGGAAGGGCGCCGGCTTGAGGTCCTGGTTCAGGTGAACAGCTCCGACGAGGACCAGAAGTTCGGTCTGCCCCCGCAGGAGGTGGTGACTTTCGCCAAACAACTTGACGCCTTCGACGCCCTGGATGTCCGGGGACTGATGACCCTGGCGCTGTTCACCGACGACTCCGAGCGCATCGCGCGGTGCTTCAAGGTGATGCGCCAGGTGCAGCAGGAGTTGAGGGACGCAACCGGAAAGGGCTGGGACGAACTGTCAATGGGCATGTCCGGTGACTTCGAACTGGCAATCGAGTACGGGGCCACCTGCGTTCGTGTCGGCCAGGCCATCTTCGGCAACCGCCTGGATCCCAATGCCTACTGGCCGGGGATCAAATAAGAATCCCCGGATCTTTTTCAAATCTCCTTGACCGGCCGCTAACCGGCCCGTGCGTTCAGGGAGCAGAGTTTTCGTGCCAGTCGTCGAGAATCACCGGTCTCAGCAGCCCGTGTGCTCAGGGAACAGAGGGGGTCGCGCGGATTTCGGCGAGTAGTTCTTTCAGCTGATCGAAGGTCAGGGTGTCCTCGAACATCAGCGGAAGCTTGCACACCGGCAGGTCCTGCAGGAAGAACTCCGATTCCTTCCCGAAGGAGGCCAGGAAAGGTTCCAGCTTCTCCCAAGCCGCGGGATGCCGTCTCCACTCGGAGACGGTGGACCACTCCGTCAGCGGAAGGAGCCATGGGGGAGCGAGCAGGTCCGCCTCGAGGTTCAGTTTGATGTCCTCCGCGGATGCCCCGATCTCGACGCGGATTTTTCCCGGTTCCACGCTCCAGGAGTGGGTTCTCACGTCCCAGAAGGACAGGTCGCGGCGAGTCACCCGGATCTCAACGTGGGCGCTTTCCCCCGGCCCCAGCTCCAGGTGCCGGAAACCTCGTAGTTCCCGGGGAGGGCGGTCCACCGAGGAAACCGGATATCCGATATAGAGCTGAGGAACTGCGACACCGCTTCGGCTGCCGGTGTTGGTGACGGTGACCGAAACGGTGAGAACCACCTCGCCCAAAGCCGTTTCGGGGGTGATCTCGGTTACTTCCGCCTGCAGATCGCTGAACTCGAAGGTGGTGTAGGTCAGACCGTGCCCGAAGGGGTAACTCGGTTGGTTCCCGAGTTTCTGGAGTCCGCGGTATCCGACGAAAATCCCCTCCCCGTAGCGCACCTCACCCGCTTCACCCGGGAAATTGAGTTGTGCGGGGTGCTGTTCCAGCCTCTCGGGGATGGTTTCCGCCAGTCTGCCGCTGGGGGAGTCCTCGCCGGTGACCAGCCGCGCCACGGCCTCACCCCCGCCTTGGCCTGGCAGCCACAGCTCCATGATCGCGTCCGCGTCGTCCTGCCAGGAAGCGGTCTCGACGGCCGCGCCGTTCGAGAGCAGGACGATCACCCCGTCGGCCACCCGGCGCACTGCGCGCAACAGATCCACATGTTCGGCGGGCAGCGAGATGTGTTGCCGGTCGTATCCCTCCGACTCGTCCGCGGCGGGCAGGCCGAGGAACAGCAGGACCGTGCGGCCCGTGGCGGCTTCCTGCGCTCGCCTGAGCAGTTCCCCGGCGGGGAGGGCTGCCGCAGGGGAGTCGTGCAGGGGATACCCGGGCTCGAACGGTAAACCGGGGTGCCTGCGCCGTAGGGCGTCGAGGGCATTGTCCAGGCGGGTCGGGTTCACCTGCGACGATCCGGCCCCCTGATATCTGGGGGTGCGGGCCATCTCCCCGATGATCACGACGTCACCGAGCCCGGGCAGGGGGAGTGCCGCCCCCTCGTTCTTCAGCAGTACGGCGCTTCGCGATGCGGCCTCGCGGGCCAGTTCGTGGTGGGCCCCGAGGTCAACGGGAACCGCACACGTTTCCCGGTGGTACCGGGAGACCAGCCGCAGCACGCGTGCGACGGCCCGGTCCAGGTCGGATTCGTCCAGGACGCCTGTCCGGACGGCCTCGGCAACGAGCCGGTCGTTCCGGCCTCGCGAGGAAGGCATTTCCAGGTCCAGCCCGGCGGCGACCCCGGCGACACGGTCGTGGACCGCCCCCCAGTCGGTCATCACCAGTCCGTCGAAGCCCCATTCCTCGCGCAGCACCTCGGTCAGGAGCCAGCGGTTCTCGGACGAGTAGACATCGTTGATCCGGTTGTATGAGCACATCAATGTCGCCGGACGCGCTTGTTCGATTATTCGTTCGAATATGCTGAGGTAGATCTCCCTCAGGGTGCGTTCGTCGATCCGCGCGCTTGTGCGCATTCGATCGGTTTCCTGGTTGTTGGCGGCGAAATGCTTCACGGAGGTCCCGACCCCTCCGGACTGGATGCCCGCGACCAGGGCGGCGGCCAGTTCTCCCGCGAGCAGGGGGTCCTCCGAGAAGTACTCGAAGTTACGCCCGCACAGCGGGGAGCGTTTCAGGTTCACGCCCGGACCCAGGATCACGCCGACGCCCTGCGCCTTCGCCTCCTCGGCCAACGCCCGGCCGATCTCGGTGAGCAGCACCGTGTCCCAGGTGGAAGCGAGCGCCGCGGCCGTGGGGAAACATGTGGCCGGCACCGATTCCTCCAGGCCCATCTCGTCGGCGCCCTCGGCCTGTTTGCGCAGCCCGTGGGGGCCGTCGGAGACCATCAGGGCGGGAATCCCGAGTTGCTCGACCGGCTGGGTGCGCCAGAAATCACTGCCGGAGAGCAGTGAACACTTTTCCTCGAGGGTGAGCTGAGCGAGAAGCTCGGGAATCTGCTCTTCGGTGAACATTGCGGCTCCAATCTCGAACGGTACGGCCCAGAATATGGGAAGGGGCGGAGGAGAGGTGGGGCCTCGCGGTGTCCGGCCAGGAGGCCTCCGAACCGTTCTTATAATTACATAATGATCCTTATCGGACATTTGGACCGGTGGGAGGAATGCTGAACCGCACGCGCACCAACCGGCCCTCCCGCGGTGTTCTCGTCCTCGTCCCCGATGGCCGGGCCTCATAGACTGTCGTGGTGATGGAACCCTACGAACTCGAACTCCTGCCGCTCGACACCCCGGACGACGATCCTCGCTGGGCCGCGTACCTGGATCTGTTCGCGATTGTCTTCCTCGAGGGCCGCGCCTCCGATGACGGCCTGGCCGCTTTCCGCAGGCACCGGCGCGCCGATGGTGCGACCCTCGGCATGGTCACCACGGAAGGGTCCGGACTCGAGGGACGTCAGGTGGTCGCCGGACTGGTCTGGGCGCCGATCCGGGCAAACGTCGGCGGGAACATCGTCCCGGCCATGGCCATCAACACCGTCGCGGTCCGTCCCACCCATCGCCGCCGTGGCCTGATGCGCATGATGATGGACCACCACCTCCGGCGCGCCAGGGCCGAGGGACTCGCGCTGGCCGCGTTGAGCGCCAGCGAGGCCACCATCTACGGCCGCTTCGGTTTCGGGGTCGCCAATCGGCACGTCAGCTGGGAGATCGACACCCGGCGTTTCGCCATCCGCCCGGATGTGGCGGTTGCCCCGGGGTCACTGGAACTCGCCAATCCCCCACTCGACGAGAACATATTCGAACACCTGTCCGCCGTCCATCAGCTGGCCCATCGCGGTGCGTTCAGTCCCTTGGGCATGCATCTCGCCAAGGCGGACGGCACCTGGGACTTCGACGAGCAGGGACCGTCCAGGAAACTGCGGTATCTGCTCCACTTCGACGCCTCCGGTGCCCCGGACGGATTCGCGGAGTTCAAGCACGGTGGTTTCGAGAGCAAACAAAGCGACTCCCCCGCACCCACGGCGGTCCTGTCGGTGTGCTCCCCCAACCCCGAGATCGACCGTGCGCTGTGGCAGGGCCTGGCCAGTTTCGATCTGGTCGAGAAACTCACCTACGGTTCAGCCGCCCCGGACGATCCCCTGCCGGGTTCACTCGTCGACCCCTGGGCCATCAAGCAGAACGGCATTTGCGATGGCATCTGGTTGCGGATCCTGGACCTGGAGAGGGCGGTTGCGGATCGCGGTTTCGAGTCGGACGGCCAAGTGGTCGTCAAGGTCGCGGATCCGATGGGATTCTGCGAGGGAACCTGGCGCATCACGGTGCGAGAAGGCCGGGGGGAGGCCGTGAAAACCTCCCTCTCCCCTGCCGTTGAGCTCGGCGTGGACAGCCTGGCCCGGCTCTGGTTCGGCGATGTGACCGCCGCGCAACTGGCCCGTTCCGGCATCATCCACGGCTCCCCTGGCGCTGTCCAGGAGCTCTCCCGGTTGTTCGCGACCGCGTTTGGTCCCGTCAACCTGAATGGCTTCTGATCACGACAGGCTCAGGAAAAGCTTTTCCAGTTTCCGGGTGTCTATGGACTCCCCCGTCGGATCGTCCAGCAGGCAGGCACGCATGCCGTGGGCGATGATCGAATAGCCGGCCCGGTCGATGGCCTTGGAGACCGCCGCGATCTGGGTCACCACTTCCTCGCACTCCCGACCGGCCTCGATCATGCGAATCACGGCGTTGAGCTGCCCGCTGGCACGTTTCAGGCGAAGCAGCGATGGCTTCACCGCATCGGGATCCAGTCGTGTCACCGGTCCGCTTTCCTGGGGCAGCTGCAGCGTTTCTCCGGGGACACGCCCTGCAGCGCTTCCTCTATGTGCTGGCCACACCCGGCCCAGGTGGTCTTGTGGCAACGCGGGCAGGAAACGGGACGGCACATAGAAGGCTCCAATCACTGGTTGAGAAAACCGATTGTATACCCCCTAGGGTACCGTCCCGTCCGTTCTGTCTCCGGTCCAGTTGGATCAGAGGTTGATCATGTGCCCGCTGATGCCGTGAGCGGCCTCCTTGATGGCCTCGGACAGCGTCGGGTGGGCGTGAACGGCGTGCGCGATCTCGTCGGCCCTCAGCTCGTACTTCTGGGCCAGGATGAGCTCCGGAAGCAGTTCCGTGACGTCGGGGCCGATCATGTGGGCGCCCAGCAACTCGTTGTAGCGGGCATCGGCGACGAGCTTGACGAAACCGACCCCCTCCCCCAGGCCCCAAGCCTTGCCGTTGGCGGCGAAGGGGAACTTCGAGACCTTGACCTCGTGGCCCTTGTCCTTGGCCTGTTGCTCGGTGTAGCCGAAGGAAGCGATCTGCGGCTGGCAGTAGGTGGCCCGCGGGATCATGTCGTAGTCGACGGGGTGGGTCTCGACCCCGGCAATGGTCTCGGCCGCCACCATGCCCTGGGCCTCGGCGACGTGGGCGAGCATCATCTTTGCCGTGCAGTCGCCGATGGCGTAGATCCCCGGGACGTTGGTGCGGAGGTAGTCGTCGACGGCGATGGCGCCGCGTTCGGTCAGGGTGACCCCGGTGTTCTCCAGACCGTAACCCTCGGTGCGCGGGGCGAACCCGACCGCCGAGAGGAAACGATCCGCCTCCAGGACCTGGGCGGCACCGCCCTTGGCGGGGCTGACTGTGACTCGCACCCCGCTGCCCGTGTCCTCGATGGACTCCACCTTGGTGGAGGTCAGCACCTTGATGCCCAGTTTCTTGTAGGCCTTGGTGATCTCGGCGGAGATCTCCGCGTCCTCGTTGGGAACCATCCGGTCGAAGAACTCGACGATGGTCACGTCGACTCCGTAGCTGCGCAGGACGTAGGCGAACTCGGTTCCAATGGCCCCGGAACCGCCGATGATGATCGAGCCCGGGAGCTTGTCGGCCAGGATCTGTTCCTCGTAGGTGACCACGTTGGCCGAGACCTGGGTTCCGGGAAGCATTTTCGTGGTCGATCCGGCCGCGATGATGGCGTTGTTGAAGGTCACCCGGGTGGTGGCGCCGCTGTCGTCGGCGACGTCGATGGTGTGGGCGTCGACGAAGGTGCCCCAGCCGTTGAACTCCTTGATCTTGTTCTTCTTCATCAGGAAGTGGATTCCCTTGGTCATCCGCTCCGAGACCTGGCGGCTACGGGAGAAGGCCTTGCCGTAGTCGACGGTGATCTCGCCCTGGATGCCGAAGGCGGCGGCCTCGTGGGTGACGATGTGAGCCAGCTCCGCGTTGCGCAGCAACGACTTGGTCGGGATGCAGCCGACGTTCAGGCACACGCCCCCCCAGTAGCGTTTCTCGATGATGCAGGTCTTCAGGCCGAGCTGGGCGGCACGGATGGCGGCAACGTAGCCACCGGGACCGGCGCCGAGCACGCAGACGTCGTATTCGTGGGTCATGGAGCCCACTCTAGTGCGCCCGCCGCCTCACGTGGGCCCGCACCGGGCGACGGGCGTTATCTCAGATATGAGTTAAGATGGCGCCATGACCGCCACCAGCCAGTCCCTGGGAATCATGATCCGGGAGGCGCGCAAGGCCCGTCAATGGTCCCAGCAGCGCCTCGCCGATGAAATCAACTCCTCACAGTCAGCCGTCCACCGGATAGAGATGGGCCAGCAGAACGTCTCGCTTAACATGATCGAGAGGCTGGCATCGGCGCTCGAGATGCCCCTGATACTGGCTGCCACCGAGGGCACCGTCAACTTCGAGATCACCGGGCCGACGAGACTCGAGGGAGAGATCGAGGTCCGTTCCTCCAAGAACGCGGCCGTCGCGCTGCTATGCGCCTCAATGCTCAACCGCGGCCGCACGGTGCTTCGCGGGATAGCCAGCATCGAGGAGGTGGATCGCATCTGCGACGTCCTCCAGTCCATCGGGGTCACCGTCACCCCGACCAACGGGGGCCAGGATCTCGAACTGACCCGCCCGGAGAAACTCACCCCCGAGACCATCGATCAGCGCGCCGCCCGCCGCACGCGCTCCATCCTGATGTTCCTCGGTCCCCTGATGCACGAGTTCGATTCCTTCGAGCTCCCCTACGCCGGCGGGTGTGACCTCGGGGCCCGGACCGTGCATCCGCACATGTCCGCCCTGAAACGCCTCGGCCTGTCCGTGGAGGCGCACGACAGCCAGTACCACGCCACCGTGCAGCGCGACGGGGCGCCCGAACACCACATCACCCTGGTGGAGCGTGGGGACACGGTCACCGAGAACGCGATCATGGCCGCCGCCCGCACCCCGGGACTGACCGTGATCCGCAACGCCTCCGGCAACTACATGGTGCAGGACCTGTGTTTCTTCCTACGCGAGCTGGGGGTCGGCGTGGAGGGCATCGGAACCACCACCCTGCGCATCCAGGGCGTCAAGGAGATCAACAAGGA
>CALCKT010000031.1 GCA_937965785.1 uncultured Propionibacteriaceae bacterium | reverse complement strand
TCCCCCAGTGACGGGAACCGGTCGCGCAAGGCCTGGGTGATGGTGACGATGACATCCCGCGGCTCTCCCTGGTTGAGAACCTCCATGCCCGATTCGGTATCCGCGAGGGGTTCGAGCGTCGCCAGCTGAGAGTCCAGCATCGCCGGTTTCATGTAGTGGCCGGATCTTTTCTTGAGCCGCTCCAGGTTCTCATCCTCCGGAAGGACCAGATGTATGAAGAACACCTCTCCTTCGGATTCTCGCAGAATGTCTCGATAGACCTTGCGCAGCGCCGAACACGCCACCACCGTGGAGCGTCCCCCCGACGCCTGCTCGGACATCCAGTCCCGCAGCGACCTCAGCCACGGCCAGCGATCGTCGTCGGTCAGCGGCTGGCCAGCGCCCATCTTGGCCCGGTTGGCCTCGCTGTGGAAGTCGTCCCCCTCGGCCATGGGAAGGCCGAAAGCGGCGGCGACACCCTGACCGATCGTGGTCTTCCCGGTGCCAGCGACACCCATGATGACAAGATGTACAGGCCTCATCCGAACATCCCCGCCCCGTAGAAAACGATCGCCGACAAAGCAAAACCGATGACCGAGATGGCGGTCTCCATCACGGTCCAGGTCCGCAGCGTGGTCGCGACATCCATCCCCATGAGACGTCCGACGAGCCAGAAACCCGAATCATTGACATGGGACGCCGCGACCGAACCAGCCGCCGTAGCGAGCACGATGGCAGCAAGCTGAACCCCATTGAACCCGCCAGAGGCCACCGTCGCACCCATCAGCCCGGCCGTCGTGACCAAGGCCACCGTCGCGGAGCCTTGCGCCACACGCAGGATCAGCGAGATCAGGAAGCAGGCCAGGATCACCGGGACGCCGATGCCACCGAGGGTGTTGGCCAAGGCGTCCCCGATACCGGATGCCCGCAGCACCCCGCCGAACATGCCGCCCGCCCCGGTGACCAGGATCACCGAACACACCGGCCCGAGCGCGCTGTCAAGGGTCTTCTCCAGGGCGCTGCCCTTCTCGCCGCGCGCTCTGCCCAGAACCAGCGCCGCCACCAGAACCGAGATGAGCAGCGCGATCGGGGTCTCGCCGATGAGACGCAGCGTCAGGACCCAGCTCGCCTTCGGGTCCACCCACCCCAACGCGCCGGCCATGTTCAGGCCCGTGTTGAGGAAGATCAGGCCGACCGGGACGAGCATCAGCCCGATGATCACCCCGGCGGAAGGCGGATCAGCCGGCTGGTCGTCGTCCTTCGTGCCTCCCGCCAGCAGGTCGGGAACGGGCAGCGGCCACTTCTTGCCCATCCGGGTTCCCAGAAAATAACCGGCGATCCACCAGGTGGGCAGAGCGATGACCAGGCCAATCAGCATCACGACGCCGACATTGGCCCCGTAATACTCACTGGCTGCGATGGGACCCGGGTGCGGCGGAAGGAAGACGTGCATCACCGAGAAAGCGCCCGCCGCGGGCATCCCATAGAGCAGCACCGGCGCCCCCAGCCGCCGGGCCGTGGCGAAGATGATCGGCAGCATGACGATCAGCCCGGCGTCGAAGAAGATGGGGAAACCGAAGATCAGCGACGCCACACCGAGCGCCAGCGGGGCTCTGCTCTCACCGAAGAGCCGGATCAGGGCGTCGGCCAGCGATTGTGCACCACCGGAAGTCTCAACCAGACGACCCAGCATGGCCCCGAGCCCGACGAGCAGGGCCACCGAACCCAGCGTTCCACCGAACCCACCGGTCATGGTGCTGACGATCTTGTCCACAGGAACACCCGTCGCCAGCGCCGTCGCCAACGACACGACGATGAGCACGAGGAAGGCGTGCAACCTGAGCCAGATGACCAGGACCAGGATGAGCGCGATGGCTCCTACCGCTATTCCCAGGAGTGGACCCACGCCGAGAGTCTGCGTCCATTCGTTCATGCGTCCTCCTTAACGCTGTGGCTGGCCACCATTCCACTACATCGGCCACCACTGGAACGGGGCCACAGCACGAGGACCACACCATGAGATGCGGGGAGCACCCGGGGCCTGTCTGACGGCGTGCGAGCCCCAGCGATGAGCCTGGCCGCTGCCGTACTCGACACCGATGGGCACCCGCCCACGGACGCCCGCGGGTCTGGACACCGCCAGGGAGCGGACGCCGCAGACCGCCCCCGGACCGGACCCCGTGACCTACCCAGGTTCGAGCCCACCCGGGACCTCGCCTCAGAGTTCGTCGTCGTCCCGGTTGAACCGGTCGATGCTGACGACCCCTTCCACCTCGCTCAGCTGAGTCATGACGACGGGCAATGCCGGTCCGGAACGGAATCTCATCCGGGCACGGACGAGCTGGCGTCCGCCGATCGTGTGCTGCCTGGTGCTTACCAAGGTGGTCTCGCAGCCGAGCGAGGTGGCGTGGGCCAGGATGTCGCGCAGCGCCCCGCGTCCGTCCTCGTAGGTGATCAGCAGCGTGCTGCGATCCCCGGACACCGGCAGGAGGCGCCCCAGCGGAGCGACGATGAACACTGCGACGAAGTGCAGGGCGGTCGCGAACACCGCCAGCGGGATCAGACCCGAACCACACGCCATGCCGATGGCCGCGGCCAGCCAGATGGACGCCGCCGTCGTCAGGCCACGGACCACATCGCGGTTGACGAAGATGACCCCGGCCCCGAGAAAACCGATGCCGGACACGATCTGCGCCGAGATCCGCGACGGGTCCCGGGTCACCTGATACTCGGCCAGCCCGATGAACCCATGCACCGAGATCAGGGTGAACACGCAGCTGCCCAGCCCCACCAGCGCATGGGTGCGGACACCGGCTGCCTTGTGCTGGAACTGCCGTTCCAGGCCGATGATGCTGCACAGCGTGAAGGCGAGCGTCACCAGCCCCAGCTCCAGCGGAACCTTGCTCCAGTCGAACAACACCGTCATCCACCCCCGTCGGTCAATACCCGCTGAGCATAGTGGTTCGATGCGCCACCGCCGACCGACAACCGGACGCGGCCACCCTCGACACCACCCTCGACATCACCTCGCGGCGGGTTCCGGCGCCCCGGCCCTGCCCGCATCACTCAAGCTTTGGGGGTGGTCTTCTTCCTCGTCGTGGTCTTCTTCGCTGCGGTTGTCGTCTTCTTCCTGGTGGTAGTGGTCTTCCGGGCGGGTTTCTTCGCCGGGCCCTTGGCGCGTTTCTCCGCGAGCAGTTCGAAGGCGCGTTCCGGGGTGATGGTCTCGGGTGAGTCGTCGCGGCGCAGGGTGGCGTTGGTCTCGCCGTCGGTGACGTAGGGACCGAACCGCCCCGACTTCAGCACAACGGGTTTTCCGCTGGCCGGGTCGGCGCCGAACTCCTTCAGCGGGGGCGCGGCGGCGGCGCGGCCGCGGACCTTGGGGGCGGCGTAGATGGCGAGGGCCTCATCGAGGGTGATGTCGAAGATCTGTTCCTCGCTGGTCAGCGACCGCGAGTCGCTGCCCTTCTTCAAATACGGCCCGTAGCGGCCGTTCTGGGCGGTGATCTCAACACCCTCCGGGTCCTTGCCGACCACCCGGGGCAGGCTCATGAGACGCTGCGCCGCGGCCAGGTCGATGCTGTCGAGGGACATCGACTTGAACAGCGACGCCGTCCGGGGTTTCACCGACTTCGGGGTGCCCTCCGGCAGCACCTCGGTCACGTAGGGACCGAACCGGCCGTTCTTCGCCACCACCATCCGCCCGGAATCCGGGTCGACGCCGAGTTCGCGTTCCTCGTCGAGGGGGCGGCTGAGCAGCTCCTCGGCGACTTCCACGGTCAACCCGTCGGGCGGCAGGTCGTCGGGAACGTTGGCGCGACGCCCGTCGGCGGCCTCGACGTAGGTGCCGTAGCGTCCGACGCGCACGTCAATGCCGGAGTCGCCGAGGGGGAAGGTCGACAGCCCCTTAGCGTCGATGTCACCGAGTTCGGTGACGAGCTTCTCGAGGCCTTTGGCGGTGTCCCCGTCGGGGCCGCGGTAGAAGTCGGTGAGCACCTTCAGCCGCTCGGCCCTGCCGTCCGCGATCTCGTCGAGCAGCTCCTCCAGCTGCGCGGTGAAGGTGTAGTCCACCAACTCGGTGAAGTGCTCCTCCAGCAGCCGGGTGACGGCGAACGCCAACCAGGTCGGCACCAGCGCGGAACCCTTCTTGAACACGTAGTCGCGGGCGGTGATGGTGCGGATGATTGATGCGTAGGTGGAGGGACGGCCGATCTCCAGCTCCTCCAGTTTCGCCACGAGCGAGGGTTCGGTGTAGCGGGCCGGGGGTTTGGTCTCGTGCCCGGCCGCCTTCACCTTCTCGGCGGCGAGTTCCTGACCCGCGGTGAGCTGCGGCAGCCGCGACTGCTTGTCGTCGCTGGCGGAGTCGTCATCGGTGCCGGCGACGTAGGCCTTCAGGAACCCGTGGAAGGAGATGGTGCGGCCCGATGCGGTCAGCTCGGCGCGTTCCAACGCGCCCGTCCCGACCCGCACCGGCGCGGTGGGGGCAGCGGAGATGGCGACGCTGACCTGTTCGCCTTTCGCGTCGGCCATCTGGGAGGCGAGGGTGCGCATCCAGATCAGCTGGTAGAGGCGGTGGGCGTCGCCGGACAGACCGGTGGCGTCGGGGTGGGTGAAGACGTCACCCGCGGGCCGGATGGCCTCGTGGGCCTCCTGGGCGTTTTTCACCTTCGAGGCGTAGATGCGGGGTTTCGGGGGCAGGTAGCGGGCCCCGAACAGCTGCTCGACCTGGTCGCGGGCCGCCGCGATGGCGGAGTCCGCCAGGGTGACGGAGTCGGTTCGCATGTAGGTGATGAAGCCCTTCTCGTAGAGCTCCTGGGCCACCGACATGGTGCGTTGCGAGGTGAACCCGAGTTTCCGGCCGGCCTCCTGCTGGAGGGTGGTGGTGCGGAACGGCTCGTAGGGACGGCGGGTGTAGGGCCTGGCCTCCACCTGGTCGACGCGGAAAACGGCGGCCTGGAGGGCCGCGGCGAGCGCGGTGGCGGTGGCCTCGTCCAGTACCACGGCGGACGCGTTGGTGGGCTGACCGGTGGAGTCGAAGTCGCGGCCCTGGGCGACGCGCACCCCGTCGAGGGAGGTCAGGCGCGCTGGGAAGGTGCGGGGATCGGCTTCGGCGCCGCCGTCGAGGGTCACGTCGAGATCCCAGTAACCGGCGGACACGAACGCGATGCGTTCCCGTTCCCGGTCGACGACGAGGCGGGTGGCAACGGACTGCACCCGGCCCGCCGACAGTTTCGGCATGACCTTCTTCCACAGCACCGGGGAGACCTCGTAGCCGTAGAGGCGGTCGAGGATGCGGCGGGTCTCCTGCGCGTCGACGAGGTCGGTGTCGAGCGGGCGGGGGTTGGCGACCGCCTCGGCGATGGCCGACGGCGTGATCTCGTGGAAGACCATGCGGTGGGCGGGCACCTTGGGTTTGAGTTCCTCCATCAGGTGCCAAGCGATGGCCTCGCCCTCGCGGTCACCATCGGTGGCCAGGAGGAGTTCGTCGGCGGCCTTGAGTTTCTGCTTCAGCTCCCGCAGCGTCGCCTTCTTGTCGGCGGCCACCACGTAGAGGGGGGCGAAGTTGTCGTCGATGTTGACGCCGGTTCGCGCCCACTTGAGTCCCTTGTACCTGGCGGGCACCTCGGCGGCGCCGGTGGGCAGGTCGCGGATGTGACCGCGGCTGGACTCCACCATGTAACCGTCCCCCAGGTAGCCAGCGATCTTCGTCGCCTTGGTCGGCGATTCCACGATCACGAGTCGCTGCCGCTTGTCCACCATGTGTTCCTGCCTCCCGTCTTCCGCATGGGAACAATAGCCCAAGGATCAATCCGGGAAGCACCAAAAGACCAAAGGGCAAGTCGCGGCTATGCGCTCTCGGAAGCCAGGGGCGTTTCGACGGGGCCGGAGGGCAGCATGACCTTCCCGGTCTCGCGGTAGCTGACGACGCCGGTGAAGGTTTCCTGGTATCTGCTCTCGGTGGTCACCGTCTCGCCGACGTTCTCGAAGGAGGTCGTGTTCACGTAGGTGACGGCCTTGTCGACGGTCTGGTTGTCGTTGAACAGGGAACGCAGTTTGACGTGATAGTTGCAGCGGCTGCTCCACGGGCCGTTCATGGTCAGGACGCTGCCCTGCTGACCGGAGACGTCGACCTTCAGCCGGAACCCGTCGACGCTCTTTCCAATGCCGTCCGCGACGACACGGGAGAGGCTGGCGTTCGGGTTCCGCGGATCGGCGCACTCCTCGATCACGCGGCTGTAGGCCCAGTCGGCGGAGTCGCGGGAGAACGTTCCCAAGGTGACGGTGTTCTTCATGACGACCCGGGACCCGGACGGGTAGTTCGTGTTCAGCCAGGAGCCGGGGACCGTGACATCCCAGTTGACCCCTTTGGAGTTGGAGGTGAGCTGTTCGGCCTGGCCGCCCGGTTTGCTCGCGGGCTGCCACGGGGCGGTGGGTTTGATGGAGACGGACTTGTTGTAGGGCAGGGGGACGGCCTGGGTCCTGCCGTTGAACCCGACCCCGGCGACCGCGGTGTCGGTGGTGTCGGCGACCTGAAGGGTGACGCGGATGGACCCCTTGACCTCCTTCTTCCTGCGGACCGCTTCCTTGAACACGCAGCTGACGGTTGAGTTCGTTCCCGTGTTGTTGAGGGAGCACTCGCCGGCTCTGGTTCCGTCGGCGGTGGTCATCGGTCTAAGGGCGGCGGTGTCCTGGAGCCTGAGGAAACCGGGAAGCTCGATCGTGAACTCATCGCCGAACGCCACCCGGGCGTTGGTTCCGTCGAAGTTGACGCCGAACTCCAGGTGGTCGCCCTGCCAGACCTCCTGGCGATCGGCGACGGGATTTCCCGACTGGTCCACGTGCTTGAGGACGGCGTCGGTGAAGACGATGTCGGAGTTGATCCTCGCCTGCGCAGGAGTCGCCCCGGCGACGAGGAAGGCGGCCAGCGTCGCGATTACGCCAAAAACCGTGGTTGCGACACGCCACCGCGATGTGCGCGAACGATCAAGCTGCATTTCCCCTCCCGGGTATTTCAACGCCGGAGAGTCCACGAAGGTTCCTGGCGACGATGAGCACCGCATGACTGACGATAACTCTTAAGACGGTTTTCGGGTAGTCCCCGCGAAGAACCTGCGCACTGGCCCCTCGCGAGATTCAAGGAAGCGGAGGTGGGCGCGGCTCCTTCCCCACCCGGATCCCGGCTGGACATCCTCTTCCCGCTTCTCGGGAGCCGCTTTGGGATCCGGACTGCGGCGGCACCTCGTGCACGCTCACGGGATTCGTTTCCGTGCGAAGAGGCCTGTCCACGAGAGGGGAAACGGGACAGGCCTCTTCGCGAGAGCCGGGGACCGGGGAGGTTCTCCCGGCGCCGGCTCTCTTTCGTCCTGCCGGACTCAGCCTTCGTGGCCGGTTCTGGGCAGTCCGGGTTTCATGGGCGTCGGCACCGCTTTGGGAGCCTTCGCGGATTCGGAGGGATCGACGGGATCAGAGGCCCCGGGATCAGCGAGCTCGGTCGGGTCGGGGGTCTTGGGACCGGGACCCGGGGACACCGGGGGCGCCGGAGGTGCCGGGGGTGCCGAAGGCCCACCGGCTGTCTTGGTGGCGTTGTTGGTCAGCAGGACGGGCAGGGTGGTCCGGTCGACGACGGTGAAGGTCGCGGTCCTGGCGTCCCCGCTGATGGTGACCCGGTTGTCCTCGGAGGAGAACTTCGGATCCCCCCAGGTGATGCCGGCGGCGGCCGGGTTGGCGGTGGCGACGTCCTCGGTGAGGGTGATCTCGGTGCCCGCGGGGAAGGTTACCGACGGGGTGGTCTGGCCGACGGTGACCGTCATCTTGGCCGGGTTGGCGGGAGCCTCCCAACCCGGGAAGTCCGCAGTGGTCTTGCCGTTCGGCAGCTTGTAGGCGACGGTGACGTCGAACTTCTGCCCGGCCGGGGGCACTGCGCTACCCGCGCTGGCCTTGGTCACCTGGAAACCGCCGAAGCCCTGGCGGTAGGAGATGGTGGCCTTGAACGACTCGAAGTAGGAGCGGGTGGCCACGTTGGTGTCCTTGTTCGCCTCCACGGCGTGCGCCTGGTTGCGGTATTCGTGGCCGGGGACGATCTTGCCGCCGCCGGTGAACTTGGTGTCGAAGTCGATGCGGTAGTTCTTGTCGGTGGAGAGGGGGCCGGTCACCTTGAAGGTGACGGTTTTGCCCTCGAAGGAGGCCTGGATGCCGTAGCCGTCCCGCTTGACCTTCCCGTCGGCGGTGGCGACGACGCGTTCGGTCTCGCCGGCGCCGTTCGGGCCGCCCTGGACCTCGACCAAGTTGATGCTGGAGGGGTCGGGAACCTCCAGACCGTCCTGAATGACGTCGGTGGCTGTGACCGGGCCGCCGTTCGGGTAGTTGGCCTTGAGCCAGGAACCGCCCAGCAGGACACGCCAGTTGATCCAGGTGCTGTTGGTGCCCACACCCTTGGCGCCCTTGACGAACTGGGTGCTGGGTTTGAACTGCACCGCCGGACGGAGGGTGATGTCCTCATTCCAGGGATGCGCGACGGTGTATTCCTTGCCGTTGATGGTGATGGCGCTGGAGGTCTTGTCGGTGGTGCCCAGGGCCAGCAGCTGGGCCTGGACCTTGCCCGCGACGTCGAGTTTGCCCGCTATGGCATCGCCGAAGGTACAGGTGATCCGGCTCCTGTCCACCTTGCACTCGCCGGCCTTGACGGTGGTGCCCTTCGAGTCGGTGTACTCGAGGGGTTTGACCACCTCACCGCGGGAGTTTCCACCATCCCGGTTGATGAAGGGTTCGGGTAGGTCGATGGTGAAGGACTGGCCCGGCTTGGGGTTGGCCTTGGTGGCATCGAAGTCGACGTTCAGGTAGAACCAGTCGCCTTTGTAGAGCTGGCGGCCAGGAGCGGGGATCGCCTCACCCTTGTCGGTGACATGGGTGAGGGTGACCGGCCCGAACTTGATGTCGGTGTTCTGGTCGGCATGGGCAGGGGAACTTCCGACGTTGAACAGCGCTGCGGATGCGACCACGAGGGCTGCGGCTGCGCTGACCGCCCGTCGCAGAAGCGAACGCGGGTGATTCATTGGTACCTCTTACTGACGGCATGGCCGGGAGAAACGACCTCCTCCCGGTTTGGCGAGTCGTTGAAGGACGAATCGCCGACGAAAGTATATGTAGTCGTCGACCTTTCAGCCAATTTGCCTGCTCAGAGGTGATTTCCCTTCCGCCACGCGGACACCGCGAGGCAGTTATCTTTCATCACTCATGCCGGTTTCGGAGCGCACCTCGGGGACCGATCTCCCCGCGAGGGGACCGGTCCGGTTCATGGGTGGGGTCTCAGCCTTGGGGCCAGGAGGGCATGGAGAGCAGAGTGAAGGTCGTCAACGCCTCGTGGGGGGCGACCAGGGCGCTGTAAACCCCCGCCTCGACGCGTCGCATCCCGCGTTCCTGCGCGGCGTGGGCGTCGTGCGCCAGGGACATGATCTCCCAGCGTTCACCGTCCTCGGTGATGCGCATGGCGCGCACCGGGATACCCTCCCAGGTTCCGTGGACCTTCACCACCCCGGCCTGGGCGATCCGGTCGAGTTCGATGACGATGCGCCGCTGGGCGCCGTTGTCGTCGCGGCGCAGCCCGATCACGTCGCGCAACGACCCGTCGTCGCAGAAGTTGAACTGCCCCGGGGAGAAGGAATCGGCCTCCTTGACGCGGAAGGCCTGCATGCTGAGCGGGTCGGGGCTGCCGGGCGGGGTTTTCGTGCCGTCGGGTTTCTTCCACCCCATGAACAGGCCCCGGTAGGTGGCGACGACCTCGGCGGGCGCTCCCCCGGATTCCCGTCGCAGGATCTGAGCGCCCGCGCGCAGGATCGTCGGGTCGACGTAGAGCCGCGCGGCCTGGGGGTCGCTGGGCAGGGCGACGACGCCGTCGCCGTTGAAGGGCGGCAGCTCCAGGAAGTCCCCCCTGGCGACTGCGCGCTCCTCGTCAGTGGTGCCGCCCATGGCGGGGTAGACGGTGTCGGTGGGCAGCAGCGGGAAGCGCAGGGTGTGGACGACGTCCGCTCCGGCCAGGGGACCGTCGGGCCCGTCGAGGTCGAGCGCAGCGACGAGATCCTTCGCGGGATCCTCGGGGTTGATCGAGTCCGCGGACACGGCGTAGCCGAAGTTGAGCGCGTACCCGCGCTCAAGGTATGCCTCGAGCAGGTCGGGGGCAAGAAGCTTCTCGAGCCAAGTCGTCATCGGATTCTCTCTCCGTCGCGGAAACCTGTTATCAGGATCATGTCACTTCTTGGCGCCGCGTTCAGAGAACGAGCATGTCGAACGGATGGACAGCAACTTCTCCAGTCGGGTTCACGCGGCAGCAAGGAAATGATAACGGCCGGGCCGGGAGTTCTTCCCCGGCCCGGCCGTTTACCGGATCGCTCGGTCAGCTGCCGGTCCTCGGCAGGCCGGGCTTCACGGGCGGTCTCCTCGTTTCCCGACCCGTCGGCGTCGGAGCACCGGGAGCGGTCGGGCTCACCGTGACGGTGGGGGCACCCGACGGGGTCGGGGCAGGCGAGCCGCTCGGGTCAACGCTCGGCGACGGCGAGACACTCGGGACACCGGACGGCTGCGACGACGGCGAGACGCTCGGAACACCGGACGGCTGCGACGACGGCGTGACGCTCGGAGCGGCCGACGGCGAGGCGGAGGGCCCAGGACTCGGGGCGGAATCCTTCGTGTAGGTGTTGGTCACATTCACCTTGACGGTGTCGTCCTTGACAACAGTCACAGCCTGACCCTTGTCAACACTCAACGAGTAACCATCACGCGGGGCAGGCACCTCGGAGACCACCTCACAAGTGGTCCCAACCGGGAACCTACCAACGACCTTGTCCACACCCGCGGTCACCGCGACGGTGCCCGTGGCGGCAACAGCTCCCTCATCATTCTCGCCCGCAGCGGAACACTTGTACTCAATGCCGAAGCTATCGGTGCCATCAGAACCACCATCAACAACAACCTTGGAAATCGCAAAGACACCAAGATCCTTCGTATAGGTGTTGGTCACATTCACCTTGACGGTGTCGTCCTTGACAACAGTCACAGCCTGACCCTTGTCAACACTCAACGAGTAACCAGCCCGAGCAGCAGCACCCTCATCCTCAGAAACCACCTCACAAGTGGTCCCGGCAGGGAACCTACCCACAACCTTCTCAACACCAGCAGTCACATCCACTACACCCTCGGCAGCAACACCACCCTCACCAGCAGCAGAACACTTGTAACCAACACTGAACGAGTCAGCCCCAACAGAACCACCATCAACAACAACCTTGGAAATCGCAAAGACACCAAGATCCTTCGTATAGGTGTTGGTCACATTCACCTTGACGGTGTCGTCCTTGACAACAGTCACAGCCTGACCCTTGTCAACACTCAACGAGTAACCATCACGCGGGGCAGGCACCTCGGAGACCACCTCACAAGTGGTCCCAACCGGGAACCTACCAACGACCTTGTCCACACCCGCGGTCACCGCGACGGTGCCCGTGGCGGCAACAGCTCCCTCATCATTCTCGCCCGCAGCGGAACACTTGTACTCAATGCCGAAGCTATCGGTGCCATCAGAACCACCATCAACAACAACCTTGGAAATCGCAAAGGCTCCACTTGGGGAGGCCTTGGTGGTGTTCATCAGTGAGACGGGAAGGGTCACCTGGTCCTCGACGGTGAAGGTGGCCTGGGTCTTGTCGCCGTTGATGCTCACCTTGTTGTTGGTCGACGAGAACACCGGGGCACCCCAGGTGATCCCGGGGGACGCAGGATCGGCAGAACCCGTGTCCTCGCTGAGGGTGACCACCGTTCCCTTGGGGAAGGTCGGCATGTACGGCGTGGTGCTCCCGACCGTCACGGTCAGTTTCGTCGGATTTTCAGGCGCCTTCCAGTCGGGATAATCCGCTGCCGTGGTGCCTGCGGGCAGGGTGTAGTTGACGGTGACGTCGAACTTCTGGCCCCGCGGCGGGATCACTTCACCCTGGATGTTCTTGCTCACTTCGAAACCACCGAAACCTTGCTTGTAGGTGACGATCGCCTTGAAGGACTCAAAATAGCTGCGAACAGCAGTGGGAGTGGTGTGGCCCGCCTCAACGAAGGTCGCGGCATTGGTGTACTGGAATCCGGGAGTCACCGTTTCGCCGCCCGTGAAGGGGGTGGTCAATTCCACCCGGTAATCCTTCTCCGGGGAAAGCGGTCCCTCGACCTTGAAGGTGACGGTCCGTCCCTCGAAGCTGGGGGTCACCTTGAAGCCGTCCAGTTCGCCGGTGCCGTCCCCCTTCGCGACGACGCGGTCGGTGGCCTTACCGGTGACGGGATCGCCGTACACCTCGACGAGCTGGACCGTGGAGGGGTCCGGCACCTCCATGCCCGCGCTGATGGTGTCCTTGATGGTGATGGGCCCGCCGTTGGGATAGTTGTTCTTCAGCCAGGTGCCCCCGAAGATGACGCGCCAGTTGATGGCCTTCGATCCGGACCCGACCCCGATGGCCCCCTTGACCGCCCTAGTGCCCGGGGTGAACGGCACGATCCCGGGCGCGACGATGTCCTCACCCCAGGGGTGCTGGAGCACGTGGTCCTGTCCGTTGATGACGAAGGTGCTGCTGGTCCTGGACGTGACCCCGCCTGCCACCAGCTGGGCCCGCAGCGTCCCCCGGATGTCGGTGCGCCCCCGCACCGCCTCATTCAGGGTGCAGGTGATCAGGCTGGCCTTGATGTTGCAGTCACCGACCTGGGTCGCGCCCACCATGAGGGGTTTGATGACTTCCCGCTGGGAGTTCCCCGCGTCGCGGTTCACGAATGGTTCGGGCATGGAAATGGAGAATGTGTCCCCCGGCTTGGGATTGGCGGCCGTCGCGTCGAAGGAGACGTCCAGGAAGAAGAAATTCCCCCGGATAAGCTGCCGCCCGGGAGGCGGCACGGGTTCCCCGGTCTCAGTGACATGGGTCAATGTCACCGGATCGAATTTGATGGCGCTGTTCTCCTCGGCACGCGCAGGCGTGTCGTGTGTTGGGATGCCCAACACGGCCACCACGAGAGCGGTCAGCACCGCGATGCAGCGCCGCCACGGCGACGACGTTCGAACCTCTGTCATGAATCCCCTCCTGAACCCCGCGATCCCGGAAAGCCACCCGGGAAAACACAATCACGGGCCAGCATAGGGGCAATCCTCAGCACCAGGAAAGCGGCGATGGAAACGCTCTTCTTTCGTCACTGCAAACATCCGGTCAAACACGACGAATGGGGTCTAACTTTCGGCTCGCTGGACGATTTTTTCTCAACCCGGTTGAGCCGGAATCACCATTTTGAAGCCGATTGAGCCAGCACGCGAGCGCCCCTCCCCCAAGTTGGTTGAGCCGGGCCGCGAGCGCCCCTCCCCCAAGTTGGTTGAGCCGGGTCGCGACGAAGGAGCGACCCGAGTCGAAACCACCCCGGACACCCACAAGAGGTTTCGACACGCCCCACTCGCTGACGCTCGCAGGCCGGCTCAACCAGCTTTGAGGCGGGACGATTTCGACACGACCAGCTCATCAAGCGAGCAGGCCTGCTCGACCAGCTTCCCCATTTCCATCCCCGCACCTTCCGCCATACACGGCGGACTCAGGTCTTGAGCAGCGCACCCGTGAGGAAGTCGACGGAGCGTCGCACCCCGGCGGGCAGGTCCGCCATGGCGCTGCGCCCGGTGGTGACCTTGACGATGTCGAGGTACAGCACGGCGTAGATGGCGTGGGCGATGTCCTCGAGATCGGCCGAGGGGTCTCGCGGCCTCGCCCGGTGGAGCAGCATCACCTGGAGGATGGCCTGTTCAATGCGCGATACGCTGCTGGTGGCCTCTTCCCGGTGCTCGACGCTGCCGAACAGGGCCTCGCGTTCATAGGCGAGCATGTTCTCGGGGTGGGTCATCGATTCCTCGACGAATGGCCGCAGGATGGTGACGATCGACTCGGCCATCGCCCGTCCCTCCGCCGCCTCCGACAGGCCGGCCTCGATGCCCTCGGTGAAGCGGCTGTTCATCACCGCGACGAGCAGCTCGGCCTTGGAGCCGGCGTATCGGAACAGGGTGCCCACCCCCACCTCCGCGGCCTCCGCGATCTCTGCCGTGGTCACCGCCTCGTAGCCCTTCTCTGCGAAGAGCCTGGTGGCGGCCTCCAGGATGCGTTCCTGCTTGGCCGTCTTCTTGCGTTCGCGCAGCGAGGTTCCCGGCTCAGGCGCCGGCTGCTGCATGTTCATCGTCATCACCTGGATCGTCACGGGACGTCATCGGACCTGTTTCCACGATACCATTTTGGAGCGTACTCCGAACGGAGTACAATCCGTTTTGTGAACGCCGCGGAGGGCGCGGCGTCGGATGGATGAAAGCTGGGCGACATGACTCGCAGGGCATACATGATCGGGGCGGGGATCGGGAACCTCGCCGCCGCTGTCTATCTGATCCGCGACGGCGGCTGGCGCGGCGACCAGATCACGATCCTGGGGCTTGAAACGCACGGGGCGAACGACGGCGCTGCCGTCAAGGAGTTCGAGGGTGAGTACGGGCACCGCCCGCTGGGCAATTCCGAGGGTTTCCTCAACCGAGGCGGGCGGATGCTCAATGAGGAGACCTACGAGAACTTCTGGGATGTGATGGGCAGCGTGCCGTCGCTGGACCAGCCGGGCAAATCCGTCACGCAGGAGATCCTCGACTTTGACCACGCTCACCCCACCAAGGACATCGGCAGGCTGATCGACTCCGAGGGGCTGCGTGTCTCGGGCCCCAAGGGCTACCGGCACATGCAGTTCACCAACAAACAGCGTCTGCTGTTGACCAGGCTGATGATGCTGCCGGAGTCGCGCGAGAACGAGCTCGACGACGTCTCGATCCGCGACTGGTTCGCCGAGACACCGGACTTCTTCGAGACGAACTTCTGGTGGATGTGGCAGACCACGTTCGCCTTCAAGGAGGTCTCCTCCGCGGCCGAGCTGCGCCGCTACATGAACCGCATGATCCTCGAGTTCTCCCGCATAAACACCCTGGAGGGGGTCACCCGCACGCCGTACAACCAGTACGAGTCGGTCATCCTGCCGCTGCGCGCCCACCTCCAAGGGCAGGGCGTCACCTTCATCACCAACCGCAAGGTCACCGAGTTCGTCTTCGCGGACACCCCGCTGCGCGACGAGATCATCGTCACCGGCCTGAGGTACGAGGAGGTGGACAACGACGACGCCGAGGGTCTGATCGAGGTGCGTCCCGAGGATCTCGTGTTCGACACCAACGGCTCCATCACGGACTCGACCTCAATCGGCGACCTGGACACCGCGATCGTCGAGGACCACCGTTACGCGCCGTCGGCCCTGCTGTGGAAGCAGGCCGCGGGACGGTTCTACAACCTCGGCCACCCGGACAAGTTCTTCAACGACCGGTCGCAGTCGGAGTGGACGAGCTTCACCGTCACCACCTCCGATCACGACCTCATCAACGAGATCTCCCGGCTGACCCGTCAGCTGCCCGGAAACGCGCTGAACACCTTCGTCGACTCCGGTCCGTTGATCTCCCTGGTGGTGCACCACCAGCCGCACTATCACGCCCAGACCCCCGAACAGGGAGTCTTCTGGGGGTATGCGCTCCACCCGCGCCGCCCGGGCGATTTCATCACCAAACCGTTCATCGAGATGACGGGGCGGGAGATGCTGCTGGAGACGATCGGGCACCTGGGTCGCATCGACGCCACCGCCCACCCGATCACGGATCGCGTCGACGAGCTGATGGCCACGGTGATCAACGTGGTGCCCGCCCACATGCCCTACGCGTCGGCCCTGTTCAACCGGCGCACCACGCTGGACCGCCCGAAGGTGGTGCCCGACGGGTCGAAGAACCTGGCGTTCGTCAGCCAGTTCGCCGAGATGCCGTTCGACATGGTTTTCACCGAGCAGTACTCGGTGCGGTGCGCGCAGGTGGCCGTGTACACGCTGCTGGGTCTGGACAAGCCGTTGACGACACTGCACCACTACGAGCGGGATCCGCGTGTGCTCGCCAAGGCGGCCAAGGTGATGTTCCGCTGAACGAGGGCGTCGGCTTGGTCCGCTTCCAGCCGCCCACGACCCTCCCCGACGCGGATTCGCCTGCCTTGCGGTCATCCGCCTGCGCTGTGGCGCTGGCCTTTGCCGGCACGGCAGGCATTTGCCCGCGAAGGCCAGCAAACCGGATCAGGGATGGGAAGTTTGGAGCGGGCGACGGGAGTCGAACCCGCCTCTGAAGCTTGGGAAGCTTCCATTCTACCGATGAACTACGCCCGCGCGTCGCTCAGTGACGGGGCCCAGTCTAGCGGAGGCTTGCACCCGATTGGCAAGCCGGGATGCCCCGGGGCACGGCGGAACCCTATGCTTACAGGCATGAACATCCTGGGCATTGACGTTGGCGGCTCCGGCATCAAGGGCGCTCCTGTTGACCTGACTCTCGGGGATTTCGCCGAGGCTCGGGTGCGCATCCCCACCCCGTCCAAGTCGAGCCCCAAGAACGTCGCGGCGGTGGTGGCGGAGATCATCGAGAACTTCAAGGAACAGGTCCCCGCCGACTCCCGAATCGGTTTGGCCATTCCCGCCCCCGTCGTGCACGGAAGGGTGCCGTTCATGGCGAACCTCCACAAGTCGTGGGCGGGAATTGATGCCTCCAAATTCTTCGAGGATCATCTGGGGCGCCCCGTCACCCTGGTCAACGACGCCGATGCCGCCGGGCTGGCGGAGGTCCACTACGGCGCGGCGAAGGGCAACGACGGGCTGGTGATCATGACCACCCTGGGCACCGGCATCGGCAGCGCCATCATCCATCGCGGGGTGCTGGTGCCGAACGCCGAGCTGGGGCACGTGGAGCTCGACGGTTTCGACGCGGAGACCCGGGCGGCCTCCTCCATCAAGGAGAAGGAGAAGCTCAGCTACAAGGCGTGGGCCGTTCGTCTGCAGCGCTACTACAGCCACATCGAGATGTTGTTCTCCCCGGACCTGTTCGTCGTTGGAGGTGGGGTGTCTAGGGATTCGGAGAAGTTCCTGCCCCTGCTGACTCTGCACATCCCCATCGTCCCGGCGAAGATGCGCAACCGGGCGGGAATCATCGGCGCAGCCCTCGCGGCACAGGACGCGAACCTGCACCCCGGCCACATCTGAGCTGGTTGAGCCGGACGCTCCCTCCCAAAGCTGGCTGGGCCAGCACGTGGGCACCCCGTTCTCCCGAAGCTGGTTGAGCCGGGGCGTGAGGAACGAACGTCCCGAGTCGAAACCACTCTTGAAGCTGGTTGAACCAGCACGTGAGCGCCCCGCTCTCCCGAAGCTGGTTGAGCAAGCACGTGAGCGCCAGCGAACGGCTGAGTCGAAACCACCCGGCGACCAAGAAGCAGACCCGACTCCAGTCCCCTTCCCAACCCCGAACCCCTCCTCCTTGTGCCCGAAACGCTGGCAGAGAACGGTTCAACGTCGTGTGGCGACGTTGAACCGTCGAACCTCCGTGATTCGTGTACGGGAAGAGCAGGGCGGAGTGAGGTGAGGTGAGGGGGGTCGGGGGTTGGCTGGGTCTGCTGTTTGGGATCCGGTGGTTTCGACACTACCGGCTCGCTGATGCTCGTGAGGATCGGCTCAACCAGCTTTGGGACCACTCAGGCGGCGACGAGACCGGTGAGGATCAGGGCGATGATGGCCACGCCCAGGATCACGCGGTAGATGAGGAAGCCCGTGAACTTGTTGGAGGAGACGAACTTCAACAGCCAGGCGATGGTCGCGTAGGCGACCACCCCGGAGACCACGGTGGCGATGATCGTCGGCCCCCAGCCGATTGAGGCGTCGGCGATGTGTTTCCCAGCGGTGACGGCCTCCAGGCCGCCGGCGGCAACGAGAGCGGGAATGCCCAGGAAGAAGGACAAGCGGGTGGCCGTCACCCGGTCGAAACGCAGGAACAGGCCGGCGGAGATGGTGGCACCCGAACGGGAAATGCCCGGGAAGACCGGGGAGAGGGCCTGGAAGCAGCCGATGATCAGGGCGTCCTTGATGCTGACGTCCTTCATGCCCTTGGTGAGGTTCTGCTGGCGGTCGGCCAGCCACATGGCCGCGCTCCACAGGATGAGCGCCCCGGCGATGACCCACATGGAACGAACCGGACCCTCGATGAAGTCCTTGAGCAGCAGCCCCACCGCGGCCACCGGGATCGAACCGAGGATCACGCCCCAGCCCAGCGTGTAGTCGGGGTCCTGCCTGGCTGCCTTGTTGGCCAGGCCCTTGAACCACGCCACCACGATCCGGACGATGTCCTTCCAGAAGTAGATGATCGCGGCAAGGATGGCGCCCACCTGGATCACCGCGGTGAAAGCCGTCATGCCTTCCGAGCTGATCTCGTAGCCGAGCAGCTTCTCGACGATGTTGAGGTGTCCTGTGGAGGAGATGGGAAGGAACTCCGTGATCCCTTCGACGATGCCGAGGATGACGGCGTGCAGCCAGTTCATGGGTCTCCTGGGGGTCGGGCCGGACAGCAGCAGGCCCGAGGCTATCACCCGGGCCGGACGAGCCGAAGCGGCGTCAGCGCCACGAGACGAGGGGCCCGGCTGGGGTTCGGGTTCCTATGTGTTTCGCGGGAAGCGCCGAAACACGGATTCAGTCGAACAGATAAGGCATGACTCTGCGCACTGCTTCCTCAACCGCATTCCAAATTTCCACCATTACCCGTGAAATCTATAGCAGTCCACTCGTTACGAACCATCAAAAAACTGTCAGTTCCCATTGAGAAATGTGCTCTCCCCAGCGGGCCGGGGTAGGCATGGTACGTAGAGCGCCCGTGAACAGCGCAGTGATCATTCCAAGAAGCATAAGAGCAGCCAAAGACACTGTCACGGCCTGATATCCCCAATGCTGCATTGCCCATCCTGCGATCAATGTCAGCATCGAGAGAAACCCGAAATTTAGCAATTGTTGTGCAGCCGTGACTCGCCCCAGCTTGTCTTTACCCACGAGCACGTTGAAGAAACTTGTCAAGACAGCACCACCGGCCGGCAGCGGGACCAGCGCGACAGCAACCGCCGCTGCTTGAATCCAGATATCAGGAGCCAGAGCAGCAACCATAAACCCGGACGCCATTACTGCCACCATAGTAATCACGATACACCCAGAAGGAACGCGACCGATCACCCAAGATGCCGAGACGGCACCGATAAGCATGCCCAACGCCGCTGCCGCATTGACGAGCCCAGCCGTAAGGGTCTGTGATCCTGCGTTCGAAATCTTCAGCACCGTCAAAAATAGAAAACAATTTCCCGCTCCCGCTGAGACAACTGCAATCAACATCACCCTGCGCTGGAAGGGATACCGCAGAATCCACTTCAAACCGCCGAGGCAATCACGCCACCCCGGGCGCTCAGAAGCATCACCGGCTTCACCTCGTTTCCAGTAATTTTTAATTCTGGACGCTGTCACTGCCCCCAAGATACTCAAGACGGCACCAGCAAGGAGAGGGAAAACTCTGTTCAATGTCATTAAAATCCCTGCCGTCGGTCCACTGGCCAAGTGCACCGCCGAGTCTCGAGCAGAATTGTTGGTCATTGCTCGAGGCAGGACCTCGTCGGGCACCAACCCCCGCAACATCGCATTGGAGGTTCCGTCAAGCAGACCCGCCTGAAGCCCAAGCATCAAGGCGATCACCGTCAAAGCCACCAAATTTAAGCCGATGGCCAGATCGAACATCCAAGCTGCAGTCAAAATCGTTGCTGAGATAAATCCATTTATCACCATCAAGAACCGGCGGTCATACCGATCTTGAATCACACCTCCAGCAATCCCGAATATGGTTTGCAATGCTATCAAGATTGCCGAAAAGGAACCAGCCAATCCCTCCGACCCCGTCACACCGAGAGTAATGAGCGGAAGGGCAAACAATGCAATGTTCTTGGAGAAGGCCCCACTTGTATCAGCCGTGAACCACCAGCGATAACTCGCGTCGCTCCACAGGGAATAACTCGGCATTTTCCCATGAGCCGATGTTGAGTTATTCACGATCACTCCTACCTCCAACACAATGCTTCTTTGACCGCAAAACGGGATCGTGGGGCGTTCGATCTCCGACCACCCCACGATCAACGAAAATCACAAGATAATGATGATGACCACCATGTCGCGCCTCTTCCTCGAGCAGCCCTCAGCTCCCCTAGCTGAAACGGCTGATCCAAGAGATCAGGTTACGTTGAGTCCCCATGGACGTCAATCCCTAACTTTAGTTAATACGTTTTCCTCGGACGATCCGGATGAACCCAGAGGTTTCACAAACGCGTCGGCGAGGATGATCGCCCACGATTTCTCAGTCGCTGTCCCGGTTTGGTCTCGGGCAGGCGCCGCTGGATCGCCAAGGAGATCAGCGCCGCCGTGACCTGCTGGAACAGGGTGGAGATGATGACGGGAAACATCGTCGCCGCAGGGAAGAAGGCCGCAGCGATCACCGCACCGGCGTTGATGTTGCGCATCCCCGACCCATAGATCATCGCCACCGTGACCGCCCGGCCCTGCCCCGTCAGGCGCGCCGCCAACCAGCCGAACCCGTAACCGGTCAGGGAGATCAGGAACATGACGCCCGTGATCACCAGGAGCATCGGGTCGAGGGTACGCACGATCGGCGCGATGCGCGTCGAGGACGCCAGGATCACCACGACGATCCCGAACTTCACCACCATCTGCAACCAAGGAATGAGCCTGCCGCTCACCCTGCCACCCGTCGCCTCGTTGAAGACGACGGCCAACACCGACGGCGCCAGCACCATCACCACCATGCTGCGCATCAGCTCAACGGAGTCCACGGAGACGTGAGCCCCGGTCAGGAACTCCACCCCGAAGGGAAGCAGGACCGGGGTCAGCACCGCATCCACGAACACGGCGACAAGCCCGAGCGTCAGATCACCCCCACAGATCGCTATCCACGCAAACCCCGCGCTCGCCGTCGGGACCAGGAACTCCAGGACCATTCCCGCGGCGATGTCGGGACTACCCGCGAACCCCAGCCGGGCCACCGCCCACGCGACGACGGGCATCACGACGTGAAGGATCCCAAGAATCAGGAGCAACGGCAGTGGATGACGCAACGTCTCGGCGATACTCCTGGCCCGTAGGGTCGAGGAACCGGCGAAGACGATGACGAAGAAAACCGGCGCGATGGCGGGCAACAGGACCCCGAACTGCCCGGGAAAGAGCACCGCCACGACGATCGCCAACGGGACGACGAAGGGCATGAGGGCCGAGAACCGGCGGTTGAGTTCGTGCGCTGTCATGATGATGCCCCCATCCTTGCACGCCAACCACCAAGAGAAGGGGCGAGTGGGAACATCGCGTCGGATCCCCAAGGACTCGTGGCCGGGTCTGCTTGTCAACCACCGGGTGGTTTCGACACGGGCCGCTCGTTCCTCGCAGCCCGGCTCAACCAGCTTGAACTTGAAGAAGACACCACTCTCCCTGTTCACGAAACACTGAAGAGAAACGGTTCGACGTCGGGTGGCGACGTTGAACCGTCGAACCTCCGCGATTCATGCACGGGAAAGGACGTGAATCGCTACAGCTTCACGGTCGGGTCCACCTGCCGGGCACCGGATGGTTTCGACACGGGCCGCTCCTCCGTCGCAGCCCGGCCCAACCGGCTTGGATAGAGGAAAGTTGGTTGAGCCGGCCTGCTCGCTCTGCGAGCTGGCCTCGTCGAAACCATCTCGCGCATGTCCGAAAACTTGTTGCCAGGTTCTGACTACCGGGCACCGGGTGGTTTCGACACGGGCCGCTCCTCCGTCGCAGCCCGGCTCAACCAGCTTGGCCATTCCAAAGACCAACCGGCTCTCCCCGGGCCTCACGGATCTGCGCCGGTAGTTTGGGGGCATGTCACTACCCGAAGAGCTGATCGCAGACCTCGACGTGATCCGGGTCACCCCGGTCCATGGCGGGGACATTGCACGGGCCTACCGAATCGACACCCCCTCCGGGCCGGTGTTCCTGAAGACACATCCCTCCCCCACCCGGATGCTGTTCGAACGCGAGGCACGCGGTCTGCGGGCTCTGCGGGAGGCCGCACCGCCGGAGCTGCGGGTTCCCGAGGTGCTGGCCGCCTCACCCCGCGGGTTGGTGCTCGAATGGATCGACGAGGGTGGTCGTGGTCCCGACACCGAATCGGCGCTGGGTGTCGGTCTGGCCTGGTTGCACAGCCTGCCCGCGCCCCATTTCGGCGGTCTCGACGGCGACACGTCGGGATATCTGGGTTCCGTAGAGGTGGACCTGACCCCGGCGTCGTCGTGGTCCGAGTTCTACCTGGAACGCCGGGTGCTGCCGCTGACCCGGCGGGCCGTCGCGGAGAAACGGGTTTCGGCCGAGGCCCTGCGACTGCTCGATGTCCTCTCCTCCCGCGTCGACGAGTTGTGCGGCCCACCCGAACCCCCGTCGCTGGTCCACGGCGACCTCTGGGCGGGCAACCGCCTGGTGGATGTCGCAGGTGCCAACTGGCTCATCGACCCTGCCGCGCACTACGCACATCGCGAGTTCGACCTGGCGATGATGGCGCTGTTCGGTGGTTTCGGGGCGGAGGCGTTCGCCTCCTACGACGAGACCCACCCGCTGGCCGACGGCTGGCAGGCACGGATTGCCTGGCACCAACTGACCCCGCTGCTGGTGCACGCCATCCTGTTCGGCGGCGGCTACGGCGCCTCCGTGCTGTCGACGCTGCGACGACTCGCCGCCTGAGAGAGGGCATCCGTGAGGTGGCTTCGACACGAGCCGCTCCTTCGTCGCAACCCGACCCAACCAGCTTCGACAAGACCCGCCCCTCCCCAACTCCGAACCCGCCCCCTCCCCTTTGTGCACGAAACGCGGGCGGAGAACGGTTCAACGTAGTGTGGCGACGTTGAACCGTCGAGCCTCCGCGAGTCGTGTACGGGAAGGAGCGCAGGCGCGGTGGCCCGGCCGGCTGATTCTCACGACTAGCTTCCGCGAGTCGTGTACGGGAAGGGGCACGGACGCAGTGGCCCGGTGGGGTCCTGGTGTTCAACGACCCCCGGGCCCAGGAACTGGTGCTGGGCGCGAAGGGGGGCGGCGAAGGTGATCTCCGGGGCCGTGACCCCGCTGTCCCTTCAACAGGTCTCGAGGAAACGCGAGGAAATGAGACGGCCGGGATCCGGGCAGATCGAATCCCGGCCGCTTCCGGATGGGGCTCCAAGTACATCGGTGGAGTTCCCCGACTCGCGGTCCTGCACAACGGTGCCAGAACCGAGGATGTGGGAAGGTTCCGCGGTCGGACAATGCCGAGAGCCATTCGCGAATCCCACTGTCAGGCCACGAGTTTCCGGTTCCTCAGCCGCAGGACGATGTCGGCGGCCTTGGCCACCTGTTTGCTGTGCGTCACGACGATGACGCACTTGCCCTTGTCGTGTGCGGCGGTCTTGAGAATGTCGATGATGTCGCTGGCGGTGTCCTCGTCGAGGTTGCCGGTCGGTTCGTCGGCGAGAATCACGGGGGCGTCGGAGACCAGGGCCCGGCCGATCGCGACCCGCTGCTGCTGGCCACCCGAGAGTTTCATGACGTTGCGGTTGATCTCCTCCTTCTCCAGTCCCATCTTCTCCAGCACCCCGGCGTCCGCTCGGTGATTCACCAGGCGAAGGTTCTCCAGGGGAGTCAGGTAGTCGATCAGATTATAGTTCTGGAACACCAGCGACACGTTACGTTTGCGGTGTTTGGGGAGTCCTTCTTCGGAAATGTCCTTGCCGTTGCAGAGAATCTTCCCGCTGGTGGGGACATCCAGCCCGGCGAGCAACCCGAGCAGCGTCGACTTGCCCGCCCCGGAACCACCGAGAATCGCGTAGAACTTGCCTCCCTCGAACTCGATGGTGACATTTTCAAGGAGTTTGCGCGCCATCTTTTCGTAGGCGTAGTTGACCTTTTCCAGCGCAAGAACACTCATCTGTGATTTCCTAACTCATCTTGGAGAGAATCTGCTTCGGCTTGAGCCGCAGCATCGGGATCATTGCGACCACCGCCGACACCAGGACGACGGCGTAGCCGAGCAGCCAGGCGCGTCCGAGGTCGAACGCCGAGGCGGCGGCGAAACTGGGGGGTGGGACATTCACACCGGACTGTCCGTCCTCCGTCCCCGCGGCCTGCCCGACGACGAAGTCACCGAGCATGCGGGAGACCTGATCTGAGGCGAGGGCCGCCAGGCCACCCGCGGCGAGCGCGATCAAGGTCAGCTCGATCAGGAACTGCGCCAGCAGTTTTCCCTTGGATGTGCCGACCGACAGCAGGATCCCGATCTCGTGGACCCGGCCCCGCACCCAGAACACCAGCACGAACACCAGGATCGCGACACTCGCGAGGCTCACCCCCGCCAGCATCAGGTTGAGCAACCCCTCGACGGTGGCGATCCCGGAGAGCACCCCGGAGAAGGTTTTGGCGTTGTCCTCCACCTGGAAGGTGTCCCAGGGCAGCGACAGCCCCTTTGCCCGGGCGATCGTCGCGCCCAGTTCGTCGGCGCTCGCGACCAGGTACTGGGCCTCGGTGAGTCCCTGCCCGGCGGCGAGTTCCCCGCTGGAGGCCAGATCGGTGTAGAAGGTGTTCTCCGCCATCTCCGAGGGCAGCGACGCCTTCCCGCTGGTCCCGGTGAACAGGCCGACGATGGTGACCGTCACGGACTTTCCGTCACGGCTCAGCGTGACCCGGTCCCCCACCTTCAGGCCGTTCTTCGCCGCCAGTTCCTGGTGCATGATCGCCGAGTTCTGGTCGCCCTCGGCGATGTGGCGTCCCTCGACGAGGGTGTACTGCTTGGCGGCGAAACCCTGGATCAGGTCGCTGCGGGTCACCCCCGTGACACCCGCCTCGGGCACCACGTCACCGGAGAGTTCCACCCCACTGGCGGGCATCTCGACGAGCTTGAGATCCGATGGCGTGGCGGTGAGGCCGCGCACATAGTTGTGGCCGGTTACCCCTTGCACCCCGCTGACGGATTGCGCATCGGTGAGGCTCAGTTCCCCGGCGCCGGGACGAACCACGAACCCGGCGGGTACCCCACGGCTGACGCTTTCCCGGAGGGCCTGCATGGAGCCGCGGACGCTGGCCTCCGCCACCAGGGCGGTGAAGATCACCGTCATGATGAGAAGCAGCACCACGCTCTTCCCGATTCGCCTGCTGACCGACAGCCAGGCGCGTTTCAACAACAAAGACATCGCAGGCGCCTCAGGACAGCTGGGTGAGCAGGGCCTTGGGCTTGGCACGCAGCGTCGGGATGGATGCGATCAGCACCGCGACGCAGACCAGAGCCAGCGAGATCCCGCACACCAGGAGCCACTGCCCGGTATCCAACATCACCTGGACGTGGTCGAGGGTCTTGCCGGACAGGGCCGATTCGTTGTCGGCACCGAGGTTGCTGCCGAGTTGCGCGGCCATTTCCTTCGACGTCGACTTCGCGGCCTGGGAGACCAGTTGGTTGCCGATGAACTGGGCCGCACCCTGGGCCGCGAACCACGCCGTCCCGAAGGCGGGGATCGCTATCAACACCAGCTCCAGGATGTGTTGGGTAACGATCCCTGGTTTCGAGGTGCCGACCGCCAGGAGGATCCCGGTCTCGCGTCGTCTTTCCCTGGCCCACAGCCACAGCACCAAAGAGATCACCACCACACCGAAGATGACCGTGGCCACGACCATCGTGTCAACGAGCTTGTAGATGCTCTGAACCGTGCCCGTGACCCCCGCGAGGATCTGGTTGGTCTTGGAGAGCTGGAAGTTATTCCAGTCCACCCCCAGCTGACCGGCCTGCTTCATCACCTCGTCGAGTTTGCCGGCGGATTCCACGAAGAAGGTGGCGTCCTGGTAGATCTCCTTGCCGTCCTCGTGTTTGGCGAGTTGTTTCGCGGTGTTCACATCGGTGTAGACGAGGTTCTGCACCAGTTCGGCGCGTACCCGTGCGGGTTTGACGTTTTCCCCGGAGAACAGCCCGACGATCTCGACTTCCACTTCCTCGGTGGACTTGTTCACGTTGTCGGCGTCGTTCGGGTTCGCCTTCAACTTGAGTTTGTCGCCGACCTTCAGGCCGTTGGCCTTGGCGAGATCCTCGTGAATGATCGCCTTGTTGACGTCGGATTCATTGACGTGACGTCCTTGGGTCAGTTTCAGACCACCGGAGCGGAAGTTCACGTCCAGCTCGCTGTTGTTCTCCCCATAGCCGGTTATCAGGTTTCCGAAGAGTTTTTCCTTCTGGGCGTCGTAGTCGCGCTGGGAGTTGGGGAGTTTCAGCGCATTCGCGTCCACCAGGTCGGCGGTCACCGACATGCGACGGAGGTAATCGGTCACCCCGGGCAGGGCACGAATGGCGTCGATGTCGGGGGCCTTGACGACTCCACTGCCCCGCGGGGTGCCGGCGTTGTTCTTCCGGTTGTTCTCAAGGGTGAAGCCGGCCTTCAGCTGCTGACCGACCTGCGACGC
>CALCKT010000030.1 GCA_937965785.1 uncultured Propionibacteriaceae bacterium | reverse complement strand
GTGCACGACTCGCCCTTCCCCGTGCACGACTCGCCCTTCCCCGTGCACGACTCGCGGAGGTTCGACGGTTCAACGTCATCACACGACGTTGAGCCGTTCGTCTCCTGCGTTTCGTGTACAGGGGGGAGGGCCGGGGAGGGCCGGGCAGGTCCGTCACGGTGCTCGGTGGGAGCCTGCGTTTCGTGCGCAGGGGTCCGGGTTTGGGAAGGAGCGCAGATCCTGCCGAAGCCGGTTGAGCCGGCTTTGGCTTCAGTCCTCCTCAATGATTTTTCGCAGGGCGGCGACGTGATTCCGGTAGGCCCTGCGACCTGCGGAAGTCAGCCCCACCCAGGTGCGAGGCCGACCGAAGGACTGGGGTTTGCGTTCCACTTTCACGTAACCGGCGTCGATCAGCACCTTGAGCTGTTTGCTCAGCAGCGACTTCGACACCCCGAGCCCCTGCTCCAGGGTGGCGAACTCCACCTGCCGCGCCGCCGAGAGGGCCGCACAGATCCGCAGCCGGTTCGGAGAGTGAATGGTTTCATCGAAGCCGGTCACCAGATGTCATACTCCTCGAACCGCCCCTCGGCGAGACGCCGGTTGCGCCAGCGCTCGTCGAGCAGAAGAGCGACGAAATACACCACGGAAGCGGTCATGCCGTAGCCGACCGCGATCCAGAACCAGTCAACCGATACATCATCCAGCAGGGCACGCAGCAGGAAGGGGAAAGGTCCCGCCAGCAGGAGCGGGAAGGCATAGAACCACGGTGATACGAGATGTTGACCGCGAGAGGTCCCCCATCGGTGGAGCAGCACGGCTACGGTTGTCATCATCGCGATCCCGATGATGACAACCACCCAGGCATTGACGATGATTCCACCGCAGAAGACCCCGGCGCTTCCAGCCACCAGCGCGAGCCGCCACCACGGCAGGGCAGCGGCATGCACGGTCGCCGCACGGGCCTCGTCGGCGAGCTCGAGGAGATGAGCCGCCGACTCGCGATCCTGCGAGTTGGTTTCCATGTGTTCAACCATACCTGCCCGGTCGCGCCTTCAGAAGACCGAGTTTCACCGGGTTTGTAAACTTGCTCGGGGATCGACGGCTCTGGAGGAAAATGAAGCGGGATCGGCTACGCCAGTACCAACGACGCCTCGCGCCCGGCACTCCGCTGCGCGCCGGGCTGGACCGTATCCTGCACGGCCGCACAGGTGCGCTGGTCGTGCTGGGGAACAACGCGAAGGTGCAGCAGGTCTCCACCGGCGGTTTCCGGCTCGACGTCGAGTTCACCCCCCAGGCCCTGCGGGAACTGGCAAAACTCGACGGCGCCATCATCCTGTCCAACGACCTCAGCCGCATCATTGCAGCAGGTGTCCATCTCGTCCCCGCGGGTAACCTGCCGACCGCCGAGACCGGCACCCGGCACCGCTCCGCCGACCGCACCGCGCAGGCCTCCGGGGTTCCCGTGGTGACGGTGTCGGCGTCGATGTCCACGATCTCACTGTTCATGGACGGGGACCGGCACGTGGTGGAGACCTCCGGGCAGATGATCAGCCGCGCCAACCAGACCTTGGCCACCCTCGCCCGTTTCGTCGACCGCCTGGGTGACATCCTCCACCAGTTCAACGCCCTGGAGGTCGGCGAGCAGGTCACCATCCGCGACCTGGTGCTCGTCGCCCAGCGCTTCGAGATGACCCGGCGCCTGTCCGCGGAGGCCCAGTTCCACATCGACACCCTCGGTGTCGAGGGCCGTCTCATAGCGCTGCAGCACGCGGAGCTGGTGGGTGAGTTCACCGGTCTCGACGAGCAGCTGAGAACCGACTACGCCCACAATCTCACCGACCCGGCCCTCTTCACCCTGGAGCCGCTGCACAACTTCTCCGCTGAGGAACTGCTGAGCTCCCAGCTCGTCGCGGAACGCATCGGCTTCGGCGAATCCCCCTACCTGGAGACCCCGATCCACACCCGCGGCACGCGTCTGCTGATCTCGGTGGGTCGCCTGTCGGAGGGGATGACGACGAAACTCATCAACCGGTTCTCGCTGCAGGAACTGTTCAGCGTCTCCGTCTCGGAACTCCAGCAGCTCGAGGGGATCGGGTCGGCGCGGGCCCGCCTGATCCGCGACGCCCTGCTGCGCATCACCGAAGCCGCCTACACCCGCCCCCAGACCCCCGTCTGAGAGATTCCGCCGGACACCCACCCCGGACGCAGCGGTCACCATGGTTTCGACACGACCAGCTCGCAGAGCGAGCAGGTCGGCTCAACCAACTTCCACTCTTCCAAGCCGGTTGAGCCGGACCGCGACTCCCTGGGCGAGCAGTCCACATCGAAACCACCCGAAACCCGGTAACCAGAACCCGACCACGAGACCCCGGACATGCGAACGATGGTTTCGACACGGGCCGCTCCTTCAGCACCGCCCGACTCAACCAACTTCGGGACGGAGAGGTTTCGTCGCGACCGGTTCAACCAGCTCGGCGCGACAACAAGGGCCCCGACCTTGTGGTCGGGGCCCCTCGTGGTTCAGCGGGTCATTCGGCGGGACCGGTTTCCGCGGGGAGAGCCGGCGGGGTCTTGGAGATTCCCGTGAACTTGAACGGCAGTTCCGCACCCTCCTCGGCGACGTCCACATGGACGATCTGCCCTGCGGCCAGGTCTCCGAAGAGGATCTTCTCGGCGAGCACGTCCTCGATGTCACGCTGCAGGGCGCGGCGCAGGGGGCGCGCCCCGAGCACCGGGTCGAAACCGCGCTTGGCGATGAGGGTCTTCGCGGCCGGGGTCAGTTCGATGCCCATGTCCCGGTCCGCCAAGCGGGATTCGATCTGCGCCACCATCAGGTCCACGATCCGTTCGATGTTGGACTGCGTGAGCTGGTGGAACACGACGATCTCGTCGACACGGTTCAGGAACTCAGGACGGAAATGCTGCTTGAGTTCGTCGGAGACCTTCGCCTTCATCTTCTCGTAGCTGGAGGCCTCGTCCCCGGCCCGCGAGAATCCGAGGTTGACACCCTTGCTGATGTCGCGGGAACCGAGGTTGGTGGTCATCACGATGACGGTGTTCTTGAAGTCCACCACGCGACCCTGGGCGTCGGTGAGACGCCCCTCGTCGAGGATCTGCAGCAGCGAGTTGAAGATGTCGGGGTGGGCCTTCTCGATCTCGTCGAACAGCACCACCGAGAACGGCTTGCGACGCACCTTCTCGGTGAGCTGACCGCCCTCCTCGTAGCCGACGTAACCGGGCGGGGACCCGAACATCCTGGACGCGGTGTGCTTCTCGGAGTATTCGCTCATGTCGAGGGTGATGAGCGCGTCCTCGTCGCCGAACAGGAACTCGGTGAGCGCCTTGGTGAGTTCCGTCTTCCCGACGCCCGAGGGGCCGGCGAAGATGAAGGAACCGGAGGGACGCTTCGGGTCCTTCAGACCGGCACGGGTGCGGCGGATCGAACGGGCGAGGGCCTTGACGGCGTCCTCCTGCCCGATGTAACGCTTCCCGATCTCCTGCTCCATGCGCAGCAGCCGCGCCGACTCCTCCTCCGTCAGCTTGAACACCGGAATTCCGGTGCTGCTGGACAGCACGACGGCGATCTCCTCCTCGCCCACCACCGCGGGAATGTCGGAGTCGCCCTGCTTCCAGGCCTCCTCCTTCTCCGCGCGCTGCGCCTGGATGCGGGTGACGTCGTCACGCAGCCGGGCGGCGGTCTCGAAGTCCTGCGCATCGATGGCGGCGTCCTTCTCCATCTTCAGCTTCGCGATCTGCTCGTCGAACTCGCGCAGGTCCGGAGGCGCGGTCATCCGCTGGATGCGCAGCCGCGCACCGGCCTCGTCGATCAGGTCGATGGCCTTGTCCGGCAGGAACCGATCCTGGACGTAGCGGTCCGCCATCGTCGCCGCGGCCGTGAGGGCCTCGTCGGTGATGGTGATGCGGTGGTGGGCCTCGTAGCGGTCCCGCAGCCCCTTCAGGATGTCGATGGTCAGCGCGACGGATGGCTCGGCCACCTGGATCGGCTGGAACCGGCGCTCCAGGGCGGCGTCCTTCTCGATGTGTTTGCGGTACTCGTCGAGGGTGGTGGCGCCGATGGTCTGGAGTTCACCGCGGGCCAGCATGGGTTTGAGGATGCTGGCGGCGTCGATGGCCCCCTCCGCGGCACCGGCACCGACGAGGGTGTGGATCTCGTCGATGAACAGCATGATGTCGCCGCGGGTCTTGATCTCCTTGAGCACCTTCTTCAGGCGTTCCTCGAAATCGCCGCGGTAACGCGAACCAGCCACCAGGGCACCCAGGTCCAGGGTGTAGATCTGCTTGTCGCGCAGGGTCTCGGGCACGTCGCCGCGGACGATGGCCTGGCTGAGGCCCTCGACGACGGCGGTCTTGCCGACGCCCGGTTCACCGATCAGCACCGGGTTGTTCTTGGTGCGGCGGCTGAGCACCGTCATGACGCGCTCGATCTCGCTGACACGGCCGATCACCGGGTCGAGCCGGTTCTCGCGTGCCGCCTGGGTGAGGTTGCGCCCGAACTGGTCGAGCACCTGCGAACTGGACTTCTCCGGCCCGGCCTCCGGGGCGCCCGCCATGGACGCCTCCTTGCCCTGGTAGCCGGCCAGCAGCTGGATGACGGTGGAACGCACCCGGCCGAGATCGGCCCCGAGCTTCAGAAGCACCTGGGCGGCCACTCCCTCACCCTCCCGCACCAGCCCGAGCAGGATGTGCTCGGTGCCGATGTAGTTGTGGTTCATCTGCAGGGCCTCGCGCAGCGAAAGCTCCAGCACGCGCTTGGCGCGCGGCGAGAAGGGGATGTGCCCGGATGGCACCTGCTGCCCCTGGCCCATGATCTCGACCACCTGCTCACGGGCCGCCTGCAGGGAGATTCCCATTTGTTCCAGCGCCTTGGCGGCCACGCCCTCGCCCTCGTGAATCAGACCGAGAAGCAGGTGCTCCGTGCCGATGTAGTTGTGGTTTAACAGCTTGGCCTCATCCTGCGCCAACACGATGACCCGGCGGGCGCGATCAGTGAAGCGTTCGAACATTCTTTATCTCCTCCTGCGGTGCGCGACGGCATTGCGCCGGCTCCGCTCATACCAGCTTAGAGGCTCGCGCAAGGATCCGCAGACACCCAGCCAGCGGCGTGGTCATCGGGCACGCAGGGGACGCGGTTGGCGGGCCCCATTCCCCGCGCCACCGGTCACCGGACCGCGACGAAACCGGCCTTCCCGTCACCGGCCAGGCGCCATTCGTCAAGTGCCGCACTGGTTTCGGTTCCCGGGAACGACCGCAACACCGGGGATGCGCAGCCAAACCCGGGAGGCGCCACGCCGCTGCGGAATGGGAAAAATCAGGAAACCCGCGGACCCGGCCGTTTCCGGTTTGGCCGATCCGCCGCAAACCGCCGCAACGACCATCAACAACGCCTGCCTCGTCGCGGGTTAGGTGAGCGAGCACAAACTCGATTCGGTATTCGGCGACAACACCATCGTCTGGCTCGGGAACGATTCCCTGGATCCGAACAGGCCCGCCGATCTCCCGGAAGGTGTGCCCCTCCAGTCCACGGACGACACCGATTCCCCAGAGCGGATCGCGGGAACCACCGAAAGCCCCGACGCAACGGCCGGCTTCCCGCTGGCCCCGGGGAAACATCCGCCCCGTACACCCGAATCCACCGAAAGCCCAAACCCGACCCCGCGGCCGCCACGCCTTCCTGCGTCTTCCGGAAATTCCGTCACCCCAAAGGCAACGGTTCCGTTACGTCCCGGGCTTCCCCAAAGCGAGCCGTTGAAGAAAGACCCAAAACAACACCCAAGGGGCGGGAGCAAGTGCTCCCGCCCCCTTACAGGGTTCGCTCAACTGATGTGGCAGTTGTCTTCTCGGCCCGTTTCCCCCGGTAGGGTCGATTGCTCAGTTTCAGTGGGCCGCCTCGTAGGCAGCCATGATGGCGCTGGGGATGCGGCCACGGTCGCTGACCTCGTGGCCCTGCGCACGAGCCCAGTTGCGAACGTCGTTGGTGGAAGGCCCTTCGTGGGAACGCCGCTGGGTGCTGCGCTTGGAACTCTTGCGCACACGGCGGGCAGCGCCGGTCCAGGGCTCGAGGGCCTGAACCAGCTTGGTGATGTTGGCCTCGCTCAGGTCGATTTCGTACTCGACGCCATCGAGAGCGAAAGTGACATTGCGGTCCGCGACAGAACCGTCGATATCATCCTTGAGGAAGATCTGGACCTCACGAGCCATGGGAACTCCTGTTCATCTAAAACTTGCACAAGCTCTTTGCTTGCTCGGGACAGAGGCAACAATACATCATTTTCAAGTACCTTGAAACAGATTATGAACCGTGATCAATGCGATGCCCCCTCCGGGAATACCACTCACCGTGCATGAAACCTTGATCTTTAGGGCCTGAACGTCCTTCCCACACGAGCTTGCCGGCCTTTCGGCCAACCAGAAATATTGGCCGTTCGGATGACAAAGCCATTCACTCCGGATGACTTTTTCACGGCGCAAGAAGCCCGCGGAGCACAAAAAACGGATCCCCGGCCGGTGGCCTTCCGGGCCACGCGGTCGGGGATCCGTGTGCAGAAGCGGTCGGGTTCCTGCCCCTTCGGGGCCGGTCAGGCCTCCTTGCGGACGGGCAGGAGGGGTTCATCGTAGTGGGCCATGTTGAGCTTGCCGAGATCCACCATGGTGGGGTGTTCGTCATCGCTGATCCACAGCTCGATGGCTTCCTCACCCTTGGCGTAGCGGGGCAGCTCAACGATGTTGCTGGATTCCTCGATCTCCTGGCGGGCCTCTTCCTCCGCGATGAGACGCTCCTCCAGCTCGGCGATCTTCGCCTCAAGGGCATCAATGCGGGACTGCCTCTCGGCGACCTCACCACGCAGCCAGGCGGAGTTGCCGCGCATGGTGCTGAGCTCCGAGTTGGCGGCACCCAGCTGGCGGCGCAGCTTGGCGATCATCGACTTGAGGTTCTGCGCGCGCTCGTTGAAACGATCAATCATCGCCACGGATTCAGCGTGATGCCGCTCGGCCTGCTCGACACGGATGGCCACTTGGCGCTTGATCTCCTCGCGGTGTTCCGCTCGCTCGCGCTTCAACTCCATCCAAGCCACGGAGACTGCGGCGACCGCCATCAGCAGGGCTATGACGGCACCGACGCGAACAACCCAGATGCTGTCGACAAACAGCGATCCGAGGACCACCAGCGACCCCACGGAGAGGATGCCAATGGCGATGGAGCGCTCGGAAGATGACTTCGCAACGTGACGACCTGACATGTCGACAGATTAAACCAGCCGAACGGGCATTTTTGAAGCGAAACGCCGAAAACCAAGTTTTGGACATTGGACATGCGCTGGGTCCGGCTGTTTCCTCAGGCGGCCTCGGAGGCCTCTTGATCCTCCCCGGATTCGGCGTCATTGCCGTCACCGTCGATCATGCAGGCGCGTTCCAGCACCCAGCCGCCCCACGCGCAGAACACCGCGGCGGCTATGGCCACCAGGCCGTGCCAGACCCGGGTGGCGGGCAGTTCAGCAGCCATTGAGGCCACCCAGCGCCCCACGTAGACCGCATGTCCCCCTGCGAGCAGGGCCCCGGTGGCGATCAGCGACTTCGCCATCACCATCGCCCGCACCGCCTCCAGCGCGGGGACGCGACGCTGCTCCAGCCGTTTCGGGAGGGTGCGGGCGTAGATGATGGCCGCGACCCCCAACAGCACCAGGAGCACCGACAGGCTCCACGGCGCCACGGGCGGGAAGGCGTTCAGAAGGTCGAAGATGCTCAGGATCATCCACCCGACGGCGCCCCCCGCCAGGGTCGCGACCACGACCTGGCGCACCGTGGTGGGGGTCAGTTCCGGCTTTCGGTTCAACGTCGGCCGGGGTTCGCTATGACGATGTCGTCGCGCCTGATGACGCCGGTCCTGTCAACCTGTTTGACGAGTTCCGTGATGGGGCCGACCCCCACGATTTCTCCCATCGGGTCGATGTCGCACCACGGAACCAGCACGAAGGCCCTTTCGTGGGCCCGCGGATGGGGCAGTTCTATGTCCTCCTCGCTGACCCGTTTGCCGACCATGATGATGTCGATGTCCAGGGTCCGTGGTCCGTTGGGGACCGTGCGTTCCCGGCCGAAACTCTCCTCGATGGCGAAGGCCCGGTCCAGCAGGGTCATCGGTTCGAGGGTGGATTCCGCGACCACCACGAGGTTCAGGTAGTCGTCCTGCTCCGGCCCTTCCCCTTGGAAGGGCGTCTGGTAGACGGGGGAGACGTCCACGATGATCAGGCCGGGGGTTTCCGCGAGCACCTCGACGGCTTGGGCGAGGATGGTGGGCGAGTCCCCCTGATTGGACCCGAAGGAGAAAACCACCTTGGAGATGGGACGCATGTTTCCCAAGGTGTCAACATCGATGTCAAAGGGACCGTTGCTCATGGCTGCTCCTGGTGATGGTGACTGACAGATCTGACAATTCATGAGGGACGGGGGCCTGCGGTTTGTGCACCGTCACACGAACCTGCTGGACCAGCGAATTGGACAGACACCGGTCGGCGATTCTCCCCGCGAGGGTTTCGATGAGCCGGCAGGGTTCGCCCTCGATCTCGGCGCGGATCAGGTCGGCGATCCCGGCGTAATCGACCGTGTCCGACAGTTCGTCGGATCGGGTCTCCACGTGCAGCCCGAGCTCGACATCGACGACGAAGCGTTGGCCGTTGAGCCGTTCCTCGGGAAACACCCCGTGGAAACCGGTCGCGGTCAGGCCTGTGATGTTGATGGAATCCATTCCCTCACCTCCTCACGGGTCGCATTGAGCCGAGAATACCGGGTCCCGGAAACGCCGCTCCGGCAGGAGCCGCTCAGCCCACCGTCAGGGCTCCGAGCCGCCGCCCCACCTGTGCCGCGTCGCGCTGCGCGGGCACCTCGTGGGTGCGAACCGCCCAGATCCCGTGCGCGGCGCACCAGGTGGTGACGGCGGCGGTGGCGGCGTCGCGATCCGTGGCGGGCCTGCCGTCCAGCAGCTCACCCAGGAAACGTTTGCGGCTGACCCCGACCAGCAACCGATGCCCCATGGCCTGGAGGGCATCCAGGCCGCGCAGCAGCAGCCAGTTCTGTTCGGAGGTCTTGGCGAACCCGATCCCCGGGTCGAGGATGATACGTTCGGCCGCGATGCCCGCAGCAAGGGCGGCGTCGCGGCGGGTGGCCAGCTCCGCGGCCACGTCGGCGACGACATCGCTGTAGCCGGTGTGCTGCTGCATGACATCGGAGTGGCCGCGCCAGTGCATGGCGACGTAGTCGACGCCGAGGTCCGCGACCGCATCCAGCATGCCGGGGTCGGCGAGCCCACCGGAGACGTCGTTGACGATCCGGGCTCCAGCCGCGACCGCGGCCCGGGCGACGGAGGCACGCATGGTGTCCACGGAGCAGGTGATCCCGTGAGCAGCCAGGGCCGCGACCACCGGGAGCACACGCGCCATCTCCTCCGCCTCGGGGACCCGCGCGGCCCCGGGACGGGTGGATTCACCACCGACATCGATGATCCCCGCGCCCTGGGAAGCCAGGAGCCTGCCGTGGGCGACGGCGGCCTCGGCGTCGTCGTGCCGCCCGCCGTCGGAGAACGAATCGGGGGTGACGTTGAGCACGCCCATCACGATGGTCATGAGGTCACCTCGCCATGATCAGGCTCATGGCCTCGGCGCGGGTGGCGGCGTTGCGCAGCTGCCCTCGCACGGCGCTGGTGATGGTTCTGCTGCCCGGTTTGCGCACCCCCCGCATCGTCATGCACGTGTGTTCGGCCTCGATCACGACGATCACGCCCTGCGCGCCCAGGTGGGTGACGAGCGCGTCGGCGACCTGCGTGGTGAGGCGTTCCTGCACCTGCGGGCGGCGGGCGTAGATGTCGACCAGCCGAGCCAGTTTCGACAGTCCCGTCACCCTTCCCCCGCCGGGGATGTAGCCGACGTGTGCCACCCCGAAGAAGGGCAGCAGGTGGTGCTCGCAGCAGCTCGTCAGCTCGATGTCGCGGACGAGCACGAGCTCCTCGTGGTCGATGTCGAAGGTGGTCGACAGCAACTCGGCGGGATCCTGCGCCAGCCCGGAGAACAACTCCTGGTAGGAGCGGGCCACGCGACCCGGGGTTTCGGACAGCCCGTCGCGATCCGGGTCCTCACCAACCGCGAGGAGGATCTCGCGGACCGCCGCCTCGATCCGGGGCTGGTCGACGTGACTCACCGCCGGTCCTCGGGGGCGGGCGGCGCCCAGCGGTCGGGGGCCCCGTCCGGGAGCGGGCGGGACGCGATCTGCCTGGGTGGGGTTTCCTGGCTGGACGGGCTGGGGGACATCGGCACCTCGACGGGCGGAATGGTGGAGGGGATGCGCAGCTCGGAGCCGGTCCAGGCAGGCCGTTTGTCGCGGCGTTTGAGGTCCTTGAACACCTCCGCGACCTCGGCCTTGTTGAGGGTCTCCTTCGCGAACAGCTGCCGGACCAGTTCGTCGAGCACCTCGCGGTTCTCGACCAGCACGTCGTAGGCCTCCTGGTGGGCGGCGTTGATGAGCTTGGCCACCTCCTCGTCGATGATCGCCGCGGAGGCCTCCGAGAAGTCCTTCGACGGTTGCGCCCCACGCATCCCCATGAACGGTTCGGAGTCGCCGCCGCCGAGCTGGACGGCACCGACGCGTTCGCTCATGCCGTACTGGGTGACCATGGCCCGCGCCACCTTCGTGGCCTTCTCGATGTCGTTCTGGGCGCCGGTGGTGGGGTCGTGGAAGATCATCTCCTCCGCGGCCCGGCCGCCCATCATGTAGGCCATCTGGTCCAGCAGCTCACCGCGGGTGTGCGAGTACTTGTCGTCGTCGGGCATCACCATCGTGTAGCCGAGCGCGCGGCCGCGCGGCAGGATCGTGACCTTCTGGACGGGATCGTTGCCGGGCATCGCGGCCGCCACGAGGGCGTGCCCACCCTCGTGATAGGCGGTGATGAGGCGTTCGCGGTCGTTCATCAGGCGGGTGCGTTTCTGCGGTCCCGCGATCACCCGGTCGATGGCCTCGTCGAGCTGCGCCTGCCCGATCTCGTTCAGGTTCATGCGCGCCGCGAGGAGGGCGGCCTCGTTGAGGACGTTGGCCAGGTCGGCACCGGAGAAACCGGGGGTGCGCCTGGCCACGGATTCGAGGTCGATGTCCTTGGCGAGGGGTTTGCCGACGGCGTGCACCTGGAGGATGTGGGAACGACCGATCAGGTCCGGGGCCTCCACGGAGATCTGCCGGTCGAAACGGCCCGGGCGCAACAGCGCCGGGTCGAGCACGTCGGGGCGGTTCGTCGCGGCGATCAGGATCACGCCGCCGCGCACGTCGAAACCGTCCATCTCGACCAGCAGCTGGTTGAGGGTCTGTTCGCGTTCGTCGTGGCCGCCGCCCATCCCGGCGCCGCGGTGGCGGCCGACGGCGTCGATCTCGTCGATGAACACGATGGCGGGTGCGGCCTCCTTGGCCTGCTCGAACAGGTCACGGACCCGGCTGGCACCGACACCGACGAACATCTCGACGAAATCGGAGCCGGAGATGGAGAAGAACGGCACCCCGGCCTCCCCCGCGACGGCGCGCGCCAGGAGGGTCTTGCCGGTCCCGGGCGGGCCGTAGAGCAGCACGCCCTTGGGGATCTTGGCGCCGAGTTTCTGGAACTTCGCGGGTTCGGCGAGGAACTCCTTGATCTCCTGCAGCTCCTCGACGGCCTCGTCGACGCCCGCGACGTCGGCGAAGGTGGTCTTCGGCATGTCCTTGCTGGCGAGTTTCGCCTTCGACTTGCCGAAGCTGAGCGGACTGCCCGAACCGCCGCCGTTGACCATCCGCATCACCACGAAGAAACCGATGACGAGCAGCAGGAAGGGCAGGCCCGTGTAGATCAGGGAGGTGAGCAGGTTGGGAGTGGGGTGACGGGTGATCCAGTGATCGAGCGTCCCGGCGGCGGAACGCTGCTGGAGGATCTCCACGAAGCCGTCCACCTGACGCCCCACCCAGCTGGACTGGATGCGCTGACCGGCCTCAGTGGTGATCTGGATCACCTGGTCGCCGTCGATGACGACGACCTCCTTGAGCTTCTCCTCACTCTGCAGGACGCTCATGATCTGGTTCATCGGGACTTCCCGGAAACCGACCAAGCCGGAGATCAGCTGCATGATCAGCGTCCCGAGAAGGATGATGATGACGACCCAGGTGACCCAACTCATCGGGTTCTTCATGATTTTCTGCAACGGCGGGGTTCCCTAGAAGAAGATGTACGTAAGCACTGGAAGGCTACCAGCGCTCACCAAGAGGCACAGAACATCGCATCGGGCGCGCACGGATCGTCGCGGGCCCGGAACCCTCAGGGATCTCAGGAGTAGACCTGGGGGGCCAGGACGGCCAGATCACGGAGGTTGCGGTAGCGACCGGCGTAGTCGAGGCCGTAGCCGACGACGAACTCGTTGGGAATGTCGAAACCGACGTACTTGACGGGCACATCCATCCGGACCGCCCCGGGTTTGCGGAACATCGTCATGATCTCGAGGCTGGCGGGCCTGCGGCTGGTCAGGTTCGAGATCAGGTAGCTCAGCGTCAGGCCGGTGTCGATGATGTCCTCGACAACCAGGACGTGACGTCCCTCGATGTCGACGCCGAGGTCCTTCAGGATGCGCACCACGCCGCTGGACTGGGTTCCGGATCCGTAGGAGGAGACGGCCATCCAGTCCATCTCGACGTGGCTCTTCATGGCGCGCTGCAGGTCGGAGACCACCATGATCGCCCCGTTGAGCACCCCCACGATCAGGAGCTCCCGACCTTCGTAGTCGGCGTCGATCCGGGCGGCGAGCTCGGCGACGCGCGCCGCGATCTGGTCGCTGGTGTAGAGAACTTCGGAAAGGTCGGAGATCACATCGGCTGCATCCACTCTCGTCACCCTAGGGCCTTCGCTCCCTGCTGCCACTTTCTTGGCCGGTGAGTCGGCGACTCGGGCACGACACGCCGGGCGGTGCCCCCTCCCGCCTACGATCATGTCATGCGACTCCTCCTGATCCGTCACGGCGAAACCCAGGCGAACGTCGATCACCGATTGGACACCGCCTACCCGGGCTACCGATTGACCAATCACGGCCTGACCCAGGCCGCCTCGCTGCCGGGGAAACTCGCCGACGAACCGATCGAGGCAGTCTACGCATCCCCGTTGACACGCGCACAGCAGACGGCCGCTCCCCTCGCCGAATCGCTGGGACTCGAGGTACAGGTCCTCGACGGGGTGCAGGAGATCTCGGCGGGTGTGGAGGAACTCAACCACGACTGGCGGGCCTACATTGCGGAGTTGCAAACCTGGTCCTCCGAGAACATGGACTCCTGCCTCGAGGGCGGCGAGACGGCACGGCAGTTCATGTCCCGTTTCACCTCGGCCATCTCCCGCGTGGAATCAGCCGGCCACAGCTGCGCGGCGATCATCAGCCACGGGGCGGCGCTGCGGGTGTGGACCCTGGCCCAGGACCCCGGTTTCGGTCTGAAGAAGGCGCCGCCACTGAGCAACACCCAGTGGATCGTGATCAACGGTTCCTGCCGGGATGGCTGGAGCATCGAACGCTGGGGCGATGCCGTGGCCTGAACCCGGGTGAACCCCGGCGGGGGTCAACCCGGTGCGACGCCAGGCGGATCAGCGCTCCCCGGGTGTCACGGGACCCTGGGTGGTGCCCGGAGTCCCGTCCCCACGTTCCCAACGGACCACCATGCCCTGTTTGGCGCCGAACCGGGCCAGGTGAATGCCCGCGACCTCCTCCAGCCGTTCAAGGTGCTCGTCGGCCGCGGACAGCCGCAGCACCAGGACCTCACCGTCGCAGGAGAGCTCGACGACCCCGGTGGTGGGGCCCTCGCGGTTGAACTCCAGGGAGCCGGTCCCGCTGTCCTCGTCCCAGGCGGTGGTGATCTTGCGACCCATGTGGCTGGCCAGCTGTTTGCCGTAGCGGGCGGGGCGGTCCGTGGCCACCCTCGCGGTCGAGGTGCGGGGGAAGGCGCGCGTTTCAGAAGTGCTCATGAGCCCATCCTCACCCATCCGCCCGAAGGGTGGTGGTCACGGCTCGGGATGTGGCCGGCGCATCGACGAGAAACTCCCGGTGGCGCCGGAACCGGTGGCCGTTGGCGCGCCGCCGGTCCCGGAGGTCTCGCACCCGACGCCCGAACCGGGCACGGCTTCCGTTCCGGGACCCGGCCCCTAGCCGGTCGTTGGTAGGACCAATACGCCCGCTCCCGGCCCGGCAGGCACCTTTTCCCCGAAAAGAACCCGCCCCCGAAGTCTGTCCTTCAACCGGGCTGGGCTAGGGTTGGGATGTCGAGGACTAGCAGTCTCGAAACCAGGCAGCCATATCCCCGCAATGGTTTGCCGGAAGAATTTGGACGGAGAGCGATGAGCACAGAAGCAACGAGCGCGGCCGAGATCAGTCTCGCCGCTGACTTCGCCACTCCCAGCCTCGCAGACTGGGAAAAAGAGGTGCTGAAGGTACTCAACCGGAAGCGCCCGGAAGGCAAGGAACTCAACATTGAGCAGGCATACAAGCGCCTGACGAGCCACACCGTCGACGGGCTTGAGGTCAAGCCGCTGTACACCATTGACGATGGCGTCAAGGAGCTTGGTTTCCCCGGAGTGGCCCCATTCACGCGCGGCACCACGGTCCGCGCAGGAGAGATGGATGAGGGCTGGTTCAGTGCTCAGCTCATTGAGGAACCCGACCCGGCCGAGGCCCGCAAGGCCGTCGACACCGACCTGGAGCGCGGCACATCCGCGGTCTGGGTACGTGTGGACCCCGACGCGGTACCCGCCGACAAACTGGCAGAGGTCCTGAGCGATGTCCTGTTCGACCTTGCCCCCACACATGTTTCCTCCAACACCGATGAGCTGGCGGCCGCCGAGGCCCTGGCCGCGGCCTTCGCCGCCTCCGGCAAGGAGAACATCCGCGGCAGCCTCGGCGTCGACCCGATCGGTTTCGCCGCCCTCAACGGAACCACCCCCGACCTCTCGGTGATCGCGAGGGCCGTGGAGCTTGCAAAGCCGTTCCCGGGTGTGCGTCCCATCGTCGTGGACGCCTCCCGTTACGATTCCATGGGCGCCGGTGACGTCGCCCAGCTGGCCTACGCGCTGGCCACGGGCATCGAATACGTGCGCGCCCTCACCGATCTCGGGCTGAGCGCCGATGAGGCCTTCGACAGCGTCCTGTTCCGGGTCTCCGCGAACACCAACCAGTTCGTCACCATCTCCCGGCTGCGCGCGCTGCGCACCCTGTGGAACCGGGTCGGCGAGGTGCTCGGGGTGAGCCCGGAGAAACGCGGCGCGGTGCAGCACGCCGTCACGTCGCTGCGCGAGATCACCCGCGACGACGCCTACGTCAACGTGCTGCGCGGCACCATCTCGGCCTTCGCGGCGGCCGTCGGCCAGGCCGAGTTCATCACCGTGTTGCCGCTCGACACCGTGATTGGTCTTCCCGACGTCCTGACCCGCCGCATCGCCCGCAACACCCAGGTGGTGCTGGCCGAGGAGTCGAACATCGGCCGCGTCAACGACCCGGCCGGCGGCGCATGGTTCGTCGAGTCCATGACCAAGCAGCTCTGCGAGAAGGCCTGGGAACTGTTCGGCCAGCTCGACGAGAAGGGCATGGCGGCCGCCATCGCCGATGGCACCGTGGCCGCCCAGCTCAAGGAGATCAACGATGCCCGCGCCAAGCTGCTCGCCACCCGCAAGCTGCCGCTGACGGGCGTCTCGATGTTCCCGAACCACCTCGAGAAGGCCCTCGTGCGCGCTCCGCGTCCGAAGGCCCCGAAGCTCGGCGGCATCCCGTTCGTGCGCGACAGCCAGGTCTTCGAGGACCTCCGGGACCGTTCCAAGGCCGCCGAGAAGACCCCGACCGTGCTGCTGGCCTGCCTCGGCACCCGGCGCGACTTCGGTGGTCGCGAGGGCTTCACCTCGAACCTGTATCACGTGGGTGGCATCAACACCGTGATCGCGGAGGGCACCAACCCGGAGGTGTTCGTCAAGGCCATGCAGGAGGCGGGCACCGACATCGCGGTCCTGTGCTCCAGCGCGAAGGTCTACGCCGCCCACGGTCTCGCCGTCGCGAAGGCCCTGAAGGAGGCAGGCGCCCAGGAGGTGCGGCTCGCCGGGCAGCTGAAGGAACTCGGCGGCGACGAGGCCGAGGTGAGCGCCGTGATCGACGGCAACGTCTTCGACGGAATGAATGTGGTGGAGCTGTTGACCTCCACCCTGGACAAGCTGGAGGCCTGAGCAATGACCACGATTCCCCGTTTCGGCTCGGTCGACCTGAACGGCGACGGCATCCCCACCGACGCCAAGAAGCAGTTCGACGACCACTTCCACCAGGTCGGTCACTCCGCCGGCTGGCAGACCCCGGAGCACATCCTGGTGCCGCCGCTGTTCGGCAGCGGTGACCTGGATGGCCTGGACTTCCTCACCACCCGCCCCGGCATCGCGCCCTACCTGCGCGGCCCCTACGCGACGATGTATGTGAACCAGCCGTGGACGATCCGCCAGTACGCCGGGTTCTCCACCGCCGAGGAGTCGAACGCCTTCTACCGCCGCAACCTCGCGGCCGGCCAGAAGGGCCTGTCGATCGCCTTCGACCTGGCCACCCACCGCGGCTACGACTCCGACCACCCGCGCGTGGCCGGTGACGTCGGCATGGCCGGCGTGGCCGTCGACTCCATCCTGGACATGCGGCAGCTGTTCGATGGCATCCCGCTGGACCAGATGTCGGTGTCGATGACCATGAACGGCGCGGTGCTCCCGGTGCTGGCGCTCTACGTCGTCGCCGCCGAGGAGCAGGGTGTCAAACCCGAGCAGCTGGCCGGAACCATTCAGAACGACATTCTGAAGGAGTTCATGGTCCGCAACACCTACATCTACCCGCCGCAGCCGTCGATGAAGATCATCGCCGACATCTTCGCCTTCACCAGCGCGAACATGCCGCGGTTCAACTCCATCTCCATCTCCGGCTACCACATGCAGGAGGCCGGCGCGACCGCCGACATCGAGATGGCCTACACCCTGGCCGACGGTGTGGAGTACATCCGCGCCGGTGAGTCGGTGGGCCTGACGGTCGACGCCTTCGCGCCGCGGCTGTCGTTCTTCTGGGCGATCGGCATGAACTTCTTCATGGAGGTCGCGAAGATGCGCGCCGCCCGCATGCTGTGGGCGCGTCTGGTGCGCGGCTTCAACCCGAAGAACCCGAAGTCGATGAGCCTGCGCACGCACTCGCAGACCTCCGGCTGGTCGCTGACCGCGCAGGACGTCTACAACAACGTGGTGCGCACCTGCATCGAGGCCATGGGCGCCACGCAGGGACACACGCAGTCGCTGCACACCAACGCCCTCGACGAGGCCATCGCGTTGCCGACGGACTTCTCCGCCCGCATCGCCCGCAACACCCAGCTGTTCATCCAGCAGGAATCGAAGACCTGCCAGACGGTGGACCCGTGGGCCGGTTCGGCGTACGTGGAGAAGCTCACCGACCAGCTGGCCCGCAAGGGCTGGGAACGCATCCAGGAGGTCGAGCAGGCCGGCGGCATGGCCAAGGCCATCGAGCAGGGCATCCCGAAGATGCGCATCGAGGAGGCCGCGGCCCGCACCCAGGCCCGCATCGACTCGGGCCGCCAGCCCGTGATCGGCGTCAACAAGTTCACCCTCGACCACGAGGACGAGCTGGAGGTGCTGAAGGTCGACAACCGCGCGGTCCGTGAGCAGCAGATCGCGAAGCTGGAGCGGCTGCGCGCCGAACGTGACGAGGAGGTCACCCAGCAGATGCTGGAGCGCGTCACCTGGGCGGCAGGGAACCCGGATCCGACGGACCCGGACCGCAACCTGCTGAAGGTCGCGATCGACGCGGCCCGCGCGAAGGCCTCCGTCGGCGAGATCTCCGACGCGCTGGAGAAGGTCTACGGGCGCTACACCGCGCAGATCCGTACCATTTCCGGTGTGTACAACAAGGAATCCGGTTCGTCCAAGGCGGTGGCGAAGGCCCGCAAGCTCGTCGAGGAGTTCGAGCAGGAGGAGGGACGTCGTCCCCGTATCCTGATCGCGAAGATGGGCCAGGACGGTCACGACCGCGGCCAGAAGGTCATCGCCACGGCCTACGCCGATCTCGGCATGGACGTCGATGTCGGCCCCCTGTTCCAGACCCCCGAGGAGGCCGCACGGCAGGCCGTCGAGTCCGACGTGCACGTCGTGGGCGCCTCCTCCCTGGCGGCCGGTCACCTCACCCTGGTGCCCGAGCTGCGCAAGGAGCTGGACAAGCTGGGCCGGCAGGACATCATGGTCGTGGTCGGCGGTGTGATCCCGAGCCAGGACTTCCAGGAGCTCCGCGAGAACGGCGCGGACGCGATCTACCCGCCGGGCACCAACATCCCGGAGGCCGCGATCGACCTCCTCGAGGTTCTGAACAAGCGTCTCCACGCTGCCAAGTGACCCCGTGACCAAGCGGCCCGCCCCGGAGAAAGGGGCGGGCCGCTTGGTGTGTTCACCGCATCGTTTCCCCGGCCCCGACTGCGCAGGAACAACCACCTCACCCGATCCGGGGGTGTAGGTCGCGGATGCGCGGTGCAGTTCTTCAGTTCGTCGCGCGCTCGTAGCGGGTCGCCTGGATTCCCCGCGCCCCTCTCATCGCGACCTGGCCCGACCCTTGCAGACGACGCAACGCGAACCGGAGCTGCCCTTCGGTCAAACCGGTCTCCCGCTTCAACTCGGTCATCGTCCTGGGCTGTGTTAGGGCCGCGAGCACTGCTGAACCGTGACGGGTGATTCCCTCTTTCCCGCCCTCCGCAGTTGCCATCGCCGGACCGTGGCCCGGTCGCCGGGGCAGGTCACGGTGAATGACAACGGTGAAGGATATACCTCTGTCGATGAAACGCGGGGCAGGCAACCCGGCCTCGGCGAGCACCTCGATGGCCTCCCGGATTCCTCCACCCTCACCCTCGATCACCCTGCTGCCGTCATACAGCCGGGCGTTCTTGCACACCTCGTAGAGCGTCGGGTTGACCGCGCTCTTGGCGCCCGGCCGGCCAAGCTGTCCCTCGGAGACTCCCCACAGACCTCCCGGGTTCGTCACCACGAGCCGGTCGGTCATCAAACGGATCTCGACGCGCTTGGAACCCGTTATGGGGTCCAGGTTCCGATGAACGAGGGCATTGGCGATTATCTCCCTGACCGCGCGCATCGGCAGTTCGGGCTGGTCGACGCCGTGACCTCGTTCGTCGTATCCCATGGTGGAACGGGTGTTTCGTTCCACCCATTCCATGGTGTCGGCGAGTAGGTCGGGGATCGGACCGACGAAGTGGACCAGGTCCCGGGTCCGTGACCCACCGCCCCGGTCCGCGAGCTGCACGGCGGCGGTGACTCCCAGGCTCGGTGACCAGGACTGCGGCACGTTTCCCAAGGCATACAACCCGGCCAGGGTCAGCTTCCCGGAGCGCGTGGTTACACCGACGTAGTGGAGGATCTTCTCGTCCGGGAGGGTGGCGTAGCGGCGTGACCCGGCCCGCACCGCGGACAGGAACCTCGTCAGCAGGTCCGGGTCGAGTTCCGTCGCAGAACTTTCAGGGATCGGGGTCCGGTCCGGGTTCGTGGGGTGGAGAGCCTGGGTTTTCAGCAATTCGATCTGGGCGATCTCCTGCTCACTCATTGCGTAGTCGCCATCGGATTGTCTCAGGTAGGCGATCCCACCGTGCCGTGCGGGACGCTGCGCCAGGGGCAGGCCCTCGACGTGCGTCACCAGCACGGGGTAGCCCTCGAAGGTGAGGGTCTGGAACTCACATCTGGCCGGCGGGGTGACGGAGGTACGGGCCATGGAGGCCACCGCCCCTTCCAGTCCAGCGATGTCCCCCAGCCCCACCGGAATGAAACCCCTCGCCTCATCCAGGCCGAGAATGATCGTGCCGCCGTCGGGCAGGTTCGAGAACGCGCAGAGGGTGTCCCCCAGCGACGGCGCCCCACCCGCAGCCGATTTCACCTCGATTCCGGTGGAGTCCCCCCTGCGTTCCCGCAGTTCCCGGACCACCGCTTCCAGAGTCGCATCGTCCCAAGTCACACTTAAAGTGTAACTCTGGGTGCAGAACTTACACTTTGCAGTTCCACTTTGCCTCACCGATTCCCGGTCGGAAGGCTTCAGCTCTCGAGCGGGACATCGAGGTCGAACGCGACGACAATCGCGCGAGCCAGTTGCTTCTCCTGATCCGGCGTCAGGAAACCCACGGGACACCCCAGAGCACTCGCCGGATTGGTGATCACGTTGTCGATCGATGCCACACAGTCGTGGTCCAGCCCGTTCCGGGGACCCAGCGGAACCTCACTGGACAGTCCCTTCACCGCGCTGGTGAGCGGCGCAACCGTGACCTTCGTCATGGCTGCGCGTGCGACCTCGCACGTGAGGACCAGGACGAGACGCGTCTTGTCCAGTCGCGCCAGGCAGATCTCACGCATGACTCAGTTCTCGACACTCACATTGCCAAAGGTCCAAGAAACCAGATCGTCCAGGTCATCCGCGGTTTCCAGTGAACGAAGGATCTGCGCATCCCGCTCCCCGGCCAGCCGTCGCCTCTCCCGCTCCAAGGCGGTACTGACCAACGCTGCTCTGCTGGGCGCAATGTCTTCGGAGACGGCACGGCCCAAGAAGTCGACCATGCTCTCCGGAAGCCGAACGGCGATCTGTTTGGCCATGAACCGGTGGTGCCAATGCGCATCCCATGGGGTCTGTCCCTGTGGGTTCCCCGGTTACGCGGCACTCAACCCCGATTTCAGGGCGAAACGGAGCGTTTTCCGTGTTGAGTGCTGCACAACCGGGTTTCTCGGAAGTATCAGTGGCACACGGTGACCGGGTTCCGCTGCAGTCATCTCCTGACGGCGGCAGCGGAGCCCCTCAACCGGTTCAGGTAGATCAGGAGCACCATCAGCGACTCCGCGATGGGAAGCAACCCGTAGTGTCCCAGGTTCAGCTTGACACCAACCCCGGACAGCAGCTGGGCGACATCACCGAACACCGAGAGGGGCAGCCTGGCAAACCAGCCGAGGCCGGGCACATTCCCCAGCAGCAGGGCGAGGGCGGGTTGCACCACCGCCAGGGCCGGCATCAGGCAGTTGATCAGCATCAGTTTCCCGGTGCGCAGCCCCGGCAGGCCGCGGATGAGGTGCAGGAAGAGCCACATGCCGACGCAGTAGAGCCCGAGCATGGGGATCACCTGCGCCAGGGTCATGCCGCCAGAGAAGGGCACCGCGCAGAGCACGGCCGCGACCACCAGCCCCGCAGGCACCAGCACCACCGCCCAGATCTGCAGGTCGGTGAGCCCCCTCCTGCGCCTTCGCCGGGAGGTGGCGAGCCACCGCCCGTAGCCGCCGGTCAGCAGGCAGCTCAGCAGCGGTGCCGTCACCCAGTCCGGGCCGAACTGGTTCGGATCGCCGAACCAGTTGCTGTCCGTGACGTTCACGAGCCCCAGCATCATCTGCCATCCGCTGGTTGCGAACCCCGCCAGCAGGGCCAGCACCTGCAGCGACCCCGCCGTCGCCCACCGGAACCCCGGGCGGTGCTGGAAACGTCGCACCAGCAGCAGCGTGACCACCAGCCCGAACGCATAGAAAACCAGCGGCAGCAGCGCCTGCGGGGTGAACAGCACCCGCGGATCCCATCCGTTCACGGCATCCCGGCCAGTGGGCTCCCCCGGCTCGGCGTCCCACCACGGGACGAGCTCCGGCACCATGGGAACCCAACGCCACAACTGCCACGCCACTGCACAGCCGACCAAGATCCACACCAGTCCCCGGGCGTCGCGGCGACGTAGCGTTCTGCTCATCATCCCTCCGGGGACTCCGCCCATGCGAGGAAGATCTCCAGGGCCTCGGTCAGGCTCCTGGGCCCGCAGAACGCCTCGAAACGACGACGCACCGGGTCGGCGGTTTCCACTACGCGGGCGTGAACCCAGTCCTCGTCGAGGCGCTCCACGACGAATTCCTCGAACGGGGCGTTCTCCAGGTCGGTTCCCGTCAGATCCACCTCGACCATCCATCCCGGATTGTCGAGGGTTTCCACCCTGATTCCGTGGTCGTGTTCCCACGTCCCGTCGCACTGCGCCAGGTACCAGTCCTGAAGGCATTCCAGGGCGCTCATGATCCACTCCTCACGTGTTTCCGGAAGTCGCGGCACGGTCCTTCGACATCGTGATGCAGGAACAGGAAATTCCTGACGTCCTCATCCCGCTCCCCCTGAGGGATTTCTTGTTTCCTGTTCATGTCCTTGCTTTCTGCTGTTCCGGAACCGAGCACAGTTTCGCGGATCCCACCGGTGAAGGGACCGGCGGGTTACCTCTGGATGTGCTCGTCCGGGTCGCCTCAGTTCAGATATTGGTGGCGCCGGTTCTCGGCAGACCCGGGCGGACCGGGTTGATGACTTGGTTGGTGACGCCGGTCGGGGCCGGGTCGGCCGGTTTCGTCCCGGGTACCGAGGCGCTCTCAGCGGTGCTCGGCGACGGGGTGGGCCGGGTCGGGTGGCTTGCCGGGTCGAACGGGTCGGTTCCCGCCTTCACTTCCTCGGCGTTGCTGAAACCGTCGCCGTCATCGTCGGCGTTCAGGTCGAAGGACGGTTTGGCGGGCTCCGTCGCGCCGTCGCCCTTGGCCGTGACGACGATGCACCCGTCGGCGAGGGTGTATCCGCTCCAAGTGGGTCTGGTGTAGCCGTCGGCGAGGTGGCAGTAGTGGCTGACCTTCAGGTCGCGCGGATCACCGAAGGAACCGGTGTTGGGGCTCCAGCGGCCGGGCGCGTGGATGGTGGGCGCGGGACCCTCCATCCTCACCGAGGTCAGGGCGTTGCTGCCGAAGGCGCGTTTCGCGATGGTGGTGACCTTGGCCGGGATGGTCAGCGAGACGAGGTTGTTGTACTCGAAGGCGGCTTCCTGGATCTCGGTGAGTTCCTCCGGCAGGGTCACCGACGCCAGTTCGTTGCTGTGGAAGGCCCGTTCCGGAATGGTGGTGATGGATTTCGGCAGCCTCAGCGAGGTGAGCTTGTTGCCCGCGAACGCCTCCTTGCCCAGGGATGTCACGGTCTCCGGGATCTCCACGGATGTGAGTTTGTTGTTGGAGAACACCCCGGCGGCCAGCGACGTCAACCCCTTGGGGATGGTGACACCGGTCAGGGCGTTCGCCTCGAACGCGGAAGCGCCGACGGAGGTGACCGATTCGGGCAGCACCAGCGAGGTCAGGCGGCACGACGCGAAGGCCGCCGGCCCGATGGTCGTGAGCCCGGCCGGGAGGTCGACCGAGGTGAGGTTGTTGTTGACGAACGTGGAAGCCTTGATCTCGGTGAGTTTCTTCGGCAGCACAACGGTTTTCATGTGATTGTTCATGAACGCCTGTTCGCCGATACCGGTCACCGAATCCGGGATCACCAGATCGTCAATGGAGTTTCCGTAGAAGGCGGCCTTCCCGATTTCCTCAAGCCCTTCGGGTAACGTGACGGCCTTCAGACGGGCCGAACGCAACCCTTCCTCACCGATGCGCTTTACCGGGTAGGTGGTGCCGCCGTGGCTGACGGTGGCGGGGATGGTGAGGTTGCGGGCTATCCTGGCCCGGTTGAAACCGACCAGCGTCGCCCCTTGCCCGAGCGCGTCCGGATCGACGCGATAGGTCACGGCGTCCACCTCGACATCGACGGTGGCGGCGTGGGCACCCGTGGTCTGGAAAGCGAATCCCAGGCCGGCGACGAGGGCCACGGCGAGCCCTCGACGGAAGAACAGACGAGACATGTGAAGTTTGCCTTTCCTATTGGACCGGGAAAGCATGCCATGGATATCGCGATCTGGCCATCAGGCAATCAACGAAGGTGAGGGATATCCGTTCCGATGGCAACGCGGCCCTCACCTCGCGCGGCGAAGCACCGCTCCTTCTCCACCTATTTTCTTCGCGCACGAATCAACCCCCCTCCCCTCGGGCAACGACCCCTCCCCGACAGATTCGCCGGAAAAACGGATTGGGAAGCGTTTCGCCAACGGCAGTGACATTTCCTGTTTCCCCGGCGAATCTGCCGGGTGCCGGTCAGCGGGCGGCGAGGTACTGCTCCGCCAGAGCCTGCCGGACGGCGGGGACCGCCTCAGCCGCGACCTCCTCCACCGGGACCTCCAGCAACCGGGCGACTGCGGCGATGGTCTGCCCGACCGTCAGGTCGCCGTCGAGGGCCCCAAGCACCGCGCCCGTGACGGTGCTCAGACGCATCCCGCGCAGCAGCCCGGTGCGCTGCCGCAACACCAGGTGTTCGGGGTCGGCGGCCCCGGGCTGACCGGTGGTCTCCGCGACCACTCCGGTCAGGCGCGGGGTCAGCGACAGCAGGTCGGCGGTATCGAGACGGGCGGCATCAACGGCCCCGGCGTGTGCGGCGAACACCTCCCCGACCGGCTGGGCGACGGCGTGCGGCCACGACTCGCACCGGATCTCGGGTTTCTCGCGGCCCGCGTTCGTGAGCAGGATCCAGCCCATGCCGACCTCGTCGATGCCGAGGTGGTCGAAATAGGCCAGCCATTCGCGGTAGGTGGGTTCCCATTCGGGACGTCCCGTCAGACCCGCGTCGGTCAGCCACATCTCGATGTAGGCGAACCGGTCGAGGCGTTCGCGTTCGATGGCGAACAGGTCACAGCCGGAACCGTCCACCCACGAGGCGAGCCGCTCCTCCCACGGCTCCTGGGTGACGGCCCAGTTCGTCAGCAGCTGGAGGCTGCCTCCCGGGGCCAGGTGGGCGGGGGCGTCACGGACGACGGCCTCCACCAGGCCGTCGGCGGTGAAGGTGGATTCGCGGTAGGTGAGGCGTTGACCACCGGGTGGGCTCATCACGTAGGGCGGGTTGGAGACGATCAGGTCGAACCGTTCCCCCGCCACCGGTTCGTACAACGACCCCTCCCGGAAGTCGACTTCCACGCCGCTCAACGCCGCACCGAGGCGCGCGAGCCGCAGGGCACGCGGGTTGAGGTCGGTGGCGACCACCCGGTCGGCGTGGCGGGACAGGTGATAACTCTGCACCCCGCATCCCGTGCCGAGGTCGAGGGCCCGCCCGACGTGACCTCGCATGGTGATCTCCGCGAGGGTCAGGGACGCGGGTGAGGCCCCCAGCACGTAGTCGGGCCGGGTCGGTTCCACGATCCCGTCGAGCCCGGGGGTGAGGTCGCTGACCAGCCACCCGGAGGCGCCGTCGTCGGGTGAGGCGTAGGGCCGCAACTCGACCACGGCCCGCACGGATCCCCCATCCGCGGCGATGATTCCCTCAGCCACCACGTCCGGGAAACACCCGCCGAAGGCGCTTTCCGCGTCCCCGGAGGGCACCTGCTGCCTCAGCAGGAACATCCGGATCAGCGTCGCGAGGGGGTCGCCCGCCCCGGCCAGGGTGACGTCGGCGGGCAGGGTGCAGTTGCGGTGCAACCCGGCCTGCCCGGCCTCCCCGATGCGTTCCAGCACGGAGTCGGTGGTGTAGTCGATCTCGATCAGCCGGTCACGCAGCCGGGAAATGTCCATGCCGACACCATAGGACCCCCGAGCGGGTGTTCGTGGCATTCCCGGCCCCTCCTCCCCGCCCCGAGGCCCCGCACATCCCGGCCCCTCGCAGACCCACCCGGGAGTTCCTTGACTTCGTCCTCGTCGGCGCTTAGCGTCGAGAACACGGTGGCCCGCTGCGCACGATCCAGCGGACCGGGACCACCGGAACATCTCCCATCGACCCGAGAACCGGAACGAGGCGAGAACATGAAAACCAGGCAAATCATCATGGGGCTGCTGCCGGCGCTCTGCCTGCTCGGCTGCTCCACCACCGTCCCCGCGACCCCCTCCAACGGGCCCGCGCAGCCCAGCCCCATCAGCAACAGCGATCCCCAGCCCAGCGGGGAAATAACCGGCGCCGAACTGAAGGGCACGGTCCTCGACGAGAACGGCGCGCCGATAGCGGACTGCCTCATCGAGATCAAGGGGGACACGAGGGAACTGGCCATCGTCACCGACACCTCGGGGATGTTCTCAGTCGGAATCCGCCGCGGCTCGCAGCACATCACCGTCAACTGCGACAAGCACCAGATCTACCAGAAGGAAGAGTTCCCGGTTCAGGTCCCTGAAACCGACGAGTTCGAGCAGACCTTCACGGTCCAAAGGAAATAGACCGGGGTCTCCCCGGTTGCGCAGCACTCAACCCGGTTTCGGGCGCGAAACGAGGCGTTTCCCGCGTTGAGTGCTGCGTCACCGTGTTGTCCGGAGACTCCACTGCGCGGCTGCTCGCCATTCCTGGAGGAGTCGTGCGTACTCCCCGGATGCCTCAGCCAGATCGGCCGGGGTGCCTTGCTCGATGATGCGTCCTTCACGCATCACGATGACGACATCGGCGAGTTCCAGCATCGCGGGCCGGTGGGTCACCACCACGGTGGTGTGGTTGTGGCGGATCCGTTTGATGCTGTCCACGATGGCGTGTTCGTTGCGGGTATCGAGGGCCGAGGTGGCCTCGTCGATCAAGAGCAGAGGTGCCTCTTTCGCCAGGGCGCGGGCGATACCCACCCGTTGGCGTTCCCCGCCGGAAAGCTGGCCGCCCAGTTCACCCACCGGGGTGTCCCAGCCCGCCGGTGCCTGTTTCAGGATGGGGGTCAGCATGGCGGCTTCCGCGATGCGGTCGAGATCCGTCCGGGTGAGGTTCGGGTTGACGGCCAGCAGGTTGTCCCGCAGGGATGCGTCGGCCAGGACCGTGTCCTGGAAGACCATGGCTGTGTTGCCCCGCAGCTGGTTCGTCGTGGCCTCGGCCGGGTTGTCGCCGCCGCCCAGTGTGATGGTGCCCGTGTCGGGGGTACTCAGTCCCGCCAGGGTTCTGATGAGGGTGGTTTTGCCCGACCCTGAGCCGCCGACAACCACGGTGACCGTTCCCGGCGCCAGGTCCAGGTTCACATCCGCGAGTCCGACGGTGCCGTCGGGATGGGTCAGTTTCAGGTTTCGGGCCCGCAGGTGCGGCGCCTCGGACATGGGAGGCGAGGGGTTGATCGGGGTGGTCTCGACGATGGCCCGGACCTCCTGGAGGCTGCGGTTGATCGCGACAACTCCGGCGACGGTGCCCGCCACCGTGGTGACCTGTTCCAGGACCCGCAGCAGCACGATGATCAGGGTGGCCGCGGTGATCGCGTCGATCACACCGGAGTCGAGGGCCAGCCAGGCCGTGAAACCGAAACCGAGCAGCACCGCCTGCAGCACGAGGCTGAACAGGAATTGGCCGGGGATCTGCCACAGCAGGAGTTTCAGCACCCGGCCCCGGGTTTTCCCGATGGCCTCGGTGACCAACCGGTTCCCCAGGGACAGGTTGCGTGCCGTGCGCAGCGACGGCTGGGCCCAGGCGAATTCGAAGAGCCGGTCGTCGAGCTCCTCGGTTGCCGCCGTGTAGGCGCGCTGGGCCCGCGACTCCAGGGCGGTGCCGGCCCGCAACGCCACCAGCGCCAGGAGCCCGCCGGCCAGTGTGACCACCCCGATGGGAGGTGAGACGACCAGGAGCCCCAGTCCCAGCGCCAGCGTGAAAGCCACGGCGGTTACCACCGGGGTTATCAGCAGGATCACCCCGGAGGTGGCCTCGGTGGCTCCGCTGGCCATCAGGGTGCGCAGCGAAGCGGCCCGCTGCGGGGTCATCTCGGGCCACGCCAGGACCGCTCCGGGTGTGCGCTGCTGGATGGTGCGCATCACGCTGATCCCGAGACGCAGCCCGCGCCGGGCGGCGAGCATGTCCGTACCCCAGGCCGCGACGATCAACCCCAGCAGCGCCGCCACCCACGGGGCGCCGCTGGCCGGGGAGTCGCCGAACAGGGACCTGCCCAGGGGGAACAGCACCAGGACAGCGCCCGCCTGGAGTGTCGCGGAGGCGACGGCCAGGACCAGGTAGGTCCAGAAGTCGCGCCTGTTCGTGATGGCGTGCAGGTGTCGCAGCATCACCGGCTCCCCTCAGGTCCGGAGCCGGCGCGCCACAACTCGGCGTAGGTTCCGTTCCGGTCGAGCAGTTCCTGATGGGTTCCGGATTCGGCGATGGCACCCTCGCGCAGCACGACGATCCGGTCGGCGTCCCGTACGGTGTGGAGCCGGTGGGCGATCATGAGCACGGTGCGTCCCGTGAGCAGGCGGTCCAATCCTTGGCGGATAGCCCATTCGGAGTCCGGGTCGGCCGCGGCGGTGGCCTCGTCCAGGACCACGATCGGGGTGTCGGCCAGCAGCGTCCGGGCGATCCCGATGCGTTGACGTTCCCCACCCGAGAGCCGGGTGTTGTCGACGACGGTGGCGTAGCCCTGCGGCAGCTGCATGATGCGTTCGTGGATCTGGGCCGCCTCCGCCACCGCCCGCACCTGTTCGCCGGTGGCATCCGGCCGGCTCAGGGCGATGTTGTCGCGCACGCTGGCCCGAAGCAGCTGCACGTCCTGCAGCAGGATCGCGACCTTTGCGTACAGCTCATCGGAGGAGAGATCGCGGATGTCGACGCCGTCGATGCTGACCCCTCCTTCCTGCGGGTCCCACATCCGCGCCAGCAGCGCGGCCACCGTCGACTTGCCCGCCCCGGAAGGACCCACCAGAGCCGTGACCTGCCCGGATTGGAGTTCCAGGTCCAGGGCCGGCAGCACCGCCGGTCCCGCTCCGTAACCGAACCTGACACCCGCGAACCGGACGTGCCCCGGGGGTGCGTGCCGGCCGCCGGAGGGAGCCAGGCCCGGTGTGCCGAGCAGCCACTCCAGGGAGTTGCGGGCCGTGAGGGCCTGTGTCAGGACACCGATGCCCGATGCGATCCCGATCAGCTGGGCCCCGCACGAGGTACCCACGATCAGGAAGACGATCAGCTCCTCGGGACGCATCCAACCCGCCGAGACGAACGCCCACCCGGCCAGCACCAGCAGGCCCAGCACCGTCGTCGGGCGGTTGATCATGACGGCCTGGGTTTTCGCCAGCGAGGTTTCCCGCTGCCACCGCTCCACGACATCACCCATCCGGTGCAGCGTCTCCGGTAGGTCGACAACAGCCCTTGGACCGAAAACCCGAGCCTGGTCGATCGTGCTGAGGAAGGTCTGCGCCTGCCCCGAGGCCAGAGCCGAGGTGCGCTGCACGAGGGCGTTCTTGTCGGCGTCGCGCCGCGAGATCCGGATCATCACGAACAGGAACACGACCAGCGGTAGCAGCAGCACCAGGGCGAGCCGCCACTGCACCACGAACAGGTAGCCCAGGGTCACAACCGGCGTGACGACCGCGGCCACGAGGTCGAGCACCGAATGGGTGACCACGTAGTGCAGCGCGGCCACGTCGTCGCCGACCAAGGTTTTCACATCCGCCGCCTTGCGGTTGGTGAACCAGCCCAGCGGCAGCGTGCTCAGCTTGTCCATCAGACGCCGCCGCAACGCAGCAGCGAACCGGGCGTCGTAGAGGTGCATGCCGAACAGCAGCACCGTGGTGCCGGTAGCGCTCAGGGCCATGACCAGCAGGGCCGCAACCCCCACCGCGATGAACTCGCCCACTCCGGCGCCGCGCAGGAAAAGCCGGGCCACCTCGGCGAACAGAATGAACGGCACGATCTGCACCACGGCGAGCAGAGCCTGCGCCAGGCCACCCACGACCAGCGCCCCACGGGCCGGGGCCAGGACCCGCACCGGGGCGGGTGCAACGGTGGGCACCGCCGTGGGTTGTGGTTCCTGTTCCCGGGCGGCCTGCTCCAGGACACGCGATTTGCCCATGGCACGCCCCCTCACCCAGTAGGCGTGGGCGTGGAGCGTGGCCCGGTTCAACCCGAACTCACGCTCCAGCGGGGTGCGGGCACGCCGGGTCGCGAGGGACTCGGCGGTGACCCAGGCGTACCAGCCGGTCCAGTCCCGCCCGGAAATGGCCTGCGCCAGACCCTGCCCGTCGGGCAGCTCATCCACCCAGCGGGCCTCGATGTTCGGACCCGACGGCAGCGGCAGCTGGACATCACGCTCGTCGTGCTGTTCCAGGTACACCACGACGGGATGCTCCTGCGGGATCGAGGACGCCAGGGCATGAATCGCCGGGTAGGACGCCAGATCACCCAGGAAGAGATACCCTCTGGGCGCCGGATCGAGCAGCTCGAAGGGTTCCTCACCGAACCGCATCGCCACGATCTGATCACCCGGCTCACACGTGGTGGCCCAGTAAGCAGCAGGGCCCATCGGATGATGAATGACAAAATCAATCGCAAACTCCCCGGTCCCCGGATCCGCCTCAGCCAGCGTGTAGCCCCGCTGGAACTGTTTCGCCCCACCATCCGGATCCGGAAACCAGGCACGCACCCAGTTCCCGGGCGCCTCCCCGCCGGGGGCGAGCAGCGTGTCGGAGTGCAGGAACACGCGCACGAAATGGTCCGCGCGATACTCGCGTCCCATCACCGTCAACACGTGCTCCCTCGCCCCGAGTCCCTTGAGCACCGCCCCCTGGATCCCTTTACCCACGACTGATCCCTTCAGGAAGTTTTGCCTAACCTCATCATCGTGCACTCGGGTCGCCAGGTTTCAGTCGTCTCATTGCCGGCGGTGGGGCGGGGAGCGTCCCGGAAACGTCATCCGGCCGGCCCGTGCTCCCCCGGGGCCGTGCGGGTCAGTGCACCCTCGCGAGGATCTTTCCGGCGCGGTCGATCACGACGATCTCCACTTCCACCGGCGCCCCGCCGAGGACCGCCAGTGCCTCGTCGCGCGCCGAGTCCGCGATCAGCTGCGACAGGTCGATGCCGGCCTCACCGGCGAGGGTGACGGCGTGGGCGACGGTGGCGACCTCTCCGATCGCGTCGGCCAGCTCCGGTGAGGCACCGGCCCCCTCCACCAGTTGGCGCAGATGACCGGGCTGGATGCGGGTGCGGTGGGAGTGCAGGTCGAGGTAGCCGGCCGCCAGTTTGGAAAGCTTCGCAACCCCGCCGACGATCGTGAGCCTGGGCAGCGGGTGTTTGCGCAGGTATTTCAGGACGGCGCCGGCGAAGTCGCCCATGTCGAGCAGTTCGATGCCCGGGTACAGCTCCTCGGCCACCCGCTCCGATGTCGATCCGGTGCAGGCGGCTGCGTGCGTCGCACCGCTGGCGATGGCGACGTCGATGCCGCGGTGGATCGACGCGATCCACGCCGAACACGAGTAGGGCACGACGACACCGGTGGTGCCCAGGACGCTCAACCCTCCGAGCACGCCGATGCGCGAGTTCCAGGTCTTCTCGGCGATGCGCGCACCGTCGTCGATCGAGACGGTCACGCGCACGTCGGGCGCGACCCCGAGGCGCTCGGCGGCGGCGGTGATGTTGGCGGTGATGTACTCGCGGGGTTTCGGGTTGATGGCCGGCTCCCCCACCGGCAGCGGCAGCCCCGGCAGGGTGACGGTGCCGACGCCCTCGCCGCCCGCGAATCTCACGCCTTCGCCGGGCTCGCCGGGTTCGACGACCACCCGCACGACCGCGCCGTGGGTCACGTCGGGGTCGTCACCGGCATCCTTCGTGACCGCCGCCATCGCCCGCCCGGGCCACAGCCGCCACTGGGTCAGGGCGAACGCAGCCTCACGCCCGCCGGGCAGCACGATCCCGACCGGGTCGGGGAACTCGCCCGTTTCGAGGGCGACGAAGGCGCTGGTGGCGGCCGCGCAGGCGCATGCCCCCGTCGTCCAGCCGGGTCTCAGCTGCGACGACTCCAGCTGCGCCTTCCGGCCGCGGGGACGCAACGCCTGGCGGCCCTCCGCGGCCAGGGCGGGATCCGCGTCAGCGGTCATTCGTGGTCTCGGATCGGCTGGCCATCGCGTTCACCGCGGCAACCGCCATCGCGGAGCCGCCACGGCGACCGAGGACCGTGATGTAGTCGACACCGCTGTCGTCGGCGACCAGCGCGTCCTTCGACTCCGCGGCGCCCACGAAACCGACGGGGATGCCGATGATCGCCGCGGGCCTGGCACCGGTCTCCCGCATCACCTCGAGCACCCTGAACAGCGCGGTCGGGGCGTTTCCGATGGCGACGACCGCGCCGTCGAGCAGGCCGTCCTCCTGCCACAGATCGACGGCCGCTGCGGTTTTGGTGCAGCCCTTCGCCTCCGCGATCGCGGGCAGGCGCGGGTCCTTGATGTGGCAGATGATCCGGGTGTGCTCGGGCAGGCGGCTGCGGATGATGCCGGTGGCGACCATCGACGCGTCACACAGGATCGGCGCCCCGGCCTCGAGGGCATTGAGGGCGGCGGCGGCAACACCCGGCGTGAAGGCGATCAGGTCGGCGATCGCCGGGTCGGCAGCGGCGTGGATCATCCGCACCACCACGGGCTCGACATCCTCGGGGAAACGCCCCAGGTTCGCCTCCTCCCGGATGATCTCGAACGAGCGGGCATAGATCGGGCTACCGGTCTTGATGTAGTCATTGGTCACACCTCCAAGACTATGGCAGTCACCGCCGCCCACCGGCCAGCCCGAGCGGCCGGCACGCCCCAACCGGGACACGCATCGACCTTTCGGATAGGACCTCCGCGCCGGAACTGGCTAGGCTGTCCCGCGACAAATGACCAATCAGCTTGCCGACAACGAAGGAATCCGGTGCGAATCCGGAGCGGTGCCGCCACTGTGACCACCCAGGTGGGAGCCAGACACTTCGGGCCAGCCAAGACCGAACGGGCGTAGCACCCGAGGAGGGCCACATGAGTGTTGACCGCACCCTGTCCGGAGTGGGGGTGGGCCCCGGCGACCCTGACCACGTGACCGTTAAGGCGTTGCGGGCCCTGGAGGCAGCCGACGTCATCCTCGTGCCGAGCACCGAGGCCCGTGCCGGTGGCGTAGGCCGCGCCGAGGAGATCGTGTGCACCCACCTGCCCGCCAAGGCCGACGCGATCCGTCGCATCCCGTTCTCCATGGCCGAGCGCCGCGGCATCGGGCACCGCCGCGCCAGCGCGTGGGAGGCCTCCGCCACGGCCGCCGTCGAGGCGTTCGAGGCCGGCGCGAAGCGGGTCGCGTTCGCCACCGTCGGCGACGCATCGGTGTTCTCGACCTTCTCGTACCTGTGCGACCTGGTGTCGCGGCGCGTCGAGGTCAAGGTCGAGGTCATTCCCGGGATCACCGCCATGCAGGCCATCGCCGCCTCCAGCCGCACCCCGCTCGTCGAGGGCCAGGAGATCCTGTCCCTCGTGCCGTGGACCGTCGGACCCGAGACCCTGGCCCGCGTCTGCGAGGTCTCCGACACCGTCGTCATCTACAAGGGCGGCCGAGAGATGACCGAGCTCCGCGCCGTGCTGGATGCGCAGGGCCGCCTCGACGGGGCCATCCTCGGCACCGACCTCGGGTTGCCATCCGAACACCTCGTGCCCCTGTCCGAGGTGACCGACCGCGCACCCTACTTCAGCACCGTCCTTGCCGCACCGAGACGTTCCACCACCGGAGGGAGAATATGAGCGGACTGAGACTCGACCCGAAAGGCCTGGTGGTCTTCGTCGGGGCAGGCCCCGGGGCCGACGACCTGATCACCGTGCGTGGCGCCCGCGTCATCGCCGAGGCCGACATCATCATCTGGGCCTCGTCGCTCGTGCATCCCGGGATCGTCGCCAGCCACAAGCCGGGTGCGGAGGTCATCGACTCCGCGTCGATCCCCCTGGAGGACCTGGTGCCGCTGTACACGCGGGCCCGTGACGAAAAACTCCTCGTCGCCCGTGTCCACACCGGCGACCCGAACATCTACGGGGCGACGGCGGAGCAGCGCGACCTGTGCGCCCAGATCGGCATCCCCACCGAGACGATCCCCGGCATCTCGGCGTTCTCCGCCACCGCGGCCCGGGTCGACTCCGAGCTGACGCTGCCGGAGGTCGCGCAGTCGATGATCCTCACCCGCCTCGAGGGCGGCCGCACCCCAATGCCCGAGAAGGAGACCATCCGCTCGTTCGCGGCCCACGGCACGACGATGTCGATCTACCTGTCGGCGGCCCGCAACAAGCAACTGGAGGCGGCCCTCCTCGAGGGCGGCTACCCCCCGGAGACGCCGTGCATCATCGGCTACCGCGTGACCTGGCCCGACGAGGCCATCTGGCGGGTCCAGCTGAAGGACCTGTCGGCGACGATGAAGGAGCACAAGCTCTGGAAGCACACGATCGTGCTCGTCGGCCCGGCCCTGGCCACCGACCGCGCCGCCAAACGCTCCCACCTGTACCACCCCGGTTTCCGGCACGAATACCGCGCCGCCGACAAGGCCGCCGCAACCGACCTGAGGGAGCACGGCGCCACCACCTACAACCTGGAGAACGGAGACAACACATGATCACGGTCCACGGGCATCTCGGCGCCCCCAGCGAGGAGCTGCGCCGCGCCGTCGCCGCCGCATCCGTGGTGGTCGGCGGACGCCGTCACCTCGATGAGCTGGCCGTCCCCGAGGACAAGCGAATCGTCCTGGGTGGCCTCACCCCTGCCGTCGAGAAGATCCGGCAGCTGCCTGAGGACACCGATGTCGTGATCCTCGCCTCCGGCGACCCGCTGTGGTTCGGTGTCGTCCGCAAGCTGCGGTCGATCGGGCTGCGTCCGAAGGTCGTCACGCGCGCATCCTCGGTGGCCGAGGCGTTCGCCCGTGTCGGACTGCCCTGGGACGACGCCATCACGGTCTCCGCGCACGGCCGTCCCATCGACGCCGCCATCGCCGCGGCGCGCCGCTACGCGAAAGTCGCGGTCATGACCGACCCGCGCGAACCCCTCTCGCAGCTGAGCGATCCCCTGGCCGGCCTCGACCGGACCTTCGTCCTGGCCGAGCGTCTCGGCGAGGACGACGAACGCGTCCGGATCATGACCGGTGAACAGCTGGCCGCGGTCGAGGACGTCCGGAACCCGAACGTCGTGCTCGTCCTGGAACGCCACCCCGACGCCGAATGGGACGAGACGGCCGTCGACACCACCGCGCCCCGCCGCGTCGCCGTCCCCGAGGTCGCGGTGGAGCGGCTGACCGCGAATGCGCTGTCCGACCTGAAGGTCGGGCAGGTTTTCTCCTCCGAGGCCGCCCGAGCCCGCGCCGCCCAGATCGACGAGCTGCTCGGCGGGACCCAGATCTACGACGGATCCGCCACCGAGGGGCTGCGCAAGGCCTTCGAAGAATGCGACCTGGTCGTCTCGCACATGGCGATCGGCGCCACCACCCGCATCCTCGCGCCGCTGCTGGACTCGAAGAAAACCGACCCGGGTGTCGTCGTCATCGACCAGGGCGGGCATTTCGTCGTGCCCCTGCTGGGCGGGCACGTCGGCGGTGCGAACGAGCTGGCCGAGAAACTGTCGGAGGCCCTCGGGGCCACCGCGGTGCTCACGACCGCCACCGACTCCCTCGGCATCCCCGCTCTCGACACCCTCGGCTGGGCCCACAGCGGCGATGTCGCGAGCGTGACCAGCGCGATGCTCGACGGCCGTCCCGTGCGGCTGGTGCGGGATCAGCCGTGGCCGATGCCGCCGCTGCCGGCCAATGTCACCGAGGACGCGGTCTCACCGGTCGCGGAGATTCTCGTCACCGACCGCGACGCCTCGCAGCTGCCGGCCGCCGAGCTGCCGCGGGTCGTCCTGCATCCCCGCTCGCTGGTGGTGGGCATGGGCTGCAACCGCGGCACCTCGGAGAAGATCCTGCGCGCCCACCTGGAGGCGACCCTCGAGGCTGCGGGCCTGACGATCCACTCGGTCGCGGCGCTGACAAGCGTCGACGTCAAGGCGCGTGAGGGTGGCCTGATCCGCCTCGCCAAGCACCTGGGCGTACCGTTCGTGTGCTACGAGGCCGCCGAGCTGGCTGGCATCGAGGTGCCGACCCCCTCGGATGTTGTCGCCTCCGAGGTGGGAACGCCGAGCGTCTCCGAGGCCTCCGTCATCCGCCGCGGCGCCGAGCTGATCGTGCCGAAGACGAAGTGCCCCGACGCGACGTGCGCGATCGGCCGGGTTCCGGCGCGCGGCGAGTTGCGGGTGGTCGGTCTCGGTCCCGGTCACCGCGACCTGCTGACCCCGATGGCGAAGCAGGCGATCGAGACCGCCCGATACGTGGTCGGCTACATCCCGTACGTGCGGCAGATCCGTGACCTGGTCAACCCCAACGCCGAGACCCACGCCACGAAGATGGGCACCGAGGAGCAGCGGACGGCGTTCGCGATCCAGAAGGCGCGCGAGGGTCACCCCGTGGCGTTCGTGTGCTCCGGCGACCCCGCGATCTACGCGATGGCCTCCCCCACGCTCGAGATCGGCACCGAGGGTATCGACGTCAAGATCATCCCGGGTGTCACGGCGGAACTGGCCGCATCCGCGCTGCTGGGTGCGCCGCTCGGCCACGACCACGTCACGATCTCCCTGTCCGACCTCCACACGTCGTGGGAGGACATCGAGCGCCGGCTCCAGGCCGCCGCGGAGGGTGACTTCGTGACGGTGCTGTACAACCCCCGCTCCCGCAAACGCATCGCCCACCTGCCCCGGGCGCTGGAGATCCTGGGGGCGCACCGCCCCGCTGACGTTCCGGTGATGGCCGTCTACGAGGCGTTCCGGCCGAAGCAGCACATCAGGTGGGCGCCGATCGGTGAGTTCAATCCCGAATGGGTTGACATGCACACCATCGTCATCGTCGGTTCGTCGACCACCAAACCGGTGGCGACGGGGGTCGGTGAAACAGCCATCGTCACACCGCGTGACTACCAGTGGATGGGCAAGATTCAAGGAGGAAACTGCTGATGTTCAAGGAACTGACCAACGTGCCGCTCGTCATCGCCGCGCACGGCACCCGTGACCCGGAGGGTGTGGCCGTGTGCCGTGCGCTCGCGGAACGCGTCCAGGCGAAACTGCCGGACACGAAACTGGCGATGGGTTTCGTCGAATTGACGGAACCGAGCATCCCCGAGGCCGTGGCCGAGGCCTTGGAGGGCCTCGAGCCGAAGGGCGAGACGGATGCCGTCGTCGTGCCGCTGATGCTCGCGACCGGCGGGCACGTGCGGATCGACATCCCGGAGGCCATTGACGAGGGACGCGGCGCGGCCAGGGTCGCGTACTCGGCGGCGCTGCTGGGCAGCCCGCTGCTGGATTCGGCGGTGCGCAACCGCGTCGTCGAGGCGCTCGGCGAGTGGCGTCCCCAGGACACGGCATGTGTCCTGGTGGGTCGCGGTTCCCCCGTCACCGAATCGAACGCGGAACGCTACCGCCTGGCCCGGACCCTCATGGAGGAGGCGGGGCTCCGCAGCATCCACCCCGCGTTCATCCAGGTGTCGCGGCCGTCGGTGCCGGAGGCGCTGAACCACGCGAAGGCCACCGGCGCGAAACAGATCGTCGTCGCCCCCCATTTCCTGTTCCCGGGCAAGCTGCGGACCTGGAACCTGGATCAGGTCGCCGCCTGGCGCGAGAACAACCCGGACGTCGAGGTGCGGGTCGCCGAGGTCATCGGTGACTGCGACGAGCTGGCCCAGCTGGTCGTCGACCGTTATCTCGCGGAGCTCGACGCCGAGGGCTTCGGCGAAGGCGCCCCCGGGTTCATGTCGAACCTCGTGCTGAAGGACCGCGACGTCCTGGTCGTCGGCGGCGGCGCCGTTGCGGCGCGGCGCATCCCCCGGCTGCTCGACGCCGGGGCGAAGGTGCGGGTCGTCGCACCGAACCTCGGGATCGCCGTCGGCCGGCTCGCGGCGAGCGGCGCGATCACCGCCGAGCAGCGCACCGCCAGGGCGGAGGATGTCGGCGAGGCCTGGTACGTCCTGGCCGCCAGCAACGACCCGAACGTCAACGCGATGATCGCGGCCGAGGCGGAGCGTCGCCACACGTTCTGCTGCCGGGCCGATGATGCGCTGGGAGGCACCGCGACGACCCCGACGACCGCCTCCGCCGGTGGTTTGACGGTAGCGGTGATCGGCGACCGCAACCCGCGTCGCTCGGTGCGGGTCCGCGACGAGCTGCTGCAGGTCCTGCAGGACTGAACCCAGCCGCGCGAGGGCACCCCGCCCGGGTGGGGTGTTGTCGCGGGGACCGGAGGTGTTGTCCGGTTGGGCGGCGGTGTTGTCGCCCAACCGGGGGATGTGGAAAAGGAAATCCCTGCGGGTCCTGCCTCCCATGGTGAAAGTGTCACCGGATGAAAGGCATCCGGTGGACACTTGAAAGGGGAAGCCATGTCCGAGTCCACCAAGAGCATCGCCCGCGTCGAGAAGAAGCAGCCGCTCTCGCGTCGTTTCGCCGAACGGGGACTCACCACCGTCGAGTACGCCATCGGCCTGTTGGGCGCCGCGGCCGCAGCAATGTTGCTGCTCCGCGTCTTCAACGACAGTTCGCTTTTCGACACGATCATGAAGTGGGTCACCGACGTTTTCACGAACGTCGCCCAGCACGACAACTGACCGGCATGCGTGGGGCGGATGCATCCGCCCCACGCCTCCTGGTGGAGGGGCCGGGGGCGCGGGGTGAGGAAGTGTTGAAGGCCGTCGCCGACCACCCGGTTTCTCCGGCGCCCCGCCGCTGGAGGGCCGGTCGCATCGGCTGGTTCGGGCGTCGCAGGGCCCGCCGTGAGCAGCGGGGCATGGTGACGGTGGAGTTCGCCATCGGGCTGGTCACGTTGGTGACGCTGGTGTCGGCCCTGGTCGGTCTCGTGCTGCTGGGGGTGGCCCAGTCGGGTATCCAGACCGTCAGTTCGGAGCTGGCCAAGCACCTGTCCCGGGGCGATGACGCGCTGGCGGAGAAAACCAAGGAGAAGGCGCCCGAACGGGCACGCATCGAGATCGAACGCGCCGAGGCGGGGGTGCGGGTGACGACCCGCTTGGAGGTCCCCATCCTCAACCTCGGTGCCATTCCGCTCGAGGCCGTCGCCTGGGCCCACTGGGAACCGGGGGTCGGGCCATGAGCGCCGCGGGAAACCCGGGGTGTTCCCGGGTCCGTGACGAGCGGGGAGTTGGGACGGTGCTGGTCGCGGGAATCTGCCTGGGGCTGGTGCTGGTCGCGGCCACCGCCGCGTTGATCACCGGTTGGCTGGCCCGCGCGGAAAAGGCCCAGGACGCGGCCGACCTGACGGCCCTGGCCGCCGCGGCGGCCGAGGCGGACGGTGACGACGCCTGCGCCGAGGCCTCGAAGGTGGCCTCCGAGAACGGCGGGCGCCTCACCGGATGCGAGGTGCGGGGGCAGCGTCCCCGGTTCGTGGTCGAGGTGACGGTGACCCTGCCGTTGCTGGAGGGCCGCGGTTTCAATCCCGCCGACGTGGAGCGAAGCGCCACTGCGGGGACGGTGTGAAAGGAGACGGTGTGAAAACCATCCGGGGTTCCGCGGACAGGTCCCGTCCCCGGAACCGATCGACTCGCCCCGCCCACTGGAGTCTCAGAGGATCCGGCGCAGCAGTTCGGTGGCCGCCGTCTTGTCGAGAACCTGGTTGGCGTTGCCGCATTTCGGGGACACGACGCAGGCCGGGCAGCCCGATTCGCAGCGGCAGGTGCGCAGCCGTTCCAAGGTCGCCGCCAACCAATGCTCGGCCACCTCGTGGGCGCGGGCGGCGAATCCTGCTCCACCGGGCAGGCCGTCGTGGACGAACACCGTCGCCAGGCCGGTGTCCGGGTGGCGGGCCGTGGAAACCCCGCCGATGTCCCAGCGGTCGCAGGGCGCGAAGGCCGGCAGCAAGCCGATGGAGGTGTGTTCGGCGGCGTGCGCGGCGGCCCCGAGCCGCAGCGAACCCCAGCCCAGTTCCCGTTCCAGGGTCTCCGGGACGCTCCACCACACCGCCTGCGTGGTGAGGATGTGTTCCGGGCAGTCGAGCGGGGTGGAGTCGAGCACCTCGTGGGTGGTTTCGTCGCGGCGCAGGTATCCGGTGACCTGCCAGCTGAGCCGCACGTCACCGAAGTGCAGGGTTGTCGAGCCGAGTGGTCGCGACCGGCGCTCCCGCAGCACCGCGATGTCCTGGGCGGATTCGGCCTGGGTGTACCAGGGGTTGTGGGCCGCCACCACCATGGCGCTGCGTTCCTCGACATCCAGGTCGGTCACCACGAAAGAGCATCCCTGGTGGAGGTAGACGGCGCCCCGGTGGACGGTGCGGTCGGCGGCTGCCGGATCCACCACCCCGATCACCTGCCCGGTGGAGCGTTCGATGATCTCCACGGGCCGGGGGGTGGTGGATCGCAGGTTGATGTGGTCGACGGCGCGGTCGGGACGGGTCCAGTACCACGTTCCGCCGCGGTCCCGCAGCACCTTCCCGGCGGCGAGGTGAGCTGCCAGTGGCAGGGCGGTGGGTCCGAACCAGCGTTCGTCGGCGGCCGTCAACGGTTGTTCCTGCGCGGCGGCGGCCAGGTGTGGGCCGAGGACGTGCGGGTTCTGCGGGTGACAGATCGCGGCCTCGACGGGGGCGTCGAAAATCAGTTCGGGATGTTGCAGCAGGTAGGCGTCGAGGGGGTTCTCGCGGGCCAGCAGCACCACCAGCGCCTCCCGGCCCGCCCGGCCCGCCCTTCCGGCCTGCTGCCAGAACGCCGAGAGTTTCCCGGGGAACCCGGAAACGAGCACCGCGTCGATGCCGGAGACATCGATGCCGAGTTCCAGCGCGTTCGTGGTGGCCAGCCCGAGGATCTCCCCGGTTTGCAGCGCGGCCTCCAGGTCGCGGCGTTCCATGGCCAGGTAGCCGCCACGGTAGGACGCGATCCGCCCCGGTTCGGCGGCCAGTTCCGCCGCCTCCAGGCTGGTCAGTTCCGCCCCGGCACGGGATGCGACGAAGGCGAGGGTCTGGGTGGCGTCGTCCGCCAGGCCCGCCAGCAGCCGGGAGGTGTCGCGGTTGAGGCTGGCCGAGGGTTGCCAAAGCACGACGGTGCGGGCGGCGACCGGGGCGGTCGAGTCGGCGACCACCTCCACCCGGTCCTCACCGATCAGGGCACCCCCGAAGTCGGCGGCGTTCGGTGCGGTGGCGGAGCTGAGCAGGATGGTCGGTTCGGCGCCGTGGGCGGCGGCGAGGCGTCGCAGCCGCCGCAGCACCTGCGCGACGTGCGCCCCGAAAACCCCCTGGTAGCGGTGGGCCTCGTCGATGATGACGTAGCGCAGCCCGCCCAGCAGCGCCGACCAGCGGCGATGGTTCGGCAGCACGGAGAAGTGCAGCATGTCGGGGTTGGTGAGCACCAGGTTGGCGTGTTCGCGGGCGAATCGCCGCTCGGCCTCGTCGGAGTCGCCGTCGAGGGCACCGATCCGCACCGGTCCCGGGGCCAGGGCCCCGGCGGCCCGGGCCTGGTCGTGGGCCAGGGCCTTGGTGGGTGCCAGGTACAGCGCGGTGGGGCGTCGCAGCGCGAATCCCCTGCCGCGGCCCGCCCTGGGTTCCCGCAGCGCGGCGAGCACCGGCATCAGGTAGGCCAGCGATTTCCCGGAACCGGTGGGGGTGCAGATCGCGGCGTGCCTGCCCGCGCGGGCCAGCTCCGCGAACTCCACCTGGTGCCGCCAGGGCCGGTCGATGCCCGCGGCCCGGAACCCGTCGACGAGTTCCGCATCGAGCCAGCCGGGCCAGTCGGCCCACGCCCCCGGGGAGGCGGGCCGGCGACGCACCACCACCGCCTCCTCGGCCCCGGTCACCCACTCCCAGTTCACCCGCCCAACTCTGCCACCCCTCGCCCACTGATCGGGCCGGGCCCATTTCATGAAGCCGGTTCAGCCGGGCCGCGAGCACCCCCCAAGCCGGTTGAGCCGGGCCGCGACGAAGGAGCGACCCGAGTCGAAACCACCCCGGACACCCACAAGAGGTTTCGACACACCCCACTCGCTGACGCTCGCAGGCCGGCTCAACCAGCTTTGTCTCATTGAAGCCGGTTCAGCCGTGGCGACGACGACCGTTTTGGAGGTGAAGAAGCGCTCTATGCGCGGGTGTCGGTGCGATTGAGTGCCATGGAAGTGATGGCGACGATGAGGGCGGTGAGCACCACCGCTGCGCCCGTGACGATCCCCGCGCTCGCCAGGCTGAGATCCGAGACGGCGAAGCTCGTCCTCTGACCCGAGACGAGAGACGTCCCGAGTTGTGTGGTGTGGGTGACCAGGCCGTGGGGAAGCGCCAGTGCTGCTGTCAGCTTCAGCTGCAGAAGCAGTGTCGAGGCGCTGGTCATCACCAGCGCGATGGTCACCGGAGTGGCGAAGGAGCACAGGAAAGCCGACAACGCCGATTGCAGCGCCGCCAGTGGCACGCAGGCCAGCATGATCAACGAACTGCCCAGGAGGTACTTGGCCGGAAGCATGCCCTCGAGTCCGAACACCAGCTTGCCCAGTCCGATGACGGTGACCAGCAAAACGATTTGCATCGAGGCCGCGAGCGCGGAGATGGCCGCCACCTTGCCCAGCACGATCTCGGATGTCGGTACGGGCCGGCTCATGAGCGCGTTCCAGTTGCTGTTCTTGTGCTCGACGCGCCAGACCAGGGACGCGAGGATCGCGACGGCGACCGGCAGGATGGCCATCCCGTAGAACCCGACGGACCTGATCCACAGGGTGTGCCACCCATCTTCGAAGGTGCCCTGCGCGAGCATGGTGCTCATCGAGCCGGCCAGGACCACGATGATCGGGACCACGAGGACCACCGCCCAGCTCGTGGAACGTTTGAGTTTCAGGAACTCGGAGTAGATGGAGTTCATGGTCATGCTTCCCGGGTGTTGAAACGAGTGGTGATCAGCGTGAAGAGCGAGCCACCCACGACCGCCAGACCGGCAATGCTGAGGTAGGGCAGGTCGTGGTAGACGAGGTCGACGCCGACGTAGTCGGCCGGAGCGGCCAGCGCGTAGTAGCTCCAGGGCGTCAGGTGTGTGAGAAAGCTCGGCAGGATCACACCGAAGAGCGCGAGGAAGATACCGACGATGCTGACGCCCAACGCGACGAGCTGGTTCTCCACCGTGGCCGACAGCAGGATCTGGAACGCCAGCACGGCGAGGTTGATGACCATGATCGAGGCTGTGTACCCGATCCAGTGTGAGGCTGGGAAGGGTGAGGTGACGCCGATGAGCTTCGCGAAGCCGACGAGCAGCGCGGACTGCATCATGGTGACCAGGGCGACGATCAACCCGAGCACGACGAGCTTGGCACGGCACAGGTGGCCGGGACTCACTCCGCTCGTGGCGGACAGCAGCCAGCCGTTGCCCGTGTGTTCCATTTCGACCTGACGACTGGCCAGCACAGCCAAGAGGACGGGCGAGATCATCGCGAACGCCCGTGAGAGCCCGGTGAGCAGGATCTTCCACGGCGCCCCGCCGGGATCCGCGAGATGCTCGTCAATGCCCGCGACCAGCGACTGAAAAGCTGTGAGAACCACGATGGCCACCAGATGAATGATCGCGATCACCCCGATGCGAAGGTGACGAATCTTGGCCAGTTCGTTCATGACGACGGTCATCACAGCCCACCTCCTTCGGTCAGGCGCATGAAGACGTCCTCGAGGCTCTGCTCGTCACGACGGACTCCGTAGATGTCGATCCCTTCGCCAACCAGCGCTGCGACGAATCCGGCCATCCGTTTGTCATCGGTTCCCGCCAGTGCCAGGTCGCCCGACGACTTGAGCCGCGGGTTGTAGGGCACAAGCAGGTTTTGTGCCCGGTGAGGCTCCGAGCAGGTGATCAGCACGTCGGGCGAGGATGCCTTCATCAGCTCGGCGCGGGTGCCCTGGAAGATCATCCGGCCCTGGGCGAGAATGCCCAGCTGGGTGGCGATCTTGTCGATCTCGCCCAGCAGGTGCGAGGAGACCATCACGGTCACCCCGTTGACCGCGAGGTGGCGCAGCAGTCCGCGCATCTCCTCGATGCCCGCGGGGTCGAGGCCGTTGGTGGGCTCGTCGAGGATCAGCAGCTGCGGCTGGCGGGCCAGGGCCATCGCGATCCCCAGGCGTTGCTTCATGCCCAGGGAATACTCGCGGACCTTCTTGTTCATCTGCTCGGTCAGATGCACGACCTGCACTGCGTGTTCGATCTGTGCGTCATCCAAGTGCAACAGGCGCTGAATGAGCCGCATGTTCTCCGCGCCGGTCAGGTGCGCATACCCCGGTGGGGCCTCGATCAGCGAACCGATCCGCTCCAGCAGGGAACGCCGCGTGGCGCGCGTCATCGACTTACCGAGGATCTGCACCTCGCCGTCGCTGGGCTCGATCAGCGACAGCAGCATCTTCATCGTCGTGGACTTGCCGGCCCCGTTGGGGCCGAGGAACCCGTACACACACCCTTCAGGGATACGCAGGGACAGATCGTCGACGACGATGCGATCGCCGTAGCGCTTCGTCAGGTTTTCTGTGGTGACTGCGTAGAACATGTCTCCACGCTGTCGCAGCCCGGAGAAGATTCCATCTGGCCCAAGACATATCTTCCCCCTATGACTTCAGGCATAGCTGACGTGCTGGATCAGGCGCTTCCCGGCGAGATCAGACCCGTCTCGTAGGCCAGCACGACGGCCTGGACACGGTCGCGCAAGTCGAGCTTGGTCAGCACGTGCCCGACGTGGACCTTGACCGTTCCCTCGCTGAGGACGAGCTCATCGGCGATCTCGCGGTTGGACAGTCCGCGCGCGACCAGGCTCAACACCTCGCGCTCGCGCGGCGTCAGCAGCTCAAGCGGTGCGGTGTTCATCGGCGCAGCCAGCGATGACGCCTCGGGCGCGGCGAAGTGACCCAACAGGCGACGCGTGGTCGACGGCGCGACCACGGCGTCACCGTCGTGAACGTGACGGATGGCTGCGGCCACCTCCTCCAGCGGCGCGTCCTTGAGCAGGAAACCCGACGCCCCGGCACGCAAGGCCTCGTAGGCGTACTCGTCCAGGTCGAAGGTCGTCAGCACCAACACATGCGGCGGATCCTCCAGCGCCATGACGCGCCGCGTGGCCTCGATGCCGTCAACCCTGGGCATTCGCACGTCCATCAGCACAACATCGGCAGGCTGCTCAGCCAACACGTCCAGGACCTCGTCGCCGTCGGAGGCCTCGCCCACGACTTCGATGCCCTCGGAGGTGCCCAGCACCATGCGGAAACCCATGCGGATCATCTCCTGGTCGTCGACCAGCAGCACGCGGATATTCATGATTCATCTCCTGTCGGGATCGTGGCGACGACCTCGAAACCGCCTTCGGGTCGCTGCCCGGCACGCAGCTGCCCGTGGTGGGCGGCGACACGCTCGCGCATGCCGATCAGGCCGTGCCCGATATGCCGACCGACACCAGCGGCGGACCCAGCACCGTCATCGGTCACAGTGACCGTGATGGACTCGGGGGTATGGGCCAGCGTGACCCGCACCTCCGAAACCCCGAGGCCAGCATGCTTGCGCACATTGGTCAACGCCTCCTGGACGATGCGGTACACGGTCAGATCGATGCTCTGCGGCACCGTCTGAGGATCACCCGTTTCAATGAACCGCACCGGCACGCCCGCCGCGCAAGACTCCTCTAGCAGACGTGGCAACTGCGCAATCCCCGGCTGCGGTGCGTGCGAGCCGGGCTCGTCATCGCGCAGCACCCCGAGCAGCCGGCGCATGTCCGCCAACGCTGTGCGCCCCGTGTCGCGCACGGTCAGCATGGCTGTGCGCGCCTGCTCAGGATCCGTGTCGATGGTGGAGGCCGCACCGTCGGACAACACCGCGACAACGCTCAGGGAATGTGAGACGACATCGTGGATCTCCCGAGCGATGCGCGTCCGCTCGGACGACGCCGCCAGTTCTGCCTCGACCGCCTTCTCCCGCGCGAGCTGTGCCGCGCGCTCATGCAGTGAGGCGATGTAGCGCCGGCGGGTCCGCACCAGACGTCCCCAGGTCCATGACCACAGGATCAGCGCGACGATCACACCGATATCCCCGATACTCATCTCGCCGCGGTCGAGTATCGGCAGGCAACTCAGCACAGTCCACGTGGCGGTGATCAGCGCTGCCATGCCGGAGAGCTGCCAGCGCCTACGCGAGGCGAGCGTATAGACGGCCAACAGCAGCATCGCATCGGCAACCACCAGCGAGATCCCCAGCAGGATCTGCGTGACCGCGACGAGTTGGATCACCAGATATGTGGCCGCTGGCCACTGACGACGCCACAGCCCCGGCGCACACAGACCGACCGAGACCAGCAGCCCGGTCCCCAGCCACAGGTGCCCGGGCACCGCACCGAACTGAATCGGCAAGTTGTAGGCGAAGATCACCAGCACGAGCATCAGATCAACCAGTCGCGGATGCAGCTGGAACCACGAGGACGTGCCGCCCGAGAGCGTCGGTGCGTCGGCCTTTGTGGGATCCTCGTCCTCACGAGTTGCTACGGAATCCATCCATCTCCACGCTACCGGGACAACCGCAACACAAGAGTTCGCCGTCGATCCCACAAGTACCTGCTGCGGACTGTGGCGGCTGGTGATGGTGACCGTTCGCTCTCGACTCCGCCAACCCGCTACCACGCCGAGGCGGGCACCCCGCCAGGACGCTGGCTCGGTTCCGGCGTCACAGCACTCGGGAACGGTGAGCTCACTCCTGGAGCCCGGGTCGGAGACGCAACTTCAGTTGCTGGTGGGGATGGGCGGAAGCCGTTCACCGGCGATCGTCGGGGGGCGCCCATCCGCGTGCGTGGTGCGCCCTCAGCCCTCATCATGTCCACACACCGGCGTTGGCGTCGGAGTCCTGCCGGTCATTCGAGCCGCGTGTGCAGCACGCCCCTCGAGCACGCAGAAAAGATTCCCGGCGGGATCCGCCAGGACCACCCATCCTTCCTGCCCGGTCTGCCCAATGTCGGCATGTGAGGCGCCAAGCGCCAACGCGGCCGCCACCGCGTCACCTTGGTCATCAGGCCTGAGGTCGAGGTGGATGGCCCCCGGGGCTGCCGGCCGTGTGGCCGGTTGGATCAGCAATGACGGTCCGTTTCCTTCGAGGAGCACGGAGTCGGTCAGGTTGGGGGCCACTTCGTAACCCAGCAAGTCCCTCCAGAACGCGGCGACTGCTCGTGGCTTGGTTGTCTTGATGGTGATCGTCGCGATGCTGATCATCCAGGCATCTCCATTCATGGTTTGAGCGCACTACTTTGGGAAGAACGTTCTGCCTCGCGGATCACTGAAGTGGTGAGCATCAATGGGGATACGGCGGCAAGGCCGTCATGGTTCATGAGGGTGTCACAGAAGACATGCTACTGCGTTACGTCTCGGATGGTTGGTCTGATTAGCCTGTAATTTTTCGTGATGACTGGCCTGAGGGCTGGCGCTGGCAACGACGTCCGTCCAAGTGTCGCGCGGCCGCAAGAAGTCCCGACCTTCACCCTTGTCCTGAGACATCACACTCGCAGGCCGGCTCAACCAATTCCGGGGGAAGGGACCCCAGCTGGTTCCGGGCTTTCCCGTTCAGCGACCCGTGAAGGTGCCGAGCAGCGACGCCACCAGCGGCACCACCCCGATGAGCACGAAGGCGGGAAGGAAACACAGCGCGAGCGGCTGCACCGATTTCACCCCCACCGACCTGGCCCGTTTGGTCTCCTGTTCACGACGGCGACGGCGCGCCTCGTCGGCGTGAACACGAAGACACTCCACCAGGCTGGTTCCGGAGCGGGCCGAGCGGGCTGCGTCACGGGCCGGTGGCCCCCAGTCAGGGTGGCCGGCGAGGCTTCCCCAGGCGTCCTGCGGGTCCCTGCCGACCTGCAGTTGCGCGTCGATCCCGTGCAGGATCACGGCCGTGGCGGGTTGACTGACCGCGGCCACCGTGGCGATGGCGTTGGTCATGGGGGCTCCGGCCTCCAGGCAGACGGCCAACAGGTCCAGGGTTTCGGGAAGTTCCCGCACCACGGCCCGGTCCACCTTCCTGCGACCACTCCACCGTTTCGCCGCCCAAGCCCACGCCTTCCCCACCCAGCCGGGCAGCGGCGACGGCCGGGGTTCGAGCCTGCTCAGGGGTGGCGGGGCCCACCACGCCAGGACGGCCGCTGCGACGAGGAAACCGATCAGGACCGCGGTGCTCATTGCCGGACCGCCAGTTTCTCGGTCCAGGCCACCCCGGCGGCTGCCAATCCCACACCGGCCAGCGCCAGCACCAACCCGAACGGGTTCTCCAGCAGGAAACCGAGGGGATCGGCCCCGACGAAGGAGCCGAGCAGCAGCGCCCCGAGCGGCAGGAAGGCCATGATCCGGGCGCTGCCGCGCGCCATCGCCAGTTCGGCCTCGACCACTCCCGCGAGTTCCCGTTCGGCCCGCAGCCCTTCCGCGACCTGCAGCAGCACGGAGGCAACTGGCGCGCCGGTGCGTTCCGCCACCCGCCACGCCCCCGCGACCCGCGCCAGGCCCTCACGTCCCGGTGTCTGCGCCACCTCCTGCAGCGCCGCGGGGACGTCCCCACCCAGTTTGGCGACGGCCGCGACGGGCGCCAGGGCGTCGCAGTCCGTGGCGGTCTCGGCGAGCGCCGCCGTCGGAATCTGCCCGGAGCGCAGCAGCATGGCCAGCCCCACCGTGACCCGGGTGGTTTCGTCGGCCCGGTTGCGCCGGGCGCGTTCCGCGGCGGCACGCCGCAGCACCCACGCTGCGGTTCCGGCGGCGATGACGACGACGAGGGTCCAGCCTGCCACCCTGAGGCCGAACACCACGGTCACCGCGACCAAGCCGGCACCACCCATCAGCAGCAGGTTGTTGCGCCGCATCCGTGCCCGGTGGGAGGCGACCGCTCTTCCGTGGCCGCTCCTGCCGCCCCGCGCCTGCGACTCCTCCAGTTTTTCCAACGACCCCGTCCGGGTGCCATCGGCAACGGCGGAGTCCCCGTCCCCGGGCCGCGGAACGGGAATGCCGACATCCCCCGGGACCATTCCTCGGCGCCACAAGGAGAAGCTTGACGACACAGGCCGGGACGTCTTCCTCACGACAGCTGCGCTGCCACGTCCCGGACTGCGGCGGGCTGGTAATCCCAGCCGTTCCAAATTCTGCTCCTTCCCGGCGATCAACGCAGCCGCAAGGGCGAAAAACACCACACAGATCAGCATTGCGACCACTCCAGCCAGTCGCGCACCAGGCCCGCTCCCGGACCCCAGGTGGTGGCCCCGCCGGTGAAGGTCATGGCGGGCACGATCCCGACCAGCCCGTCCACACCCCGCCTGAACGCCCCCACCTCCGCCAGCCAACGTTTCCCGTCGGGACCGCGACGCAGGTGCAGCACCAGCCGCAGGGCCGCGGCGAGCTGCGCGTGACAGGCCTCGCGACCCAGCCCGCCAAGCGCGGCGAGGGCCTCCAGCCGGGCGGGAACGTCGGCGACGGAGTTGGCGTGGACGGTGCCGCAGCCGCCCTCGTGCCCGGTGTTGAGCGCCGAGAGCAGGTCGGTGAGTTCCGCGCCGCGCACCTCACCCAGCACCACCCTGTCGGGCCGCATCCTGAGGGCCTGCCGCACCAGGGTGGTGAGCGTGATCGCTCCTTTTCCCTCGTTGTTGGGGGGTCTGCCCTCCATGCGCACGCAGTGCGGATGCCTGGGGGTCAGTTCCCGGGCGTCCTCCACCACGACGATCCGTTCCGCCACCGGTACCTCGGCCAGCAGCGCCGCCAGCAGCGTGGTCTTGCCGGTCCCGGTGCCGCCGGAGATCAGGAACGGCACCTTGCAGGCGATCACCCTCCGGCACAGCTCCAGGGCCTCGTCGGTGAGCGAGCCTGCGGTGTGAAGTTCCTCCAGGGTCAGGGTTCGCGACGCCGGGACCCGCAGCGAGATGCACGTCCCCGGACTGGCCAGCGGCGCCAGCACCGCGTGCAGCCGCACCCCGCCCGGCAGCCGGCCGTCGACGAACGGCTGGGCATCGTCCAGGCGCCTGCCCGCGGTGGCGGCCAGCCGGATGGCGAGCCTGCGGACCGCCTCGTCGTGGACGAACCGCACGTCCGCTGCCTCCAGCCCTGCGCCACGATCCACGAACACCGCATCCGGGCCGTTGACGAGCACATCCGAGACCCCCGGTTCATGCAGCAGCTCCTCCAGCGGCCCGGCCCCGACGGAGTTGCGGCGCAGCTGGTCCATGGCCTGTCTGAGGGCCGTGTCGGTGACCACCAAGCCCATGCCGCGCATCGCGGTGGCGACGTCCGCGGCAGTGTGGGGACGGCCGAGCCTGCCCAACCTGGCCTGCAGTTCCTCCAGCATCACAAACGCACCTCCTTCAACAGCCGCGTCGAGTCCCGGCGCAGCCGGGCCGCGGGTCGCGACCCGACGCTGGCCCCCTGGGCCGCGAGCCGAGACACCCTCGGGTCGTCGCGCACCACCCCGGCCAGCGGCAGCCCCAGCGCGTCGGAGACCGCTTCGGGCGGCAGCCCGCGACCTTTCCCGACCCGCACCACCAGCAGCGCCCCGGTCAGGTCTATCCGGCGGGCCCGCATCCGGGCCGCCGCCACCGACCTCACATCCGCGCCCACCACAAGCAGCGGAATGGCGCGACGCCCCAGCTCCGCCAGCCTGGCGCCGTCACCCAGGTCCACCACCACCATGTCGTGGCTGCGTTCCAGCGACCTGAGCACCGCCGACAACGCCGCCTCGTCCGGGGAGTCGCCGTGGGGTCTGCCCAGCGCCAGCACCGAGACCCGCTCCGCCGAGACCAGGTGCGGGGTGAGGTCCCCGATCTCACCGACGGCGTGCCGCAGCTCCTCCCAGGTCATGCCCACCTGGGTTTCCGCCCCGAACAGCAGGTCCAGGCCGCCACCGCAGCCCGCCAGTTCCACCGCCACCGACCGCAACCCCGCATCCGCGGCCCGCGTGGACAGCGCCACCGCCAGGCAGCTGACCCCCAACCCGCCGGAAGCCCCTATCAAAGCCAGTATCTGCGCCGCGTCCTGGCCCGGTAGCTCGCTTGAGAGCACCTCCGCGAGACGCTGCGACTCGCCGGGCAGCAGCAGCGCGGGCGCGCCCAGTTCCGCCGAGGCCTGCAGCAGTTCCTCGGAGTCGAAACCGACCACCCACACCCCGGGCACGGAACCCAGCGTCGCGGCCCGCGACGCCATGTCCGTGCCCACCAGACGCAGTGACGTGGTGCGCCATCGTCGCCTGAGTTCCTCCCGGTCCGAGACGACATCCAGGTCGATCCCGAGGGCAAGCGTGGTGGCGAGCACGGAATCCGCGAGCGCGGCTTCCCGCGTGGCAAGCAATGGACCGGTAATCTCCGTTGTGTTCACATTTTCACTTTGGGAACCGGCCGAGCCGAATCTCCATTTCTGCCCGAAGATGTGGATAACCTGTTTTGAGTAGCTGAAGAACAACCCAGGAAGAGATGACCACCACCGATCCCCTGCCTCCTGAAGCACTGACCTGGCTTGCCGTCTGGCCGGGGGTGCGGGGGTTGACCTTTGGGGGCAGTCTGCTGCCCCAGCGCCTCGAGGACGCGGGCCACACCGTCTTCGCCATGGCCGACACCGACCGCGACATGCGTCGCCTGCTCGCCCTCCAGGGCGTCACCCCCTTCTGGGCGCGCCCCGAGGCCATCCCGATCGATCCCTGCCAGTTCGACGTGGTGTTCTCCCACCAGTCCTTCCATCTCTTCGATCCCGGGCAGGCGCTCTCGGAGATCGCCCGTGTGTTGCGTCCCGGTGGTTGTTTCTCGGCCTCGTACATCATCCGCGACGACTCGGTGCCGTGGGTGCGGCGCCTCACCGCGTTGCTGCGCCACTACGACCCGATGGCGATGCGCGGCGACTACGGCCACCAGTCCCTGGCCGCCGTGGACGACTCGAAGTACTTCCCGGAGGTGGAGCACCGCGCCTTCCGTGTCTGGCAGACCGTCAGCCTCGACGACCTCCAGCAGCTCGTCGCGAATCAGCCGTTGTCGCGGAGGCTTTCGGAGGTGCAGCGCAAGCGCCTGGCCGACGAGGTCAAGACGCTTTTCGAGCAGTCCGTCAGGCCCGGGGAGAACCTGCGTCTGCCGTTCCAGCTGCTGGCGTGGCGGGCCTGGGTGAATCACGACGAGCTGACCGAACCGGTGTCCATGCCGGAAAGTGGCATCGAGATCGACATGCAGGTCGCGACACCTCTGCGGTAGCCGTAGGGTAGGGGTACCCGGCTGCGCCGCAACCGGTCGGACGCGAAAGGAATACGATGGCCCGTCCCACACCATTCCAGTTGCTCCGCGACGGCCTGATGGATTTCGTCGCCCGCGAAACGGAGCTGGCCAAGGCCGAGCTCGTCCCTGCCGCGAAACAGGCCGGCTTCGGTTCGGCCTTCGTCGCGGCCGCAGTCACTTTCCTGCTGCATTCGCTGTGGATGCTGGTGATCGTGCTGGCGTTGGCCCTGAGCTGGTTGATGAGCCTCACCGGCCTCAACACCGTCGGCTGCCTGACGCTGGGGTTCCTGGCGGCGGCGCTGCTGTCGATCGGGATCGCGGTGGTGCTGATCTTCATGGCCCGCGCCCGCTTCCGGAAGGTCAAGGCCCCGACCGCCACCATCGAGGAGGCCAAGGCCACGTTCATCGCCCTCACCGACGCCGCCCTCGGCCGGTCGGCGGAGGTGGTGGTGGTGAAGGAGGAACCATCCCTCCCCGAAGCCAGCTGAGCCGGGTCGCAAGCCCTCCCCCAAAGCCGGCTGAGCCGGGGCGCGAACCCCTCCCCCGAAGCCGGCTGAGCCGGGTCGCGACATCCCCCTTCCCAAAGCTGGTTGAGCCGGGTCGCGACATCCCCCTTCCCAAAGCTGGTTGAGCCGGGGCGCGACGAAGGAGCGACCCGAGTCGAAACCACCCCACACCCGGTAAGACAGAACCCAACCCCAAGTCGCCAGTCACCCACGACCTGGTTTCGACACGACCAGCTCGCAGAGCGAGCAGGCCGGCTCAACCGGCTTCACCACTTCCAAGCTGGTTGAGCCGGGCCGCGACGAAGGAGCGACCCGAGTCGAAACCACCCGACCCCAACACCCTTACCGCCCCACTCCCGTCCTTTCCCATGCACGAATCGCGGAAGCGGTGGGGGTGCTGTTCACGACTTTGCTACCCCCACCCTTCCCGTTCACGAATCGCGGAGGCTCGACGGTTCAACGTCGCCACACAACGTTGAACCGTCCCCCACCCGCGATTCATGCACAAAAGAGGCACAGAGGGACTCGGAATAGGGAAGAAGCGCAGATCTTGCCGAAGCCGGCTGAGCCGACCCCCTTTTTGAAGCTGGTTGAGCCGGGGCGTGAGGAACGAGCGACCCGAGTCGAAACCACCCGGCAGCCGACAAGCAGACCCCACCCCAAACCACCACGGTTTCGACACGACCAGCTCGCAGAACGAGCAGGTCGGCTCAACCAACTTCACCACTCCCAAGCTGGTTGAGCCGGGGCGCGACGAAGGAGCAGCCCAAGTCGAAACCACCCGGTATTTCCTCGTATCCCTACCCCCGGTGAGTGGTTCTGACCGATAATTGACCATGGTCCCGCTCATCGACGACGACTCATCGCTTCGGCACGTCCCGCTGCTGCGTACCCTACGGTTCGCGGGGTTGCTCGTCTTCCTCACCGGGACGGTGCTTGGGTTCGCCCTGGTGGACGTGTTCAGCGCATCGGGAGAGGCCGACATCCGTTTCCTCGTCTCCGCTGCTCTGCTGCTCTTTCTCTGGTTGCTCGCCTACGGCATCGGCGATGGCCGGAAACTCGTTCCGGCGGTGCTGCTCGGGGCGGGATGGCTCGCCCTGGCCGGTTTCCAGGGGTATTCGTGGTGGATGGTCTACTCGGCCTCCTCCTTCAGCGCGGTTCCGTTGCTGGCGCAGGCCATGGGGTCGCTCGGCCTGGGACTGACCACCGTCACCGGTCTGGTGTTGCAGGGGGTCCAGAACCTCCGGGGCGCTCATCCCGGTTCTCTCAAGGATCCCGCCCGGCTCTGTTTCCGCACCCGCGAGGAACGGAAATCCGGCGACGCCGCGCCGTGGGAACGCTGGTCGTTCGGCTGGCTCCGTCGGATCTGCCTGGTTCTGGCTCCCGTGGTGGCGTTGACCGCCGTGGTCGCTGCTGGACATTTCCTGCTCCCGGCGGCCGCGATCTCACACACGACGGCCTCCCCCTCCGCGAACCTGCCGGAACGCCCCTCCCGCATCGGCTCCGATGTCGCATGGTCCCGGGAGGCCCCCGGCCTGCTCGGAGTGGTTGCTGGGGCGGCCGGGCCGGTCATCCTCACCGAGGAGGGCGTCACGGCACTCAACCCCGTCGACGGCTCCACCCTGTGGAGTTACCAGCGCCCCAACGCCCAATACGACTATCACGACAAACTGTCCGAGATCCGTTACATGGCAGTCTCCCGCACGATGGTCGCCAGCCCCACCGGACGTCACGTCGCGCTTCTGATCAACGGTCCCCAAACCGCCCTTTCGAAAAGTTCCCCCATCTACAAGGAATACACATATCTGACGCTGGTGTTCGACACCATCACCGGCCGGATCACAGGCGAGCACCCCTCCAATGGGTGGCGGCTTCAACTCACCGATTCCACGCTCCTGGACGGCAACAAGGCCTACAGCTTGACCACAGGGGAACTGCTCTGGGCCCTGACGGATTCCGACACGGTCGAGCATGGGGGATACAGCGGCCCGGCAGGGCACAGATCCTTCATCATCGAAAAAGACCGCGGAAATCTCACCCTCGTCCCGGATACCGATCCGACGGCCATGTCCAAGGTACAGGGAGTCGCGATTGATCCCCGGAGAGGCAATCCCGCGCTCGTCGACGGCTGGACCGCGCAATACACCGAGCCCCTGCCGGAATTGGACGAACACGGAGTCCCGAGCTACCCCGTCGCGGGATGGAATGCACGGGCCGTCACCCTGGATTCCCTGGCAGGCCTGGAGGACGAGACGCCCGTGGATCTGGGACGCGCGGCGGGAGCGAATCTGGTGGCTTCCCGGGCATCCGGCGCGCTGGTCACCTACCCGCCCTACGACCAGAGCACCTTCGAAGAGGCCGAGCAGAGTGGCGGCCCCCTGCTGGAGGCCGTCTTCGACCCCGCCACCCGCACCGTCACACCCGCATCCCAGTACGCTGGCCCGGCCGCCGCGAAGGTGGGGTTCGTGGCGCACCCCGAGGGTGGGGCGATCTCCTTGCAACCCGGCGACGGTTCCCCGGGGGTGACGATTCCAATTCCCCCCGGAACCACCCATTTCTCCCCTGAGGCACTGCTCTTCAAGGATTTTCGCACCTATTCACCTGCCCAACTGGCGACAAGAGAGCCCGAGCACACCGGGGCGACGCTGTTCATGAACGCCCCCAGCGTGACGATGGTCATCCTCAACGCGGAGGAGATCAGTACGGGATCCCCGGACAGGAAAGGCCAGCGGTACCGTTTGTTCGGAGTGACGGGAGGCGTCTCATGAGACTCGCGAAACGGTCCCTCGCCCTCGCGTTGATCCTGCTGCTCCTCGTACTGCCTGCGGCCTCCCGTCCCCAGACGAAAGAGGACATCAGGCGGTCCGTGGCCGTCAAGAAATTCGAGGACACATCGATATTTCGAACAAAACCCACGGAAACCGGCTGGGATTTCTCACGTTCAAAAGAGAGGACCAGTCAGGATTACAGCTACGAGACCGACTTCCATCTCTCAACCACCAGCGGCCCCGTCATCGTTGCGAAAACCAAAAGGATTCTGGACGCCGACAACCCAAACAAGCTGAACGACGAAAAAGAAGTCCCGACGACGACTCTGGTGGCCCTGAAGCCGGACGACGGGTCGGTCAGGTGGGCGCGAGTCGTCGAACCCTCGTTGGCGGGCAGGCGCTGGTACGGTTCCAGCAGAACACCGCAGGAAATCTTTGCAATGGGCAGCTCGTATGATTCCCAACGCAACTATGCCGTCGTCAGCCCCGACGGGCGTCGTGTGGCGGTCCAACTCGTGTCCTACATGACCCCGGCCACCTCCGAAAAAATCAGCGACCAGCGAACCACCTTCGTCGTCCTGGACGCGGAAACCGGCGACGAGGTCCGCACCGTGAATGTCTCCGGCATGGTTTTGGGTCATGTCCTCACCAACGATTCCCTGGTGATCGAGACCGCCCAGAACGCCTTTCCCGCGGGCACCGGAACCCTCAACGCAGTCCCTCTCGATGATTCCCGGGCCGAACCCACCGTCGCCCGCACCGACCAGTGGCTGATCGGCGGAACCGCCGATTCCCTGCTCCTGGCTCCGCAGGATTTCGGTAGGCGGGACGAATGCCGAGGCTGTCATTCTTTCACGATCACCCGAGTCGGCATCACCGGCGAGGAAATGGGAACCATGCCGGGAATCACCCAGCTGCGTCCTGCAGGTTGGGTTGAGCGTTTCAAGGATCCGGCCGCCGCCACCGAGATCATCAACCGGGGCGGCGACCCCAAGGAGATCGGGTTCGCCCTGCGCAAGCTGCCCCGGGAATTGGTCGATGTGGATTCCGGGACGGTCATCGACCCGGGAGACCTGTCACCGTCGGAAATATCCACTCCCACCGGCCCGGTGATTCTCCTGGAAAAACCCTCCAAGGACGAGAAAGGGCATGACATTTCCCCGGTCGTCTCCTGGCTGAACGTGACCGCGGGCGAGAAGACCCTTCGAACGGACGACCTGACCTATCTGACCAACAAGAGCAACTTCAACGGCATCGCCGCCGAACGGATCAGGATGGGAGAGGAAACCAACACCTGGTGAGGGAAACCACCCCGGGAAAACCCCAGGAAACTCTGCTCACCGCCCACCCCTCTTCCTCTCCCCCCTCTTCCTCTCCCCCACTCTTCCTCTCCCCCTCTTCCCACTCTTCCTCTCCCCTTCTTCCCCCTCTTCCTCTCCCCCTCTTCCCACTCTTCCTCTCCCCCTCTTCCCACTCTTCCTCTCCCCTTCTTCCCC
>CALCKT010000029.1 GCA_937965785.1 uncultured Propionibacteriaceae bacterium | reverse complement strand
CCGACACGAAGGGCCTCATGCGCCGCATGGTCAAGGAGGACCTGCTCACCTTCGAGGGCAAACCGTTGTTCCCGGAACGTCGCGCCTACACGGTGGCCTATGAACTGAGCCCGGCCGAACGGGAACTCTACGATCTCGTCACCGAGTACGTGCGCACAGAAATGGGACGTGCCGAATGCATCTCCCAAGCGGGCGACAGGAAACGCGGAAACAACGTCGGATTCGCCCTGACCGTTCTGCAACGCCGTCTCGCATCCAGCCCGGAGGCGATTCTGCGGTCCCTGGAACGCCGTCGACGCCGACTCGAAGACAGACTCCGCGAACTCACTCGCATCCAGGAAATGGCGAACCCTGCAGAGGAGGAACAAACCGCTGCCCGGTTCGATGAGCAACTCCCGTCCCTGTCGATCCATGACTACGAAGACATGGATCTGGAAACAACCGATTCGGAACGCCTCCAATTCGAAACCAAGGTGGAGAAGGTGGTGGATCGCGCAACCGCCGCGCGAACCATTCCGGAGCTGCGCACCGAGATCACGACCCTTGAGGACCTCATTCGCATCGCATACAAGGTTCGGCGGCTGGACGACGACAAGAAATGGGTGCAGCTGCGCACCATTCTCGACGAACAACTACTGGCCGGCGACGGCACCGGGGCAGCGAGGAAAATCATCATCTTCACCGAGCACCGGGACACCCTCGACTACTTGGATCAGAGAATCAGCGCCCAGCTCGGCCGCTCCGACGCGGTGGTAAGGATCCACGGCGGCACCAGCCGCGAGGAACGAATGGCGGCGCGCGAGAAATTCACCCACAACCCCGACACGGTGGTGCTGCTGGCCACGGATGCCGCGGGGGAGGGGCTCAACCTGCAGCGCGCCCACCTGATGGTCAACTACGACCTGCCGTGGAACCCGAACCGGATAGAGCAGCGTTTCGGCCGCATCCACCGCATCGGTCAGCGCGAGGTCTGTCACCTGTGGAACATGGTGGCCAAGGACACCCGCGAGGGCGATGTCTTCACCCGGTTGCTCTCGAAGATCGAACAGATGTCGGTGGCGTACAACGGAAACCTGTTCAACGTGCTCGGTGACGACGACGCCTTCCAGGAAAAGTCCCTGCGTGACCTGCTGATCGAGGCCATCCGGTACGGGGACCGCCCCGAGGTGAAGGCAAGACTGGACCGCATCATCGATGCGGGAGTCAGGGACGGGTTGGACGAGATGCTCGCGGAGAAGGCGCTGCATCCCGAGATGTTCAGCGCGCTCGATCTCGACGAGGTACGAGCCAGAATGGAAAAGGCCCGCGAACGCCGCCTCCAGCCCGGCTACATCGCCGCCTTCTTCCTGCCCGCGTTCGAACGCCTGGGCGGGCAGGTCCGCAAACGGGAGAAGGGGCGCTACGAAATCACCCGCGTCCCCACCCGGGTCATCGACATCGCGCGCCGCCTGAACCGCTGGGCCCCCGTCGCCGACCAGTACGAACGCATCACCTTCGAACTGCACCTCACCCACCCCGAGGGCCAGCCGCCCGCCACCCTCATCGCCCCGGGCCAGCCACTGCTCCACGCCGTGATCGAAGCGACAATCGAGGACCTGGGGGAGGCACTGCGGCACGGCACCGTCCTGGTCGACAGGCGCAGCCAACAGGCGGAGGTCCCGGCGTTGATGTACACCGTCGAGCAGCGCATCACGAACTCCGCGCCCGGCACCGACACCGTCTCACACCATTTCGACTACCCGATCCTGGAACCGGACGGAACGGTCACGGTCTCCGCGGCACCCCCCTACCTGGATTACGACGCACCCCAGCCAGGAGAGGCCGCCGCCATCGCCTCGATCCTGAACGACGAATGGGTGAGGGGAAACCACGAGAAGACCGTGCGCGCCAACTCTTACCGCAGCGGCATGCAACCACGCATGGAGGAAATCCGTGCCCGGCTCGAAATCGAGGTGGCCCGCACCTGCAAACAGGTCAGGGAGCGGCTGCTCGCGGAGATCAACCACTGGGATCGCGAATACAACCGCCTGGAGGATCTCGAACGCGCAGGCACCATCGGCAGGGTGCGGGCCGAAACCGCCCACGCCAAGGCCCGTCAACTGGAGAAACGCCTCGAACGCAGACGCCACGAACTCGCGCTCCACACCAAACTCGTCGCCGTTCCCGGGGTGATCCGCAGCGCCGCGCTGATCGTGCCGAGCCGCCTCATCGAAGCGGAATCCGGGCAGGAGGCACCGGCCAGGACCCGCGCCACGGAAGAAGTGGAACGCCGAGCGGTGGAAGCGGTGCTGGCCGCGGAACGGGCCATCGGCAGGAACCCGGTGGAGATGCCCCGCAACAATCCCGGCTACGACATCCGTTCCACCGATGACGAGGGCCGAATCCACTACATCGAGGTCAAGGGCCGGATCGAGGGGGCCGACACGTTCGCCATCACGACCAACGAGGTCACCTTCGCCCAGACCCAGGGCGAGAGACACCGCCTGGCGCTCGTCCAGGTCTCACCCGATGGCCCCGAACACGACGAACTGCGCTACGTCACCGACGCCTTCGCACACCTCGAACCATCCACCACCACACGCTCCTACAACGAGGAATGGAGAGACTACTGGAACAGGGGAGGACCGCCACGATGACCGTCCCAAACCATTCCAGCCAACCCGTAGACACCGAAGGAAAATCCGTGGCGAACACGCCGAAGAAGAAACTCATCGAGACCTCCCTGCCGTTGGAGGCCATCAATGCCGCATCGGCTCGCGAGAAGTCGATCCGCCACGGTCACCCCTCCACCCTGCACCTGTACTGGTCACGCAAACCACTCGCGACCGCCCGCGCCGTGCTGTTCGCGCAACTCGTCGACGATCCCGCCTCGCGACCGGAGGAGTTCCCGACCGTCGAGGAGCAGGACGCCGAACGCGCCCGGCTGCACGCCCTCATGGAGGAGCTGGTGGTGTGGGAGAACAGCAACGACGAACCACTGCTGCGCCGGGCACGTGAGGAGATTCGCAAGAGCAACGACGGTGAACTTCCCGCTGTGCTCGATCCCTTCGCGGGCGGCGGATCCATTCCCCTGGAGGCGCAGCGCCTGGGATTGGAGGCCCACGCCAGCGACCTCAACCCTCTGGCGGTGCTCATCAACAAGGCACTCATAGAGATACCGCCCAAATTCGCGGGGCAGGAACCCGTGCATCCGGGAGGCAATGAACAAAGCATCTACCAACGCGCCGAGGGACTCGCAGAAGATGTCCGCTACTACGGCAAGTGGATGCGCGACGAGGCGTTCCGGCGCATTGGCCACCTGTATCCCAAGGTCAAGGCCCCCGACGGCACCGAACACACTGTGATTGCCTGGAAATGGGCCCGCACCGTGAAAAGCCCCAACCCCGCCAACCCCATCGAGGTCCCCTTGGTGAACTCGTGGTGGCTGAGCAAGAAAAAAGGCAAGGAAGCCTGGGTACACGCCACCGCCCAGGAGGGGCGGGTGCACTACGAAGTGGTGCACGACAGTATTGGGCCAGCGGATGAAGGCACCATCAACCGCAAGGGTGCTGTTTCCGTAGCCGACGGGACACCGATCGGTTTCGATCACATCCGGGCTGAATCGCGTGCGGGACGCATGGGTGCCGATCTCATTGCCGTGGTGGCTGAGGGTCCTCATGGCAGGCTCTACATCTCGCCCACCGCAGAACACACAAAGGCGGCCGAGGTCCCTCGACCCGAAGGGCTGTCCGACGCCGAACTGCCGGAACAAGCCCTCGGATTCCGCGTGCAGAACTACGGACTCAAAAGCTGGGTCGATCTGTTCACAAACCGGCAACTCGTAGCCATGGCCACACTGAGCGACCTCGTCGCCGAGGTGAGGGAACAGATCGTGGTGGATGCTGTGATCGCGGGGGTGCCGGAGAGAGATCGCCTTGCAGAGGGTGGTTCTGACGCTCAAGCCTATGCCGATGCGGTTGCTGCTTATCTTGCGTTTGGCGTGAGCCGTTTCGCCGACTACTCGAATATTAATGCCTCATGGGATTCGAGTCGAGATTCGGCAACCCACTTGTTTACGCGACAAGCTATTTCGATGGTTTGGTCTTTTGTTGAAGTGAATCCGTTCTCTTGCTCGTCTGGCAATATGTTTAGTCAGCTAGAGTGGGTGGCAAAGGCGCTGGAGCGATTGCCAGCTGGGGCGGGTGGGATTGTTGAACAAGCTAGCGCGAGTGTGAGAACTTATGGTCAGTTCGCACTTTCCACTGATCCGCCTTACTATGACAATATCGGATATTCTGACTTGTCTGATTTCTTCTATGTGTGGCTGCGTCGCTGTCTGCAGGAAATCCATCCGCAAATTGTTGGAACGATGTTGACACCCAAGGTGGATGAGCTCGTCGCCAATCCCTACCGTCATGATGGCAAAGATGGTGCAGAACGTTTCTTTGTCGATGGTTTCAATTCAGTTTTTCGTCGCATCCGTCAGGGAAGCGTTAACTCGGCGGTGCCCATGACGGTGTATTACGCCTACAAACAGCAGGATGCTGAGGCTGACGGTGCTTCATCAACCGGTTGGCACACTCTTCTCAACGGACTCATTGAAACAGGATGGGAGATCACCGCCACTTGGCCGGTGCGGAGTGAACTTGCCAATCGACCTAGATCACAGGCCAGCAATGCCCTCGCCTCCTCCATAGTACTGGCCTGCCGTCCGCGACCTGTGGATGCTGATTCCATCACTCGCCGGTTGTTCGTCGCTCGGCTCAAGTCCGAGTTGCCGGAGGCGCTGCGGACGCTCATGCAGGGGGCCATCGCCCCTGTTGATCTGGCCTAGGCGGCCATTGGTCCCGGTATTTCGGTGTTCTCCCGGTATGCGCGGGTGCGTGAGGCCGACGGATCCGACATGTCGGTGAGGGACGCCCTGCTGCTCATCAACGCCACCCTCGACGAGGTGCTGGGGGAGCAGGA
>CALCKT010000028.1 GCA_937965785.1 uncultured Propionibacteriaceae bacterium | reverse complement strand
GCGGAGCGCGGTGATGACGGCGGCCGCCTTGTGTGAACACTCGGCGTCCTCTCTCCCAGGAACGGAGTCGGCGACGATGCCCGCACCCGCCTGGACGTGGGCGATGCCGTCCTTGAGCACAGCGGTGCGGATCGCGATGGCGACGTCCGAGTTGCCTGCGAAGTCGAAATAGCCGACCACGCCGCCGTAGAGACCACGGCGGCTGACCTCCAGTTGATCGATGATCTCCATGGCACGCACCTTCGGCGCCCCGGAGAGGGTGCCCGCGGGGAAGCAGGCCAAGGTGGCGTCCAGCGCGGTGCGTCCCTCGGCCAGACGTCCGCTGACTGCCGCTTCCAGGTGCATGATGTGGCTGTAACGGTGGATCTGCATGAACTCGTGGACGGTGACGCTGCCCGGTTCGCAGATCCGCCCCAGGTCGTTGCGTCCGAGGTCCACCAGCATCAGGTGCTCGGCCCGTTCCTTCGGGTCCGCCAGCAGTTCGGCGGCCAGTTCCCGGTCCTCGAACTCGGTGCTGCCCCGCGGCCGCGAACCGGCGATGGGCCGGGTGGTGGCCAGGCCGTCCTGGACCGTCACGAGAGCCTCGGGGCTGGAACCGATGACCGCGAACCCGGGCAGCCGCAGCAGGTAGAGGTAGGGGCTGGGGTTGGTCAGCCTGAGGGCCCGGTAGACCTCCAGCGCATCGGATTCGGTGGGCACGTCGAAGCGCTGCGAGACCACCACCTGGAAGGCCTCCCCCGCTTCGATCTCGGCGATGGTGTCCCGAACCGCCTGCTCGTACTCGGCCGGGGTGCGTTGCCGCCTGACCTCGAGGTCGGCCAGGCCGTCGCGCGCCGGTTCCACCAGGGAGGGGGCCGGCTCGGCGAGCCGCCCGGCCATTTCCTCGATGCCGACCAGCGCCTCGTGATAGGCCCGTTCCACACCCTCGTCGGTGCCGTCGTAGTTGATGGCGTTGAAGATCAGGTGCACCTCGTGTGTTCTGTGGTCCAGCACCGCGACCTGGGAGGCGAGCATCATCACCAGTTCGGGAAGCCCGAGGTCGTCGATGCAGGTGTCCGGCAGCTTCTCCAGTCGCCGCACCACGTCGTAGCCGAGATAGCCGACCATCCCGGCGTGGAACGGCGGCAACCCCTCGGTGGCCGGGGTGGCGAGTTCGGCGAGGGTCTGGCGCAGGACATCGAGCGGGTCGCCGTCACCGATGCCGGTCAGTTCGCGGCCCAGCCAGACGGCCTTCCCGCCGCGCTCCGTGAGGGTGGCGGCGCAACGCACCCCGACGAAGGAGTACCGGGACCACACCCCCTCCGATGCGGATTCCAGCAGGAAGGTTCCTTCACGCGCCCCGCACAAGGTGGCGTACAGGCCGATCGCGGTGATGTGATCGGCCAACAAACGGGCGTGGACGCTGATCACACGGCGGGTTCTCGCCAGCTCCGTGAACTCTGCAAGGGTTGGCGAGATTTTCAGCATTCGACGTCACTTCCGGTCAGCTCGGTGAAGAAACAGCTTGGATTGCCCGTGTGGCAGGCGGCCCCGGTCTGTTCGACGCGCAGCAGCACGGTGTCACCGTCGCAGTCCAGATGAACGGAGACCACGCGCTGGTGGTTGCCGGAGGTTTCTCCCTTGACCCAGTAGATCTGACGGCTGCGGGACCAGTAGGTGGCCCGGCCGCTCGTCAAGGTGCGGGCCAGGGCTTCCTCGTCCATCCAGGCCAGCATCAGCACCTGCCCGGAGGCGACGTCCTGGGCGACTGCCGGAACGAGCCCGTCGGAGTTGAACCGCACCCGGGCGGCCACGTCCTCACGCAATCTCATGGAGCCATTCTTCCCGCAACCTCTTGGCCTGACCAACCCGAAAGGCCGTGGAGGGGTCACAGAAATTCCGAGACCCCCGCAGAGTTCCGACCTTGCGAACCCCGTCAGTGATGCGGGAGCCGAGGTCGGCAGGTCGTGGTCGGATTCGTGAGGCCAGGCATCAACGAATGCCCCTCCCGGAGGGATCGGTGGGGTTGGGTTTCGGGCGGCGGGTCAACCGGGCCAGGACGAGAACGCCCCACGCGACCAGGATCACGGATGCGAGGACGATGCCCGCAACCGGGGGGAGAAACCCCAGGACGACTTCCTGGCCCCGCGCGCTCAGGCAGATGATCAGCAGGGCACCCGCCAGGGTCCCGATCAGCCAGCCCGCCAGGTACAGGGGCGTGTCGCCAGGGCTTGCGGTGGTGGCAGGAGTGAAGGTTCGGGCGTAGTCCCGGGGGCTCCCGAAGGCCTGCCGCGGCGAGGTGCCACTGTCGGCGGTGTGGGATTCGACGGTCCAGACGGCCTCCTGGACCTGTTTCTCGTCAACGCCCCGGATGCGAAGGTGGCGTGCGAGTTCTGCCGTGTACTTGTCCGTTTTCTCATTCATCGTGGTCGGCCTCTCTGCCAAGGATCCGTGTCATCGACCGGGACAGTGCGTCCCATTGGGTTCGTTGCCGGACCAGGAGCTCCAGGCCGGCCTGCGTCAACTGGTAGTACTTCCTTGCCGGGCCCCGTTCGGCGGTCCGCCAGCTACCCGTCACGAGCCCCTTGGTCTCCAGGGCCCGCAGGGCCGGGTAGAGAGTTCCCCCGGGGATGACACCCCAGCCGTGTTTTTCGAGTTCCTGTGCGATGCCGTACCCGTGGAGGGGGCGGCGGCCGAGGATTCCGAGGATCGCCGCTGGGAGCAGGCCCCGTTGCCACTCCGGGGGCCATGCACTGGTTGCCATGCAACCAGTGCACCACCTCACTATGTAGATTGTCAATCTATTTCGAAACCAAATCTTCTTGGTTGTTGTCAACGGGGACACGGAGGCGCGGGCCGGCCCACCCCGCTCACGGACGGCCCGGGTGGCCCTCGCCGACAAGTTGCGTTTCGGCGGTGAATTTGCCATGCTTCTCCGCGGCGTCAAGGAAGGCGCCGGGCCCGGTTCACCGGGTGAGCGAGAGGTTGGATCATGAGGGAAAAGCAGTTCGGTCGCGGCACCGCGGCGCGTCTACTGCGTCCTGCCGCCTCAACCCGTCCCACGAACTCCGCGCAGTCCCGCTGAGTTCCGGGGCACGGAGCCCTCTCGCCGGTTTTCTCACATGCCTCGTCTCCGAGAGGTCTCTGGTTGCCCCTGTCAACATTTCGAGGCCCCGCGGATGGGTGCTGCCCATCACGGATCCTCTCGATTCAGGAGAACCATCATGTCCATCTACCCGGTGCCGCTGAGCGGCACCGTGAACACCCTCATGTGGGCCGACGAGACCGACATCGAGGAGCCCGCGATCAGGCAGCTCCGCAACGTCTCCGCCCTTCCGTGGACCCACGGGCTGCGCGTCATGCCCGATGTCCACTACGGGAAGGGAGCCACCGTCGGATCCGTGATCGCCATGCACCAGGCAGTGGCTCCCGCCGCGGTCGGTGTCGACATCGGCTGCGGCATGACCGCGGTGCGCACCAACCTGAGTCCTGACCGGCTTCCCGACGGTCTCGGCCGGCTTCGCCGCACCATCGAGCGGGGCGTCCCGGTCGGGAACGGGGCGCACAGGGATCACTCCCCCACCATTGACCGGCACGGCAGGCTGAAGCGCCGGTTCAGGGAGATGCGGGAGGGTTTCGAGTCGCTGCAGGCCCGCAGGCTCGCGCGTTCCTTCAGGAAGCTCGAGATCAAGGCCGTGAACCAGATCGGCACGCTGGGTGGCGGCAACCACTTCATCGAGCTGTGCGCCGGGGACGACGACCGCATCTGGGTGACCCTGCACTCCGGCTCCCGCGGCATCGGCAACCGGCTGGCGCAGGAACACATGGAGGTCGCCCAGTCCCTCACCCACAACAAGGGCCTGGTGGACCGGGACCTGGCCGTGTTCCTGAGCCACACCCCGCAGATGGAGGCCTACCTTCACGACCTGTGGTGGGCGCAGTCCTACGCGCTGCTCAACCGTGACGTGATGCTCGCCAGCATCTGCGACGACCTCTCACGGCACATCCCCCGGATCGCCTTCGAGGATCCGATCCGCTGCCACCACAACTACGTGGCCGTGGAGACCTACGACGACCTGGAACTGATCGTCACCCGGAAGGGGGCGATCCGGGCAGGAAAGGATGATCTGGGTGTGATTCCCGGCTCCATGGGAACCGGCTCGTACATCGTGCGGGGGCTCGGCAACCCGGCCTCCTACGAGTCGGCCTCGCACGGCGCGGGCCGGAGGATGTCGCGGAACCAGGCCAAGCGGCGGTTCACCGCCGAGGACCTGGCCGAGCAGACCAGGGGAATCGAGTGCCGCAAGGATCCCGGCGTGATCGACGAGATCCCGGCCGCCTACAAGGACATCGACGAGGTGATCCGGGCGCAGTCCGATCTGGTCGAGGTCGTGGCAAGGCTCCAGACCCTGCTGTGCATCAAGGGCTGAAGCGACCTCACCTCGGATGCCATCCACCGAGGCGGCTCATGCCCCGAGCCCGTAGGCTTGGGGCATGAGCCTTGCTTCCCGGCAGCGCGAGTCGCTGTGCGATCTGATGTCCGAACTCGGGCCGCTGGCCCCCACCAGGTGCGACGGCTGGAACGTCGGCGACCTGGCCGCGCACCTGTGGATCCGGGAACACAAACCGGCTTCGCTGCCCGGGATCGGTTCGAAACGGTTCGCCGAGCTCACCGGACGTATCCAGGTCGAGGCCCTGCACTCGAAGGGATTCCCGGCCCTGGTCAGGGAGCTGCGCCGCCCGGGTTGGGTGATGCGCCCGCTCGACGGCATCGTCAATGCGGTGGAGTTCTTCATCCACCACGAGGACGTGCTGCGCGCGAACGGCCGGAGCCAGCACCTCACCGACAAGGATCAGGCGGAGTTGCTGCGCACCGCCCGGGTGCTGGCATTCCGGGCGCAGCGCGCCTGGGGTGGGCAGCTCATCCTGGTTCCCACCATCGGTGAGGTCATCCGTCACGGCAGGGGAAACCGGCCGCTGCGTCTCGCCGGCCCACCCTCGGAGTTGCTGCTGTTCCTGACGGGCAGGGAAGCCAACATCGAGATCACGGCCGAACCCGAGACCGTCGAGGAGTTCCGGAAAGCCGTCGGCGGCCTGTAGCGGCCCGGGCCCGCCCGGTCAGGTCAGTTTCTCCATCAGCAACTCCCGGACCCGGGCGGCATCCGCCTGGCCCCTCATGGCCTTCATGACCTGCCCGATGAGCGCCCCCACCGCCTGGTGCTTGCCGCCGCGGATCTTCTGGGCCACATCCGGGTTCGCGGCGATCACGTCCTCGACGGCCGCGCTCAGCGCGCCGTCGTCGGAGACCACCTTCAGGCCACGCGTGGCGACCACGTCGCCGGGCCTGCCCTCGCCCGCTATCACACCGTCGAACACTGCGCGCGCCAGTTTGTCGGTCAGCTCTCCCGCATCCACCATCGCCTGGGTTTCCGCGACATCGGCCGGGGTGACGCCGAGCGCATCCAGTTCGACGCCGGCCTCGTTGGCCCGGCGGGCCAGTTCGCTCAGCCACCATTTCCGGGCCGACTGCGGGGAGGCCCCCGCGGCCACCGTCGCCTCGATCAGGTCCAGGGCCCCGGCGGCCACGACGGCTGCCATGGTCCTGGCGTCGATGTCCCATTCCTCGGCCAGGCGCCTGCGACGCTCGGCGGGGGGTTCGGGAAGCGTGGCGCGCAGTTCCTCGATCCATTCCGCGCTGGGCGCCACGGGCACGAGGTCCGGTTCCGCGAAATAGCGGTAGTCCTGCGCCTCCTCCTTGGAGCGGCCGGGGCTGGTTGAGCCGTCGCCCTCGTGGAAGTGCCGGGTTTCCTGCGTGACCCGTCCCCCGTCCGCGAGGATCGCGGCCTGGCGTCGCATCTCGAAGGTGACGGCCCGTTCGATGGAGCGCAGCGAGTTCACGTTCTTGGTTTCGGTGCGGATTCCCAACTCCGCCGATCCCCTGGGAGCCAGCGACACGTTCGCGTCGCAGCGCAGCGAACCCTGTTCCATGCGCACGTCCGAGACGTCGAGGGCGCGCATCAGATCACGCAGGTGGGCGACGTAGGCGCGCGCCACCTGCGGGGCCTTCGCCCCGGTGCCGAGGATGGGCCGGGTGACGATCTCGATCAGCGGCATGCCGGCCCGGTTGTAGTCGATGACGGAGTGATCGGCCCCGTGGATGCGTCCCGTCGCCCCGATGTGGGTCAGTTTGCCGGCGTCCTCCTCCATGTGAGCGCGTTCGATCTCGACCACGAAGCTCTCCCCGTCGACCTCCAGTTCGACCCGGCCGTCGAAGGCGATCGGTTCGTCATACTGGGAGGTCTGGAAGTTCTTGGTCATGTCCGGGTAGAAGTAGTTCTTCCGCGCGAACCTGCCCCACGGCGCGATCCGGCAGCCGAGCGCCAACCCGATGCGGATCGCGGATTCGACGGCTTTCGCGTTGACCACGGGAAGCGCACCCGGCAGGCCGAGGCACACGGGGCAGGTCTGGGTGTTCGGTTCCGCCCCGAACTCGGTGGAGCAGCCGCAGAACATCTTCGATTTCGTGTTGAGTTCGACGTGCACCTCCAACCCGAGCGCCGGGTCGTAGTTCTCGATGACCTCGTCGAAGTCCATCAGGTCCGTCATCACCACACCGCCCTTGTTCCGTCGAGGGGTTTCGCCCGTTTGAGCAGCGGCCCCTCCAGCCTGTCCTCCAGGGTTGCCTCGATGAAACCACCCACCCGGTAGAGCCGGTCGTCGGCCAGCGGGGGTGCGATCACCTGCAACCCGACGGGCAGTCCCTCCTCGCTCAGCCCGACGGGGAAACTCGCCGACGCGTTGCCTGCGAGGTTCGACGGGATGGTGCACAGGTCCGCCTTGTACATCGCCATCGGATCGCTGGTGCGCTCCCCCAGCCTGAACGCGACGGTGGGTGTGGTGGGTGAGACCAGCACGTCGCACTCGGCGAAGGCCGCCTCGAAGTCGCGGGCCACGAGGGTGCGGACCTTCTGGGCGGATCCGTAGTACTGGTCGTGGTAGCCGCTGGAAAGGGCGTAGGTGCCTATGATGAGCCGGCGTTTGGCCTCGCGTCCGAAACCCTGTCCTCTGGTGAATGAGGTGACTGCCTCCATGTCGCGGGACCCGTCGTCGCCTAGCCGCAGCCCGTAGCGCACCGCGTCGAAGCGCGCGAGGTTGCTGGACAGTTCCGCAGGCATGATCAGGTAGTAGGCGGCCAGGGCGTATTCGAAGTGCGGGCAGGACACCTCGACCACCTCGGCACCGCCGTCGCGCAGCCACTGGACGGCCTCGGTGAAGCGGGTCTCGACGGCGGCGTCGTAGCCCTCACCGCCGAGCTCCTTGACCACGCCGATCCTCAACCCCTCGACCTCGCGGCGGCGCGCCGCCTCCACCAGCGGGGGCAGCGGCTGCGCGATGGATGTGGAATCCATGGGGTCGTGGCCGCCCATGGCTGCGTGCAGCAGCGCGGCGTCCAGGACGTTGCGGGTGACGGGGCCGGGCTGGTCCAGGCTGGAGGCCATCGCCACCACCCCGTAGCGCGACACCCCGCCGTAGGTGGGTTTCACCCCGACGGTGCCGGTCACGGCACCGGGCTGGCGGATGGAACCGCCGGTGTCGGAGCCCAGGGCGAGCGGGGCGAGGCAGCCCGCCACCGCGGCGGAGGATCCTCCCCCCGAGCCGCCGGGAATCCGGTCGAGGTCCCACGGGTTGCGGGAGGGACCGAAGGCGGAGGTCTCGGTGGAGGATCCCATCGCGAACTCGTCCATGTTGGTCTTGCCGAGGATGATCAGCCCGGCCTGTTTGAGGCGCGCGATGACCGTCGCGTCGTAGGGCGGGATCCAGCCCTCCAGGATGCGGGAACCGCAGGTGGTGGGCATCCCGGTGGTGCAGAAGTTGTCCTTCACCGCGATGGGGATTCCCGCCAGCGGGCCGAGTTCCTCACCTTTGGCCCGGCGGGCGTCGATCGCGGCCGCGGCGGCCAGGGCGCCTTCGGCGTCGACGTGCAGGAATGCGTTGAGGGCCGGGTCAACCGCCTCGATCTGGTCGAGATGGGCGCGGGTCAGTTCGACGGAGCTCACCTCGCCCGCCGCGAGCAGGTCGGCTTGTTCGTGGGCCGTTCGTGTGATGATCTCGGTCACGGCTCAGTCCTCGCTCAGGATCCGGGGAATGCGGAAACGGTCGTCCTCGACGTCGGGGGCTCCCGCCAGCACCGCCTGCTGGGGCAGGGATTCGCGTACCCGGTCGGGGCGCATCACGTTGGTCAGCGGAAGCGCATGAGTCATGAGGGGGACGTCATCGCCCGCCACCTCGCCCACCCGGGCCACGGAGCCCAGGATCACTTCCAGTTCGGGGGCCAGTTCAGCGCATTCCGACTCGGTCAGTTCGAGCCGGGACAGCGCTGCCAGCCGCGCCACCTCCTGAGGGGTCAGGGCCACGGTTTCTCCTAGTTGGTCTGCAATCCCGCTGCCGCGGGCGTGGCCAATCCTAGCGCCGGAACCTCTCGAGAAGGGGTTCGTAGTGTTTGCAGACCGCTCGCCGGTAGCCGTTCACGTCCCCGGCCTCGGCTGCCCCGAGGATCTCCGTGTGCGCGCCGGGCAGGTCCGTCACGGTGCCCGGTGGGAGCTTCGCCAGTGTCATGGCCTGGACATCCCAGAAGGCCGCGACCAGGTCCGCGATGATCTTTCTGCCCGCGCGGCGCATGAGGGTGACGTGGAAGCCACGGTCCAGCTCCGCGAAGGATTTCTCCTCCCTCCTCGCCTCGGCGATCTGGTTGACCAGCCGGTGGAGTTCCTCGTCGCCGGTTCCCCGCAGCGCGGAACAGACCTGCCCGGCCTCACCCAGCTCGATTCCCCGCCGCACCTCGACCACCTCGCGGAGCGCCTGTTGGTTCTCCCCGGGGAGCATGTCGATGCGGAAGGCCAGCGTTTCCACCAGGGGATGGAGGGTGACGTTCCCGACGAAGGTTCCCCGGCCGTGCTGAACCTCGACGATGTCCAGGCTGCTGAGGGTCCTCACGGCCTCCCGGACCGAGCTCCGGGAAACACCGAGCCTGTCGCACAGGTCGGATTCGCTGGGCAGGCAGTCACCGGGTTGAAGCCCGTTGGTCGTTATGAACTGTTTGATCCGCTCGACGGTCTCCGTTGCCCTGGTCACCCCTGTGCGCGGGCGGCGCTGCCCGTCTCCCAATCTCCGCATTCAATTTCCTGTCCACGGCCCCCAGAAACAACCAGAGAATTGGGGAAGATCGTAACGGAATCGGCTTTGAACCCTCCAGGCACTCCCCTCCAAGCCGTTTCGGTCCCCCCAGGGGGACAGTTGTCGCCGACGGGGTGCGCAGGAAACCGGCCGCGGGATCCCATGGAGTCATGAACACGACAGAAATGACGCCGGCTCCGGCCCGGATCGATCCACGCGGAGCACGCTGCCCGCACCCGGCGAGGAACCTGGTGGTCACCACGGAGGCATTGACCAAGTCCTACAAGGATTTCAACGCGGTGGACGGAATCAATCTGCAGGTCCCCCAGGGTGGTGTCTACGGTTTCCTGGGCCCGAACGGGGCGGGAAAGTCAACGACGATGAAACTGCTCCTGGGCCTGGTGAAACCGACATCGGGAAGGATGAGTGTGCTGGGTCATCCGGTGGGAACCGGGTCGCCGCTGCCATCCGGGGCCATCGGGTCGCTGATCGAGGGGCCGTCGTACTACCCGAGCCTGTCGGGCAGGGAAAACCTCACAATGCTCGCGGACTACCTGGGATTGCCCGGGCCCCGGGTGCAGCACGCACTGAAGACGGTCGGCTTGACGGGTCAGGAGTCCAAACTGGTCAAGCGGTACTCGATGGGCATGAAACAACGCCTGGGATTGGCGATGGCGTTGCTGGCGGATCCGCGACTGATCCTGCTGGATGAGCCGACCAATGGTCTGGATCCGGCCGGCGTGGCCGAGATCCGGCAGCTGATCGTGGCCCTGGCCCGGCAGGAGGGGGTGACCGTGATCGTCTCCTCCCACATCCTGTCGGAGATCGAACAGATGGCTGACTCGGTGGGCATCATCTGCGCCGGAAGATTGCGCTACCAGGGACCGTTGTCGGGGTTGCGGGACGAGGGGGTCATCGAGTTCACGGTCGCCGATCCCGCCGGGGTTTCCGCCCTGTTGAGGGCGCACCGGATCGGGCATCGGGTCACCGGTGGCGTCATCCGCACCCCGATGCTCCCCGACCCGCTCGTCGGGGACCTGGTGACCCGGATCGTCCAGGCCGGCCAGACCCTGTTCCGGGTCCAGACGGTTCGCAAGAGCTTGGAACAGGCCTTCCTGGAACTGACCGATCCCCTCGCCGGACAGGAGGTACAGCGATGACCGCCGTCGGCATGGAGTTCCGCAAGATGAAACGCAAACACTACTGGCTCATGGCCTCCGGGGCCATCGCGCTTCAGCTGCTCTGGCTCGCAGCCATGACGCTCAAACGCAGCACGGGCGTGGTGGAGGCGCGCCTGATGATTCTGAGCCTCACCGAGCCCCTGTACCTGGGACTGCTGCTGATGCCCATCGTCGCTGCCCTGCTGGCCTCCAGGCTGGTCACGCTCGACACGGAGGAACGCATGGATCAGCTGCTCACGGCCTTCAAGCAGCGGGCGGCCACACGGTTCACGGCGAAACTGGTGGTTGGTTCCGCGAGTATCGCGGCAGGTGAGTCGCTTTTCATCGGGCTCCTCGCTTCTGCCGGGCCGGGGCTCGGGCTGAGGAGCGACGCAGGATATCAGGAAGCGCTCTGGCCGGGGCTGGTTGTGCTGCTGGCGGCCTCGGTGGCCACCGTGGCGGTGCAGCTGGCGTTGGCGGCCTGCCTGGAGAAGCAGGCGATCGGCCTGGGGGTGGCAGTCGTGGCCGGGATCACTTCTTCGGCCCTGCCCTTCATGGATCTGGCCCCGCTGGGCTGGGCGCTGCCCTGGGGGCTGCCGGCCGCGGCGAATCCGGTGAGCACGCAGCTGCTCAGACAAACCGGGATGGAAACCGCGCTCGTCGCCCATCCCTGGGTGAACGCGCTCGGGGCGGTTCTCGCAGCCGCCGCCTGGGTTTGCATCTCCCGGTCTGTCGTCAAATACAAGGAGAATCACCGATGAGCACCAAGACAATCGACCGTCTTCCCACCGGGCACCGGAGACCGCCCCGGCCCCGCCCCTCGGTGCGGGCGGCCTGGCTGTGGGAGAACCGCAAGGCCTCAAACCTCTGGTACTGGCCGGCGCTGGCCCTGCTGTGCGCGGTCGGTCTGCTCTCCGGATACGCCCACTTCATGGAGTACCGTGCTGAGTTCTTCGCCCAAGGGGCCACTTGGGCCGTCATCTGGGGGCAGGGTTCGTTGATGTCGTCGATGCTCTTCATCCCCTTGGTCATCGGCGCCTTCACCGCCCAGAGCGCCGCCGGTGAGCACGAGGGCCGGAACTGGCAGCGCATGTCGGCCTCCGGGCTGGCGGGCGCCATGGTCGCGGGCAAGTTGTTGCACACCGCGCAGACGGCGTTGGTGACCGCTCTGGTGTTCCTCACCGAGTTCGCCGTCACCGGGTTGCTGCTCGGCTTCGACCCGGCGGAACTCGGCCCGTACCTGGCCCGCGTCGTACCCGTCGCCCTGTCGGTTTGGGTCGTCGAGGTGTTCGTCATGTGGGTCGGGATCATCGCGAGTTCCTTCGCCGCGATCATGAGCATCCTGCTGCTGACCACCATCGGGGGATTCGTCCTGAGCCTGGCGGCTCCGTCACTGGCCGGTCTGTATCCGCTCTCCCTGATCACCTCGGCCTTCGCCTCCCGCCAACCCGATAGCATCACATCCGTGGGTTCCATGCTGGTGGCCGGTGCCATAGCGGTGGTCTGGGTGGTGTTCTGGACGAGTGCGCTGCTGCGCAGGATCACCCGCACCCCATGAGCGCGCCGCAGCCGCCCGTGGCCCCGAGGACCTTCATCGATCAGGTCGCCGGGGCCTGGCACGCCAGTTCTGAACCCGTCTGGATCGGCGCCGGCATGATCGGTTTGTTCCAGTCCTTCATGACCTACCGGCTGCTGGATCTCAAGGGCGCGGGAAGCGTGCTGCCCGTCCCTTGGTGGGTGGCGTTCACCGCGATCAGCATCGCCTCCTTGTTGTTCCGGCGCCGCTGGCCGCTCGTCACGGCCGTCACCACCGGTCTGGTCCTGCTGACTGCGGGCCTCGTGCTGGCGGGGGCCCACAGCTACTACGCCCTTCCCATGCTGATGGGCGCCTACGCCCTGGCCTCCCGGGCCGGTGTCCTTGCGTGTTGCACCGGGATCAGCACGGCAGCCGCATGCCTGATCATCCCCGAGGTTCTCGAGGGCGGACCGAACGCGGGTTTCGCCGGCGGGACGATCTCGTCATTGTTCGTTCTCACGGCCGTGGTCGCCGTGGCCCTGACCTTCCGGGCGCGCCGTGACCTGCTGCGTCATCGCGACGCCGAACTGGCGGCACGGGCGCGGCAGAGTCAGCTGACCGATCAACGCGACGCCGCCCGCCGCCAGGCGCGGATCGCCGCCGAGCTCCACGACAGCGTCGGCCACGACCTGACCGCCATCATCGCCCTGTCCGAGGGGCTGCGGGAGACCACGGGGAATCCCGTACTCGAGGACGCGATCGAGACCATCAACGCCCTGGCCCGGGAGGGACTGGCAGATACCCGGCGCGCCGTTGACGCGCTTCATCCCGCATCCCCCGCCGACGAGTTCCTGGCTGCGACGACCACCCGCACCTGGGATGATCTCGATCCGCTGCTGGCGACCGCCCGGCGGGCCGGCCTGGCCGTGGCATCGACCAGGACCGGCACACGTCCCGCCGATCCGGCCCTGGCCGGGCTGGCCTTCACGATCGTCCGCGAGGCCCTGACCAATGTCATGCGCCACGCCGCGGACGCCACCCGGGTCACCGTCGCGATCGACCACACACCGACCGCCACGACGATCACCATCACCGATGACGGCCGGACAGAGGGTCCGGGTGCACCCGGCCACGGCCTGGCGAACCTGACCCGTCTCGTCGCATCCCGCGGCGGCACCCTGACCGCGGGGGTCACCGCCGGCGGCTGGTGTCTGCGCGCCGTCCTGCCCGAGGAGCGGCCATGACCACGACGGTGATGATCGTCGACGACCAGCGGGCCACGCGCATGGGGCTCGCCCTCATGATCGGCAAGGCCGATGATCTCCGGGTGGTCGCGCAGGCCGAGAACGGGCGGGACGCCCTCGACCAGCTCGCATCCCTCGAACGGCAGCACATGCCCCGGCCCGACGTGGTCCTGATGGACGTCCGGATGCCGGTCCTGAACGGCATCGACGCCACGGCCGCCATCACCGGAAACCATCCCGGTGTCAAGGTGCTGGTGCTGACCACCTACGACCAGGACGACTACGCCTTCGGTGCGCTCGGGGCGGGCGCTTCCGGTTTCCTCCTGAAGGACACCCGGACCGCTGATCTTCACCAGGCGCTCCGGGCGGTCGCCGCGGGCGACGCGATCCTCACCCCACGCATCACCCGGCAGCTGCTCGAACGACACATGCCGCACTCCACCACCCCGCAGCAGCGCGCGGCGCAGGAACGCCTCGGGCAGTTGACCCCCCGGGAACGCGACGTGGCGGGGCTCGTCGCCCAAGGAATGACCAACGCGGAGATAGGTGAGCGGCTTTTCATCCAGCCCGAATCCGCCAAGAAAACCGTCACCCGGATCCTGGCGAAACTCCAGCTCCGGGATCGGGTGCAGCTGGTGATAATCCTGCGCGATGCGCAGTCATCCCGCTGATTCCGCCCGATTCGGGCCACATGATTCCATAGAGTTGTGACCATGAACCAAGCTCTGGTCACAGATGGTCTTCTCAAACGTTTCGGTCCCAAGGTGGCCGTGGACAACCTGAGCCTTCAGATCCCCCAAGGGCATCTGTTCGGCCTGGTCGGCCCGAACGGCGCGGGCAAGACCACCGCGATGTCCATGATCTGTGGCCTGCTCCGGCCCGACTCCGGAACGGCCATGGTGCTCGGCAACGATGTCTGGTCGGATCCGGTGACCGCCAAGAAACACATCGGGGTGCTGCCCGACGGGGTGCTGCTGTTCGATCGCCTAACCGGCTCCGAGCTGCTCCGCTACAACGGCCGGTTGCGTCGTCTCGCCCCCGAGGTCGTCGAGGAACGTTCGCGGGAGCTGCTGAACGTGCTGGATCTCGCGGATGCCGCCGACAAACTGGTCGCCGACTACTCAGCCGGCATGACGAAGAAAATCTCGCTGGCCAGCGCCCTGATCCACGCCCCCAGGCTGTTGATCCTCGACGAACCCCTCGAAGCCGTGGATCCGGTTTCCGGCCAGGTCATCCGCGACCTGCTGCGTGACTACGTGGACGGTGGTGGCACGGTGCTGCTGTCCAGCCACGTCATGGAGCTGGTGGAGAGCATCTGCGACGGGGTCGGGATAATGGCGGCCGGGCGCATCCTGGTCTCGGGCACCGTGGACCAGGTCCGGGGTGACGCGAGCCTTCAGCAGAAATTCGTGGAGCTGGTCGGTCAGGGACGGATGACCGGGGAGGAGACGCTGCAATGGTTGCGCCGCTCGTCGCTGTGAGGCTTCGCTCCCAGCTCTCCTCTCTCAGGAGCAGCCCGTGGGCGACGGTCGGATACCTGCTGCTCGCCTTGATGATGCTGCCGCTGTTCATCGGCCTGACCGTGGGACTGGCGTCCCTGGGGCATCTGCCCGATGCGCGTTCCCCATTGATGCTCGCGGCGGGCGCCACCCTGGTCCTGGTGTGGACCTTCGGGTCGGTGTTGTTCTTCGCCATGGACGATTCCGTGTCCCCGCAGCGCCTGGTGTTGTTCCCGCTCCGGTCCCGTGATCTGGTGGCTCCCCTGCTGGTCTCGGACCTGTTCACCCTACCGGGGGCCTTCACCCTCCTGGTCTGCTGCGGTTTCGTGATCGGCTGGGCCACCGACCCGCTGCTGGCGGTCGCAGGTATCGCGTCCACGGTCCTCGGCGTGGTGACGGGAATGCTCGCCGGCCGGATCCTGGTCACCGCCCTGTCGCACTGGCTGGCCGCCCGCAGGAGCCGGGATCTCTTGTACGTGGTGCTCCTGCTCGGCCTGATCGCGGTCAGTTGGGGTATCCCGCTGCTGGGTCGCGGAATGTTTGCTCTCGGCATGAACTGGGAAACCGTCGAGATGTTGGGCGGCGCCACCGGCTGGACCCCCATGGGCTGGGTCTGGAGCTTGCCCGTCGACCTGGCGGCTGGGCAATTCGGGTTGGCGGCGCTGCGCCTCGCCCTGGCCCTGGTGCTGCTCGCGGCGATGACCTGGTTGTGGTCCCGGCAGCTGGACCGGGCCCTGACCAGTCCCCTGCCCAGCGCCGGCAGCGGCGCCGAGACCGTGTCCTCGCCCTGGCTGGACCGCTTGTTTCCCCCGGACCCCGCCGGGGCCATCGCCGCCCGGAACCTGCGGTATCTGCGACGCGACCCCCGCAGATTCACCTCGGTGTTGGTGATCATGGCCACGCCCTTCTTCGTGGTTTTCGCGAACATGGTCCGGGACGAGAAACTGACCCCCGAGTTCCTCTGGTTTGTGGTTGCCCTGGCCGTCTGGCTGGGAGGCATCGGTACGTTGCAGGACACGCCCATGGACGGTTCGGCGTTGTGGCTGCACGCGGTCTCCGGGATCCGGGGTTTCGAGGACCGGTTGGGTCGTCTCATGGCGACTTCCTTGACCTACGGGGGCACGTTCGCGCTGACCACGGTGCTGGCCTCGGCACTGCTGGGGGCGTGGAATGTTTTCCCGTTCGCCTTCGGGCTGGGCCTGGGCGCCCTGATCGCCAACCAGGGAATAAGCCTGTTGATCAGTTCCTTCCTGAATGGAACCGCTCCCCCGCCGGGCACCAATCCGTTCGCCAGCACGTCGAAGGGGCAGGGGGCGGCTTTTCTCGCCAGCATGCTCCAGATGATCGGGTCGGTGATCCTGTTGCTGCCGGTGGCGCTGATGGTCTTCGCTTCCTATCGTTTCCCGCTGCTCGGCTGGGTGTTCCTGCCGGTGGGGCCGGTACTGGGTGTCCTGGCCGCCCTGGGTTTGATCTCCCTGGGTGGGCGGCGGCTGGACCTGACTTGGCCGGAGGTGTTGAAGGCCGTCACCTACGAGAAGTAAGCGCTGGCCGCGTCCCCGGTGAGCATCAGGTAGAAGGTGCGGGCCAGGAAGAACACCCCGACGGCCAGGCCGATCGCGATCATCGGAACGAGCACCCGGGCCCATTTCTTCCAGCGGGTGGAGGGCACCATTTCCGGCCCCCACTCCCCGACCCGGGGCTGTGCACGAAGCGGAGTGGGTCCGTTCAGGTTGAGGTCGGAGAAGAAGCGCACGGACAGAAGTCTAGGGGTTGTCCCGGTGCAGGGCCTCAGCGGCGAGTGCGCCTGCCCTCCGCAGCGAGGCCAGCTGGCCCGGCACGTCCGTCACCTTCCAGGAGGCCATGCCGCAGGCCGTGGTGAGCAGCACTCCGGAGTCGACGCTCGGGGTGGGAAGCTCCAGGGGACGCAGCACCCGCAGGGTTTCCCGGACCAGTTCGTCAACTCCCTGGACGCGCCCGGCCGCGGTTTCGACGACCCCCAGGGCCAGGTTCCTTCCCGCCTGCGCCCACTGCACCAGGGCGTCGATCTCCGCCGGTTCCCGGAACAGCCGGGTGTCGACGGCGGCCGCCGCGAATCCCGCGCGTTCCGCCACCGGCAGCCAGTTCCCGGGGGCGCAGCAGTGCAGCCAGGCGCCATCCGCCAGGGGTTTCAGGGCACCGACCAGTTCCGGAACCTCGACGCGGCGGTGTTTGCCGAAACCGGAGGCCGTGGGAATGGTGCCGGCACTGACGGCCATCAGCGCTGGTTCGTCGAGCTGCAGCAGCACCTTCGCCCCCGGGATGCGGCGCCGCAGCTCCGCCCGGAGCCGGAACCAGCTCTCGGTCAGCGCCTGCGCCAGTTCCCTGCGGGCCCCGTGATCGGCCAGCAACCGGTCTCCCCGGGGGCGTTCCACCGTGGCCGCGAGGGTCCACGGCCCGGCCAGCGCGACCTTCAGCACACCGTCGAAACCCTGGAGCAGTTCCTCGGCATCGTCCAGGTCGTGGCGCCATCGGGCCTTCGCCCTGCGATGATCCGCTCCGGGCGCGGCGGTCAGGCGCCACCCGGCGGGTTGGATGTCGAAACCGAGGCCGTCGATGATCCCCAACGCCCTGCCGGTCATCTCGGATCCCACGCCCCGCGCGGGCAGTTCTGGGAGGGGAAGCACCTCCGGGAGGGCTTCCGTCATCGCGGCCAGGGCCCCGCGGAAGTCGTCCCCGGGCAGGGAACCGGCGGCGGTCACACGCATCATGAGGTCTCGCTGATCGTCGCGGAGCCGACCACCCGGGTGGCGTCGAAGAACACCATGGACTGTCCCGGCGCCACCCCTCGGGTCGGTTCGTCGAGTTCCACCCGCACCTGGTCCTCCCCGGTGGTGGTGATGGTGGCGGGCAGCGCCGCCCCGTGGGCCCGGTACTGCACATGTCCCCGCCAGCTTCCGGGCACCCTGCGCTGGGTCCAGGTGAGGCGGATGCCCGTGAGGTGGGTGACCAGGAGTGATTCCCCGGGGCCGACGACCACGCGGTTGTCGGCGGGTTCGATCCGCAGCACGTAGCGGGGGTTGCCGTCCGGCGCGGGGACGCGCAGATCGAGTCCCTTGCGCTGCCCGATGGTGAAACCGTGATGTCCCCTGTGTCTCCCGAGTTCGTTTCCGGCGCGGTCCACGATCGGCCCCGGGGTTTCGCCGAGATGGGCCCTCAGGTAGCCCTGGGTGTCGCCGTCGGGAATGAAGCAGATGTCGTAGGAGTCGGGTTTGTCCGCGACCCTGAGACCCAGCGAGTGGGCCTCCGCCCGCACCTGTGGTTTCGGGGTGTCGGCGAGCGGGAACAGGGAGCGGCGCAGCTGGTCCTGGTTCAAAACACCGAGCACGTAGGACTGGTCCTTGTCCGGGTCGGCGGCGCGGTGCAGTTCCAGTTCCGACCCGTTGTCAACGACCCGGGCGTAGTGTCCCGTGGCGACGGCATCGAAGCCGAGAGCGAGTCCCCGGTCCAGCACGGCCGCGAACTTGATCTTCTCGTTGCACCTGAGGCAGGGGTTCGGGGTGCGGCCCGCACGGTACTCGGCGACGAAGTCGTCAACCACCTCCGTTTGGAACTGTTCGGAGAAATCCCACACGTAGAAAGGAATGTCCAGCAGGTCGGCGGCGCGCCTGGCGTCGTGGGCGTCCTCCAGGGAACAACAGCCGCGCGACCCCTCCCGGTAGGGCTGCGGGTTGCGGTTCAGCGCCAGGTGCACACCCGTCACGTCGTGTCCGGCGGCGACGAGGCGCGCCGCGGCGACGGCGGAGTCCACTCCGCCGGACATGGCTGCCAGTACCTTCATCTCCCCTCCTCCGGATCTGCGGCCGAAGAATTCTACCCGGCCGCCCGGGCCCGTTCCACGGCCACCGGCAACACCTCGCGAAGCCGGGCGATGTCCTGCGGGCCGCTCGTGTGGCCGAGGGAGAACCGGACCGTGGCCATGGCCTCGTCCTCGGGGGCACCCATCGCCAGCAGCACCTCGCTGGGCCGGTACACCCCGGCGCGGCAGGCGGAACCCGCCGAGGCGTGGATGTCCTCGGCGTCCAGCAGGAACAGCAGGTCCTGGGCCCGCAGCCCGGGGAAGGTGACGTTCACGACGTGCGGAGCGCAGTTCTCACCATTGATGCGCCCCCCGCAGTCCGACGCGATCGCACGAATCCGTTCCTGGAGCGCGGCGAGTCTTCGGGACTCGGTCTCGAGTCCCGCCACGGCCGCCGTCGCGGCAGCCGCGAAGGAGGCCGCCAGGGCAACCGGGGGCGTGCCGGAACGCAGACGCCCCTCCTGCCCGCCGCCGAGCCCGATCGGCGCCGGGGTGATGCCGCGCCGCACCGCGAGGGCCCCGATTCCGACAGGGCCGCCGATCTTGTGGGCGGAGACGCTCATCAGGTCCAGGTTCATGGCGTGGAAGTCCAGTGGTATGTGCCCGAAGGCCTGCACCGCGTCGCTGTGGCTCCACGCGCCCGTCCTGGAACTGGCGGCGACCAGGCCGTCGAGGGGCTGGATCACCCCGGTCTCGTTGTTCACCCTCATCACGGAGATCACGGCCACTTTCTCGTCCACGACCTCCCATGCCGTGTCCTCGACGAGGCCGTCGTTTTTCACCGGAAGCACCTCGGCCCCCCTGCCGCGGGCCTCCTGCACGGCCGGGTGCTCGACCGCCGAGATCAGGCTCCGTGGCCTCCCGGGCCGGGCCGCGAGGGAACCCAGAATGGCGATCGAGTCCGCCTCCGATCCCCCCGATGTGAAGATCACCTCCCCGGGGTGGGCGCCGAACGCCGCCGCCAGTTCCTCCCGCGCCTCCTCGAGGCGGCACCTGGCCCGCTGCCCCGCGCGATGCTGGGATGAGGGGTTCCCGACCCGTCCGAGCTCGGTCAGCAGCGCTTCTCGTGCTTCGGGGCGCATCGGCGAGGTGGCGGCGTGGTCCAGGTAGGTGCTCACCGGTTCACCATAACCATCCGCGGCTCCGGTCAAGCTCCTATCGCGCGGGGATTTCCGCGAGATCAGACGACATGTGGCAAAATGGTCCGGCCCTCGGGGCGGATGCCCACCGGGGGCCGGAAGGCGAAACATGTTCATTGAGCCGCTCGACACCAGCCGCCTGGGAGCGAAGGTCGAGAAGGACGGTGTCAGCTTCGGTCTGTGGGCCCCCCGCGCCAAACGCGTGGAGCTGTCGCTCGTGGACCTGATGAAGAACCAACGAAACGTGGAGATGAAGGTGGACGACCAGGGAATCTGGCACGCCTTCGTTCCCGGTATCGGTGAGGGACAGGAGTACGGCTACCGTGTCCACGGGGACTGGGACCCGAGCCGCGGCCGGCGTTTCAACCCGGCCCGGCTGCTGCTCGACCCCTACGCCCGGGCCGTTACCGGCGGCGTGGACTACCGGGGGCCGATCCACGACCACCTGGCGCACGACGATTTCCGTCCCGATGCCACCGATTCCTTCGGGGCCGTGCCGCTCAGCGTCGTCGTGGCCGACACTCCTCCGCCCCCTCCGGTGGCGGGCGGCAGGCGTCCGATGGCCGAGTCGGTCATCTACGAGATGCACGTGCGCGGTTTCACGAAGTTGCACCCGCTGGTTCCCGAGCACATGCGCGGCTCGTACGCGGCCCTGGCCTACCCGGATGTGATCTCCTACCTGCTGGACACCGGCATCACGGCGGTCGAGCTGCTGCCCATCCACCACTACGCCTCCGAGCCCTTCATCGCCTACAAGGGATTGCGCAACTACTGGGGCTACAACACCCTCAGCTATTTCGCCCCGCACGCCTACTACGCCACCAGAGGCACCCTCGGGAACCAGGTGACGGAATTCAAGGCCATGGTCGCCGCCCTCCACGAAGCCGGCATCGAGGTGATCCTCGACGTCGTCTACAACCACACCGCTGAGGGCGGGCACGAGGGACCGACGCTTTCCATGCGCGGCATCGACCACGCGGGCTACTACCGCCTCACCGATGACCTGAGGGACGACTACGACGTGACCGGCTGCGGGAACTCGGTGAACTCCTCCACACCGATGGTCCGGCAACTGATCATCGATTCCCTGCGCTACTGGGTGGAACACATGGGGGTTGACGGATTCCGTTTCGACCTGGCCCCCACCCTGTTCCGCAACGGCCAGCACCATTTCGTCCATGACCATCCCCTGAAACAGCAGATCGACTCCGACCCCGTGCTCGCCGGGGTGAAGCTGATCGCCGAACCCTGGGACATCGGCCCCTACGGGTACCAGCTCGGCAGTTTCGGTCTCGGCTGGTCCGAATGGAACGACCGGTTCCGCGATCACGTCCGCGACTACTGGAAGAGCACCGTCCACGGGGTCCAGGAACTCGCGACCCGGCTGTCCGGTTCCTCCGACGTGTTCCAGCGCAGCGGTCGTCCCCCACAGGCCTCGATCAACTTCGTCACCGCCCACGACGGATTCACGATGCGCGACCTGGTCAGCTACGACGTGAAACACAACTCCGCAAACGGTGAGGGCAACCGCGACGGCAGCGACAACAACCGTTCCTGGAACCACGGTTTCGAGGGTGACAGCGACGATCCCGCCATAAACGACCTGCGGGCCCGGCAGGTGCTCAACATGCACGCCACCCAGGTTCTCGCGACCGGAACCCCCATGATCCTCGCCGGCGACGAATTCGGGCGCACCCAGAAGGGCAACAACAACGCCTACTGCCAGGATTCTCCGCTGAGCTGGGTGGACTGGACCCCCGATCCCCGCTGGCAGGCGGTCCGGATCCGCCTGGCCGATCTCCTGCACCTGAGAGCGGAGCATCCCCTGCTGCGCCCCGACCGCTACCTGCACCACACCGATGTCATCAACGCACACGGGGAGAACCTCGGACGCGTCGACCTCACCTGGCTCAACGACCACGGCACCCAGATGACCGAGCAGGACTGGTGCGACGGTTCCCGCCGCCTGTTGGGCATGTACGTCTCCGACGAGGCGAATGCCTTCCTGACGTGGTTCCACTCGGGGGCCGAGCCCATCGATGTGACCCTTCCCGGCCTGCCCTGGGCCGCTCAGCTGAGGATCATCTGGCATTCAGCGGGACCTGATGAGCTGTCAGCCGATGAAATGTCTCCCGGTTCCGTGCTGAGGGTCCCGGGGCGTTGCGTGGTGCTGATGCGCTGTGACGTGCCGACCACCGCTGCCGAGCTGCTGGGCATGTCCCCGGTGCTCATTCCCTGAGCCCCGGGACACCACCGGGCAACAGGCACGGAAAAGCCCCCGCGGGTTCTTTCTCCCGCGGGGGCTTTCCGATTCCGGGGGCGTGCCGGTGGGGCGTGGGCTGGTCCCCGCCTGCACGGCCCGGCTCACCTGATGACGGCGGACAGCCCCATCTCGGAGTCGCTGGCCAGCAGCGGATGCGAGGGCACCATGCGGGCCAGGCAACCGATCTGTCCCGCGTAGCGAGTGGGGATCTCGGCGACGAACCGGGTCACCCCGTCGGCCTCCCCGACGGGAACCGTCGGGTACTTGCGGATGTCGTGGAGCCTGTCCTCGTTGTCGACATCGCCGAAGATCAGCTGCACCGCGACGTCCTCGGCCCTCAGGGCACCGAGCCGGACGTCGACGGTCGGACGCAGGACGGTGCCGGTTTCGAGCTGCCCGATGACACCGACGTCGAGGCCGACGACCTGGGCGGTGTGCCAGTCGCGGCGGACCCGTTCCTTCCACTTCGCCAGGTCGGCGGCGACGTCGTCATCGTTCCGGGCGGCGAGGGAACGCGCAGCCGGGGTGTAGTAGTCGGTGACGTAGTCGCGGACCATGCGGGAGGCGAGGATCTCCGGGCCGAGCTCGGAGATGCAGTCGCGCATCATCTTGAGCCACTCGGTGGGGTTGCCGTTCGCGTCGAGGGTGTAGAAGCGTGGGATGATCTCGTTCTCGATGATCGAGTAGAGGAACTCGGCCTCCGCGGCGTCACGCTCGGCCTGGTCCGTGATGCCCTCCGCCGAGGGAATCTCCCAACCGAACCTCGGCGAGTACAGTTCGTCCCACCAGCCGTCGCGGATGGACAGGTTCGCGGCGCCGTTGAGGGCTGCTTTCATGCCGGATGTGCCGCAGGCCTCGTAGGGGCGCAGCGGGTTGTTGACCCACACGTCGCAGCCCGGGTACAGGGGACGCGCCAGGGACATGTCGTAGTCGGGCAGGAAGACCAGTTTTCCGCGCACGTCGTCCTGGTCGGAGAACTGCACCATCTGCTGGATCAGCGACTTGCCGATGTTGTCGGCGGGGTGGGCCTTGCCCGCGATCACGATCTGGATGGGCGTGGTGGGGTGGTTGAGGAGGGCCTTCAGGCGCTCCGGGTTCGACAGCATCAGCGTCAGGCGCTTGTAGGAGGCGCCGCGGCGGGCGAAACCGAGGGTCAGGACCCGCGGGTTCAGTGCCTCGGAGGTCCAGTCGGCGGGGATGCCCCGGGCCTTGCAGGACTCCGCCAGGCGTTTGCGCGCCATCTGGATCATGGAGGAACGAAGCTGCCGTTTCAGGCCCCAGAGGGTGTCGTCGTCCACTTCCTGGATGGCGGCCCAGTCGTAGCCGTCGACGACCGTGCTGGCGTCGTCGGTGTGCGCCTTCAGGATCTCCAGGAGCTCCGGGTGGATCCAGGTGCGGTGGTGGACGCCGTTGGTGACGGAACCGATGGGCACCTCGGTGGCGTCGAAGTCCGGCCACAGGCCGTTGAACATCTCCCGCGAGACCTCGCCGTGAAGCTTGGAGACACCGTTGGCGCGTTGGCCGAGCCTCAACCCGAGGACGGCCATGTTGTAACGCGACGGGTCGCCGCCGTGGTAGGTCTCGGAACCGAAGGACATGATGGCATCCAGCGGCAGCCCGGGATCGAAGTTCGCGAACTGGTGCTCCACGAGGCTCTTGTCGAAACGGTCGATTCCCGCCGGCACGGGGGTGTGGGTGGTGAAGACGGTTCCGGCGCGGGTCAACTCGATGGCAGTGGGAAGGTCATGCCCATCGGCCAGGTACTCGCGGATGCGTTCGAAACCGAGGAACCCGGCATGGCCCTCGTTGCAGTGGTAGACATCGGGCTGGGGACGACCGGTGATCTCGCAGTAGCGGCGCAGTGCCCGGACACCACCGATGCCAAGGACGACCTCCTGCGCGAGACGATGCTCGGTGCCGCCGCCGTAGAGCCGGTCAGTGATGTTGCGGGCCTCGGGGTCGTTGTCGTCGCGGTCGGTGTCGAGCATCAGCAGCGGGATGCGGCCGACGGAGGCCACCCAGATGGAGGCGAAGACCTCCCGCCCGGAGACCTCCACGCTGATCTCCTGCGGGTTCCCGGCGGAATCCAGCAGGCGGGCCACGGGCATTTCGTTGGAGGGCAGCACCGGGTAGCGTTCCTGCTGCCACCCGGAGGCGTTCAGCCACTGCCGGAAATACCCGAACCGGTAGAGAAGGCCGACCCCGATCAGGGGCAGGCCGAGGTCGGAGGCCGCCTTCAGGTGGTCGCCGGCGAGGATTCCCAGGCCACCCGAGTACTGGGGAAGCACCTGGCTGACGCCGAACTCGGCGGAGAAGTAGCCGATGCCCGCGGGCGCTCCCTTGTTCTCGGCGGCATAGCGCTGGAACCACAGGTCGGCGGAGAGGTAGTTGACCAGATCGTCGTGGAGGAGACCCACGTTACGGGCGAAGACGTGGTCGGCCGCGAGCTGCTGGACCCGTTCGGGACGCACCGCGGACAGCAGTTTCACGGGGTCCTCTCCCACTTCCTCCCAGAGTTTCGGGTCGATTGCCCGGAAAAGATCCCGGGTTTCCTGATGCCACGACCAGCGAAGATTCTTCGCCAGCGCATCGAGCTTCGCGATGCGTTCGGGCAGCACAGGATGAACGGTGAATCGTCGGAATGCACGCACGAGCATAAATTACATTGACTCACCCCGGCACACGAAACCCTGAAGAAGATAGGGTGGTTCCTGTGAACCACCCCACACCAGCCAGAGCACACCTGCGACGCACCGAAGGCGGTTTCGGCCGCATCCCGGTAACGGGGGTTTCCCCCGTGATAGCCGACGGCGCCTACCCGGTAAAGGCCGTGGCGCATGAACGAATCCTGATCAGCGCGAACGTGTTCCGCGAGGGCCACGACGCCGTGAACGCATCGGTGATCCTCACCGCCCCGCACGGAACCCAGCGCCGGATCGACATGACCCAGGTCGAACCCAAGGGGCTCGACATCTGGCAGGCCCATGTCCGCATGGCGACCGAAGGGGACTGGACCTTCCGCGTCGAGGGCTGGTCCGATCCCTGGGGCACCTGGCGCCACAACGCGCTTGCGAAGCTGCCGCTGGGCATGGACGTGGAATTGCTCTGCCTGGAGGGCCGGGAGCTCTTCCACGAAGCGGCCGAGACCGCCGAGCAGTCCCGTGTGATGGCGGCATCCCACCTGCTACGCGCCGCGGCCGAGGCGCTGAACCCAAACACCCCCGTCAACGAGATCGAGGATCTGATCAACTCGCGTCCCATCGAACGCGCCATGGCGCGGTTCGGCCCCCGGGAAGCGATCTCCGCCACCCAGGAATACCCGATCCGCGTAGAACGCCGCCGCGCCCTCTACTCGTCCTGGTACGAGTTCTTCCCGCGCTCCCAGGGGGCCATGCGCGACGAGGAGGGCAACTGGATCTCGGGTGGTTTCGACTCCTCGCACTCGCGTCTCGAGGCGATCGCGGCGATGGGTTTCCACGTGGCCTACCTGCCCCCGATCCATCCCATCGGTTCGGCCTTCCGGAAGGGGAAGAACAACAGCCTCGACCCGACCCCCGACGACCCGGGGTCCCCGTGGGCCATCGGCTCTCTCGACGGCGGGCACGACGCCATCCACCCCGACCTGGGTGACCTCGAATCCTTCGAGCGGTTCGTCGCGAAGGCGAAATCCCTCGGACTGGAGCTGGCCCTCGACCTCGCCCTCCAGGCCTCCCCCGACCACCCCTGGGTGCAGGAACATCCCGAATGGTTCACCACCCGCCTGGACGGGACCATCGCCTACGCGGAGAACCCGCCCAAGAAGTACCAGGACATCTATCCCCTGAACTTCGACAACGACCCCGAGGGCATCTACCAGGAGGTGCTGAGGATCGTGCGGCTGTGGATCGACCGCGGCGTGACGATCTTCCGGGTGGACAACCCCCACACCAAACCCGTGGAGTTCTGGGACTGGTTGCTGGAGCGGGTGCACGAAACCAACCCGGAGGTCATCTTCCTGGCCGAGGCCTTCACCAAACCGCAGATGATGGCGGCCCTCGGTAAGGTCGGTTTCCAGCAGTCGTACACGTATTTCACCTGGCGTGTGGCGAAGTGGGAGCTCACGGAATACCTGACGGAGCTGAGCCGGGACATGGCCCCCTACTACCGGCCCAATTTCTTCGTCAACACCCCGGACATTCTGCCCTTCCACCTGCAGTCCGGGAATCCCGCGATCTTCGCCATCCGCGCGATCCTGGCCGCCACACTATCGCCCTCGTGGGGCGTCTACTCGGGTTTCGAGCTGTTCGAGCACACCCCCCTGGCCCCGGGACGTGAGGAATACCTGAACTCGGAGAAGTACGAGTACCGCCCACGGGACTTCACCGAGGAACCGAACCTGAACCTGCTCCTGGGGACCCTGAACGGGATCCGCGAGAAGCACCAGGCCCTGCAGCAGCTGCGCGACATCCACTTCCACCACGCCCCCCACGACTCGGTGATGGCCTACTCGAAACACGACGGGGACGACGTCATGCTGATGGTCTGCTCACTGGATCCGGACAACACCGTGGAGTCCGAGGTCTACCTGGACCTCCCGGCCCTGGGGCTTCCCCCGGGAGCTGCCGTCGAGGTCCACGACGAGCTGTCGGGCGACACCTACATCTGGGGTGAGAAGAACTGGGTTCGCCTTTACCCAGGCAGGCCCGCCCACATCTTCCACGTCACCTCACGCTGAACCATGAACCGCAACCACGACCCACTGCTCGGGGCGCTCTGGAAGCTGGCCGAAAATGCCCGGTGGTTCTCCGGGCGTTCCCGCGGCGGGGTTCCCCGCCAAGTAGAACTCACCGACTGGTTCCGGCCGCCGGGAGAAGCCGGCCCCGGGCTGCGAAGCGCCCTGCTGGAGGTGGCCTACCCGACGGGGGAAACAGAGAGGTACCACGTGCCACTGGCCTTCCACGCCGCCGGGGACTGCCCCACGGAACCCTTGGCGCGCATCGAATTGGAAGGAACCGGTTTCGATGTCGCGGAGGTCGCGGACGAACCCGCCGCGATGACCGCGCTGCTCGACTGCCTGTCCTCCGGCGCACCGGGTTTCGTGGCCACCCGGGAGGTTCCCTCCGGGCTCCCGGGCCGCCGCTACCGCGGGGAACAGTCGAACACGTCGATTTTCTTCGGGGACCTGATCGTCGGAAAGATCTTTCGTCGCATCGAGAACGGCCCGAACGTCGATGTCGAGATGCACCGGGCCCTGTCCGGTTCCGGTGCGGTGGCGGAGCTTTTCGGCTGGTGGGAGTGGCGTGGGGCGCACCTCGGGGTGTTCCTGGAGGCGCTGCCCGATCCGCGCGACGGGTTCGTCGAGGCCTGCCGGGCCGCCGGGACCGGAACTGGTTTCACCGAGCAGGCCCGGGAACTGGGCCGCCAGCTGAACCGGGTGCACGACCTTTTGGCCAGTCGTTTCCCCACCGGCAGACTGCACGGGCGGAAACTGGTGGCCCAGTTCCGGGCACGACTGGACGCCGCCGCATCTGAGGTTCCGCTGCTCGAGAGGTTCCGCGGCCCGGCGCTGCGGGCCTACTCCGTCATCGAGGAACTCGAGTTGCCGATCCAGCGCATCCACGGGGACTGCCACCTCGGTCAGGCGCTGTCGACCCGGAACGGCTGGCGCTACGTCGACTTCGAGGGCGAGCCCATCAAATCGTTGCAGGAGAGACGCGAACCCGATTCCCCGCTGCGGGACGTGGCCGGCATGTTGCGCTCCTTCGACTACGCCGCGGCCAGCGGAGGCGCCCCCGAGGGCTGGCGGGACGATGCCCGGGCGGCCTTCCTGGAGGGTTACGACGGCACCGCCGGAATCCTGGCGGAAGCCCTGCTCGCCTACGAGGTGGACAAGGCCGTCTACGAGACGGTCTACGAATCCCGGAATCGCCCCACTTGCCTCCGTATCCCGGTAGATTATCTGACAGGCATCGAGTCTTGAGGAGCTGACAATGGCGCATGATCCGTTTGGCGGGCTGACCGGCTGGGACCTGGAAGGATTCCACAACGGTGGCGACACCGAACTTTGGAAGCGTCTCGGCGCCTTCCAGTGCACGGTCGAGGACGACGAGAGGGGGCCCATCGAAGGCGTCAGGTTCGCGGTCTGGGCGCCCAATGCTCGCGCGGTGCAGGTGATCGGTGACTTCAACTGGTGGACCGGCGACCCGATGCAGCTGATTCCCGGTTCCGGGGTGTGGGGCACCTTCATCGAGGGACTCAAGGAGGAAACGCTCTACAAGTTCCGCATCCAGGGACCCGACGGTGTCTGGCGGGAGAAGGTGGATCCGATGGCCCGGTTCTCCGAGCAGGCCCCGGCCAACGCCTCGATCGTCTACGAGTCGAAGTACGTCTGGTCCGATGACGAGTGGATCGCGAAACGGGAGCAGTCGAAGCTCTACAAGGAACCGATGAGCATCTACGAGGTGCACCTCGGCGGTTGGCGGCGCGGCAAGAGCTACCTGGACCTGGCCGAGGAACTCGTCTCCTACGTCAAGTGGCAGGGCTACACCCACGTCGAGTTCATGCCCCTGGCGGAGCACCCGTTCGAACCGAGCTGGGGCTACCAGGTGACCGGTTACTACTCCCCCACGAGCCGTTTCGGCAAACCCGACGATCTGCGTTTCCTGATCGACAAGCTCCACCAGGCCGGGATCGGTGTGATCCTCGACTGGGTGCCGGGACACTTCCCGAAGGATGACTGGGCTCTGGGTCGTTTCGACGGTACCGCCCTGTACGAGCACGCCGACCCCCGTCAGGGCGAGCACATGGACTGGGGAACCTACATCTTCAACTACGGCCGCAACGAGGTGAAGAGCTTCCTGGTCTCCAACGCCTTGTACTGGCTGTCCGAGTTCCACATCGACGGCCTGCGGGTCGACGCCGTGGCCTCCATGCTCTACCTCGACTACTCGCGCGCCGAGGGCCAGTGGGTGCCGAACAAGCACGGGGGTCGCGAGAACCTGGAGGCCATCGACTTCCTGCGCTACGTCAACCGGCACATGTACGAACGCCATCCGGGGACGATGATGATCGCCGAGGAGTCCACCAGTTTCCCGGGGGTCACCAAACCCGTCGACAAGGATGGGCTCGGTTTCGGTTTCAAGTGGAACATGGGCTGGATGAACGACACCCTGCGCTATTTGGCGCTGGATCCGGTCTACCGCCAGTACGAGCACAATCTTTTGACGTTCGCGATGGTCTACCAGTACTCGGAGAACTTCATCCTGCCGATCAGCCACGACGAGGTCGTGCACGGCAAGGGTTCGATGATCAACAAGGTGCCCCAGGACGACTGGCGCAAGTTTGCCACTCTTCGCGCCTTCTACTCGTTCATGTGGAGTTTCCCCGGCAAGCAGCTGATCTTCATGGGTTCCGAGTTCGCCCAGCGCCCCGAGTTCAACGAGGCCACCAGCCTGGAGTGGTGGGTCACGGAACTCTGGGGTCACGGAGGCCTGCAGCGACTGTTCCGCGACCTCAACACGATCTACCGCGACAATCCCCCGCTGTTCGAACTGGACAACGCCCCGGAGGGTTTCACCTGGATCAACGCCGACGACAGGGGGCACAACGCCTTGAGCTGGGTGCGCAACGACTCCCGGGGAAATCACGTGGCCTGTTTCACCAATTTCTCCCCCGAGCCGCTGCGTGACTACCCCGTCGGGCTGCCCATCGACGGCGAATGGGAGGAAATCCTGAACACGGACTCGGAGGCCTACGACGGCTCCGGGCAGTTCGGCAACCTGGGTGTGGTCACCGCACACGACGAGCCGTGGGGACATTTCCCGGCCAGCGCCGAGGTGACGATCCCCCCGCTGGGTTCGATCTGGTTGCGGCGCAACGCCAAGTGAGCGACTTCAGGGTCCAGGTGGACATCGTCGGCGGGGTGGGCCAGCTCCGCTGGGAGGAACAGGTGGTGGACGCCGCCACTCTGGAGCGGGCGGTTTCCCTGGCCGCCGACGACGCCATCCTGGCCCACGACCTGCGACGGTTGCAGTGCGACATACCGGCCACTGACCGGGCCGCCATGGTCGCGCTGCACCGCTGCGGTTTCCGGCGGGAGGGCAGGTTGCGTTCGGCCCTGCTCACCCCGTCGGGGCGCTTGGTGGACGTGCTGATCTACGCCCGGCTGGCCGTGGATCCGGTCTACGGCCCGCACGGTTTCTCCGGGGTGATGAACTCGGTGCTGCCGACGAAACGCGTCATCGCCCACGTCGTCTTCCGCGACGAGACCGGCCGGGTGCTGCTGACCGAGACGACCTACAAGGACGACTGGGAACTCCCCGGCGGGGTGGTGGACCCGGATGAGTCACCCCGCGCGGGGGGCCGCCGCGAACTGCTCGAGGAAATCGGCCTCGACATCGATCCCGGTGAGCCCGCCATCACCGACTGGATGCCACCCCACCTCGGCTGGGGCGATGCCATCGAGTTCATCTACGACGGCGGTGTCCTGCCCGGCCCGGTCGCCCGCCGCATCGCTCCCCGGGACCGGGAACTCAAGGCGATCCACTGGGTCCCACGCGAGGAGCTCCCGGACAGGGTCAGCGAGTTGTCGGCCCGGAGAATCAACCTGCTTCTCGACGGTTACCGGGGTGCCACGGAGAACGGGATGCGGATTCCCTGATCGGGTGGCCGACACACCACCCCTTACCTTTTCGCAAAAGATAGGGTTGACTTACCTTGCCCGAATCCGGCAACCGCATAGGAGAACCGTGAGTATCCCGAAGACCCGTCTGTTACCCGCCTTGGTCGCCCTCGTGAGCGTGAGCATCGGCCTCACCGCCTGCGGCGGCGCGAACTCGCAGCCGAGCGACCCCGCCAACGCCTCACAGTCCGCCGGGGCGACCACCGTGACCATCCAGGACAACCGTGGCTCCGTGACCGTCCCGGTGCCCGCCAAGAGCGTCATAGTCACCGACAACCGCCTGTTCCAGCCCCTCCAGGAATGGGGGGTGAAGCTTTCTGCCGCCCCGCAGGAGATCATCGCGAAGGGATCCCCGTACAAGACCGACAGTTCCATCGTGAACCTCGGGGACCACCGGGAACCCAACATGGAGGCCGCAGTCGGGGTCCAGCCCGACCTGATCATCAACGGGCAGCGTTTCAAGGACAAATACGACCAGTTCAAGCAGCTGACCCCCGAAGCCGCTCTCGTGGACATCGACATCCGCGACGAGAAGGACGAAAACGGGAAGCCCAAGTACAAGTTCGACGAGGAGTTGAAACGCCAGGTCACCGTGGCCGGGGAGATCTTCGGCAAAAAGGACGAGGCCGCCAAGCTGGTGAGCGATTTCGACGCCTCGATCGCCCGGGTGAAGGCCGCGTACAAGCCGGGTTCCAAGGTGATGGCCGTCATCGTCTCGAAGGGCAAGGTCAACTACGCGGCTCCCGGTTCCGGGCGCACGCTCGGGCCCGTCTTCGAGATCCTCGGTCTCACCCCCGCCCTGGAGAGCCAGGGCAGCAGCGACCACCAGGGCGACGAGATCTCCGTCGAGGCCATCGCCCAGTCCAACCCGGACTGGATCCTCGCGATGGACCGCGACGGCGCCATCACCGCCGAAGGGGAAACCGTCACCCCGGCCTCCGAGGTGATCGCGGGTTCCGCTCCCCTGCAGAACGTGACGGCAGTCACCAAGAAACAGATCGTCTACATGCCCGCCGACACCTACCTCAATGAGGGCATCCAGACCTACACCAAATTCTTCAACGACATGGCCGACGCCATGGAGAAGCCTGCGTGACCGAACCGAAAACCGCCGGGGACGAAACCGACAGCCGAGTCCCCGGCGGTGTCACATCCCGGCAACGACTGTTCACCGCTCCCCTGCTGCTGGGTCTTCTCGGGCTCCTGGCACTGACCGTGCTGTCCCTGCTGGTCGGTGTCTATGACGTGTTCGGTTCCCCGGACGGCGCCTACATCTTCGCCCTGACCCGCATTCCCCGCACCGTTTCCCTGCTGCTGGCGGGCTCCGCCATGGCCATATCGGGCCTGGTGATGCAGCAGATCTCCCAGAACCGTTTCGTCGAACCAACCACCACCGGAACCACCGAGTGGGCGGGTCTTGGACTGCTCTGCGTGCTGATCCTCTACCCGGAGGCACCTTTGATGGTGAAGATGGTGGCCGCCATCGTCGCCGCCTTCGGGGGCACGATGGTGTTCTTCCTGGTTCTGAGGCGCATCCAGTTGCGTTCCGCGATGATCGTCCCGATCGTCGGCATCATGCTGGGCGCGGTGGTCGGCGCCGTTTCTTCCTACCTGGCGCAGGCCACCAGCATGCTCCAGACCCTGGGGATATGGTTCCAGGGCTCGTTCTCCGCAGCGATCCAAGGACAGTACGAACCGGTGTGGGCCGTGGTGATCGTGGTCATCGGGGTCTTCCTGGTGGCGGACCAGTTCACGATTGCTGGTCTCGGAAAGGACGTCGCGACAAATGTCGGGCTCGATCACCGGAAGGTCGTGCTGCTCGGCACCGGAATGATCGCGGCGGTCACCGGCATCATCACCGTGGTGATCGGCAACCTTCCCTTCCTGGGATTGGTCGTCCCGAACATCGTCTCCCTGCTTCGGGGCGACAATCTGCGTTCCAACCTGCCGTGGGTCTGCCTGACCGGGGCCGCGATGGTCACGGCCTGCGACATCGTGGGCCGCCTCGTGATCATGCCCTTCGAGGTTCCCGTCGGCACCATCCTGTCGGTGGTCGGGGCGTTCGTGTTCGCCTTTCTCCTGTTGAGGAGGCGGAGAAATGCCTGAGACGATGACGCGCACAAGGCATGGCGCCTTCGCCGGTCCCCGGGAGGCGCGGCGCTACTGGGCCGCCCTGGCGGTCCTGGTCCTCCTGGCCCCGGGCGTCTGCTACTGCATTCTCGCCTGGCACAATCCCATGCCCGTGGGCTCGCCCGGTTTCTGGCGGATCGCCCAGGTGCGAGCCACATCCGTGGCCGTGATCCTGGTGGTCGCCTGGTGCCAGGCACTGGCGACGGTCGCCTTCCAGACCATCACCAACAACCGGATCATCACACCCTCGATCATGGGTTTCGAGTCGCTGTACCGCCTGCTCCAGACCAGCATCGTGTTCTTCTTCGGCATCACGGGGTTGACCAGCATGGACAGCACGGGACAGTACCTCATGCAGGTCGGGCTCATGGTAGCCCTGGCGGCGCTGCTCTACGGCTGGATGCTTCGGAACGAGCGCGCCAACATCCACCAGACGCTTCTGCTGGGCATCGTCATCGGGACGGGACTCGGCGCCCTGTCCACCTACATGCAGAACCTCCTGAACCCGTCGGCGTTCGACATCCTGAGTGCCAGGCTCATCGGCAACATCTCAAATGCCGACGTGTCCCAGCTGCGGGTCGCGATTCCCCTGGCCCTGGTCGCTGGTGGATTGCTGCTGGCGATGTCACGAACCCTCGACGTGCTGGGGCTGGGACGCGACACAGCCATCGGCCTGGGCGTGGATCACCGCCGCAATTCGCTGGTGATCCTGATGTTGACGGCGGTGTTGATGGCCGTCAGCACCTCGCTGGTCGGCCCCATGTCGTTCCTCGGTTTCCTGGTGGCGATGACCGCCTATCAGCTGTCCGACACCCACGAGCACCGGTTCGTCCTCCCGATGGCGTGGCTGGTCGGTGTGGTGATCCTCGGTGGCGCCTATTTCACCCTGCGGCACATCTTCTACGCCACCGGCTCCGTGGGCATCATCATCGAGGCGGTGGGTGGCACCTTCTTCCTCATCCATCTACTGAGAAAGGGACGGCTGTGATCCTCGTAGACTCGGCCCTGAAAACATACGGCTCCACGACGACCATCGGTCCCTTGGAACTCAAAATCCCCAAGGGCGGCATCACCGCCCTGGTGGGTCCCAACGGGGCCGGCAAATCCACGCTGCTGACCATGATCGGGCGCCTGCTGGGAATGGACGCCGGCACCATCGAGGTGGCAGGCATGAACGTGGCGACGGCCAAGTCCAAGGACCTCGCCAAGGTGCTGTCCGTGCTTCGTCAGGAGAACCATTTCGTGACCCGGCTGACGGTTCGCCAGCTGGTTGGTTTCGGTCGTTTTCCCCACTCGCGGGGACGCCTGGGCGTCGAGGACATCGAGATCATCGAGCAGGCCATCTCCTTCCTGCGCCTGGAGGAGATCGCGGACCGTTTCATCGATGAGCTCTCGGGGGGTCAGCGGCAACGCGCCTACGTGGCCATGGTGCTGGCCCAGGACACCAAATATGTGCTGCTGGACGAGCCCTTGAACAACTTGGACATGGCCCATTCCGTGCAGATGATGCAGCACCTGCGCAGGGCCGCGAAGGAACTGGGACGCACGATCGTGATCGTGCTGCACGACATCAATTTCGCCGCCACCTACGCCGACACGATCATCGCCATGAAGAACGGGCAGGTGGCGGCCAGCGGCAAACCGGAGGAACTCTTCCGCGAGGAGGTTCTGACGGGGATCTTCGAGACCCCGGTGGAGATTATCCCGGGGCCGCACGGACCCGTGGCCGTCTATTTCTGATCCCGGTTCGGGCGAAGGCTCGGATACCGGCGGCTTCAGACCAGCCCTACACCCTCGATTGTGAAGAGCCTCGAAAGGGACTTCACGGCTGATGCTCCAGTTCTGGAAACTGGTGGGTGACATCACCTATATTCACACCCGGGAAGGATTCGTGTACCTGGCAGGCCGTGATGGGGCCACTCTGCTCAAAAAGAATTGTTGGCTACGCCATAGCAGGGACACATACGAACCGAATTGGTCCAAAACTCTCTGGAAATGGCGGTTCGGAACTGCCATCCCATCAAGGGTATGACGATTTTTCATGTCGAGTCCGGGGATTGCAGTACGCGTCCACTGACTACACCGCCACCATGAACAAATATAGCATCCACTGCTTCGGTGGGAAGAAGCGGCGTGTACCACGTACAGCGCAGCAGCAGATATCATTCAACGCCACCCGCGCAGGAAAGAAATCGTCAACCAGCAGGATCTACCGCACCAGAAGAAAAGCAATCAAAGAGGTGACATCATGGATTGAACACTGACTGCGATCAGACCAGGCTTCATTCCTCGCTCGGGTACCGCACCCCGAACGAAGTCCATCAAGACATGGGGGGAAACCAAGACGGCAGCCTAAACCATAATCCAAGTTTTTCACTACCGTCCATAAAACCTATAGCAGTCCACGACACTAAATGACTCAACTCAGGTGACGATGAGCGAATGCTAACCCCATCGGGACGCGCTACGCCTCGATATCTGATCTACCTGATTCGGGAAACAGGCAACGGATGCATGGAGGAAGACATAGCCGTGACCATTGCCAAGTCAACGTTGCACAGGCGCGCATTACGAATTAGCTGAAATGCGCTCAGCTGGCGGACTGGATGACATCTCGGTCTCCACGCGGTTGGCCCAAGTCGATCGTGGTCGTGCTGGTAAGGGCGATCGCCGGGCAATTGACACTTCCTGGAAGTGCACCCTGCATCAGATCGATGGTGATGTCATTTGTGGTTTCAACAACCGTTGCATGAATGCCGGTGCATGACGCAGGCCCTGACAGAAAGGTGACCTCAATGGTGGTGGGTGCGGTTTCTCGCCACGAATCCCAAGCGAGCGGGGTGGGCGATTGTAAGTCGTCGCGTGAGCTCATGACCTGAGGCGCAGCGCTGCCACTTTGAAGGGGGTGCGTGGCGGTGGACCCTGCATCCGGGGAGGTTCTGGAACATGAGCAGCCTGAGGAGGAAGACGCGATCATCATGATCCCAGTGATTGCTCCGATAGCCGTGGTCCACCGCCTGCGCATTACCAGTCCCCGTTCGTCGCGTCTTTCATCGCTTTCATGTCATCGGTAAAGTAGGGGGCCCAATTCTGTCCAGTTCCGGGGGACCACGACGAAGTCACAGATCTGACGTAGCCGAGCCCCGATGCGTTGCTAAATTCATGCAGCCAAGGTCCTCCTGACGCACCTGGGCCGAATGCGCAACCGTTGATCGAGACCCAGTGATCCGATCGAAAGGTGGTGCCCCAGCAAGCCCACATGGTGTATCGTCCGTCTGGGTTGGTTTTGTTGCTCGGGTATCCGAATATTGACACGTCGAAGGCATACGAGCCGTTCCAGCGCATTCCGTGACCGCCGACCGCGTCAACAATGCGTTGACCGTTGTCTCCGCCATTGTTCAGCGTGGCCATACCGACATCATGGGTGTAGTAGTGATTACTGATCCACACGTTGAAGGCGCGCAGTGTATGCACTGTCCAGATCCCCACCGGATCGGGGTCGGCGTTGCGCTTGTCATAGTTGGGAACAAAAACGACATTCTGCATCCATGCACCATTATCATAGACGCAGTGGCCCGCCGTGATGATGACCCGCTTGGTATCCGTGTTCAAGGCGGAGGCAGAACAGTATGCATTGCCCGTACCGTAGCCGTTGAAGAACAGCTTTCCGTTCGTGTTCGGGAAATTCGTCACTGGGGTTGCTTGGGGAGTGATCCCCATGCTGGAGTCGGAAGCGAGGACTGTTGTCTCTGAACGCATTTCGGAAGGTGACACCTTCAGCGGTTCGGCTGGGGGCGTTGACCCCTCGGGACCGGTTGGGGTGCCGCCCATCGATTCCTCAGCGGTCGGGGTCGTAGAAGGCTCATAGGGGACGGCAGAAGCAAGACGCTCCGGCGTCCAGTAGGCGAGGACCTCCTCATCTTGGGCGGTCAGATCGGCTGCTCGGTCATCAGGTGAGGAATCGGGGCTGATGATCTCGGCAGACCGTCCAAATGTGGTGGGGGCCACAACAGCTGTCGAGGGACTGGTAGCGCCATCTGGTTCCTCCGGTGAAGGCGTAGCAAACGCTGGCGTCGCTGCCGAGGCAAGTAGGATGGCCGCTGAGGCAAAGGATGCGAGGGAGAGATTTCGGGATGCTGTCATGTCAATACCTCCGGGGTAGAAGGTCTTAGTGGGGTGGATGTATCACCTACTCGCTGATGGGGATATTCATTTCGTGTGCCCGATAGGGGCATAGCATGCCCGACTACACGAGAACCCTACGACAGCCATGCAGTGCTGGGCAACCCCTCGACTTGACTCATCTAGAACCTTCGCCTGGGCGGGGGCGTTGCCTCACGTGTTTTCTCCAGCTGCTGGGGTCGTTGCCTCGCGTGGGAATCTCCGACTGGGCATGATCGAACATGGAGTTGACGATGAGTCAGCGGCAGGCCGTGACGAAGAAAGAAGGCGCTGACGTATCGCAGTGCTGACCGGGCGGGCAAGACCCGTATCTTGGACGAGTTGGTCGACTTGACCGGCTGACACCGTGACTATGCCCGCGCAGCGCTGCGTCAGGCGCTGGTGGCCAAACCGGTACGGCCCCGCAAGCCGCGTGCCAGGGTCTACGACGATGACTTGCTGCCGGCTCTGGTCCGCTGCTGGGTGTTGCTGCGGGCCCCGGCAAGCGAGATCCTCGCGCCGTTCATGCCAGTGTTGGTGCCTCTGCTGCGGGCCGAGGGGGAGATCACCATCCCTGATGCCCAGGCCGACCTCCTGACGCGGATCTCAGCAGCCACGATCGACCGGATGCTCGCCAACCAACGATCACGGATGACGTTGCGGGGCCGCACCCATACCAACCCCGGATCGTTGTTGAAACACCAGATCCCGATCCGCACCTTCGCGGACTGGGACGACGCCACACCAGGATTCGTGGCCATCGACCTAGCCGCCATCGCCACCGGCTGGACCATCAACCGATCGGTGCCCAACCGGGCCCGCCGATGGATTGTCGAGGCCATCGACCACGCCGCCGGGCAGTCCCCGTTCCCGATCCGCGGTATCGACTCCGACAACGGCAGCGAATTCATCAACCACCACCTGCTTCACTACTGCGAAACCCGCAAGATCACCTTCACCCGAGGCCGCTCGGGCAAAAGAACGACGGCTGCTACGTCGAGCAGAAGAACTGGGCCAGAGTCCGCGAACTGGTCGGCTACTACCGCTACGACACTGCCGCCGAAATGGACCCGCTGAACCAGATATGGACCCTCGACGACGCGTTCGGCAACTACTTCCTGCCCAGCCTGAAGCTCAAATCCAAGCATCGCAACGGAGCCAAGGTCGTCAAGAAATACCACCAAGCCGCCACCCCACACCAATGACCCCTAGGGCGTGTTGCTAAATGCTTTGGTTGGGTAGTCGGGTGATCCTTGAGGGGTGTTGCGAGATGTCATCACGGACGAGGTCTGGGAGCTGATCCGGGACGTATTCCCGCAGGTGAGGACGCGGGGTCGTCCTGCGGTGGATCGACGCATGGTGGTCGAGGCAACCGCGTGGCGGTTCCGTACGGGATCGGCGTGGCTGACCTTTCACTGCTAGCCGGGCGTGTCTACGAGCCAGGCTCGATCAGTATCGATGTCTCGCCCACCCGGACCAGTAGACGATATTGCGCTCCTTCATGGACGCGAGCTGGGGCAGGATCTCCGGGGAATGGGTCAGCAGGAACCTGAAACCCTCCGGTGCTCCTTTCAACGCCCGGTCGAGGTGGGCGTGATCGGTGTAGGCGTCACCTGCCCCCACCAGGGTGAAGCTTCCGAACTCCCCGGTGATCACCTCGTGTTCGTTGTCGATCAGTTTGATCCCGTGGCGGGCGTACAGCTCGATCAGCTGCGGCAGGTCCTCCGACCAGTGGTCGTGGTTTCCCAGGACCGCGTACATGGGGACTCCCAGTTCCGAGAGCCGGGAGAACAGTTCGTGGAGCGGGTCGAGGGTTTCGTTGCGGGTGTTCAGGGTGTCCCCCGCGATGACGATCAGGTGCGGTTCGGCCTCACGCACCCGGGTCACGATGCTCGCCAGCTGGGCGGGGTCGTCGCGCACGTGGATGTCGCTGAGCTGCATGATCCGCAGTTCCCCGGTCAGCTTGTCCGTGACGGTGGTCTCGGTGACCAGCCGGGTGGTGTGCACTTCCCGGCACACCTCGGCGGCGACGGCGGCAGCCACGCACGCTGTGATGGCGAGTGCCCACGCCAGCCGTCTCCGCGAAGATTTCCCGCGTTCAGGCATGGGCGGCCCGGTTGAGCGCCGAGAGGATGGCCTTCATGGATGCGCTGGTGATTGACGGATCCACCCCGACTCCCCAGAACACCTGCGCATCGTCCCCGGTGCCGAGTTCGCACTCCACGTAGGCCGCGGCCTTCGCATCCCCCCCGGATTCGAGGGCGTGTTCCGAGTAGTCGAGGACCCGCACCCGGGCCCCCGTCTCCGCCAGGGCGTCGACGAAGGCGGACACGGGTCCGTTGCCCTCGCCCTCCACCTCGATGTCGCGGCCCGTGGGGTCGTTGATGGTGGCGGTGATGCGGAACTGCCCGTTCTGCGACGACGAGCCCGCGGAGGTGAGCGCCCAGGCCCCCTCTGACAGGTACTCGGACGAGAAGATCTCGACGATGTCCTTCGGGGAGAGTTCGCCGCCCTGGGCGTCGGTGCGCTGCTGCACCACGCGGCTGAACTCCATCTGGAGGCGGCGCGGCAGTTCCATCTTCGCCTCGGTCTTCATCAGGTAGGCCACCCCGCCCTTGCCGGACTGCGAGTTCACCCGGATCACCGCCTCGTAGTTCCTGCCGACGTCGTGCGGGTCGATGGGCAGGTAGGGGGCCTCCCATTCGATCTCGGTGACGGACTTACCTGCTGCTGCGGCCTGTTTCTCCAGGGATTCCAGGCCCTTCTTGATGGCGTCCTGATGGGATCCGGAGAAGGCGGTGTAGACCAGGTCCCCCGCGTACGGTTGACGGGGGTGCACGGGCAGGCCGGTGCAGTACTCGACGGTGCGGCGCACGTGATCGATGTCGTGGAAGTTCAGCTGCGGGTCGACACCCTGGGTGTAGAGGTTCAGGGCCAGCGTCACCAGGTCGACGTTGCCGGTGCGTTCGCCGTGCCCGAACAGGCAGCCCTCCACCCGGTCTGCTCCGGCCATCTGTCCCAGTTCCGCGGCCGCGACGGCAGTTCCCCGGTCGTTGTGCGGGTGCAGCGAGACCACCACGAACTCCCGGTTCTTGACGTTGCGGCAGAAGTACTCGATCTGGTCGGCGTAGGTGTTCGGGGTGGAACGCTCCACGGTGGCGGGCAGGTTGAAAATAATCTCGCGGTTCTGATCCGGTTGCCAGATCTCCGCCACGGCGTTGCACACCTCGACGGCGAAATCCGTCGGGGTCTGGGTGAAGATCTCGGGGCTGTACTGGTATCCGAACTCGACCTCATCCAGGTATTTGTCCGCGTATTTCATGACCAGCTCGGTGCCCCGCGCGGCCAGGTTCACGCACTCGGCCTCGTCGATGCCGAAGACCACCCGCCGGAACAGCTCGGCGGTTGCGTTGTACATGTGGATGGTGGCGCGGTGCGCCCCGATCAGGGACTCGGCGGTCCTGGCGATCAGATCCTCCCGGGCCTGGGTCAGCACCGAGATGGTCACGTCCTCGGGTACGTGACCGCCGGTGATGAGCTGCCGGACGAAGTCGAAATCGGTCTGGGATGCCGACGGGAAGCCGATCTCGATCTCCTTGTAGCCCAGGGCGACGAGCAGTTCGAACATCCGCATCTTGCGGTTCGGGGTCATCGGGTCGACGAGGGCCTGGTTGCCGTCGCGCAGATCGGTTGACAACCAGCGGGGTGCTTTGGTGATGCGTTTGGTGGGCCAGGTGCGATCCGGCACCACCACCGGTTCGAAGGCGCGATAGCGCCCAACGGGCATGGTGGTGGGGGTCTGCACGGGTTTGGGCTGGATGCGGGTCATTGGTTTCTCCTTGCTGGATGACAGCCAGGCACACGAAGGCTCCGCAGCGAGGAGGCTGGCCGGTTCAGAACTGGGCCCCGCCGCGGCAGCGAAGGAGAAGGAATCGCTCTGCCATGCCTGGAAGCCTACTAGAAACCGAGCCTGTTCAGATATTTCGTGTCACGCTGCCATTCGCGCAGCACCTTGACGTGCAGGCTCAGGTGGACCGGGGTGCCCAGCAGCCGGTTGATCTGGAGACGGGCGGCCGTCCCGATCTCCCGCAACCGGCTTCCCTTGTGTCCGATGATGATTCCCTTCTGGGAGTCACGTTCCACGATGATGGATGCGAACACGTCCAGGAGGGGTTTGTTCTCGGGACGGTCGGGGCGTGGCAGGATCTCATCGATCATCACCGCTATGGAGTGCGGAAGCTCGTCACGCACCCCTTCGAGGGCGGCCTCCCGGATCAGCTCGGCGATCAGCGTCTCCTCCGGTTCGTCGGTGACCTCCCCGTCGGGGTAGTACATCGGTCCTTCCGGCAGCAGGCGCAGCAGCACGTCACGAACCGTGTCCACCTGGTCGTTGTTGATCGCGGAGCAGGGAACCACCTCGGCCCACTGGATGCCTAGCTCGTCCGCTAGCGCCGAGATGTCCACCAGGTGGGAGAGCACCCGTTCCTTGCTGACGAGATCGGTCTTGGTTGCCAACGCCACCAGCAGGGGACGGTTGGACAGCTCGGCGATCTGCGAGACGATGTAGCGGTCGCCGGGACCGATCCGCTGGTCGCAGGGCAGGCAGACGCCGACGATGTCCACCTCGGACCAGGTTTCACGCACCAGATCGTTTAGGCGCTCCCCCAGCAGGGTGCGGGGACGGTGCAGCCCGGGGGTGTCGATCAGCACCAGCTGCCCCGAGTCACGGGTGACTATGCCCCGCACCACGTGCCTGGTGGTCTGGGGTTTCGAGGAGGCGATCGCGATCTTCTGACCCACCAGGGCGTTGGTCAGGGTGGATTTTCCCGCATTGGGCCGCCCGACGAAACAGGCGAAGCCGGAGCGGAACGGCTGGTCAGTCACTGATTTCCTCCTTGTCCTCCTGGGATTTCTCTGGGGCGAGACGCACCAGGACGGTCCCTATCTGGTGGCGGCGCCCCACGGCGCGGTCAGCCACCATCTCGATGCCTTCATAGGTGATGCTCGAACCCGGGATGGGAACCACGTTGAGGAGTTTCGCCATCAACCCGCCGACGGTGTCGACCTCCTCGTCATGCAGCGGGATGCCGAACAGCTCACCCAGCTCATCCACGGGCAACCGGGAGCTGACCCGGTAGTGCCCGGGTTCCGGGAGTTCGGCGATGGCGGGGATCTCCTGGTCGTACTCGTCGACGATCTCACCCACGATCTCCTCGACTATGTCCTCCATCGTGCACAGGCCCGCGGTGCCGCCGAACTCGTCGATGACGATCACCAGGTGGGAGTGCCGCAGCTGCATGTCGCGCAGCAGCTCCGAGGCGGGTTTTGAGTCGGGCACGAAACTGGCCGGGCGCATCAGGTCACCGACGGTTTCGTTGCGTTCCGCGTCGGGGTAGTCGTAGATGCGCCTGGTGACGTCCTTCAGGTAGACCACGCCGAGCACGTCGTCGATGCCGCCGTCGCCCACCACGGGGATGCGGGAGAAACCGGATCGCAGGGCCAGTGACAGCAGCTGCCTGAGGGTGCGGTCCCTGGGAACCCAGACCATGTCGGTGCGCGGGACCATCACCTCCTTGACGAGGGTGTCGCCCAGCTCGAACACCGAGTGGATCATCTTCGATTCACGCGCCTCGATCACCTCGTTCGCCTCGGCGATGTCGACGAGGTCCCGAAGTTCGGCCTCCGATGCGAACGGCCCATCCGAGAACCCGCGCCCGGGGGTCAGCGCGTTCCCGAGCAGGATCATCAGCTGTGCGACCGGCCCCAGCACCGTGGTCAGCAGCGAAACCAGGGGCGCGAAGGACCTCATGATCCGTTCCGGGTGCTGTCTCCCGATCGTTCTCGGGGCCACCCCCCACAGTATGAAGAACACCACCAGCAGGATCGTCACGAGCGTCACCAGCCGAGGTGCCGTGCCCTCGATGTTCTGGAAGACCACCAACGCCACGAGCGCCATCGCCGTCGCCTCGAAGGACATCCGGGTGAACATCACGGCGTTGATGGAGGGGGCCGGGTCCTGGGCTATCAGCCGGATCCGCTCAGCCCCGCGCGCCCCCGATTCGACCAGTTTCTCGGCCCTTCCCCGGGAGAACCCCGTGAGGGCGGTTTCGACGGCGACGAGCAGGGATGCGACGATCGCGCAGACGAGTGCACCCGTCAGTTCTATCCACTGGGACTGGAGCATGTGGAGGTGATCAACCAACCTTTGAAAGGAAACGCTTGGGCAACCAGTCTAGTGGCGGTCCGCGGCTGGGTCGCCCGGCGCGCTGTCACCTGTTTCCCGGTCGGTCGCTCCGGCGGTTGTTGCGGGCCACCTCCCAGGCGGCGATGATCTTGTCGTTGAGGCCGAACATGACGGCCTTCTCCTCCGGTTCGGCGTGGTCGTGCCCCAGCAGGTGGAGCAGGCCGTGGATCAGGAGGTACTCGGCCTCCGCCGCCGGCTCCCGGCCGTTCTCGGCCGCCTGCCGGGCGGTCACCTGCGGGCAGAGCACGATGTCACCGAGCAACCCGAGGGGTGGTTCCTCGTCCTCGGCGGGTTCCCGCAGCTCGTCCATCGGGAAACTCATCACGTCGGTCGGGCCGGGTAGATCCATGAAACGCTGGTGATACTCGGCCATGGTGGCCTCGTCCACCAGGAGAATGGACAGATCCGCCTGGGGATGGATCCGCAGGCGGCTCAGGGCGAACCGGGCCAGGGCCACCAGACCCAGCTCGTCTGCCTGAACCCCGGATTCGTTGTTGATGTCGATCATCTGCCGCCCCTGCCCTGTTGGATGCTGTCATAGGAATCGTAGGCGGCAACAATCCTGCCGACCAGCCGGTGACGCACCACGTCGCGGGCGGTGAGGGTACAGAAAGCGATGTCGTCGATTCCGTCGAGGATCTCGGTCACCTGCCGCAACCCGCTGCGCACCCCGCCGGGAAGATCGATCTGGGTGATGTCACCGGTCACCACCACCTTGGATCCGAACCCGAGCCGGGTGAGGAACATCTTCATCTGCTCCGAGGAGGTGTTCTGGGCCTCGTCCAGGATGATGAAGGCGTCGTTGAGGGTGCGGCCGCGCATGTAGGCCAAAGGCGCGACCTCGATGGTGCCGGAGGTCAGGAGTTTCGGCACCGAGTCGGCCTCAACCATGTCGTGCAACGCGTCGTAGAGGGGGCGCAGATAGGGATCGATCTTGTCGTTCAGGGTGCCCGGCAGGAATCCCAGCCGCTCCCCCGCCTCGATCGCGGGGCGGGTCAGGATGATGCGGCTCACCTGTTTGGACTGCAGGGCCTGCACCGCCTTCGCCATGGCCAGGTAGGTCTTTCCGGTGCCCGCCGGACCGATGCCGAAAACCACCGTGTGCCGGTCGATGGCGTCCACGTAGCGTTTCTGGTTGAGGGTCTTGGGCCGCACGGTCCTGCCGCGAGCGGAGATGATGTCGGCGGTGAGGATCTCGGAAGGTTTCAGGTCCTCGGCAGCCAGGTTGATCACCCGCTCCACGGTTTCCTCGCTCAGCCCCTGGCCGGTGCGGATTATGGTGATGAGTTCCGTCAGGATCTCGACGGCGGAGGCCACGTCCTCCGGTTCCCCGGTCACCGTCACCTGGCTGCCACGAACGTGGATGTCCGCGGCGAGCCGGTCCTCCAAAACCTGCAGGAAGGCGTCCCGGGGACCGAGCAGCGTCACCATGTCGATGGAGGCCGGGACCGCGATCACCCGGCTCGCCCGCTGAATTTCGTCTCCCACAGATTCCCTTTCACGACCCGGACGACCCGAGCCCATGGCGATCCAGCTTAGATGCTCCGGGCGGGAACCGGTCGGCCGGGTACCCGGACCCGGCCGACCGGTCTCGGGTCACCCGGCCCGGAAGGCCGCCCAGGCCGATTTCAGAACGTCGGCAGCCACCTGGAGTCCTTCGATGCGTCCGAGTTCGGTGTCCTCGTGCTCAATGTTGAGGCACATGTCGGGATCCACGTCGTGGAGGGCCCGGATGAACTCGGTCCAGTAGGCCACGTCGTGTCCCTTGCCCAGCGCGACGAAGTCCCACGACGAGTCCTTCGGCCACTCGTTGGCCCATTCGTCGCCGCCGAGGTTGACCCGCGGTTCCTCCGGGGACAACCGGCGGAACCCGTTGTCCAGGACGCCGTTCAACCTGGCGTTCTCGACATTGATCCGGACGTCCTTCGCGGCGGCGTGGAAGATCAGCGGCCCGAGCTCACGAACCACGGCCACCGGGTCGGCCTGCTGCCAGAACAGGTGTGAGGCATCCATCTCGACCCCGATGTTCGTCGCGCCGGTCAGCTGCACCAGTTTGCGGATGTCGCGGGCGTTGAACACGAGGTTCTGGGGATGCAGCTCGAGCGCCACCTTGACCCCGTGGTCCCCGGCGAGCTGGTCGATCTCGCTCCAGAACCTGGCGGCGATCTCCCACTGGTAGTCGAGCACGTCGAGCGCGGCCGAGTTCCAGGCGTTGACGATCCAGTTCGGATAAAGGGTTCCGGGCTCACCACCGGGCAGCCCGGACATGGTCACCACCCGGTTCTGCCCGAGCGCGGCGGCCGCCCGGATGGAACGGCGGACGTCCTCGGCGTGCCTGTCCCCGATGACCGGATTGGGGTGGAGGGGGTTGCCGTTGCAGTTGAGGCCCGCGATCTCCACCCCGGTGCCGTCGAACCTGGCCAGATAGGCCTTCGCGGCCGCCGGGTCGGCGATGATCTCATCGATCTCGGGGATGTGCACCGGGGGCAGGAAACCGCCGGAGTTGATCTCGATGCCGTTCAACCCGAGATCGGCGATCACCTTGACCGCATCCTCCAGGGGACGGTCGTGCAGAATCGCGTTGTAGACGCCGAGTTTCACAGGTTCACCTGCTTTCCGTTGTCCGCGGCCGAACGGGCGACGGCCGCGAGGATTTCCATGTTGTGGACGCCTTCGTCGAAGGACGCGTTGCGGGGCAGGGATTCCTCCTCCGGGATTCCCGCGACCTCCTCCAGGAAGGCCCGGGCCTGGTAGGTGAAGCCCTCGTTCTGGCCGAAACCGACACCGGAGACGTCGATCGGCATGCCGCCGGCCACGTAGGGGTGGTCCGCTCCGAGGTTCACGGTGCGGTAGCCGTTGCTGCCGGGATGCTCGTCGTTCAGGTACAGGCGGACCTGTGAGGGCGTGTCCTGGTGGAAACTGGCGGCACCGTTCTCGCAGAACACCTCGAAGGCGAGGCCGTTCGGGTAACCGGCCGCGACGCGGGAAGCCTCGAGGCTGCCCCGGACCTCCCCGAAGAACGCGGTGAAGGTGGCGTAGTCGTCGTTCTCCACGGTCTCCTTCCGGTCGGAGACGGCGGCCAGTCCGTGCCCGACCACGGCCCCCAGGGGCACGGGACGTTCCTTGATCGTCGTGGCGAAGGCCCCGCCGGATACGGCCGTGATCTCCCCGCAGAGGAACTCGGACAGGTAGGTCAGGTGGCTGCCGACGTCAGCGAGCGCACCGGAGCCCATCGGGCCCTTGTAGCGCCAGCTCATCGGCGCCATCGGGTTGCAGCCGTAGTCGCACCAGTAGCGACCCGAGAAGTGCAGCACCCTGCCGAGGGTCCCGTCCCGGATCCAGTCCCTGATCGCCGCCACACCGGGCTGGCGCCGGTAGGTGAGACCGATGCGAGCAACCGAGGAGGCCTCCCGGGCCAGGTCGGCCATTTTCCGCGCCGAGGCCAGGGTGTCGGAGAGCGGTTTCTCGCACAGCACGTGCTTGCCGGCCTCGAGGAGCCCCCTGACCACCTCGAGGTGCAGGCTGTTCGCGATCACGACGCTGACCACCTGGATGTCGGGATCATCGGCGATGACCCGCCAGTCCGTTCCGCTGTGTTCGTAGCCGTAGCGTCGGGCTGCCGCCCGCCCGACCTCGGCGTTCACGTCAATGATGGAGACGTAGCGCAGGTCCGGGAGCGTGGATTCGTAGAGCGTTGGCGCGACCCGGTAGGCCGCGGCATGGGCCTTGCCCGCCATACCGGCTCCGATGACAGCGATTCCTATGGTCATGCATCCTCCTCGATCACTACTTGGAGCGCTCCAAGTGGTTTGAGTGTAGAATCCTACGAGCGCTTCGTCAACGCCCGAGAAGGAGAAAGATGACCCCGCCGTCATCCACGCCCAGGCCGACCATCTACGACGTGGCGCGTGAGGCCGGGGTCTCGAAATCGCTGGTCTCCCTGGTGCTGAACGACTCCCCCCTGGTTGCCGAGGCGAAACGGGAGGCGGTCCGGAACGCGATCCGGAAACTCGGTTACCGGCGCAGCCAGGCGGCCTCCTCCCTGGCCAGCAACCGGACACGGACCATCGGCCTGGTGATCGACGACTTCCGCAACCCGTGGTTCGTCGAGCTGCTGAACGGCCTGCGCACCACGATGGGACCACACGGTTTCCACGTCGCGGTGAGGGAGCACTTCACGCTGGACGGCACCACCATGAACGCCGTCGACGGGTTCCGCGACACCCAGGTCGACGCCCTGGTCGTGGCGGCGGAACCGGGACGGGACTTCGAGGACCTGGGTGTTCCCACGGTGCTGGAGGGCACGCGGTGCAACACCATCGAGGGGGCCGACCTGATCGGCAGCGACCAGGCCCGGGGAGTGAACCTCCTGATGGAACACCTGCGTTGCCTGGGACACGAACGCATCGGCCACGTCACCGGTGCCGGTGGCTCCGCCGACATCCGCCGCAGGGCGTACTCGGATTTCATGGAATCGGCGGGCCTGGAGCCCCTGATCCAGGGATTCAAGAACCCGACCAATGAGGAGGGCGGTTATCTGGGAACCACCGAGCTGTTGCGGACACATCCCGGGTTGACCGCGGTTTTCGCGGCCAATGACACCATGGCCCTGGGGGCGCGCGCCGCGCTGCGCGAAACCGGATACGAGGTCCCGGGCGACATGTCACTGATCGGCTTCGACAACTCACAGCTCGCCCGGAGCCGTTTCCTGGACCTCACCACCGTGGACAATCACGCCTTCGATGTCGGAGTGGCCTGCGCCGAGGCGTTGCTGCGCCGGATCGCCGACCCCGGCGCCTCCCCGGGGCGGGTCACCATCCCGACCAGCCTGGTGGTTCGCACATCGTCAGCGGCACCCAGGACGCGCCGGAACAAAGGAGCCGAACCGCCGGTCCCCACCGTGGGGCAATGACCGGCGGGGAGTCCGGGAACAGCGACCTCGCCGTGGCTGTCCCCGATCAGAAATCGTCTTCCTCGTCCTGATCGTCACGGATGATGTGCATGGCGGCCTCCTCGGCGCTCGCCGCCCCGCCGGCGAACCCGACGTCCACACCGAGTGTGTCCTCACCACCCGAGCCCTGCACCCGCATCAGCCGCCCCGCGCGTTCCCGCCCGACCTGACGATCCTCCCCTCCCGGATTCCACGGCGTGTCGTCGCGGACGACCTCCGGTTGCTCCTGACGGATACGTTGCTCGATGGTCTCCCCTCGCTGCATCTCCGCGAGCGTGTTTCCGAATCCCTGGCCCACCGACCACCGTTCGGGGGCGGTGTAGCCCTCATCGAGCACATCGTCCACGCCGCGGTTGATCAGGGAGTCCCCCTCCTGCAACTGATCCAGCTGCTCGGCTTCCTCGGGAACCTGGGTGTTTAAGTCGACGATGTCTTCCATGAACCAATACTGCCACCACTACGCCTTCAAGACGTAAACCGCATTTGAACTCATCCCCCGGCCGCGACGTAAGATTCCACGGTGACCCAGCCGGATACCTTCTCCCGCGCCCGCGGCAACTACGACCTTGTGGTGGCGTTGTTCGTCTCGCTGCTGCTGATCTCCAACGTCGCCGCCACCAAGCTGATCGCCTTCGGCCCCGAGTGGTCGCCAGTCGGGCTGCCGGTTCTGCCGATCATCACCGACGGTGGAGCGCTGCTGTTCCCCCTCACCTACGTGCTGGGCGACGTCCTGGCGGAGGTGTTCGGGATGCGAGGGGCGCGGCGTGCCATTCTCCTGGGTTTCGGGGTCTCGCTGCTCGCATCGCTCACCTTCCTGGCGGTCGGCGCCGCCCCTGCGGCACCCGGCTACGAGAACCAGGACGCGTTCGTCGCCGTCCTCGGTTTCGTCCCGCGCATCGTCGCGGCCTCCCTGGTGGGATATCTGGTCGGGCAGTTCCTGAACGCCTGGGTGCTCGTGAAACTGAAGCAGCGGCGGGAGAAAGGTGGCCTGTGGAAGCGCCTGTTGGGCTCCACCGTGGTGGGTGAGGCGGCCGACACCACCGTCTTCTGCCTGATCGCCTTCGGCGGGCAGATCGACGGCGGCACCATGCTGAACTACATCGTCGTCGGTTACCTGTTCAAGGTCGGTGTGGAGGCCGCTCTGCTGCCGCTCACCTACCGGGTGATCAGCCTGGTGCGCAGTCACGAGCCCGAACTCACCAGGGTTTGAGGAACCACCTCAGCCCAGGCCCTCACTCTGCCGGCACTGCTCATAGCGGGCGCACAGATGTTCGATGGCACCCGGCCGAGCCCGCTCCAGCGATCGCCATTGCCCGACCCATTTCGTGAATTCCCGGCGGGTGCGATCAGCTCATCCTGCCGAGGTGGAGCAGTCCCAAACTCGTCTTCGGCGCACCTGGTTTCCTCAGTACAACACCGTCACTGCCTTTTCCGGGCGCTGTAGCGGCCCATGAACTCGCTGCGGAAGAGGTCGAACTCACCTGCCTCCAGGCTGGCGCGGATCCGGTCCACCAGGCGCACCGTGAAACGTTCGTTGTGGATGGTGGCCAGGGTGGAGGCCAGCATCTCCTTCGCCTTGAACAGGTGGTGGAGGTAGGCACGGGTGTAGTGGGTGCAGGTGTAGCAGTCGCAGCCCACCTCCAAAGGTTCGAAGGCACGCCGGTTCCTGGCGGTGTTCACGTTGTACCGCCCATCAGCGGTGTAGATGGCGGCGTTGCGGGCCACCCGGGACGGATTGACACAGTCGAAGGTGTCCGCCCCGAAGGACACGGCCTCGAACAGATCCTCGGGTTCGGAGATCCCGAGCAGGTGCCGGGGCCGGTCCTCGGGAAGTTCGTCGACCATCCATCCGATGATGCGCCCCAGGTTCTCCTTCTCCAGCGCCCCGCCGAGCCCGAACCCGTCGAACCGGGAACCATCCACCTCGAGGGCCGTCAGGTCCGCGGCCGCTCTTTTGCGCAGGTCCTCGTACTGGGCGCCCTGGATCACCCCGAACAGGGCCTGGTAGGGCTTTCCGACACGTTCCTCGGTCAGGCTGGCGTGGGCCCGCAGGCACCGGATCGCCCACCGGTGGGTGCGCGCCACGGAGGCCTCCTGGTAGTCGCGGGTGTTCATCAAGGTGGTGAGTTCGTCGAAGGCGAACATGATGTCCGCGCCGAGCTGGTGCTGGATGGTCATCGAGACCTCCGGGGTGAACCGGAGGCGGTTGCCGTTGAGGTGGCTGAAGAAGGTGACGCCGTCCTCGTCGACGTGCGCGCGCCGCGTCTTTCCCTCGGCTATGACGTCGTCGCCCACGAGCCCCTTGGTGTCCATCGCCAGCACCTTCTTGAAACCGGCGCCGAGACTCATCACCTGGAATCCACCCGAATCCGTGAAGGTGGGGCCGGGCCAGTTCATGAAACGCCCGAGCCCACCGGCCTCGTCCACCAGGTCGGAACCGGGTTGCAGATACAGGTGATAGGCATTGGCCAGCAGCGCCTGGGCGCCGAGATCGGCCATGGCCTCCGGCAGCACCGCCTTCACACTCGCCTTCGTTCCGACGGGTATGAAGGCCGGGGTGCGGATGTCGCCGTGGGGGGTGTGGATCGTGCCGGTACGCGCCCGCCCACCGGAACGCACAGCCACTTCAAATCCGAAACTCACCGGGCAAGGTTACCGTTGGCGCATGCCCTTCACCGCGCTGATCCTGAACCCGATCCATCCGGGAGCGGCGATGGCGGCACGAGAACTGGGAGCTCTGGGTGAGGTCCGCACCTACCCGACCACCCCCGACTCCCCCGGACCCGAACAGGTGGTGCAGGCCCTGTCGGAGGGGGCCGGTTCCGTGGTCGTCGCGGGCGGGGACGGTACGCAGCGGCTCGTCGCAGGGGCACTCGCGGGCACCGGGGTGCCCCTCGGGATCCTCGCGACGGGCACCGCCTGCGTCTACTCCAGGAATCTCGGGATCCCCCGCGGCCTGGCGGGTGCGGCCCTGGCCATGACGGGCGTCCCCCGCTCCTTGGATCTCGGATGGGCGAGTCTCGATGGTGGCTCCCCTGAACCCTTCCTCGTGGCCACCGGCATGGGGCGGGATGCCGAGACCCTCCTCGGGGTCCGGAACAACTTGAAGCAGCGGCTCGGCTGGGTTGCCTACATCCGGGCCGGGCTCAGGACCATGGGACGCCGCAGGTTGCCCCTGCGGATAAACGGGCAACCGATCGAGGCGTGGACCGTTCTGGCGGGCAATGTCGGGAGGGTTCCGACGGCCTCCCTCTTCCCCGGGGCGCGCCCCGACGACGGGAGATTGCACGTCATGCACCTCGGGGTTGACGGCTGGCGGGACTGGTGGCCGGTGCTGTTCACGGGAGTGACCCGTTCCCGCCGTGACATCGGCAAACTGCTCCGCTGGGAGACGGCCCACGTACTCATCGGGTCGGACATCCCGAGAGCCGTTCACCTGGACGGTGACCTGCGCCCGGCGGCGTGTTCACTGGAGGTGTGGATCGACCCCGGGGCCCTGCGGATTCGTTGCCCGGCAAACGTTGATTGATGCCATTCCCGGTCAGGACACCCCGGGTGGGAAGGGATTCCGCTCCGCGTCATGTCCCCGGGTGTGGCGGTCCGGATGTCGAGCGGCAGTTCTCGTGGACCGGAAATGAATTCTCAGCGCTCCCCCAGAACCGTGAGCTGCCCGAGGGCGATGGCCCCCGCCGTGGAGGTGCGCAGCACGCCGTCGCTGATCCGCACCGGCACCGCCCCCGCCTGCTGGAAACGTTCCAGCTCATCCGGGCTGATACCTCCCTCCGGGCCCACGACCAGCAGGATCTCTCCCGCCTCGGGGAGGTTCACACGGGACAGGGTTTTCTCCGCCGACTCGTGCAGGACCAGGGCGAGTTCCGCCGCCCTGATCCGCTCCGCCACCCTGGTGGTGTCTGCGGCCGAGACCTCGGGGATCCGGAACCTCCTGGACTGTTTGGTGGCCTCCCGCGCGGTGGCGGCCCAGCGCCCCAGGGCTTTCGCCCCGCGTTCCCCCTGCCAGCGCACGATGGAACGCGACGCCTGCCAGGCGAGGATCTCGTCCACGCCCAACTCGGTCATGATCTCCACCGCGAGTTCCGAACGGTCGCCCTTGGCCAGCGCCTGGGCGACCACGAACCGGTGGGCCCGGGGAGGCGATTCCAGGATCTCGGTCACCTCGACCGCCAGGCGGTTCTTCTCCGCGGCGACGACGTGCCCACGCACGGCCCGTCCCGCGCCGTCGGCCAGCAGCACGCTTTCCCCCGGCCTCGTGCGTTTGACGACCACTGCGTGCCGGGCCTCGTCCCCGGTCACCTCCACGATCCCGCCGATCCGCACCTGGTCGAACCGCGCGAGGAAGAGCGCGTCGCTCACCCGAAGGTTTCCTTGAACCAACCCCTGACGCCCTTGTGACCGGGATGTTTCGCCTCCACCGTGGTCTCGTCGCGCAGCTCGGCGAGCTGGCGCAGCAGGTCGCGTTGTTTCTCGTCCAGTTTCCGTGGGGTCTCGACGACGATGGTGACCCCCAGGTCACCCCTACCGCCCCCGCGCAGCCTGGGCACGCCCCGGCCCTTGAGCGGGATCCGGGCCCCCGACTGCGTCCCGGCCGGCACGTCGACGGTGACCTTCCGGTCCGCCTCATCCGAGCCCTCCCATTCGGCCTCCAGGGTGGCCAGCTCGACGCTGGTGCCCAGAGCGGCAGCGGTCATCGGCAGGGTCATCACCACTTCGAGGTTGTCACCGTCACGGCGGAACCGCTCATGCTCGGCGACGACCAGCTCGACGTACAGGTCGCCGGCGGGACCGCCGCCCCGGCCCACCTCGCCGCGGCCCTCCAGGTGGATCCGGTTGCCCGTCGACACCCCCGCCGGGATGCGCACGGAGATGTCGCGGGAGCTGCGCACCCGCCCCTCCCCGGAGCATTCCCCGCAGGGATTGGGGATGATCGTCCCGAAGCCCTGACAGGTGGGGCACTGCTGCGCGGTGCGGATGTCCCCGATGAAGCTGCGCTGCACCGTGGTCACCTCACCCTGGCCACGACACGTGCTGCAGGTCACGGGTCTGGAACCGGCCTCCCCACCCGATCCCTGGCACTTGGGGCACACCACGGCGGTGTCTATCCTGACGGACTTCGTGCATCCGAAAACCGCTTCGTGGAGTTTCAGACCGGCCCTGACCAGCGCGTTCTGGCCCTGCTGGACCCGGGACCGGGGGCCCCGCCCGGCGGCCTGCCCCCCGAACATGGCGTCCATGATGGTGGAGAAATCGAATCCGCCGAAACCCGCGCCTCCGAAACCACCCGCTCCCCCGACACCGCCGCGTCCGAGCGGGTCGCCACCCTGGTCGTAGACGGCCCGTTTGTTGGGATCGCTGAGCACCTCGTAGGCCTCGCTGAGTTCCTTGAACTTCTCGGCGGCATCCTCACCCTGGGCCACGTCCGGATGCACCTTCATGGCCTTGCGGCGGTAGGCCTTCTTGATCTGCTCAGTCGTGGCGTCCTCGTCGACCCCGAGGATGTCGTAGTAGTCCTTGCTCAATGCTCAGCCTTCCGTGAGGATACGGCTCACGTATCGCGCCACGGCGCGTACGGATGCGATGGTGGAGGGATAGTCCATGCGGGTGGGGCCGACCACCCCGAGTGAGGCGGCGCGTTCGCTGCCGACCGAGTAGCCCGTGGCGACCAGGGATGTCGATTTGAACCCCTCAGCGGTGTTCTCGGCCCCGATCCGCACCGTGACGTCGTCGCTGGCGGCCTCGTCGAGGAGGCGGAGCAGCACCACCTGTTCCTCCAGCGCCTCCAGCAGCGGACGAAGCCCCGTGGTGAAGGAGTGTCCGGCGAGATTGGGCACGCCGGCCACCAGGACCTGGGCGGTGGGCTCGGCCCCGAGCAGCTCGAGGGCGACGGCGAACACCGGGTTGAGCTGGGCGCGCCGTGCCGGGTCGAGCTCATCCAGGGCGACGACCATGCGGTTCGCGGCGTCGGCCGCGGTGTGACCGATGGCGGCTTCCCTGAGCCTCAGGTTGGCCAAGTGCACCGCCTCCACATCCAGGCCGGGAAGCTCCAGGAGCTGCTGGTCCACCCGGCCCGTGGAACTGACCACGATGACGAGGAGCCGTCCCGGGGTCAGCTGCACCAGTTCGGCGTGGGCGATGGTGCTGCGTTGCGTTGAGGGATACTGCACGATCGCGACCTGGTGGGTCAGCTGGGCCAGCAGACGGACGGTGCGGGCGACCAGGTCGTTGACATCCAGGGCGCCGGCCATGAAGGCGTTGATCGCTCTCCGCTCCGCCGCCGAAAGCGGTTTTATGGTGGCGAGCTTGTCGACGAAGAGCCGGTAACCCTTGTCGGTGGGGATGCGCCCGGCGCTGGTGTGAGGCTGGGCGATGTAGCCCTCCTCCTCGAGGACGGCCATGTCGTTGCGTACCGTCGCCGGGGAGACCCCGAGCTGGTGTCGCTCCACGAGGGCCTTGGAACCAACCGGTTCCCGGCTTGCCACGTAGTCCGTGACGATGGCGCGCAGCACCTGCATCTTCCGCTCGTCGAGCATGGTCACCTCCTCATTGGCACTCGAAGCATGCGAGTGCCAGTGTAGAGCACGCCGGAGGATCCGGCCCGCAGCTGTAATCTCGGCCCATGAACAAGTCGTCCATCGGTGCGTGGCAATCCGTGAGCCCCGCCATCCACCTCTGTGTCCTCCAGCCCCACGGGGTGAGCGTAGGCCTGGTCGCCGGTGAACAGCGGGCCGCCCTGATCGACTGCGGTTCCACCCCCGAGCAGGGCGCGGCGCTGCTGGAGCAGGCCCGCGGCCTCGCCGGGGTGCCCGTCAGCCACGTGGTGGTCACCCACCCGCATCACGACCACTGGTTCGGCCTGGCAGGGATGGTGGGGATCACCTCAATCGCCCACGAGGACCTGCTCCGCGACCCGGAGGCCGAGGTACTGGATGCCGCGGCAGCCATCGAGCTCTCGCGGCTGCCGGCACCGGATGAGACGTTCTCCCTGGCGAAATTCCTGGACCTGGGGGGTGTTCGTCTCGAGATGCTCCATCTGGGTCCCGCGCACACCCGGGCAGACATCGTCGTGGTGGTTCCCGGGGAGGATGTCATTTTCATGGGCGATCTCATCGAGAGCGCAGGCGATCCCCAGTTCGGGCCCGCCTCCGATATCGGCAGCTGGCCGAAGGTCCTCGACGACGTGATGGGGGCCTCCACCGAGACGACACGTTTCGTTCCCGGGCACGCCCCGCCCACCGGGGATGCGTTGACGGTGGACCGGGAGTTCTGTTTCCGGCAGCGGGCCGAGATCGCCATGGTCCAGGGTACGGTCGAGAACCTCGTGTACCGGGGTGTGGCGCTGGAGGATGCCCTTGGATCCGCGGACTGGCCCTTCGGTGAGGACACGATGCGGGTCGTGTTGCCCCTGGTCTACCGGGGGTTGGCCGAGAAGGGGATCGTGCCCAGGCGGCACCTGCCGCTGGTCTGATCAGCCGAACATCCCGGCCAGACACCGGTGGGCGGTCTCCCAGACCCCGGGGTCGCGGGCGACCAGCAGGCCGCTGGCCTCGCTGGCCGCCGTGTAGTCGGTGCCGTCCATGGTCCTGGAAACCCCGCCGCTCTCGACCACCATCAGCGATCCCGCCAGATGGTCCCACGGCATCACCTTGGTGTAATGGATGAAGTCGAGTTCCCCGTGCAGCACCCTCGGGTAGTCGAACGCGCAGGCGAAGAGGGAACGGACCACCGGGGAAAGTTCACCGTCCCCGGTGAACCCCTGGACGTGGGTCTTGGACGAGGCCCCGAGAGGTGGCCGGTCGTGTCGTTCCGGGGTGATCGGCTCGTCGTTGAGGCGCACCCCGGCGCCCTTCTCGGCGACGTACCCGCGACCGGTTCTCGGCTGCCAGATCCATCCCCGGGTGGTGATCCCGTTTCGGGTCTCAGCCAGCATCACCCCGTGTTCCTGGCGTCCCTCGACGAAATTGCGGGTTCCGTCGATCGGGTCAATGACGAAGGCATGCTCGGCTCCGGGAAGTTTCCGGCGCAGCTCCGGGTTGGCGAACACCGCCTCCTCCCCGATCACCAGGGCGTCCGGGTGGATCCGGCGCAATGCGGAGGAGAGGAGGTTCTCGGCCTCCCTGTCCGCGATGGTGACCAGGTCATCCGGCGATGTCTTCGCCTCCACGTCCGCCCGCTCCAGCGCCCGGAACCGGGGATTGATGACCTCTTCGGCGGTCTCCTTGATCAACTCCAGGATGGCTGCGGTGTCCATGGGGCCACACTATCCAAGGTCGAGGTGATCCTGCGTGACGAAATCGATCAGCAGTTCCATGCGCTGGTTCAGCTGGGGTTCGAGATCACGCCAGGTCCGCACCCGGGCGAGCATCGCCCGCCACGCCCGCGCGATGTCGGCCTGGTCGGCGTGGGGCAGGCCCAGGGCCTTGAGGGTCCCCTTCTTGAAGTCCTGGTCCCTGGGAACCTGCGGCCATGCCTTGCGCCCGATGCGTTCGGGTTTGATGGCATGCCAGATGTCTATGAACTCGTGTCCGGTGACGAACACGTGGTCGCGGTATCCGGCTCGGGCCACCTGTTTCGCGATCCGTGATTCCTTGCTGCCCGCCACCAGGTGGTCGACCAGCACCCCCAGCCGGCGCCCCGGACCGGGGTTGAACTCGGCGACGATGGCGGGCAGATCGTCGATGCCACCCAGATATTCCACCACCACCCCCACGTGGCGCAGGTCGTCGCCCCAGACCTTCTCCACCAGTTCGGCGTCGTGGCGTCCCTCGGCGTAGATGCGGGACGGCAGCGCCACCCTCGCCGGTTCCGGGGTTTCCGATGCCCGGGACCCGGAGGCGGTGTAGCGGGGTTTCGGGGCCGCGGTCCGCAGGGGTGGGCGGAGGGCCACCGGTTCCCCCTCGAGCAGGAATCCCGGTCCGAGGGGGAAGCTGCGTTTCTTCCCCTTGCGGTCCTCCAGCACGACGATGCCGTTCTCCCAACCGACCACGGCCCCGCAGAAGTCGTCGAACTCGACCACGAGATCCTTCTCGACGGGAACGTCACGGGTTTTCTTCAGGTGGGCCCTCTGCCAGCCGGGGCGCAGCACGTCGTCACGGTACCGATCCATTCGCCACACGATAGACGCGGCGGGCCCCGGCCGCGTCTGGACACGACCGGGGCCAGGGGGTTCTGGGTTCACCGGAGCGAGATCCTGCGATTCCAGTTGTGGACCATCCACGGGATGAAGGCCGCAGCAAGAACCACCATCGCGACCACCCAACCGAGGGGGATGATGTTGTTCTCCTGCACCTGGTAGGCGTGCAGCGTGTCCACGAGACCGAGTTCCAGGCCCCCGCCCGCATATGTCAGACCTATGGGAAGGAAGATCGCCCCGAAGCACAGGATGCTGGTCACCAGATAGCTGGCGATCCAGGCCAGAATCGGCCCCACGAAGCCGAGCCCGGCCAGTTTCGGATCGCTGCCGATCGTGGCGGCGAAGTAGAACGTGACGAGGTAGAACCAGCCCAGGAACAGGGCCAGCAGCACCACCAACACCCATTGCCACCAGGGCAGCAGCTCACCCAGCGAGGCCAGGAACCGCGGGATCGCCTCCTCCATGGCCGGCCCGTCTCCCTGGAAGACCGGGCCGCCCAGGTAGGCCATCGCGAGCGAGGCCAACACCGTCCACGCCAGGGCGATCACCTGAACCGCGGCACCCCAGACCAGTCGCGCGCCGAGGATCGCCGAACCCCTGACCGGGAGGCTGTGGGTCAGGTATCCCATCCTCCCCCAGGATGTGCGCCAGAAATCGACCGCGAGGACCAGCTGGACGAAGGGCCACATGCCCCCGACGAGGAAGAGGCCGAAAACCCCGAACACCACGGAAACCACGGGAACATTGAGATGGGTCAGGAATCCCGATCCCAGCAGCACCAGGGTGCCCACGCCGAGGATCAGGCCCACCATGGGGCCGGTGCGGAGGACCTCGTGTTTGATCAGTGTGCGGACCATGAGTAGACCTTTCGGAAGAGCGCGTCGATGGACAGCCCGTGTTCGGCGCGGAGATCGTCCACCTGCCCGGTCAACAGGACCTTGCCGTGGCGCATCATGACGACGGCGTCGAGGACCGCTTCGAGATCGTGGATGAGGTGGGTTGAGATGAGGACCAGGGCGTCCGCCTCCAGGTTGCGCACGATTCCCTTGAGGATCACGTCTCGCGCGGCCGGGTCGACCCCGGAGATGGGTTCGTCGAGCAGGAAGACCCTGGCGTCGCGCGACATGGCCAGGGCGATCTGTGCCTTCTCACGCATGCCCTTGCTCATCTGCTTCAGTTTCATGTCCTCTGCGAGGCCGAAGAACTTGATCATGTCGCTGGCCTTGTCGGCCCGGAAATCCGAGAAGAAGTCCGAGAACATCTTGATGCACTGCGAGACGGTGGCCGAGTCCTTCAGATAACTGGCATCGGGCAGGAAACTCACACACGCCTTTGTTTCGGGACCCAGTCGCCTGCCCGCGATCCTCACATGCCCGGCGTGGTCCTGCATGACCCCGGCCAGTACCTTCAGCAGCGTGGTCTTGCCGCATCCGTTCTCCCCGAGCAGACCGACGACCTGCCCGCCCGCGAGTTCCAGGTCCACACCCGCGAGCGCCGGGACCGGCCCGAAGTTCTTGTTCAGGCCGCGGACCTCGATCAGTGGCCCGTTGCCCCTGGGGCCGCCCTCATTCATTGCTGGTTCCACCTTTCTGTGATCAGTGCCACGGCTTCGGCCTCGGTCAGCCCGAAACCCTTCACCCGGGTTGTGAACTCGTCCGCCGCTCCCGCCGCCAGGTCGCACCGGAGCCGGGAAATGCGTTCCGCGTCATCGGTGATGAACCGCCCCACCGCTCTCTCCGAGCGGCACAGGCCGTCGCGCTCCAGCTCGGCGAGGGTTCGCTGGACGGTGTTCGGGTTTACCCCGAGTTCGACCGCGAGCTCCCGGACCCCGGGGATCTGCTTGCCCGGAGGCCATCTCCCGATGACGATCCGTCTGGTGAACTCCTCTCGGAGCTGGAGCCAGATCGGGCGACTGGCATCGAAATCCATGCATCCTCCGTCTTGCCGTATTAAGTGCTTAATACACTAGCACAGCGGTGGTGTGAGTCAAGTCACCGGGACCGACGCACGGCGCCGCCCGGACAGGGGCGCGGCGAAGCCGGCTCAGGAAACGCTGGGGCGGATACTCAGCTGCTCGATGGTGGCGTTGTCCGGGGTGTCGACGGCCAGCCGCACGGCAGCCGCCACCGATTCGGGCGCAACGTAGCGCGCACCGTCGTAGTGTTCATTGCCCATTGCCGCCTGCAGCTCACGCTGCATGTCGGTGTCGGTCCGCCCCGGATGGATGGAGCAGACCCGCACCTTTCCGCGCATCTCCTCGCGCAGGGCGTCGGTCAGCGCCCGCAGGGCGAACTTGGATCCGGCATAGACTCCCCCGCCGGGGCTCGAGAAGAACCCGGCCCCGGAGTTGATTGCCACCACGATCCCCCGGGTGGCCTCGAGGGCGGGCAGGAGAAGACGGGTGAGATCGGCGACGGCGAACACATTCGTCTCGAAGACCTCGCGCCAGAGCGCCCGGGATGCGGTTCCGATGTCGTTCGAGCGCCCGATGCCGGCGGAGTGGACCAGCACGTTCAGCTGTCCGATCCCGGCACAGGCCGCGGCGACCGCGTCCTCGTCCGTCAGATCACAGGCGAAGGGCGCCGCGTCATCCAGTTCGGCGACCAGCTCCCCGACCCGGGTGGCGTCGCGGCCACCCACCAGGATCCGGTGCGTCGAGGAGAGCTCGAATGCGATGGCACGGCCGATGCCGCGGGTTGCTCCGGTCACGAGGGCTACAGGGCGATTCATCATGAAGAGAATCTACTTCAGGCACATGAGTTTCAGTCCCCCCTCGGCCTTCCGCACGGTCAGCCCCTGTCCCCATTCGAGGCGCAGGAAATCGCGTTCGATGCCGTCTCCGAAGACCACGAGGGCGGAGCGGGCCGAGAGCTCCAGCCCCTCCCCCTCCGGGAGCAGCCCTGCGGTGAGGGATGTGCCGGTGGTCTCCGACGGCCAGGCCTCCCGCACGAAATAGGCGAGTTCACCGGAGGTGGCCCCCGGCAGGCCGAAACCGGGGCGGTTCTGCCCCCACAGCGATGCCAGCCATCCGCCGGCACCGGTCCCGGTCCCCACCACCACTCCGGAGGAGGACTGCGTCTCCGCGCGTTTCCCGATCCTGAGGTCGTAGCGCGCCGACTGGTGGCCGCGGTCCCCGGCGAAGATCTCATTGAGGGCCCGGAGCCGCTGCCCGTCGTCGACGATCGCCTCGACCATCGTCCGAACCTCGGTTTCCGGTCTGGTTCGACCCGCCAGCAGGTCCCGCAGGTCCCCGGGCGAGTGACGGCACAGGACCCCCGGCGTGCCCGGGCCGATGCCGAGCACCGGCTGGTCGCGCAGGTATTTGCTGACATTGGGAATCAGGCCGTCCTGCCCGACCACGACCACCAGGTCATCGGGTTCGAAGAGGAACCGGGAGAGCTGCCCCCGCTCGACCTCCGCGTGACGCCACTGGGCCGGGACCGCGTTCGAGACGGCGTCGAGCGTTCGCCGCTGCGCCTCGTCGGCGGCCCGCAGGGCCTCGATCCCCAGCCCACGGCCGCTCAGGAAGAACTCGACGGCACCGAGCGTGGAGTGAACCTCGAGCAGCTCGGCCAGCCGGGTGCGCCGATGCACGACGACGAGGCGCGGCGCGCTCATCCCCGGACCTCCGCGAGGAGCTTGGAAACCCCGCCGGCGAGCAGGTCGGGGGTGAGCGTGAGCGAGTCGATCCTCGGCAACGCGGACAGCACCTCCGGGGCCACGGCGGCCAGCACCGCGGCCGGCTCCCCTGCGGAGAACGCCGCCAGCCTGGCCTGGAGGGCGGTGTTCTCCGCCTCCGCCATCCGGGTCACCTCACCGGCCCTGGCCTCGGCCATCAGGGTGACCTCGTCGGCCTCGGCCTCCACCCGGAGTCGCCTGTTCGCCGCTTCGGCCTCGTTGCGGAGCCGGTCGCGTTCGAGTTCCTGTTCGGTGCGGCGGCGTTCGTTCATTCCCTGGAGTTCCACGAGCTCGGCCTCGCGGCGGGCCAGTTCGGTGCGGTTGTTCAGTTCGTTCTCCTTGATGGCCCGCTCCCGGTCGACCGCCTGCGCCCGCCGGTCGTAGGTGGCGCGATCCGCGTCCGCCTGCGCCTCCTCCCGGATGCGGGTCTGGAGGGCCCGTTCGAGCTCCTCATCAGCCCTGACCGCGACGACACGGACTCCGATCACCTCGATGCCGGCGCCACCGAGCTGGCCTTCCCCGGTCAGACCCTCGGCGATCGCGTCGCGAACCAGCCGCAGCCCGTCGTCGAGGATCGTCCTGAGGGGTTCCCGCGCCGCCACTTCCGCCGCGAACTGTTTCGCGGATTCGGCGAGGCGGTTCTGCAGGTTCTGCAGGGGCTGGCCGGTCCATTCACCGGTTCGCTGGTCGATCTCGAAGTCCACCCTCCGGGCGGTCAGCTCGGGGGCGGCGATACGCACGGTGAGCGCGGTCTGGACGCTGACCTCCTGGCGGTCGGAGGTGGTGACCCGGAAGATGTTCCCGAACTCCATGTCGTCGACCGGCACCTCGGAGAGGCTGGTGTCGAGCGGGCGGAACCAGAACGAGGCCCCTGCGCCGCGGTTGACCAGTTTTCCGCGCCTTCCCTGGAAGAGCGCCCTGGTGGCCGAGCTGGTGGCGTGGGAGAAGAACGGGTAGCGATGAATGGTGGCCATTGGAACCTCCTGATTTAATGTGCTTCTGACAATAAAGACTTCTGGAGATCCTGTCAATTTGACGTTAATCTTGGTGCATGGAACTTCCCGTCATGACCGTCGCCGTCGACATCGTCGTGCTCACCATCGCGGACGGTCGTCTGCAGGTGGCCCTGGTCGAGCGGGGCATCCCCCCGTACGAGCGGAAACAAGCCCTGCCGGGCGGTTTCGTCCTGCCCGAGGAGTCGGTGATGGACGCGGCCCGGCGCGAGCTGGTGGAGGAAACCGGCCTGGGTCTCGACGCGACCCACCTGGAACAGCTCGCCACCTTCGGCGAACCCGGGCGCGACCCGAGAGGCCGCGTGGTCTCGGTCGCCCACCTCGCTCTGGCCGCATCCCTCGGCGGCCTGACTCCCGGGTCGGATGCGTCCGGGGCCCGCTGGTGCCCGGTCGATGACCTGCCCTCCTTGGCCTTCGATCACGACGAGATCCTCCGGACCGGGATCGAACGCGCCCGGGCGAAACTGGAATACACGACGGTGGCGACCCGGTTCTGCGGACCCCGGTTCACCATGACCGAGCTGCGGCGGGTCTACGAGGCGGCCTGGGGCATCGAGGTCGACGCCCGGAACTTCTCACGCAAGGTTCTGGGCTCGCGGGGATTCGTCATCGAGTGCGGAACCCGCAGCGGCGGTCGAGGAAGACCCGCTGCCCTCTACCGCGCAGGAACCGCGGGCGGCCTCCACCCCCCGATCATGCGTGAGGGGTGAGGGATCGCACCCGTGAAGCACTCTGGCCGGGTCCTGTTGGGTTTTGATCTCGCCCCGATCCATGGCCGCTGGGCCGAGCAACACCCGTGACCCGGTTGGGGACGCCGGCTTCCCGGCGCCCCCCCCCCCAATCAGACCGGGTCATTTCTTCCAGGGCGTTACGAACTTGTTGGCGGGTCGACCCTCCACGGCCGCGTTGAGTTCCGCGGCCTTGGCGCCGTCGATCTGCTCCCGGATGATGTCCGCGTGTCCTGCGTGCCGGGCGAACTCCGCCAGGTTGTGGACGACGAGGTAGCGCATGGTCGCCTCATCGGATTCGTTGCGTCCGTACCAGGGAGCGGGCGGGACCTGCACCACCTGATCCAGATCGGTCTCCTCCACCAGCTTCAGGTACTGTTCGCAGAGCCTGTCGTAGTCCTCGAGGAGCGTGGTGAGATCCTCATTCTCGTCTGGGGTGAAACTGGCCATGAAGTCCTCGTAGCCGGGCTTCGCGTCCAGGACACCGGCCGCCGCGAGCCGGCTGCGCAGGACGTAGGAGCAGTGCTTGATCACCCCGGAGACGGAGAACACCGAGGCCAGGGGTTGCCGCCGGGCCTGTTCATCGGTCAGCCCGTGAGCGGCGTCCCGGACGGCCTGCAGCTGCACCTGCAGGTAGTTTCGCAGCGTGGTGCGTTCATCGTGGATGGCCGGGAAGTACATGTTTCCTCCTGTTTGATTCGGTCGACACCAACGTTGCCGCACAATCCGGACAGATCCTGTCCGCTACCCGTGCGAGGCTTGGGTCATGAGCGAGATCACCCACCGGGTACTGCGGCTGCTCGGGCTGCTCGAGTCCCGCTCCACGTGGACGGGATCCGAGCTGGCGGAACGGCTCGGGGTCACGCAGCGAACCGTCCGGCGTGACGTCATCAGGCTCCGGGAGCTCGGCTACCAGGTGGACAGCGTGCAGGGTCTGGACGGTGGGTACCGCATGTCGGGTGGCCGCGCCCTGCCCCCGCTGGTGCTCGACGACGACGAGGCCATCGCCTTGACGGCTTGCCTGAGGATGGCCGCCATGGACGGCAGGGACCAGATCGGCGAGGCCGCGCTGCGGGCCCTGGCGAAACTCGACCAGGTTTTGCCCGCGCGGATTCGTCCCGAGGTCGCGGCGGTTTCGGATGCCGTGACGACGTTGCCAGCCACCCGCCCCGGGATTTCCTGGCGGCCCCTGGCGGCGCTGGCGAAGGCCAAACGCGATCACTGCTTGGCGCGGATCAACTACGTGCGCGGCGACGGGGAGGAGTCCGAGCGGGATGTCGAACCCGCCCAGCTGCTCACCCAGGCCGGGAAGTGGTACCTGATCGCCTTCGACCGGTTGCGTGCCGACTGGCGGATCTTCCGGCTGGACCGCATGAACCGGGTGCGTGTGCTGACCTTCACCTTCACTCCCCGCACCCCACCCAGCCCCCGCGACATGCTGCTGGGCCGCCGCCCGGACCACTGGCCGCATGAGGCGGTGGTGACGCTCACCTGTCCCGCACGGGTCCTGAAGGAGAAGATCCCGGGACGCCATTTCGAATTGTTGGAGGAGCACGACGGGGTTTCGACGCTGCGGGTGGGGGCCGACGACCCCGACCACATGGCCTGGCATCTCGTCGGTCTCGCGCGCTCGCTGGGAGCCGAGCTGCGCGTGGTTTGCGGCGACTCCCTGCGAACCGCCCTGGCGGGCCTGGCCGCGGAGTTCGCCAAGGCCGCTCAGTCGAGCAGCCGCAGCACCACCCCGTCGGCCAGGAGCCGGCCACGCAGGGTGAGCGCGAGCCGGCCATCCGCCACGACACCCAGCCCTTCGGCGACGATCCCGTCGACCCGGGCGGATTCGGTTTCGGTGAGCACCCCCAGGGGCAGCCCTTCGGCCAGCCGGAGTTCGAGCATCACCCGCTCCACCCGGCGATCCTCCGGAGACAGCGCCTCTCTGCCCTGAGCCGGGGTGTGGCCGTTGGCCAGGACGGCCGCGTAGCTGCGCGGGTGTTTGCGGTTCCAGAACCTGACTCCCCCGATGTGGCTGTGGGCACCCGGCCCGATGCCCCACCAGTTCCCGCCCCGCCAGTAGGCCAGGTTGTGCCGGCAGCGCGCCGCCTGGCCGCGGGCCCAGTTGCTGGTCTCGTAGTTGCGGAATCCCAGCGCCGTCAGGTGTTGCTCGGTCATCAGGTATTTCTCGGCGAGTTCGTCGTCGTCCGGCATCGGCACCTCTCCCCTGCGGACCCGCATCGCCAGGCGGGTTCCCTGCTCCACGATGAGGGAGTAGGCGGATACGTGGTCGACGGGTGCCGCGGCCACCGCTTCGAGGCTCTCCTTCCAGTCGGCCGTGGATTCACCCGGGGTCCCGAAGATCAGGTCCAGGCTGATGTGTTCGAAGCCTGCCTGGTGGGCCCAGCGTGCCGCATCGATGCCGCGTCCCGGGGTGTGTGCCCGTTCCAGGACCTCCAGGACGTGCGGCACCGCTGACTGCATTCCCAGCGATATTCGCGTGAAACCAGCTTCCCTGAGTCGTCGGAGGTATTCCGGGGTCACGGTCTCGGGGTTGGCCTCGGTGGTGATCTCGGCGTCGCGGGCCAGGCCGAAACGCTCCCGGACGGCGTCCAGGAGCCGCGACAGCTCCGCCGCCGGAAGCATGGTCGGGGTGCCGCCGCCGACGAAGACCGTGTCAGCCTCGGGTGCCCCGTCCCCGAGAACCCGGGCGGCCAGATCGATCTCCTGCAGCGCCGCCGTGAGGTAGTCGTCCGTGGACATGCCCCGCAGCTCGGATGCGGTGTAGGTGTTGAAGTCGCAGTACCCGCAGCGGCTGCGGCAGAAGGGAACGTGCAGGTAGACGGAGAACGACCGTTCCGGCAGCTCGGCCAGCGCGGAACCTGGCAGGGTCCCGTCGGGGGGCACCGGGTCTCCGGCAGGCAGCTGATTGGCCACCGGGAAAATATACAGTGCTCAAATTCCCTCCCCTGCCCCAAACCGGGGGCGTTTGGTGAAAGACTTTGGGCATGAACCTGACTCGTCGAAGCGTCCTCGGATTTGGCGGCCTCGCCGCGGCGGCCGCCCTCAGCGCCTGTGGCTCCAACACCGGGCTCGGCGGCAAAGAGTCGTCGGGTGGCGGCCCGACCCTGACCCAGTGGTACCACCAGTACGGGGAGGAAGGGGTGAAGGAGGCAGTCGAACGCTACGCCGCCGAGTACACCGCCGCGAAAGTCGATGTGAAATGGAATCCCGGTGACTACGGAAGCATTCTCGCGGCCCAGTTGCTCACCAACGACGTTCCCGATGTGTTCGAGGTGGAGCAGGGCGGTTCCCTCGACATGATCCGTTCCGGGCAGCTGGAGGACCTGACTGCGCTGATCGCCCCGGTGCGTGATGACTTCAACGAGGCCGTCATCAAGCGTTTCACCTTCGACGGGAAGATCCACGGCATCCCGCAGACCATCGACATGCAGCTTCTCTATTACCGGCCCTCCCTGCTGCAGGCCGCGGGGGTGGCCGCCCCTGCGACCTTCGATGACCTGGTGAAGGCGGCGAATGCCGTTGCCACCTCGGACATGGGTGGGTTCTTCGCCGGCAACAAGGGCGGGGTGGATGTGCTGGGGCCTCTGCTGATCTGGGCCTCAGGCCACGACCAGCTCGATGCGGAACGCACCGCCGCGGCCTTCCTGACCGATGATTTCTACACAGCCCTCTCCGCCTACAGGGACTTCTACCAGTCCAACGGATTGCTGAAGGCCGCCTCGGCCGAATGGTTCTCCGGTGCCGCCTTCATCAACGGCGAGACGGCGATGCAGTGGGGTGGTTTGTGGTCACTGCCCGAGATCATCGCCGCCCACGGCGACGACGTCGGTGTGCTGCCGTTCCCCGCCATCGGCGCGAAGGGACGGGTCGCCGTGCCGTTCGGCGCTTTTGGTTCCTGCGTCGCCGCCAAGGGCAAGAACGTCGCGGCCGCCAAGGAGTTCGTGAAGTGGCTCTGGATCGATCAGACCGACAAGCAGCTGGACTTCTCCGATTCCTATGGCACCCACATCCCGGCCCGTAAGTCGCTCGTGGCCACGGCCAAGAAATTGCAGTCCGGTCCCGGGGCCAAGGCCGCCGAGTTCGTCGGGAGCCATGGCTTCGCCAACGACATCATGTGGTCGGGTTCTCTGGGAGACACCTATTCCGCGGCCATCAGCAATGTGGTGGTGCAGGGTCAGGACCCGGTTCAGGCCTTCGCGGGTTTCGCGGAACTGGCCGCCACCGAGCTCGCGAAACTGAAGGGGTGAATCTGATCCGGCGCCGGGAACTCTGGTTCCCGGTATTCGTGGGGCCGTTCGCCCTGGGTTTGCTGGTGTTCGTCTACATCCCGATCCTTTGGAGCGCCTGGCTGTCCCTCCACGAGGCCCACCAAACGCTCACCCCGACGCGTTTCGTCGGTTTCGACAATTACGCGCAGCTGCTGGGTGATCCCCTGTTCCGGGATTCGCTGCTGGTGTTCGCCGCGTTCGCTGTGTTCATCGTGCCGCTCACCTACGTGTGCTCGCTGGGGTTGGCGCTGCTGCTGAACGGGCTGAGGTGGGGGCAGGCCTTCTTCCGTTCCGCCTTCTTCATCCCGACCGCGGTCTCCTACGTGGTTGCGGCCCTGGTGTGGCGGTTCGGGTTTTTCTCCGGAACCCGTTTCGGTTTGTTGAACTCCTTGATCCGGGCCTTCGGCGGGGATGCGGTGAACTGGCTCGGTGGTGGCGACAACCTTTACTGGATCGCCCTGGTCACGGTGCGCCTGTGGCTGCAGGCCGGGTTCTACATGATCCTGTTCATCGCAGGCCTGCAACGCATCCCACCCGAAACCTACGAGGCGGCAGCACTCGACGGGGCGCACGGCTGGCGGATGCTGCGTCACATCACCCTCCCTCAGCTGCGCGCCACCTCGGCAGCGGTGATCATGCTTCTGCTGATCGGGGCCTTCCAGGCCTTCGACGAGTTCTACAACCTGCTGGGCTCCATCGGCTCCTACCCGCCCTACGGTCGTCCACCGCTGGTGCACCTGTACCTGACCGCCCTGGGGGGCGGGCAGCAGGACCTGGGGGTCGGGGGTGCCGGGACGATGATCCTGGCGAGCATCATCGTGGTTTTCGGTCTGTTGCAGAACTGGGTGTTGGGGAGGCAGCGCGGATGAGATCCTCCCGGCTCGTCACGGCGCTGCGTTACGGATTGGCCACGGCGCTGGCCCTGCTCTTCCTGCTGCCGTTCTACGTGATCGTCCGGAACGCCTTCTCGACGAACCAGAACATCACCGCTCCCCGCTGGAACTGGCTGCCCGACCAGCTCAACCTGGCCAATCTGGAATCGATGCTGTCCTCCGACTCGACGGGTGTGTTGAAAGGGTTGTTGAACTCGGCGATCATGACCATCCTGCAGACGGTTGGCACCGTAGTGATCTCCCTGATGGCCGGATATGGGCTGGCGCGTTTCACCCACCGGCTGTCGAGAATGGTGCTGGGGCTGACGGTGTTCACCCTAATGGTGCCCGCGGCCACCACGTTCGTCCCGATGTTCATCATCACTGCACAGTTCGGTTGGATCGACTCGTTCCGGGGACTGGTGATCCCGGGCATGTTCTCGGCCTTCGCCACCTATCTGTTCCGGCAGGCCTTCCTGGATTTCCCGGCCGAGCTGGAAGACGCTGCGCTGATGGACGGGTGCAACCCGTTCACGGCCTTCTGGCGGATCGTGGTGCCCAATTCCAGGGGTACCGTCGCAGCGGTCGGGACGATCGTGCTGATCGGGTCGTGGAACGCTTTCCTGTGGCCCTCGCTGGTTGGCCGCGAGGCGACGCGCACCGTTCAGGTGGCGCTCAGCCAGTACATGACCAGTCAGAACGTGCGCTACCCGGAGCTTTTCATGGGTTCGCTGATCGCGATCCTGCCGATGCTGGTGGTCTTCTTGTTCCTGCAGCGTTTCCTGGTCCAGGGGCTGACCACTTCCGGGCTGCGCTGAACCGGCCTCACCTCCGGTGTAGGAATACTCGTCGTGCCACGGCAGCGGTTCAGTGTGTTCCCAGTAGGGCACAGTTCCACTGACGGGGCCGGTCAGAGCCAACCACTTGGGAGATCCACGAGAGATCTGCCACCTTGTCAAGGGCGTAACCTCTCGCGCTGAGATGAACGTCGGCGCGAGAGTCCCAGTTGTCCCGGTTGATCGCCTGGTAGTCCATGAGCCCCGGATCTTACTTCTTGGTGGTCTCCGATGTGGACAGGGCGGCCACGAAGGCTTCCTGCGGAACCTCGACGCGACCCACCATCTTCATCCGCTTCTTGCCCTCCTTCTGTTTCTCCAGAAGCTTGCGTTTGCGGGAGATGTCGCCGCCGTAGCACTTCGCCAGCACGTCCTTGCGCATGGCCCGGATGGTTTCCCGGGCTATGACCCGCGACCCGATGGCCGCCTGGATCGGCACCTCGAACTGTTGACGCGGAATGAGTTCCTTGAGTTTGCCCGCCATTTTCAGGCCGTAGGAGTAGGCCTTGTCCTTGTGAACGATCGCGGAGAAGGCGTCGACGGGGTCGCCGTGGAGGAGGATGTCCACCTTCACCAGATCGGCCACCTGCTCGCCCTCGGGTTCGTAGTCGAGGGAGGCATATCCCTTGGTGCGGGATTTCAGCGCGTCAAAGAAGTCGAAGACGATCTCGGCCAGCGGCAGGGCGTAGCGGATCTCGACCCGGTCCTCGCTCAGGTAGTCGAGTCCCTGCTGCAAACCGCGCCGGGTCTGGCACAGCTCCAGTATGGTGCCGATGTACTCGGCCGGGGTGAGGATGGTTCCGCGAACCATCGGTTCGTGGACCTCCGCTATTTTCCCCGCCGGGTATTCCGACGGGTTCGTGACGGTGTGTTCGGTGCCGTCCTCCATGACGACGCGGTAGACGACGTTCGGCGCGGTGGAGATCAGATCGAGGTTGAACTCGCGTTCCAGGCGTTCCCGGACGATCTCCATGTGCAGCAACCCCAGGAAACCGACGCGGAACCCGAAACCGAGAGCACCGGAGGTCTCGGGCTCGAAGGTGAGGGCAGCGTCGTTGAGCTGGAGTTTCTCCAGGGCCTCGCGCAGCTCGTTGAAGTCGTCACCGTCGATCGGGTACAGGCCCGCGTAGACCATCGGGTTGGGGTGCCGGTAGCCGCCGAGGTCCTGCATGGCGGAACGCGCCGCCCCGGTGATGGTGTCACCCACCCGCGACTGCCGCACATCCTTGACGCCGGTGATCAGATATCCCACCTCACCCACACCGAGAGCGTCGGATTTCTTCGGTTCCGGGGAGATCACCCCCACCTCGAGAAGGTCGTGTTCGGCCCTTGTGGACATCATGAGGATGCGTTCGCGATGGCTGAGTTCCCCGTCGACCACGCGGACGTAGGTGACCACACCGCGGTAGGTGTCGTAGACGGAGTCGAAGATCAGGGCCCTAGCAGGCCCCTCGGGGTTCCCGACCGGAGCGGGGATCTGGGCGACGATCTGGTCCAGCAGCTCGGCGACACCGACGCCGGTTTTCGCCGAGACCTTGAGCACCTCCGACTCGTCACAGCCGATGATGCCGGCCAGTTCGGCGGCGTACTTTTCCGGGTTCGCGCCGGGCAGGTCGATCTTGTTCAGCACCGGGATGATGTGAAGGTCGGCCTCCAGCGCCAGGTACAGATTGGCTAGGGTCTGCGCCTCGATCCCCTGGGCCGCGTCCACCAGCAGGACGGCACCCTCGCAGGCCGCCAGGGAACGCGAAACCTCGTAGGTGAAGTCGACGTGCCCGGGGGTGTCGATCATGTTGAGGACGTGTTCGACCCCGTCGACGCTCCACGGCATCCGCACCGCCTGCGACTTGATGGTGATGCCCCGTTCGCGTTCGATGTCCATGCGGTCCAGGTACTGCGCCCGCATGGCGCGCTCGTCCACCACCTTCGTCAGTTGCAGCATCCTGTCGGCCAGCGTCGATTTGCCGTGGTCGATGTGCGCGATGATGCAGAAATTACGGATGATCGCCGGATCGGTCCTGCCGGGGGCGGGCATTCATCCTCCTTCAAGGGCCGGGAGCGGGACGAGTCATCTTCTCACGAGTGGGCTCCTGGGCACGAGCCCGACGCGACCGGGCCGGGTGGGGTCAAGATTTTGCGGCCGCCCCGGGGCTCCGCTAGTCTGGACCGTCGCGTCATCACAACGCACCCAGAATACCGAGTAACCCAGACTAGTGAGGCAAGCCCAAGTGGCAAACATCAAGTCCCAGAAGAAGCGCATCAAGACCAACGAGAAAGCACGCCAGCGCAACAAGGCCATCAAGTCGGAGCTGCGCACCCACGTGCGCAACTTCCGCGCCGCGGTCGCCGAGGGCGACAAGGCCAAGGCTGTCGAGCTCTCCCGGGTCGCCAACCGCGCCCTGGACAAGGCCGTCACCAAGGGCGTCATTCACGCGAACCAGGCTGCCAACCGCAAGTCGGCGATCAGCCTCACCGTCAACACCCTCGACTGAGCCCAGGCCGCAAGGGCCAGCCCAGCGCCCGGACCCACTCGGTGGTCCGGGCGCTGTTTCGCGTATGCTTCGGCAGTCACAAACGAACGGGGAACAATGCACAAAGTTGGATTCGACAGGGAAAAATACCTGACTCTCCAGGGGGAACGCATCGAGGCCCGGCGACGGCAGTTCGGGGGCAAGCTCTACCTGGAGTTCGGGGGGAAACTCGTCGACGACATGCACGCCTCCCGTGTATTGCCGGGTTTCACCCCGGACAACAAGATCGTGATGCTGGCCGGCCTCGCCGACGAGGTGGAGATCGTGGTGGTGGTCAACGCCCGGGACTTCTCCCGCCACAAGGTCCGCGCCGATCTCGGGATCTCCTACGAGGATGATGTGCTGCGCCACATCGACGCCTTCCGCTCCTATGGCCTCTATGTGGGGAGCGTGGTCATCTCCCACTGGTCCAACGACAACCGGCAGGCCGCGGCATTCAAACGGAAACTGGAGCGGCTCGGCATCAAGGTCTACCGGCACTACGTGATCCCGGGTTACCCGCACGACGTGACACGCATCGTCTCCCCGGAGGGGTACGGCCACAACGAGTACATCGAGACCGAACGCGACCTGGTGGTGGTGACCGCCCCCGGCCCGGGGTCGGGCAAGATGGCCACCTGTCTGTCGCAGCTCTACCACGACCACCAGCGGGGCATCCGCTCCGGCTACGCGAAATTCGAGACCTTCCCGATCTGGAATCTTCCCCTTGACCATCCGGTGAACATCGCCTACGAGGCCGCCACCGCGGACCTCGACGACGTGAACATGATCGACCACTTCCACTTGGCGGCCTACGGGGAACAGACGGTCAACTACAACCGCGACATCGAGATCTTCCCCGTGCTGAAACGCCTGTTCGAGCAGCTTCTCGACGAATCCCCGTACCAGTCGCCCACCGACATGGGGGTCAACATGGCGGGCATGTGCATCAGCGACGACGAGGTGTGCCGGGAGGCCTCCCGGCAGGAGGTGATCCGCCGCTACTTCAAGGCCCTCACCGCGGAGCACCGGGACCAGTCGGAACCGATCCAGTCGGACCGCATCGCCTTGTTGATGAGCAAACTGCAGATCTCCAGCGAGGACCGCCCGGTGGTGCTTCCCGCGCTGGAGAAGCAGAAGGCCACCAAGGGACCGGCCGCAGCGATCCAGCTTCCCGACGGCCAGATCATCGTGGGCAAGACCTCACCGCTGCTGGGAGCCTGTTCCGCGATGCTCCTGGACGCCCTGAAGGCCCTGGCCGGCATCGATCCAGATGTGAAACTGCTGGCCACCGAGACCATCGAACCCATCCAGACGCTGAAGACGAAACATCTGGGCAGCCGGAATCCCCGGCTCCACACCGATGAGGTCCTGATCGCCCTGTCCGTCAGCGCCACCCACAGCGACTTCGCCCGCCGCGCGCTGGCGGAACTTCACAACATCCGGGGCTGCGACGTCCACTCGACCGTGATCCTCGGCCCCGTGGACGAGGCCATCCTGCGCAGTCTGGGGGCCTATGTCACGTGCGAGCCGGTGTTCCAGTCCAAGAGGCTGTACCGGAAACGCTGAACCCGCGGGGTTTCAGGTTCGTCTCTGCCGGAGGATGCCGAGCACCATGCGTTCAAGCGCGTAGTCCGGGTTGGTGGCCGCACCCTTGACGTCCGCGTCGGCCCGGGCGACGATCCCGATGGCGGCGGCCACCCCGGCTGGCTGCCAGTTCCGGGATGTGCGCTGGTACTCCTTCAGTTTGAACGGTGGCACCCCGATTCGCCGGGCCAGATCGGCGCCGCTCCCCCGCGCCTCCAGGTATTTGCCCATCCCGCGGAAAGCACCGGCCATGGCGGAGGTGATCAGCACCGGGGCCACGCCGGAGCCGAGGGCCCAGCGGAGACGCTCCAGCGCCAGCGACGCGTCACCGGCCAGCACGGCGTCGGCGACCGCGAACGAGGTGACCTCCGCCCGGCCCGCGAAGTACTTCCGCACCATGGTCTCATCCACCGGCGCCCCGTCGGCGTCGGAGGCGAGCTGCGCCACCGCCGAGGTGAGCGCCCTCAGGTCGTTCCCGACCGCCGCCACGAGCGCCCCGGCCGCGTCCTGGGAGAGTTTCACCTTCCGGGACCGCGCCTCCTCCACGCAGAACTTAGGCAGCTCCCAGGGTTTGGGGGCCGCCACGGCGATCGTCTCGATCCTGGCCTTCTTCAGCTTGTCGATCAGCCCCCTGCCCTTGTTCCCACCCTCGTGCGACAGGATCAGGCACAGCTCGTCGCCGGGGTTCTTCGCCAGGGCCACCAGGGTGTCGACGACATCGGGTGGGGTGGAACCGACGTCGTCGATGATGGCGATGATGTGGTTCGAGAACAGGGAACCCCCCGTAACCTCCGAGAGCATGGAATCGGCCAGTTCCGCCCCACAGATCCGGTTGACCTCGGCATCGGGTTGCTCCGCCAGGGCGGCCCGGCGCCTGTCGTCGATGGCGCGGGCGGCCAGCAGCGATTCCGACCCGGTGACGAGCAGGGTGCGTCCGAAACTGTTCACGGGCCCAGCATGCCAGCTGGCCCCGACATCAGCCACGCCAGCGACGCACACCGAGTCGCCCGTCATCACCCGGGGAGACCGCGATGCTGCCCTCCGTGTCGGTGCGCGCCACCGCCATGCCCAGCGCGGCCACCCTGCTCAAGGTTTTGGGGCTCGGGTGCCCGTAGTCGTTTCCCAGTCCACAACTCGCCACCGCCAGCTGCGCCGACGAGGCCTCCAGGAATTCCGGGGACTGCCGGGAGGAGCCGTGGTGGGGGATCTTCAGGACGTGCACGGACAGCGGGATACCCAGGTTCCGGGCCCTCCGGATCGCCTGTTCCTGCCCGCCGGGTTCCGCATCCCCCGGCAGCAGGATCCGCATGCCCGAGACCTCCGCGATTCCCACGACGGAGGAGTCGTTCTGAACCGAGCTCTCGTTCTCCCCGGCGACGGACGTCCCGCCCGGCTGCCAGGCCGAGACCGTCACCCAGTCCACCTCCCCCACCCTCATGCGCTGCCCCGGTTCCGCCACGAGCAGGCGCGCCCCGTGCGCCTCCACCGCGGCCTCGACGGATGCCGCCGCGAAACCGGGGGAACGCAGCGGGCTGACCAGCACCAGTTCCGGATGGAACCGGGACAAAACGGCCTCCGTTCCCCCGATGTGATCCGCGTGGAAGTGGGTCAGGACCAGCAGCGGGACGCGTTCGATACCCAGGGATTCCAGGCAGGCGAGGGTGGGGCCGGGTTCCGGTCCGGTGTCCACCAGGACCGCCGTTGCTCCACCTGCCCGCAGCACCGTGGCGTCTCCTTGGCCGACGTCGCAGAAAACCGCCTGCCACCGTCCCGGCCAGTCCAACGGGACCGGACGGATCCACCCCGCGAGCAGCAGCCCGAGGGCCAGCAGCAGGAAACCCGCCCGCCGCCGGAACCCGGCCCGGGCCAGCACCGCGACCGCCCCCGCCAGCAGGGCGCTGGTCAGTATCCCGAGTGGGGTGGTGGGCCATTCGAGGACGGCCCCCGGCATTGCAGCGCCGAGGTGGGCGATCCAGAGGATGGGTTGCACCACCCAACCGGCCGCCCATGCCACCGCTGCGGCGACCGGTGGGACCCAGATCAGGACGGTGGCGGCCAGTCCGAGCACGGTGGCGGGACCGACGAAGGGACCCGCCAGGGCATTGGCGATCACCCCGACCACCGACACCTGACCGGACAGCGCCGTCGTCAGGGGAACCGTGGCCAGCTGGGCGGCCAGGGGCACCGCGACGGCCTCGGCGAACCAGGCGGGAGCCCAGCCCGCCATGATTCCGGCAAGTGGTTCCGCTCCCAGGCTGATGCCGAGACAGGCCGCCGCGGAGAGCGCGAATCCCCAGGAACGCGCCAGCCAGGGATCCAGGGGCAACAGGACGAGGACCGCGATACTCAGGTTACGGATGCTGCTCCTGCCGCGCCCGATTCCCGCGGCTGGCAGGACGATGAGCCCCATGGCGGCCGCCCGCAGTACGGAGGGTTCGGCCCTGCACACCAGCACGAACAACGCCACTCCCCCGGCCGCGATGCCCCTAATCGCCCAGCCGCGAACCCCCAGGGACCGCACGAGGAACAACAGCACACCCAGCAGCAGTGTCAGGTTCGAGCCGCTGACGGCGAGCAGGTGACTCAGCGATGTGGCGCGGAAGATCTCGGTGAGTTCCTTGGTGATCCCGCTGCGGTCCCCGACCACCAGGGAGGGCACCAGAGCCGCCTGTTCGGGTGGCGAGTGGCAGGCCGCCTCGCGCAGCCCCGCGTGGATCGTGCTCACGAAGGCGTTGAAGACATCCGGGGCCCGCACCTGACCGGAGATCCTGCTCACCCGCACGACGAAGGCCTCCTGGGAGTCAGGTTCCGATGCGCCGAGCCGACCCAGAACCCTGTGGACCGCGCCGGGCGCGATACCGGCCAGTTCGGTGGCCAGTTGGTCCCCGGCCAGCAGCAGAACCGGCTGCGAGGTGCTGAGGCTCTTCTTCCTCACCTCCAGTTGCAGCAACGTGGCCCTGACGATCGCGAGGCTGCGGCCCGAATGTTTCACCAGGGTTGGTTCTCCCTCCAGGCGAACCAGCGCGGAGGCCAGCGGTTCCTCCGCGGCCCATCTGGCGGGCATGCCGTCGTGGAGCCCCGCGGAGCGCATCCCGGACGCGAGGACGGTCACCACCAGGGTGCAGACGGCGAGCCCCACCCAGACGCGTCGCACCAGCAGGGCACACACCACCAGAAGCCCCGCACCCCCGATGAGCACCCCCGGTTCGGGACGCCATCCCGAGGTTCCCAACCAACAACCAGCCCATGTGACAACCGCCAGCGGGGCGAGACGCCAGTCGTGTTTCCTCACAGGGTCACCAGCGGTGACAGTTTCTCGAACAGTTTCGGTCCGATCCCCGAGACCTGTCGCAGCTGCGAGACATCAGTGAAGGAGCCGTTGTCGGTGCGCCACTTGATGATGGCCTCGGCCAGGACGGGACCGACCCCCGGGAGCTCCTGAAGCTGTTGCGAGGTGGCCCTGTTCAGGTTCACGAGCCCCGCCCCGGAAGCCGTCGCCGACCCCGGGGCCGGGTTGCCACCGGGATCCACGACCTCCCCCCGCGGTGACGCCGAGGTTCCCACTATGACCTGTTGCCCGTCCCTGACCGGGGCCGCGAGATTCAGCTCCCCGGGATCGGCTCCCGGGGCCAGCCCCCCGGCTGCCTCGATCACGTCCTGCACGATGGCCCCCTCCGGAACCGACACCACCCCGGGTTTGACCACCGCCCCGAGGACGTGAACCCGCGCCAGGCCGCGGCTCGCGGAAGCCTCGGGGCCGGATGAGCCGGCCGCGGCCGGGACGGAAACCACACCGGGAGATGCGGCCGGCAGTTCCGTCGCGGAGCTCTGCCCCAGCGCGTGGACGGTTATCAACAGCCCACCGACCAGCAGGGCCGCCACCACGACGACGTGCTCGCGGCCGAGCATCACCACCCGTCGCCACCCCTTTGGCGTCTCCTGCCCGGGGGGCACCTGCGGCTCCTCCTTCCCGGGCCCGTCGTTCTCGGGCGGGACATCATCCGCTCGGCGCGCCGCACCGAGTGGGGTCTGCCCCGAGGCGACGAGCGCCAGTCGCGCCCGTTCGATCTGCTGCTGCTCCGTAAGACTCCCCATACCGACACTCTGGGCGTTTCGGGATCGGATCCTCCACAGGTTCGTGAACCTGTTGGAAACTCCGATCAAATTACCGGTCGATTAACCCTGAGTTAACAAAAGATTAACTCCTTGACTGGGCCGGGGCCCACGCCGGAAGGTGACCTCGGAGGGATCGACAACAGCGTCGACCGGAGAACACTGGAGTTGCTCATGATTCCGCTCAGGAAACGTTTCACCGCCGGGCTGACAGTCCTGTGTCTGGGGCTCGCAACCCCCCTCGTGGCACAACCCCACGCTGCGGCCGACCCGGCCGGCTGCACACCCACCAGCACCGTCTCGATGTTCACCTACAACGACTTCCACGGCCGGTTGGCGAACGCCGCTGCCCTGTTCACCCCGGTTGAGAAGGCCCGCGCCTCCCAGGGGGACGCGAACGTCGCACTCATCAGCAGCGGGGACGACATCGGGGGTTCCACGTTCGAATCCATGGCCGACGACGACAACCCCACCCTGAAGGTGATGGCCGCTGCCGGGCTCAGCGCGCGGACCGTGGGCAACCACGAGTTCGACAAGGGCTGGCAAGACCTCGCGGGGCGCGTGAACCCCGCGGTGCCCGGGGTGGACCAGCTCGGGGCGAACGTCTACCGCAAGGGAACCAAACAGGTGGCCTCCCCACTCAAGCCGTACACGACCTTCAAGGTCGGGGAACTCGACGTCGCCGTGATCGGCGCCGTGACCGGGGATCTACCCTCCCTCGTCTCCCCCGCCGGAATCTCGGACCTGACCATCGGTGACCCCGTGGAGGCCGTGAACGAGACCGTTTCCCAGCTTCCCGAGGGAATCGACCTGGTGATCGCGTCCATCCACGAAGGAGCGCCGAACGGAAACAGCACCGGTGACGAGCAGGCCGCCGCCAACCCGAATTTCCGGAAGATGTGGACGGGAATCGACCCGAGGATCCGCGTGGTGCTGGGCGGACACACCCACCAGACCTATTCGTGGACCAACGGCAAGGGGCAGCTGTTCACCCAGGCCGGTTCCTACGCGGCGGCCCTCAACGAGCTCAAGGCCGGGGTCACCGGCGACGGCGCCCTGTGCGGGATCTCCAACACCACCACCAAGATCGACCCCAAGGCATTCGACACGAGCCTGCCACGCATCCGGGAGATCACCGACATCGTCTCAGCCGCCGTCGCCAAGGCCGATGAGATCGGCGCCCGGGTGATCGGCCAGGCAAGCGAGGCCATCTCGACGCCGACCGGCAACTCCGATGTCCGGGACGTGGAGTCGCCCATGAGCAACATGGTGGCCCAGATGTTCCGAGAGGTACTGAGCAACGACGATCCGTATTTCATCGGTGTCCAGAACCCGGGTGGCACCCGCGACAGCTTCAATGCCGGGGAGATCACCTACAAGGAGGCCGCGCTCGCGCTGCCGTTCGCCAACACCCTGATGACCACCCGGCTCACCGGAGCCCAGTTCAAGACGGTCCTGGAGCAGCAGTGGCAGCGCAACGACAAGGGCGAGATCCCCTCACGCCCGTTCCTGCGCCTGGGTCTGTCCAGCAACGTCTCCTACACCTATGACGAGTCCCGCCCGGAGGGGGATCGGATCACCTCGGTCTTCGTGGGGGGCTCCCCGCTCAATCCGGAAAGGCTCTACACCGTCGGCTCCACTTCCTTCCTGATCGCGGGCGGGGACAATTTCCGGGAGTTCGCGAAGGGCACCGGGACCCGGGACACGGGGCGCGTCGATCTGGAGGCCTGGACCGATTGGGTGAAGACCCGGCAGACGCTCTCCCCCAGCTACGTCAAGCGCGGCCTGTCGTTGGTCGATGCCCCCACCGAGATCAACCGGAACGGCGGAACCGCCACCTTCAACTTCGATGTGCCGGGTGGCGACGCGAAGGCGCGGGAGGGCATCGACTTCCTGCTGGGTGAGGCGGCCGGCGCATCCCCGAAGGACCCGGCCAAGGTCAGCCCGACGCTCGTGAACAACGGCGTCGAGGTTTTCCTGGGCGATACCAGGGTGGGCGGCGGTGCCGTGGCCGACGGCAGGGCGAAGGTCGATGTCACACTGCCCGGCGCCTGCTCCGCACCGACCGGCACCCAGACGCTGACCTTCAAGTTCACCCCCTCGGGGACCCTCGCCCACCGGCAGGTGAACATCACCGGGGACGATTCGTCGTGCACCCCGACCCCGACGAAACCGGCTCCGACGAGAACGCCGTCACCGGCTCCCGTAAGGCCCGGGCTCCCCAGGACCGGTTCGTGACGAAACATGAGGGGACGGGAGCAATCCCGTCCCCTCACCATCACCGCCCGATCAGCGCACCCGGCGCGGGTAGCGCCTGCCGTTGAGCCAGGCACCCAGCCAGGTGTGCCGGACCAGCAGTTCGTAGGTGGCCAACAGGACCGCGGTGGTCACGGCCCACGTGAGCAGGAGCTTCACCAGGATCGGCCATCCCATATCGGCCAGCGGGATCTCGAACAGCACCAACAGCGGCAGGTGGACCAGGTACATCCAGTAGGAGGCGTCCGCGAGGTAGCGGATCCAGGTGTGTTCCCGGTCCAGGAACCGCACCGCGGCGCCCAGCAGACCGAAACCGAGCAGCCAGCCCGCCAGGGCGACGGCGACCATCAGCACTTCCCGCGGCACGCCCGGGAGCCACACGACCACCGTCGCGATGAGACCCAGCACGAGCATCGAGAGCCAGTTCCCGGCGATCCGTCGCATGGATTCCGGGGATGCGTGCAGGAACCAGCCGGTCAGGAACGCTCCCAGGTAACCGAGCGTCGATGCCGGTTCCGGGACGATGGTCGTCGGGGCGATGATCCCACCCGCCGGTTCCCCACCCTGGAGCAGCAACGCAGCCACGAAGACCATGGCCGGGAGGAGAACACCGGCCGGGTGGGACAGGACCTCACCGATCCGGGTGGCGGCCCGCCCGGCGCACTCTGTCCCCAGGAACCGGAGCAGCGCGGCCCGGGCGAGAAGCACCAGGGTGGCGAGCTCGAACAGCACCAGCAGGAACCAGAGCTGCCCCGGGGTGAACATCATCAGAGGTGAGACCGGCTCCGAGGCCATCGGTGCCGGCAGGCCCCGGACCGAGGCCCCGTACATGGCTAGGAAACCGAGCGGGATGACCGTGAACGGCCAGAAGACGACAGCGGGCAGCAGGATCCGCTTCGCACGGTCCCGGAAGTAGCTGCCGGACCCGCGCCGCAGAGTGACCATTCGCCCGAAATAACCCGCCAGCAGCATGAACAAAGCCATCCGGAACAGGTGGATCGTGCCGGATACCCACAAGGCGACGATGCTGCGCTCGGAGTCGTTGATCATCCAGACGATGTCGGTGAAGGGCAGCAACGAGTGCAGGACCACGCCGAGCAGCAGGGCTCCGGAACGGACGGCGTCGAGGCCGTGGAGGCGTTGCGGGAGGGCATCGCAACGAGCGGTGCCGAGTTCGTGAAGGCATTTTTCGGTGGTCATGGTTCGAAGTTACGATTCCGGACTCGCCTCCACCATCGTCCGATCGGTGGATGGTGGTTGCCTCCACCGGACCGGGACAATGGTCCGGTGGAACACTACGAGAACCCGATCGCGATCCGGGCGGCACGCTGGGGGCCCTTCGTGTTGCTCGCCGTGTCGGTGATCATCGGCTGGGCCCTGACGGGCCGGCTCATCGACCCCGGAGGGATGCTCATCTCCCTGTGTCCCGCTGTCCTGATCCTGCTCGGCCGCGTGTTCGTGGCGGCCCGGCCACCGTCCGCGGGAAGCCCGGCGGCACTCGCTTTCGTGGTGGGAAATCTGCTGCTCGCCCTGGCGGCCTCCCTGTTCAACCCGTTCATGTGCATCTACGCGTTCTCGAGCTATCCGGATGTTGAACGCCTCCTGGCGAGCTCCTTCCGGTTGCCCGCCACCATCGCCACGGGGCTGGTGATCGCGGTCGGGCAGGCCGGCGGAATCCCCGGGGCCTCGGCGACTCCTTGGCTTTTCCCGCTGCTGGCCCTGGTGAACATCGGGGTAGCCTTTCTCATGCTGACCCTGAGCCGGGAACGCGAACGTCAGGTGCGGATCCGGGAGGAGACCGCAGAGCGACTGGCGAAGGCCAATGCGACCAACCTGGCCCTGCACGAGGAACTGATGGCACAGGCCCGCCAGATGGGTATCGACCAGGAACGGGCGCGATTGTCGCGGGAGATCCACGACACCGTCGCGCAGGGACTGATCGCTGTGATCCGCCAGCTGGAGGCTCTCCCCTCCTCCTTGGACGACCCCGCCCGGGAAAGGGTCCGGCGAGCCGAACACGTGGCGCGGGACTGCCTCACGGAGGCCCGGCGGGCGGTGCAGGCCCTGGCGCCGCGCCAGTTGGATGACGATCCTTTGTCCGATGCCCTGCACGAGATCGTCAGGGGTTGGGGACGGATGAACCGTATCGTCACCGAACTGGATGCCGACGACGCCCCAACCACCTCGCCGCACGACGGGGTGCTGGTCCGCGTCACCCAGGAGTCCCTGGCCAACATTGCCCGGCACGGTAATGCCAGCCGGGTGTGGGTGCGCCTCGACGGCACACCGGCCGGACCACGGATCCGCATCACCGACGACGGTGTCGGGTTCACACCCGTCTTCGCAGCCGGACACGGGCTTTCCGGCATGCGTGATCGCCTGACAGAGATCGGCGGCAGTCTGAGAGTGGACAGCGCGCCGGGGAAAGGATGCACGGTGACAGCAGTGGTTCCCTCATGAGCCTCCGGCTGGTGGTGGTGGACGACCACCCGATCGTCAGGGACGGCCTCGCCGGGATCTTCGCCCTGGAGGAGGACATAGACGTGGTCGGGCAGGCCGGGAACGGCCCCGAAGCACTTGCCGTGGTGGCCGAGCGCGATCCCGACCTGGTGCTGATGGACCTCAGGATGCCCGGCGGCGACGGGTTCGCGGCCATCAGGCAGCTTCGGGAACGGGGCGGGCGTCCCCGGATCCTCGTGCTCACCACCTACGACACGGAACGAGACATCCGCAGGGCGATGGCGGCGGGGGCCGACGGATACCTGTTGAAGGATCTGCCGCGCGATCAGCTCGTGGCCGCCGTCCGGGAACTGATGAACGGCTCCCCTCGAACACACATCGACGCCCCCCACGGGTCGCAGTTGTCACTCACCGACCGGGAAACCGAGGTGCTGGCGCTGGTGGCGGACGGCCTGACCAACCGGGCTGTCGCCAGGAAACTCGGGATCAGTGAGGCCACCGTGAAGACGCACCTGGCCCACGTCTACACCAAGCTGGAGGTGCTGGACCGGGCGGCCGCGGTACGCGAGGCCTGGGAGCGGGGGCTGGTCTGAGAACCAGCCCCCGCGCCAAGTTCAGGGACGCGTGGCCTGCTCCACGAGTTCGAGGATGTGGACGTAGGGTTTGCCCGTCGCCCTGCCGATACCGATCTCGCAGGTGCGGTTGAGCGAGGCGTAGGCGTCGAAGTGGCGGGAGTTGATCTCCGCGGCCTCCCGTTTCGCGGCCGATGCGTTCAGCTCCGGGTGGAGCATTCCGCGGTCACCGGCGAAGGCGCAGCAACCCCAGTCCAGCGGGACGTAGGCCTCGTCGGCTATGGCCTCCGCCAGGCCCTTGAGCGCGTCGTTCAACCCGAGGTGGGTGGACGAGCAGGTGGGGTGCAGGGCGATGGAACCCAGGCGACGGGTCACCTTCAGGTGCGGCAGAAGCCATTCATGGGCGAACTTGACCACATCGACGAACTGAACGGCCTTGAACTCCTCGCTGGAGGATTTCGACTGCATGACGTGGAAACCCTCGGTGCAGCTGGCAGCATCCACCACGATGGGAACCGCACTGCCGCCAAGACGCTCCTCGGCCCGTTTGAGCTGGGTTTCGTATCCCTTGAGGAAGCCCTTCGACTTCCACGGGGTGCCGCAGCACAGGCTGCCGGTGTCCAGTGTGGTCACCGGCACCCCGGCACGTTCACACAAGGCGGTGAACGCCTTGGGAACGCCGCTGGCGAACATGGTCTGGATGCAGGCCGGGAGGTAGAAGGCCACCGGGGCGGCCGCATCTCGGCTCTTGGGACGCTTGCCACCCTTGGGGAGGTCCTTCGAGTACTGCGGCATGACGTCCGGGCTGATGATCTTGCGCGCCACCTTGGTGATGCCCGATGCGACCGGGGCGACGGCATGCGCCGTGGTCATCGCGACACTGGCGCCCTTGGTGAACGGCCCCCAGGCCTTGGCGGCGGCCCCCCACACCCCACCGAGCACACGGTTGGCCTGCTCGGCGCGCAGCCTGCGCACCAGGTCACCGGTGTTGATGTGGAGGGGGCAGACCTCCCCACACATGCCGTCTACGGCGCAGGTCTGGATGGCGTGGTAGTCGTAGTCCTTGTCGAGGTCCTTCAGGAGCTGCTCGTCGGGCTGGTTGGAGGCCATTTCCCGGCGCAGCGCTATCCGCTGCCGCGGCGTGAGGGTGAGTTCGCGGGAGGGGCAGACGGGTTCGCAGAAACCGCACTCCACGCAGCGGTTCACCTCTTCCTCGACGCTGGGCACCAATTTGAGATTCTTCAGGTAGCCCTGCGGGTCGTCGGTCAGCACCACACCCGGGTTCAGGATTCCCGCCGGATCGAACAGGCGCTTGATCTCACGCATCACCTGGTGGAGTTCGTCCCCGTACTGACGGGCGACGAACGGGGCCATGATGCGGCCGGTGCCGTGCTCGGCCTTGAGGTTTCCACCGTGCCCGATCACCAGTTCAACCATGTCCTCGGTGAAGTGGATGTAGCGCTCCATGCACGCCGGGTCCGTGAAGTTCTCGTTGAGCATGAAGTGGACGTTGCCGTCCTTGGCATGACCGAAGATGACGGAGTTCTCGTACTGGTGCTGCCCGAACAGCTTGATGAGTTCGGTGCAGGTTTCCAACAGCGTCGGCACGGGCACCACGATGTCCTCGAGCAGCGCGGTCGCACCGGGGTTGCGGTGTCCGGCGACCGTGGTGTAGAGGCCCTTGCGGATGTGCCACAGCCGGGCGCGTGTGGGTCCGTGGCTGGTGGCCTGGGTAGGGCTCGTCAACGGAAGCGAGGTCAGCAGGGGGGCCACTGCCTCGATCTTCCCCTCGACCCCCTCGGCGGTGGCGTCCTGGAGTTCCAGGAGCAACGCGGCCTGGCCGGTCACGTCCAGTTCCAGGATCTCGGGGGTGGCCTCGGGAAGCGTCTGCGCCACCCTGAGCGACTGCGCATCCATCAGCTCGATTGCGGCGAAGCCGGCGGCCACCAGGTCGGGAAGCGCGGCCGTGGCTTCCCGGAGGGTCGGGAAGATTGCCAGGGCGGAGGCCGCGTGGGGTGCCACCGGAATGGTTCGGAAGGTGGCGGAGGCCACGAACCCGAGGGTCCCCTCGGAGCCGATCATCAGGTGCCTGGCTATCTCAAGGGGGGTTTCGAAATCCAGCAGGGAGTTGATCCCGTAACCCATGGTGTTCTTCATCGCGAATTGGCGACGAATGATGTTCACCGAGTCCGGGTTGTCCAGGATCCGTTGACGCAACCTCATCAGCCCCGCGGCAAGTTCGGGTTCGGCCTCGGCGAACTTCCGGGCGGCGTCCGGGGCGGCCGTGTCGATCCGGGTACCGGAGGCCAGGACGAACTCCAGCGAATCCAGGGTGGCGTAAGAGTTCTCGATGGTGCCGCACTGCATGCCGGAGGAGTTGTTGGCCACCATGCCGCCGATGGTGCAGGCGATCTCGCTTGCCGGATCGGGGCCGAGTTTGTATCCGTACCGGGCCAGGCGAGCGTTGACGGCGCGAATGGTCTCCCCCGGGGAGACCTTCACCCGACGTCCCTCGTCGAGGATCTGGATCCCGCGGAACCCGCGTCGCGCATCAACGAGGATTCCATCGCCGGCGGACTGCCCGGACAGGCTGGAACCGCCGGCCCGGAAGGTCAGCGGAGAACCCTCGCGACGAGCGTGAGCGAACAGGTCCAAGATGTCGTTGACGTTCTGCGGCCTCGATACCTGTATCGGGGTGAAGGCATAATGAGAAGCGTCGTGAGCCATAGCGAGACGATCTATCGCTTTGGAAGAAAGCATCGTTGCCATGTCCCAAAGCCTAATCTCCCTTTGGCTCACACAACGCCTGCAATTAGGTTAACCTAACCAACCTTATTGCGAATACAGAAAGAGTTTCCTAATCAATTTTCTTCCTCGGCGAGGAGAGAAATTCCTCCAGTTCGGCACGGGTCGGGGGATTCGCACCCTGCCTGGTGCAGACCAGCGCGGATGCCCCGGCACCCCAACGAAGGGCCCGCTCGACATCATCCGGACGCCTGGCGTAGGAGGCCAGGAATCCCGACATGAAGGTGTCCCCGGCCCCAACCGTGTCCACCAGCCCGATGGCGTGGCCCGGGACGCGGAACTGCCGCCCGTCGGGTTTGATGGCGACGGCGCCATCGGGGCCGAGAGTGACGACGCACAGGGCCAGGCCGTACTCAATGCACCACGCCTCCGCGTAGGGCAACGGATCCGGGTCGTCCACGAGCCAGCAGATGTCCTCGTCGCTGGCCTTGACGATCCCGCCGCCGGCCCCGACGGCGGCTATCAGCTGTTCAACGCGCTGGAAGTACTCCACGCGGTCGGGAAGCACGGTCGGACGCACGTTTATGTCATAACTGAGCGAGGCGGGGGTGGAGCGCACGAAATTCAGAACGGCCCGCGCCCCCGGACCGGAGATGGTTCCGATCGATCCGAAGTGCAGCCAGTCGTTTTCCCTGAGTTCGGGGAACTCCCCTGCCCGCCAGCCGAAATTCGACGTGTTCTGGAAGTGGAAGGTGTAGGAGGCCCTGCCCTCGGTATCGAGCGAGACGACCGCAACGGACGTGGGCTCCCCCGTCCTGACCACCAGGTCGGTCGCGACGCCGTTGTCCTGGAGGTAGCGTTCAATCTGACGCCCGAAGGCATCACCACCCAAACGCCCCAGGAAATGACTGTCCTCCCCGAGCCTCGCGAGCCCGAGTGCCGTATTCATTGGACCACCACCGCACAGCGCTGACCAGTGGGTCTCGGCCGAGGAAACCTGTTCTCCCGGCAGCAGGTCGATGAGAGCCTCTCCGCACACAACGAAACGCATGTCCTTACTCTAGTGGCCCGCCATGCCGGTGGGGAATGAAACGGGAGGTTTCACCGCCAGCGCCTTCAACCCCCGCAGCAGCGGCAGGAGCCGGTGTCCGGGAGCGAGTTTCTCCAGCTGCTCCAGGCATTCGGTCTGCTGCGCCCCCTGGTTGTCGAACCAACAGACCAGGGACAGCAGCGCGAGCACCTCGGGGGCGTGCGAATCAGAGCACATTCGCCTGGCGTAGGCGATCCGGGGACGCAGCCTGGCCGCACCCTCGCGGTCGAGATTCGCCACCACGGCCCCCGCGATCCCGGGGTCGGAAACCAGGACGGCCAGCTGCGCCCCCTCAATGGGAAGCAGGGGTTCCCCACAATCCAGCAGCCTCTCCGCCAGTTCCGTCCGCTGCTCGCAATCGAGGCCGCTCACGTGGTCGAGGGCCAATTCCGTCAGGTACTCGGCTTCCTCGCGTTCATCGGGGGGCCGCACCTCGGCGATCACATCCGCCCGGCTCGCGGCGACCGGGATCCCCAGATAGACGGCCTCCGCGGAGAGGTTCGTCACCGAAGGATCCCAGCCACGGCCGTCAGGAGGTTCCAGTCCCAGCGGGGTGACGATCCAGTAACGATCCGGGGTGGCCACGAGCACGTCGGTCACCCTTCCCCGGAGCTCCAGGGCAAGGCGTATCAACCGTTCGCAGTTTCCCTCCGGGTCCATCGTGTATCCGAGGATCACGAAGCTGCAGGACATCACCGGTTGAGCGGCGGCCTCGACCTGCCGGATCAGGTTGCATCCGTCCTCGTCCAGCCAGTCAAGGTCCGCGCGGGCACAGAACTCCACACGATTCTCCGAGATTCCCAGGACGACACAGGACTCCGTCGGGTGGAACCCGAGACAGATCCCGGGCACGCAGAGAAGATCCTCATCGGTGCGGCTGCGCAGGGTGGCTTCGAAAATGTTCACATCATCGTTATGGGAGCCAACGGGCCGGATCCTCCGTTTCTGGTTGAACCGCCGCGTTTGTTGACAAGTTCCACAGGTATGGTGTGAGCCACCATGAACGTTCCACAGTGGCAGAACAACCACCCGCAGTTTCCCTCCCAGCAGGGACGCGACCCACGGAAGCCTTTCGGCTCCCCCGCCCCCGGTCCCCTCAACGCACCCACCCAGATCGAGGCCTACCAGCAACCCCGTGGTGGTGCGGCACGCAGCATACTGATCGGGGTCGTGGCCCTCGCCGTGGTCGCTGCCGTTCTACTGTGGTTGCAGTTCGGGACGAACCAGGATGGGGCCACCGGCGGCCCCTCCAGCGTGGTCCCGTCCGCGAACGCGTCATCACTGGGTGCGCAGGAAAGCAAAGCACCCTTCGATGCGAACGGCGGGGGAACCTTCGAACTTCTCTCCCACAACTGGACCAGCGACAGCGAGGTGGAGGTTCAGGTCCGCATCACCTTGAACGAGGGCTCCGCGTCCTTCGACATCTACCTGCTGTCGAGCAGGAACATGAAGAGCTACCCCCCGGTCAACTCCCCTTCCCTGAGGGCCGGAGCAGGGCGGCCCCTGGAGACCACCCTCAAGTTCGCGGCGCCCAGGGACAGGAGCACCGTCGTCCTTTCGACCGAGAGCGGGAGAGGCCGGGGACTGGCCGCGCTGACGCTCAATCCTTGAGGGCGGCCGCGGTTTCCTTCGCCGCCTTCTCACGCTCCGCCACGGCATCGGGGTGATCCTTGGACAGCATCACCACCCCATACACCGCCACTGCACCAGAGATGATCATGCCGGATGCAGGACCGATCCCCATTCCAGCCCCTTCACCGAGGACGAACAACCCGAACAGGACGGCGACGAAGGGATCGACCGTGGTCATGGTGCCGACCGTGATCTCCGCGGGACCGGATGCGTAGCCCTGCTGGATCATCCAGGCCCCGAGGCAGTAGCAGGCGAGCATGTATCCGATGACCGCGAGGGTCGTGGGGTGCAGCAGGTGGAATTCCCCGGACTGGACCATGTTCATGGCGGCCTTCATCATGCCGGATGCCAGGCCGTAGAAAATTGCTCCGACCGATGACCACATCACCGCCTTGGCCCAGGGAGCGGTCTTCTTGGCTGCGAAGAAGGAGAGCACCGCGCAGATCACGCAGACCGCGACGAAGGACCACGTGATCGGCATGAAACCGAACTGTTTCTCCCCGGTCGCGAACAGGGACGAGAACACCGTGAATCCGACCACGCCGATCACGGTCACCAGGACGGCCCGCCACACCCGGAAGGGGATCTGATGGCCATGGATCCGGGAGCTCAAAACCACCGACCACGGGACCGCCAGGATTCCGACCGGCTGGACGACCGCCACGGGGGCCATGGTCAACGCCCACAGGTGCAGGCCGGCCCCGGAGAACACGCAGAGCAGACCGAGCAGCCATTTGGGGATCAGGAGCAGTTTCAACATCCCGATCAACGTGAGGCGGTTGGAGGACGCCGTCGCGTTGGGATCGAACGTGGACTTCACGCCTATGTGCTGCAGGGTCGCCCCGCTGGCGAACAGGAAAGAAGAGATCACCTGCAACGTGATGGCCAAGGGGATGCCCACGCGCGTCACCTTTCACTAACTGACAAGAACTGCAAAGGACACCCTAGTAGGTGGTTCTCCCCGAACCATCAGACCTGGGGCTGGTTCTACCCGGGATGTCAGTTGGCGTAAACCACTACCTTGTCCCCGACCTGCACCTGGCTGAACAGCGACGCGATGGCCCCCTTGTCACGCACGTTGACGCAACCGTGGGATGCGCCGTTGTAGCCGTTCTGGGCGAAGTCGGCGGAGTAGTGGACGGCCTGCCCGCCCGAGAAGAACATGGCGTAGGGCATGGGGGTGTGATAGAGCGTCGAGACGTGGTCACGGGACTTCCAGCCCACGGAGAAGACCCCGTTGCGGGTGGGGGTTTCATCCGATCCGAAACGCACGGAGAGCGTCATCTGGACCTGACCGTCGATCACCCAGGCGAGTTTTCGCTGCGCCTTCGAGATGCACAGCACCCGGCCCTGCAGGCAGCGGTCGTCGAGAGTCATCCCGCTGTCCGCGGGTTTCCGGGTGGGTTTGACATTGTTCAGCTCGTCCTGGGTGGGTTTGCGGGTCATGGAGTTGATCCGGTCCAGCGTGCGCTGATCCACCTCGCCCGTGACGGGGAGCTGTCGTTTGCCCTGGAAACCCTTGACGGATTCGACCGTGGTGTCGTCGTACTGCCCGTTGACATCCGGGCCGTACCAGCCGATCTGCTTCAGCCGGGCCTGGATGTCCTTGACCTTGTCCCCGCTGGCACCCTTGGCCATCAGGGCGGGACCGGGCTTCAGGACGTTGTTCTTCTCGTCCTCGGTGGGTTTGCGGGTCATCGAGGTCAGGCTGTCCATCGTCGCCTGATCCACGGAACCCAGAACCGGGAGCCCGCGTTTGCCCTGGAAACCCTCGACCGCCAAACGGGTCTTGTCATCGAACTCCCCCGAGATCTGTCCCTCGAACCACCCGAGTTGGAGAAGCCGGTGCTGAAGTTCCCGGACCTTGTCACCGCTGTCCCCGGGGGAGAGCAGGGCCGCGACGGAGGCCGTCGGTTCCGGTGTGGGGCTGGCGGCCTCATCCGGCCCGGCCGAGGCGGAACCCGACTCCGAGGGGCTGGGGGTCACAGAGCTCGAGGCCTCGTCAGGGGGATTGCCCTGATCGACGTTCGTGATGATTTCCTGACCACATCCCGAAAGAAACAGCAGTGAAATCACAGAGACAAGCGCAAGACGTCTCACTATCAGGCTCCCGTTTTGACTTGGACTCGCGTCCCACCTTTGCCGCTGGGGATTCATGGTACGGCATGGGACTCAGGTCGTGCAGGCGTTGAGCAGCCTTCTCCGTTCGGCGTGGTCCGGGAGGGCAGCCGCCACCAGGGACCAGAATCCCCGGCCGTGGTCGGGATGCCTGAGGTGGGCCAGCTCGTGCACGATCACGTACTCGAGAGCGGTCACGGGAAACCTCACCAGGGCCGTGTTGAGGGTGATCGCCCGGGTGCGGTGATTACAGGAACCCCACCTGGTGCGCATGGTGCGATACCGGATCACCGCTGGCCGCGGCACCCCCATGACCGGCACCCACGAGTCGAGCAGCGGCCGGGAAACGCGTTCCATCTCGCTGCGCCGGAACCTGGCGACGGCACGCGCCCTGGCCGCCTCGTCGTCACCCGTGACGACCAGTCGCTGGTCGGTGATCCAGGCGCGGGCCCGGCCTCCCCTCCGGTGTTCCACGTCGTGCCATCCGCCCCACAGCCTGACCCTCCCCCCGTCCTCGAACCGGTCCGCGTCGAGGGCCGCGCCCCGCAGTTGAGCGCGTTTCCGGTCTATCCAGGCCCGTTGTTCCCGGATGAAACGGCTTATCCGCTCCGGAGGAACACCGAACGGGGCCGAAACCTTCACGTCTCCCCTAGGTGGAACGATCCGCAGGCGGATATTCCTCATCCTTTTCCAGGTTATCGACACCGCGAGATCGTCCACCTGCATCAAACGGTCTTCCACCATGTTTGAAACTCGTTTCCGCTATCAGGATCCCTGCGGGGCGGGCAGCACGGGGCTGCGTCCGCTCAGGGTGGAGAACAACGTCCCCGTCACGGCGGCGCTGACGAGGATGGCGGAGAGCATGGTCAGCTGGAACATCGCGGCCTCGACGGGACTGGACCCCCCGAAGAGCGCACCGATGAATGCCCCCGGCAGGGTCACCAGGCCCGTGTTGCGGGTCTGGTCGAGGTTCGGAAGCAGGGATTCCCGCACCGAGCTGCGCCGGAGCCAAGCGGTCGCCCGGGACGGGGTGGCCCCCAGGGCCAGCCAGCCCTCCACCTCGCCCCGGTGGGCGTCCAGATCGGCCCGGATCCTGCGCGAGGTCAGGGTGACCATGTTCATGGAGTTGCCGATGACACTTCCCGCGATGGCCACCACGTGCTGGGGCGTGTACGAGATCAGCCCGACCAGGAGGGTCAGCAGCAGGGAGGACATCCCTCCCGCCACGACGGAGGCCACGGCATTCCACCTCCCGCCGGGCAGTCCCTCGGCCCTGGAGGCCCCCGTCCAGGATGCGGTGGAGAGCATCAAGGCGATGAACCCCAGCACCAGCCAGGGCCATTGATTGACGCCGCTCAGCAGCACGGAGATCGCGGCCAGCTGCATCGCCGCCCGCAGGACCGCAGTGAGCGGCAACCAGCGCAGCGCCACCCCGTGTAGCCGAAGCAGAAGAATCGCGGTGGCGACGAGTGCCAGAATCCCCCCGCCGAATCGCAGCCAGTCCCACACGCTCACACCCGGACTGTATCGCCGCTCACCCTCCGGTCAGAGACGTATCACGTGCGCGCCCCCGATCTGGTCGAAACGTTCCGGCTGGCAGGTGAGGATGATCGTCTGGACATCTTCCCCGACCCGGTTCAGGACCGCCCCCAGGCGCGTCAGGCGGTCGGGGTCGGCGAACCCGAGGGCGTCATCGATGATCAGGGGCACTCCCTCACCGGGTTGGACGAGCTGCGCACAGGCCAACCGGCCGAGCAGGGAGAGCTGCTCGCGAGCCCCGCTGGACAACGACTGGAAGGGCACCGTCTCGCCGGCCAGGGTGCGGGAGGCGATGTTCAGTTCCGGTGTCACCTCGACCGCCAGATCCGGACCGAAGACGAGCCGCCCCAGGGCCTCGATGCGTTCCCGGAACGGGGCGACGTAGCGCAGCTGGGCCTCGGCACGGTGACGGTTCAGTGTCTTTCTGAGCAGGCTCACCGCATCAGCCGCGCGCTGCCGGGAGGCCTGACGCGCCTGAGCCTGTTCCAGCCGGGCACGGGCCTCGGACAGCCTGTCGTAGGTGCCCCCGGCGAGCCGGTCGTCGAGCAGCGTGGAGAGCCTGGTCAGTTCCTCATCCAGGTCCCCGTTCTCCTTCATCAACCGGGTCACCACCGCGCGGGCGTTCCTGAGGCGGGCATCCAGGCCGGCGGCATCAGCGAGCTCCAGTTCCTTGTCCACGGCGTCCTTTTCGATGACGCACTTCTCGAAGGCGGCGGTGGTCTCGGTCACGGCCGCCCCTATCTTTTCGTCCGGGGTGTCGGCCCGAGCCGCCTCGAGCCTGGTCGAGGCGTCATCCCCGCGGGCCTTGAGGTTGCGCAGCTCGGTTTCCTCGCGGATCAGGTCCTCGCGAGCCTGCTGCTGGGTGGCCCGTGCGGATTCCAGCGCCACGCGCGCGGCCGCGGTCCGGACCGCGGCCGCCTCGACGGTCGCGGTGATCCCGGAGCGTTCCTCCTCCACGCCGGCCAGTTCCCCGGCGGCCACGTCCCCCACGGATTCGTCCAGCGCCTCGGCGCGGGCCCGCAGCTCGGTGTCGTTCTCGCCCCTGAGGATCATCCGGATGGCCTCGTTGGCGGCTTCCCGTTCCCGCCCGGCCCGGTTGTGCTCCTCCGCCATCGCCCGGGCCGAGGCGATATCCGGGACGCCTTGGCTGGCCAGCGCCTCGGCCAGGGCGTTCTCGGCCTCGCGGGCCCTGCGTTCCACATCGTCGGTCCCGTCGCCGGGAGAAACCGTGATCCTCGCGTGGCCGGGAATCTCGACGACGAGCGGGGCCTTGACCGGGATCGGGCCGTGGGTTCCGGGTTCGAGGGTTTCTCCGTCCAGGAGGGTCTTGTCCGCCACCTCGATGGCGACCCGGGCGGCCCTGGTCTCCCAGGTCTCCCGGGTGATCCGTGCGGTGACCTCGAGTTTCTCCAACATGCGGCAGGCATCGTCGTCGACGGTGTTGGCGTTCAGCACCGTCACCGCATCATGCAGCCGCCGTTCTGCTTCCGCGAGGCGTTCCAGTCGTTCCTTCAGGGCCTCGAGCTCCGCCACGTCACGGGCCTGCCGGATACGGTTGTCGATCTCACGCAGTTGGGCCCGGAGGGTTCCTTCCTCCTCCTCCGCGTTCCGGGTCTCCTCGGCGCGGGCCGCCAGGGTGTCCTGGGCGCGGCTCGCGCGTTGTCGTGTCTGCTCGATCCCGGTCAGGGTCTCCGCCAAGTTGGCGTCGAGTTCTCCCACCAGCGCCTTGGCGTCCTCCCGGTCACGGGCCAGCCGCTCCGCGGTTTCCCTGGCCGCGGTGGCCTCCGCGACCTGTTTGGCCGCCCGGTCCGCGCGCTGGCGGAGTTCGTCGAGGGCCCTGCTCGACTCGACGAGTTCCGCCTCCTGTTCCCGCGCCTGTTCAAGGCGTTTTCCCTTGGCGTCGCGGGCGGCGATGGCCTCTCCGTGTCTCTCGGTCAAGGAGTCGATCTCCCGACTCACCTTCTCAAGGGCGCGCACCTGCTCGGCCAGGGCCTCCGATTCCTTCTGCCCACGGGCCAGATCCCCGGTCGGTTTTCCCGTCTGCGTGAAGTACCGCAGGTATTCCTTCTCGACGGCCTCCAGGAGGGCATCGTGTTCCCCGGTCGAGGGGCCGGCGCCGTCCAGTGCCCTGCGGAGCGCGGGCAGCCGGGCCAGGCTGGCCTGTCCCAAGGAGTTGCCCTGCAGCACCTCCAAGGCCTCGAAGAGCCCCTCATCCGTGGTCTCCGCGAGGACCTGGAGGAAGCGTTCGTGCGCATCATCCCCGCTCAGCCTCTCGGGGTTCGGGGCCGTGATGTTCAGCTCGGTCCTCTTCCCCCTGAGCCACTGCTTGCAGTAGGTGAGGCGGTATTCACCGGTGCTGAGCTCCACCTCCACCTCTGGGCCGACATCCCGTCCCACCGGCTGGGTGTCACGCACCTCCTTCCGGAGCGTGGTGGCCTTGTGGATGCGAAGGTGTCGCAGCGCCTCGACGAGGGTGGACTTTCCCACCTCGTTTCGACCCTCGATCACGGTGACCCCGTCGAAGAACTCCAGGGTGCGTTCCGTGGTGCCGCGGTAGTTGCGCAGGGTGATCCGGTGAATCCTCATGCCAGGCCTCCTGAAAGCCGGTAGAGCAGGGACAGGGCGTCCCTCGCGGTGGCGCTCTCGGCGCCCAGCCCGACCAGCTCCTGCAGGGCATCGGAGGCGAAGCCGGTCAGTCCCAGATCCGCGAAGTCGTGATCGTCGGGGAGAACCACGAGATCGGTGTGGCGTTTCCACGTGTCGAGCCTGGCGAACAGGGGCCCCAGTTCGGTGAGTTCCGCATCGAGTCGCGCGGATTCCGTGACCGACAGGGTGCCTCGCAGTTTCAGCCAGACCGCGGTGCGTTCCTTGTTGGGCAGTTCCTGCAGGCGGGCGATCAACCGGTTCACGTCAACGCTGGATGAGAGGTCCTCCTCCAGCACGGTGAAGCTCCAGCGACCGGTCCGGATCGCCTCCACCTGTGGGGAAGCACCGGAGATCTCCACGAGCAGGACGTTGCCGGGGGCGGTCTCGCGGCGGGCGGTCACCTCCGGGGTGCCCGGGTACCAGATACCTGGAGCCACCTCGGTGAGGGAATGCCTGTCCCCCAGAACGGCGAAGTGAATCAGGCCCTCGCGGATCCTCGCCGCCAGGGCCGCATCGTCAATGGTGGCCAGCGATTCCCGGTCAGGGTTCAGGCTGGCCACCGCGCCGTGCCCCACCAGGATCCGGGTCACGCCCTCGGCAGGGGGCGCCAGGTCGGCACAGGCCGCGGCCAAGAGATCGGTCTCCGGGTGTTTCGAGAACCAGGGTGCCGCCACCACCTCGACCCCGGGCACCGGCTCGATGGGTTCCGAGTTCTCCGCGACGAGGACGTGGGAGGGGCACCTGTCCACGAACGCCCGCGACCGGTAGATGGAGGACGCATCCAGGGGGTCGTGGTTGCCGGGGACCAGCAGCACCGGGACCGGGCAGGCGCGCAGGGCCTCGAAGGCCCGGAGCAGGATCGAGCGGTCGAGCTGATTCGACTCGAACACGTCACCGCCGACCACCACGAAACCGGCGTCACGCCGCTCGGCGATCCGGCCGATCTCGCCCACTGCGTCGAGCCGGGCCTGATGGAACCGCGCTCGGGCGTCGTCATCCAGGAAATGGGCGGTCATTCCCAGTTGCCAGTCTGCGGTTGCGATGAACCTCATGGTCTTCCCTTCGTCGCATCTCAGGTATATCAGCCGCCACCGACAAAACTCGCAGGCTCCGGGACACCCTTGACCCACACATCCGCACATGTAATTATCTGCACATGAATGCAGATAAGCCCGCCCTTGGTTCCCCCGACCCGGAGTACATCGACCTCGCCGTTGCGGTCTTCTCGATGCTGGCCGAGCCGACGAGGGTGCGCATCATCCTGGCGCTGCGGGATCGTGAACTCTCCGTGGGGCAGATCGCCGAGGCCGTCGACAAGGCTCCCGCCGCCGTTTCCCAGCATCTCGCCAAGCTGCGGCTGGCCCGCATGGTCGCCCGCCGCCAGGAGGGACAGTACATCTTCTACAGCCTCACCAACGAGCACGCCCGCCAGCTGGTGGCCGACGCCCTGCTCCAGGCCGAACACGCAGTGGACGAGCACCCGGCGCACCACGGAAGGCCGTGATGCTGACCGCGCTGCGCAATCGCACCTATGCGCGGTTGTTCGCCGCGCAGGTGCTGGCCCTGGTCGGGACGGGACTGCTGACGGTTGCCCTCGGCCTGCTGGCCGTGGATGTCGCGGGGAACGAGGCCGGAATCGTCATGGGCACCGCGCTGACGATCCGCATCATCGCATTCGTGACGATCTCGCCGGTGATGTCCGCCCTGGTGAACCGGCTGCCACGGGTCACGGTGCTTGTCGGCTCCGATGCGGTGCGTGCAACCATGGCGCTGTGCCTGCCGTTCGTCACGGAGCCCTGGCAGATCTACCTGCTGGTCTTCGGCCTGCAGGCCGCCTCCGCCACCTTCACACCCGCCTTCCAGGCCACCATTCCGCAGGTCCTGCCGGACGAGGACGAGTACACGGCGGCGTTGTCGCTGTCGCGGCTGGCCTACGACCTGGAGTCGCTGCTCTCCCCCGCCCTGGCGGCCATCCTGCTGACCGTGATGAGTTACCACAACCTGTTCGCGGGCACCGTGTTCGGTTTCCTGGCCTCGATCGCGCTGGTGCTCTGGGCGCGCCCGCCCGCCCCGGCGCCCGACACCCAGTCGCCCTTCCTGGACCGGCTGACCCGCGGGGTCCGCATCTTCCTGCGCACCCCGGACCTGCGTGCCCTGCTCGTGCTCAACCTGGTGGTTGCCTGCGGCACAGCGATGGTCCTGGTCAACACCGCGGTTCTGGTGAAGACCCGGCTGGGTGGCGACGACTCCGGGGTGGCATGGCTGCTGGCCTCCTACGGCGCCGGGTCGATGCTGGTTGCGCTGGGCCTGCCCCGGGCCCTCAAACGGCTTCGGGACCTTTCCGTGATGAGGGGCGGGGCCGTTCTGCTTCCCGTGGGCCTGGTGCTGGCCGCCGCCGCCATCCACATGCCACCGGGTCCGGTCCACTGGGTGGTCCTGGGTCTCGTCTGGTTCCTGCTGGGAACCGCCACGTCGCTGATCGCGACGCCTTCGTCACGCCTGCTCCGCCGCTCGGCCGGGATGAAGGACCAGCCGGCCGTGTTCGCGGCGCAGTTCTCCTTGAGTCACGCCTGTTATCTGGTCGCCTACCCGGCCGCCGGTTGGCTGGGAGCGTGGCTGAGCCTGCCCGCGATCTCGCTCCTGCTGGCCGCGGTGGCCGCCGCGGCGGTCACGGCCTCATGGCCGCTGGCCCGCTCCCGAACCGTCTAGGAATCGATTTTTGGCAATGCTAATCTTGCGCAAGTGAACACAGGTCCTGAATCGCTTCCCTTCGCAAATCGGCCAACCGAGACGGCTCCGGGGCACTGGGTGCTGGCTCGCGCGGGCAAACGGGTACTGCGACCCGGGGGGTTGGGTCTGACCCGCGCCATGCTCGGGCGCTGTTCCCTCGGTGACAAGGACGTGGTCGAGTTGGCCCCCGGGCTCGGGCGCACCGCGAAGGAAATCCTCGCAGCGGCCCCCAAGTCGTACACGGGCGTTGACAGCGACCCAACGGCAGCGGCGCGCGTCAACGAGGTGGTGGGACCGGCGGGCGGTTCCTGCCGCCAGGGAGATGCCGCGAAAACCGGGCTCGACGACGCCTGCGCGGACGCAGTGATCGGCGAGGCCATGCTCACGATGCAGAGTCCGCGAGGCAAGGCGGAGATCGTCGCCGAGGCGGTCCGAATCCTGCGGCCCGGCGGTATTTATGCGATCCACGAGCTGGGATTGGCGCCGGACGACATCGACCCGGAGATCGGCTCGGAGATCTCGAAGGCCCTCGCCAGATCCATCCACGTCAACGCCCGGCCCATGACCCTGGCTCAGTGGAGCGAGTTGCTGACCGACCACGGATTGGTCGTCGAGTGGACCAGCACCGCCCCGATGGCCCTGTTGAAGCTGGGCCGCAACATCGCGGACGAGGGAGTCACCGGGGTGTTGCGCATGGCGAAGAACCTGATCGCCCAGCCCGACCTGCGTCGCAGGGTCATGTCGATGCGGCGGACCTTCACCAAATATGAATCATCAATGCGCGGGGTCGCGCTGACGGCCCGCAAGCCCCTCTGAACCCGGAAGGAAAACATGACCACCAATCCCGTCCTGAGTTACGTCCATGGCATGGCCCCCATGATCGAGATCAACGAGGCCGCAACCGTTTCCCGCACCATCATGAAGGCGGAGACCTGCCGCGCGGTGTTGTTCTCCTTCGACAAGGACCAGGCCCTGAGCGAACACACCGCTGCGATGCCCGCCGTGGTCCAGGTACTCGAGGGCCGGCTACGAATCGACGCCGACGGGCAGAGCGTTGAGCTCGTCCCCGGGGACATCCTGCACTTCGGTACCCGCCTCCCCCACGCCGTCTTCGCCCTGGAACCCAGCAAGATGCTGCTGCTGATGCTCGACCCCAACGAGAAGGGCGGCAAGAAGGAGGAGTGACCTCCGGTCAGAAAAGCCCTCGCTCCTGTTCCTCACCCGGCGTCTCACCGGAGAAGAACAGGAGCGAGTCGGTGAAACCCGAGATCACCGAGGCGAACGCCCTGGGCTGTTCGACCCACGGGTAGTGTCCGCAGTCATCGATCGCCACGAATTCGCCCCGGGCAAAAACATCGGACAATGCATGCACCGTTGAGCAGCCGACCAGGGCGTCCTTTTCCCCCGCGATGGCCAGGACGGGAACCTCGATCTGGCCGAGCCGGTCGAGCAGATCGCCGGGGGGCTCGGCCTCAAGGTAGGCCAGGGCCGCCTCCAGTCGGCATTCCCCGACCTTGGAGTGGGCCTGCTCCGTCTCCCCCCAGTGGGCGTAACCCGCCGGGGCGATCGCCCGTTGCCACTGGTTGAACGTCGGTTCGTCGTGATAGCCCCTGGGACCGGTGACGAACTGCCACGCTCCGCTGAAGGCCTCTTCCTTCATGCGTCGCGCCGCGATCTCCGGTCTGTCGGAGACGGTGCGAACCAGCCAGTCGACGGCCGGGGTGATCAGCACGAGGCCCTTGACCCGCGAGGGGTTCTGCTGGAGGTACCGGATGGCGACCCGGGCCCCCGCCGAGTGGGCCAGCACCAGCTTGGGTCCGCCCCCGAGCGCCTGATCCAGCAGGGCGATGTCCTCGGCCTGCCCCACCCAGGTGGCGCGCCCGGGTTCCTGCGCGACGGGAGATTTCCCCACTCCCCGCAGGTGCGGCAGGACCAGCCGGTTGCTCCCACCGAGCCCGGCTAGGTCGCCCAGGTAGGCGGGATGGCGGGCGGGCCCACCGGCCAGCACGATCACCGGCTCGGCATCGGCCGGGCCGACCTCGTCGAACCACAGTCCGGTCCCGTCAGCACCTCTGTAAAAGGTCATGGCGCAACCCTATGTCCTTTCTCAAAGGCCCCGGGGCGGCCGCACCCCTCAGTTCTCCCGGAACACCCGACCCAGGGCGGACAGCCCGCGGTCCATGCATTCCTCCAAGGAACTCGACGCCCCGTCCTGCTGCCAGCTCAAGATGGCGGACAGCATCCCGTTCACCAGCGCCGCCACTATGAATCGCGCCTCCATCTCGTCGTAACGCCCTCCCGTCACGACGGCCTCGACCACCCGTTCCGAGAGTTTCGTCAGGTACAACCCGACGGCCACCCGGATGCCCTCGTGCGACGCCCACAGCTTCGTCCTGGCCAGGGTGATGTCGCGGTCGTGGTGGAAGTGTTCCTCGATAACGCCACCAATGCCCTTGTTGAGAGCATCCAGGATCGTCGCTCCGGATTCGAGCTCCGCCAGTATCGTCCCGAAGACCGCATCGTCGTACTCGTCCCGGAACACGAGCCCTTCCTTGGTTCCGAAGTAGCGGTAGATGCTCGACTGCGACACATCGGCGGCTTCGGCCACCTGTTCGACCGTGACGTTGTCGAAGCCCTTCTCCTCGAACAAGGCGAAAGCCGTGTGCTGGATGTGCCGCATGGCGGCCTGTTTCTTGCGCTGTCTGAGTCCTGCCACCGCGGCCCCTTCCCCGTTCTGGTCCACGATCCTGCCACAGGTCGGCACCGCGACTGAGGAGGTGTACCATCACCATATGCGACAGTTACTTTCAATTGAAACTGACTTTCCCATCGTGTTGGAGAATGCGACCAAGCGTTTCGGCAGCGTCCAGGCGCTCGCAGGCCTCGACCTGAGGGTCCGGCGCGGCACCGTGCACGGTTTCCTCGGGCCGAACGGCGCGGGAAAGTCGACCACGATCCGGGCCCTTCTGGGTCAGATCCGCCTGAACGGCGGCAGGGCCGCGGTGTTCGGGGCCGACCCCTGGCGCGCCGCCCCGCTGATCCACGAGCACATCGCCTACGTTCCCGGCGACACCGTCCTGTGGCCCGGGCTCACGGGCGGCGAGTGCATCGACCTGATGGGGCGTCTCCAGGGCAGCCAGGACCGGAGCCGACGCGACCAGCTGATCGAACGCTTCGAGCTCGATCCCCGGCGCCGGGTCGGTGGTTATTCCAAGGGCAACAGGCAGAAGGTGGCCCTGATCTCGGCTCTGGCGACCCGGGCCTCCCTGCTGCTGCTGGACGAGCCGACCTCCGGCCTGGACCCGGTGATGGAACGCCGTTTCGTGGAAACGATCCGGGAGATCGCCGCCGAGGGTCGCACGATCCTGTTGAGCAGCCACATCATGAGCGAGGTGGAATTGCTCTGTCACGAGGTGACGATCATCCGGGCCGGGCGCGCCATCGTCACCGATTCCCTCGACAATCTCAGAAACCATGCCCACGTGCGCATCGGGGCGCGGCTCGATCGCCCGTTGCCCGACGGAATCCTCCCGGAGGGAACGGTGCATGCGACGAACGACGACCCGCTGCGGCTGGATCTCTCGGTGCCGTCCGATGACGTGATGCCGGTCGTCTCGGCGCTCGTGTCATCGGCTCCCCGTGGGTTGACCATAACCCCTGCGAACCTGGACGACCTGTTCTGGCAGCGCTACGAGGGGAGCCTTGGATGAGGGCCGGGTCGGGGGTGTGGGCCCTGTTCAGGATGCAGTGGCGCACCGCATGGCTCTGGTTGCTCCTGTCCCCCACCCTGCTGGCGGCCCTGGTCGTCGCCATCGCTTCCGGGGTGAAGGATCTGTACGGCGAGGAGACCGAGCGGACGATCTATGCAGCGACCATGGGGGCCTCTCCCGCTCAGATCACCATGAACGGCCGTGGTTACGACCTTGACGTTCTGGGCGGTATCACCGCTTATGAGGTCGGTTTCATGGGGCAGTTGCTCCTTCCCCTGGTCGGTGTGCTGCTGGCCGTCCGCCTCACCCGCACCCCCGAGTCCACCGGCGTGCTGGAGCTGCTGACCTCCACCCGCATCCACAGGACCGCGGTGCCGGCCGCGGCGTTCGTGACCCTGATCATCTCGTGGACGGTGTTCGATTTCGTCAGCTGGGCCGGTTTGGTGATGCTGGACTACCCGGTGACGGGTAGTGGTGAATATTCACTCGCCATGACCAGTTTTGGTCTGGCCTGGTCCGGAGTGGGTTTGCTGACCGCCCAGGTGGCCAGCACACCGCGGGCCGCGAATGGCCTGGGTCTGCTGCTGGCCCTTGCCGGCTACCTGACCAGGATGATCGTGGACTCGCAGGACTGGTCCGGTGTCTGGGTCTCCCCGATGAGCTGGGTGGTCGAGGTCCGTCCCTGGGACGACCTGCGCTGGCCGCCTCTGCTCTCGCTGTTGCTGCTGGCCACGGGAAGTGCGGCCGTCGCCGCGCTGGGAGCGGCCAATCGCGACCTCGGCTCCGGGCTGCTTCCCGCCCGGCTCGGCCGCCCCGGGGCGGGGCGTCTGCTGTCCCGGCCTGCCGGGCTCGCCTGGCGTTCCACACGCGGGGCGGTGCTGGGCTGGCTGCTGGGATCGGTGATCTGGGTCGCGCTTCTGGGATTGATGACCGACGACTTCGCCAGCACGATCGCGGCGAATCCCGGCCTGCTCGCGGCCTTCGGTGGGAAAGCGGACGACCTGGCCCCGCAGATCGGTCTGCTGCTCGCCTCGGTCCTGGCCGCCGCCGCAGGGCTCTCGGTGGCCCTGAGGTTCGCCTCGGAGGAGTCCCGGGCCCGTTTCGGGTTGCTGCTGTCCGGCAGGACCAGCCGGTGGGGTTGGTGGCTCGGGTGGCATGCTCTGGCGTTGTTCGTCACCGCCGTGGTGCTGCTGCTCTCCGCCGCCACGCTCGGGCTTTGTCAGTGGTGGGTGACGGGCGATTCCGCGGCGCTGAGTGACGACCTGGCCGCAGGTTCCGCCTTCCTTGCCCCTGCACTCGCCATGGTGGGGTTCGGTTCCCTGCTCATCGGAGTGGCTCCAAAATCGGGTTTCCTGTCCTGGGGGTTTCCCATCTGGGCATTGGTCGTCGGGATGCTCGCGGAGATTTTGCAGTTGCCCGGTTGGGCACGACGGTTCTCCCCCCTCGATTGGGTCGGTCAGCTCCCGGGTGATGAGGCAGATGGTCTCGCGGTGCTGCTGCTCGCCACGGGCGCCGCGGTCGCGGTCCTGGCCGGAGGGTGCGTGCTCGACCGCCGTGATCTGCTGCGTGGTTGAACGGCCGGTTCACCCGGGCACGCTGAAATCCACCCGCGAGAAGCGGCTGGGAGAGCGTCGTCTTCGCTCGGGTGAGCCTTCCCGACGGCGGGCGTCGGTCAGTAGCCGTTCTGCCCGTAGCCTCCCTGCTGTCCTCCAAAACCTCCCGGCTGTCTCCCGTAGCCGCCCTGGGGGCCGTAGCCTCCCTGGCCGTGTCCGCCCTGGGGTGTTCCATATCCGTCCGGGACCTGCTGCCCCGGCATCCCCTGCCCCTGGTATCCCTGCTGTCCCCCCTGATGCTGGTACGGACCGCCGGGTCCCCCGAAACCGGGGTGGGCACTGGCTCCGCGATTGGCGTTCACCATCTGGATCACGTGGATGGTGGCCAGCACCATGACGGCGATGGAACTGATCAGCAACAGGATCAGGCCCCACCCCATGTTCGCCCGGACCAACCCGTAGTACTGCCCGTTTCCCTTGCCGACGTTTGCCATGGCACTGAAAACCATGATCAGGTTGATCAGCCCCAGGATCCCCGCCGGGGCCATCGACCAGGACAGTCGTTTCATGGCCGGCAGGAACCCGGACAGACCGGCCAGGACCACGATGGCGACGCTGAGCAGGAGGGCAACCACCCCGAGGCCACCCCACGCCCTGGTATCCACACCGCTTGCAGTGGCTTCGACCCCGAAGGTTTTGGCTGTCGCCCATGGCCCCACCGAACCGATGAGCGACAACACACCGGCCCCGATGGTCAGGATCGCGAACAACGGGACCCCGGATCCGGGAGGCTGGATGCTTCCCGGCGTCCCGTGGGCCGGGGTCTGGAATCCGGAATGCTGCCGTTGTTCCCATCCACCTTGGGGCTGGTTCGGGCCGTATCCCTGTGGGGGTGTCTGGTATGGAGGCTGAGAGGACATCGCGGGCCTTTCATCACGTCTGTTGTCAGGGATCACTCTGCACCTTTTGCGTCGACCCGCCAACCCCTTCCCTGAAACCATCCGGTTCACGGCGCAGCTCCGCTCCGGACACCTCACCGCCCCATCCCATTCGCCGGGACACCGGTGTGGGGTGGCGCGGTTTTCCCCGGTTTTCTGGCTCTGAGCGTCTCCAAGTGGAACAATTGAGTGATGCAATCGCTCTCGGTATCAGCGACGAGACCGGCCTCGTCGGTTTCCCCACGCCCGCTCTCCGTGGTCGATCTGTTCCGCGTGGGCATCGGCCCCTCCTCCTCCCACACGGTTGGCCCGATGCGCGCCGGGGTGGCCTTCGCCTCGGAACTGGCGGGCTCGCCGCGGGCGAACGAGGTCAGACACATCACCGTCAACCTGTTCGGTTCCCTGGGGGCGACGGGTCGCGGTCACAGCACCGACCGGGCGGTCCTGCTGGGGCTCGGAGGCCACGCCCCCGAGTCCGTCTCGATTCCCGAGGTCGAATCCCTGCTGCCTGCCCTTGCCTCCTCGGGTCGGCTACCCGTCGCGGGGATCGGACAGGTGCCGTTCGACATGGCCAAGGACATGCGTTTCGTCCCGAGAACGGTGCTGCCGTATCACGTCAACGCCTTGACGATCACCGCCTGCGACGCCGCTGGTGGGACGTTGCTGCGCCGCACCTATTACTCGATCGGCGGCGGGTTCGTCATGGAACAGACCAACGACGACCCCCAGGCCCCGGAGGTGCGTCCCCTGGACCAGCCTGTCGGGGACGACGGGGATGATGCCGAGGCCGTGCTTCCCCATCCGTTCGGCAAGGCCATGGAGTTGCTGAGCGCCTGCGACAGGTCCGGCCTGTCGATCGCCCAGCTGGTCTACGAGAACGAGGTCGCCGTGCGACCCGAGGAAGAGGTGGATGCCTATCTGGATCTCGTGGCGAACACGATGTTCGACTGCATCGACGCGGGACTCCAGGAACACGGGATCCTGCCCGGTGGTCTCAATGTGCTGCGCCGCGCCGGAATCCTGGCGAAACGGCTTCGTGAACGCGAGACCTGCCAGCCTCGCGAACTCCCGGACTCCATGGAATGGGCCGCCACCTACGCGGATCCGATGCGGGCAATGGACTGGGTGAATCTCTACGCCCTGGCGGTCAACGAGGAGAACGCGGCCGGCCACCGCGTGGTCACCGCCCCGACGAACGGCGCGGCCGGCGTGATTCCCGCCGTCCTGGGGTTCCTTATCTGCTACTGCCCGGATGCGGGAGTGCCCTTCGGAATGTTCACTCCTCTCGACCAGGATGGCCGTTTCCCCTTCCGTCTCTCCCCCGAGGACCGGGAGGGAAACAGTGCGAAAAGACGCCAGGCGGTGCATCGTTTCCTGTTGGCGGCCGCCGCCGTCGGTTCCCTCATCAAGATGAACGCCTCCATCGCGGGGGCGGAGGTCGGCTGCCAGGGTGAGGTCGGTTCGGCCTCGGCCATGGCGGCCGCGGGTCTCGCGCAGGCCCTGGGCGGCACGCCCCGCCAGGTGGAGAACGCGGCGGAGATCGCCATGGAGCATTCGCTGGGACTCACCTGCGACCCGGTCGCCGGGCTGGTGCAGATTCCCTGCATCGAACGAAACGCCATCGCCGCCAGCAAGGCCATCAACGCGGCCCGCATGGCCATGTGGGGGGATGGCCGCCACACCGTGAGCCTGGATGTCGTGATCGAGACGATGCGCCAGACCGGCAAGGACATGCTCTCGAAGTACAAGGAGACCTCGGAGGGCGGACTGGCCGTCAACGTCGTGGAGTGCTGAAACGCGCCCTCCGGGCCATCTCCAGCGGCCGGGAGGGCGAAAATGTGGTCCTGGGTGGATGATAGGGCTCATGACGCCTGCACGATCCGACTCCCCCGCGACGAAGAGCCCGGTTTCTTCCCGGGTTGGGAGGGTGCTCCCCGGGTGTGTGTTGTGCCTGGCCGCTGCCGGAATCGGCTACGGGGTCAACCTGTTCCTGCCCGGTGTCAGCGCGTTGATCATCGCGATCGTGCTGGGGGTGCTCCTGACCAATGTCGTCCGCCTGCCGGATGCCCTCTCCCCCGGCATTGATTTCTCGGCGAAGAAGCTGCTGCGCGCGGGAATCATCCTTCTCGGGCTCAAGTTGTCGCTGACCAGCATCATCGACCTGGGTGTGCCGATGCTGCTGGTGGTCGCGTGCATAGTCACGGGCGGAATGCTGGGAACGGTTCTGTTGGGAAGGCTGTTGCGGGTTCCCCCGGGTCTCTCCTTGTTGATCGCCTGTGGTTTCTCCATCTGCGGGGCCGCCGCTGTGGCTGGGGCCGCCGGGGTCACCGACCCGGACGACGAGGCCGAGGAGGACACCATCACGGCGGTGGCGCTGGTGGTGATCTTCGGAACCCTGATGATTCCCCTCGTGCCGCTCGTGGCGGGCCTGCTCGGCCTGGATGTCGTGACCGCCGGGAAGTGGGCGGGCGGCTCCACCCACGAGATCGCCCAGGTGGTGGCGATCGGGGGTGTGATCGGCGGTGGGGCGCTGGCCGTCGCGGTCGTCGTCAAACTCGCTCGTGTGCTGTTGCTGGCGCCCGTGATCGCGGTCCTGAGTTTCCGGCAGCGCCGACTTCAACGATCGGAGGTGCCCGGGCGGCGGGCGTCGCGCACGAAACTTCCCCCGATCGTGCCGCCTTTCATCCTCGGATTCCTGGCGATGGTGCTGCTGCGTTCCTTCGTGGCGTTGCCTGGGACGGCGCTGGGCGCCGGTGAGACGTTGCAGGTCCTGCTGCTGGCGGCCGCCATGTTCGGTCTGGGATGCGGGGTGAGGGTCAGGAACCTCCTGAAGGTCGGCCTGCGGCCCTTTGTCCTGGCGGCCGCATCGACGCTGCTGGTCGCGGTGATCGCCCACACCGGGGTCGCGCTGACCGGCTGAGACCAAGGGTCAGGTCAATCCCCTACGCGTTTTCCCGCCACGTGGGAGACGGGTCGCAGCAACGACCTGTCCTTCCTGTGTTCGCCGATCACCTGTTGTTCCCTCGTCAAGGCCTTTCCGCCCCGGCCCGCAGCCCGGGGATCTCAGCTTTTCCTGCCCAGGAGTTTGAGATGCACGATGATCGTGCGGCGTTTGCGGTCGGCCACCATCATTGCGATGCGTGATCCGATCTTGAGTCTTCTCCTGACACCGGGCTCCATGTCCTTGAAGAAAGGACGTTGTTCGAGCAGTTCCGCACCGCATGCGCGGGCGAATGCCTCCGGGTCGTTGATGTAGAAGTTCATCGGGGCGGTGGTGTTCCCGGTCTTCTCGACGTATCTGTTGGCGTACCTCACACCCACCTCGTCCGTGGCATCGAACACCAGTTCACTGCCCAGCAGGGATTCCCCGAGTTTCCGGGCGAGACCGATGACGTCGTCCTCGCGGAAGTACTGGAACACACCCGAGGCCATGAACAGCGTCGGGATCGATGAATCGATGCGTGGAAGCCAGTCGAGGGAGAGGACATCGCAACCGATCAGGACCTCGCCGGGGCCTTTGGGAATCACCTTCTCCCTGGCCTCGATGACCTCGGGCAGGTCGATCTCGTAGAACCTCGCGCCGCAATCCGCCAGCCGGAAGGCGGCTGTCTCCAGCCCGGCCCCGAGGTTGACGACGTTGCATTCCCCATTTCTTCCGGCGAATTCCCTGACGATCCGATCCAAATTGCGGTACCGCGCCACCGAGGCCAGGTACATGTACTCCGAGGACGATCTCCGGATGCCCTCGTCGGGAACAAAGTTTTCGAGCGACAGCGCCTTCTCGTCGTAGAAATACTCCGGGAATCTCCTGGACACGTGGATCCGCGCGACCAGCGGAATGAACAGCGTGTCGGCAACACCTTGCAGATCGCGCATCACGCACTCCTCTTCGTCCACCCCATGGTAGGAACAAACGTCTCGCCTGTCGATACCCGCTCAAGACCGGACTCCCCGACCCCTCCCGCACGTGAGCTTCACGGCATCTGCCAGGACACCGAGGTCATGAGGTGGAGTTATGCCCGAACGCTTGAGCATCGAGGGCCTGCGGTATGCCCGGGCGGTCGCCGAGACGGGATCCTTCAGCGCAGCTGCGAGCCGAGAAGCAGGCGCGTCGGCGTGTCCCCTCTGAGCAATTCCACGCCGATGGCGACAATCTGCAGCACCGTCACGACCCTTCCATCCTTGGTTGAGGCATGCCCGCTCTCCCGGGCGGCGCGTCACCTGTCGGCATCAATGTCAATGCCGTCGAACAATTCAAGTTCCGCGCGGAGGAAATCGTCGATGCTCTCCACCTCATCAGCGGCTGTGGCCAGCATGTCGGCAATCTGGTCCTTGGTCGCCCCCGCACCCATGCACCACGAGGCGCGGGCGATGACGTCATCCAGGAAATCATGGAACTCCGTGGAGCTGGAATCGGCGGCACTCGGCCGGTTTTCCTCCCCGGTGGCTGCCGCCTCACCCACGCGACCGGTCAAGCCGCTGTGCAGCGTCAGCGCATGATTTTCCACATTCCACTCGTTGAGTGTCAGCGGTCCTGAAATGTCATGGGCGTTCCAGTCCACGCCGTCCCACCGAGAGGTCACGACGAGTTCCGTACCCTCCACCGCGACCATCATCTCCTGTCCGTTGTCCCCGATCGAAAGCACGGCGGCCCCGTTCTTCTCGGTGAAGTCGTAGTCGTCACTCAGCGCATCCAGGACGAGCGGGAAGGTGATCCGGGGAAGGCCGGACGCGGCGGAATCGGCGTTTCCCGCCCCGAACAGGCGCAGCATCTCGTCCTCCAGATCCTGGATTTCCCGGATCCCGTGGTCGTGTTGATGCCCGCCCTCAGGAACCGCCGGTCCCCCGGTCACCCCCGAGAACGGCTCGTCGCCGTCCTGTTCCCGGCTCTCCGTCCTGAGCACTTCGAGCACGGCCTGGCCGAGAGCGGCTTCCTGGGTTCCCTGGATCCCCGGGTGGTCGAGGGTTTTCTCCATCATGGCGGCGAAAACATCGTTGATGCCGGTTGACACCGGATCCAGGTCGGCTGCCCTGGCGATCTCGGTTGCCTGCGACAGGAGCGTCACCGCCTGTTCCATGTCGGTGCCGGCGACCGCACGCGCCTGTTCGACCAGCTGGGCCACGACATCCTCGGGCTGCCCGTCGAGCTCGGCGAGGATCTCCTCCGCGGGGTCCGGGATCCGGATCCCGGCTTGCTGGGCCAGGGCGTCGAATCGCGTCTGCGGGAATGTTTCCTCCAAGAACCGCTCGAAGAACCCGCATCCGTCAATGGCGTCACGAAGGAAGTGTTCGAGCTGGTCATCGGTCAGCCCGACCTCCACCGGCAGCCTCATGGCCCCGCACAGACGCGCCATGTCCTCCTGCGGCGAGACGATGATGCCGGCGGTCACCGTGCTGTCGTTCACATTCCACGAGTCGGCCACAACGCACAACGTCTCTTCCAAATGGCTCGAGGCGTTGGACATCCACTGGATGGAGACGTTCAGCATCCCTGCGAAGACGAAGAAGGAGATGACGCTGTTGTCGGTCAGGATCAAGAGGGAACCGTCCGGCCGGTCACTCGCCTTCACACCGATGTCGGCCAACGCTCGTTTGATGCGGGGCACCGTCACCTTCGTCGGCCTGAGGGCGCCCTTCGAGGAGGTACGGGTTACGGTCGGCCCGGTGTTCTTGGATGCGGTCTTCTTCTTGCGAGGGGACATGGAAACTCCTGTCATCAGTGAGCGGACCTTGTGAATCGGCACGGGTCGGGGTCGGAACGTGCGACGACGTCCGGGCCCCACATCCTCCACCGTAGCGATCTGCCTTGAGAGTCATTCGGGTACGACACACCCCGCCCTCGCCAAGTGGGAGCACTCGACACCGAGCAGCAGCCCACCCCGGCAAGCTGATCCACATCGCGACATCGGCCCACGATTGCCGAACACACGCGCATCAAAGCTTGTCGGTTTGCCACCAGATCAAAGCCTGATGGCATATTGCAGCACTTTTGTTTCGCCGTCAAAAGGAGTTTTCCTGTAGAAAGCTATCACATCTTCGTTGTCATCTTGTTCGGTGTCGACAAAGATCTCGTGAAAATTATTATTCCTCGCATGGTCCATCAAATGACCTATCAGGCTTTTCCCCACCCCTTGGCCTTGAAAGCTTTTCTTCACCCCCAGGTCATGAACATAAACACTGGGCCTCGCCACTTCATAACCAGGAAGAACGTAGGCCGTCAATCCGCCGACCACTTCGTTTCCGGCCTTGGCAACCACGACCAACAGGTTGTCATCCTTCAACAGGCGCAGGAGATACTCCTCATCGGGGTGATCATGATCACCCCAGTCAAATACGTCCCGGAAAACATCGAGCAAATTTTTGAATTCTTCAATGTCCGCGTCGATGAGTTTGATGTCGAATTCTCGTGCACGCATTTTGCTCTCTCCCGGAGTTGGGTCGCTGTTTTCTTGCCTCAAAGCGGCGCCCGCCGCTCAGCCCGCGCGGCATTCAGGTCTTCGCCGCTCCAGGGTTGCTCCTTGTCGTGGAAAGCATAGGGGACGGTCCTGCCAGCGGAGTGGGTGGGGTGGATCACGTTTCGTTTCCGTTCTTGCGGAGCTACGTAGAGAGTTTGACAACTTTGGCTCGGCGCACGAACCGTGTGTTCTCGCGGGTCGCGAGGGGTTTACCGGACATCGAAGCGATCGCCGGAACCCTGTGTTGTGGACTCCCGGGGCCAGTCTGTCCACTCCGTGAGATGGCTCAAACTTTTCTGACGGACAACCGAAGCCGACCAACTGGTCGCTGCCTACGAGGCCGGCGCGACCCTGCGCGGGCTGGCCAAGTAGTTCCATATCCACCGCCTGACGGCGGCTGCCCATCTCGCACGCCGCGGCGTTCCCATTCGCCGCGCGGGTCTGGACTCTGCACAGACCAAGGAAGCCGCCCGGCTGTACCAAGCTGGTTGGCCCTCGTGCAGCTGGGCCGCCGGTTCGAGGTGGACGCGCAGACCGTGCATCGAACCATCGCACGTCAGGAAGTGTCGATCCGGCCATGTGGACGACCACGCCGGCATGATAAAAAGAGGCAGTTCAGCAGCGTGAGTTGGTGGAGACCCGCACCCGGTCCTTCGGACGCACCGCCTGGGCCATCATCTGCTCACGCATGACCGCTCGCACGAGACGGAACAGGCTGACGGGACCGTTGAGAACGAACTTGAAAGCGTTCCAGAGGCCCCACAGCACGACCAAGTGCAGCCACTCGGGCGGCCCCACGGTCGGATCAGGATCGTGCACACGTTGGCGGTGCGAGGTAGGGGACGCTGACGAGCATCGCCGGGATGCCCCACTGCAGCCCTCGCCGGGGTCCGTCTGGTCACGGCCCACCGGTTGCTCTCCAGATCGGTTTGTGCGGCTCGGTGCGTTGGTTTTTGTTAGGGCTGACGTGGGTGCTCGGGTTCCTGCCGGGTCGGTCATACGACAACAAAGCCAATCTGGTGTGTCGGTCTGGCACCAAGCGGAGGGGTCGGGCTGTGGAACGCCATAATTCAGCGGCCCTGGCTCCACATCCCAACCACAGCATCCGGAGATGCCGGGACAAGGGAATCCCGGCTATGAGCGCTCTTACGGAGAGACGAGCCGACTGTGGCTCTCCGAAATCGGAAATGGCGATCTCGTCTTGCCTTAGGACTGGCCGGAGTAGCTGTCACAGCTTCGTAGTGCCGCTTTCGCTGGCCGGCTTCTCATCGGTGAGCAGGCCCTTGAGCAGGTCAACGGCCAGAGCCGGTTTGGAGGGCGCATTCCAGTACTGGGCCGTCTCACCATGAACGACGAGCACGACTTTGGAGGTGTTCTGGGGGGTCTCATCCTTGTCGGACCAGGCTTGGGTCCCGATGCCCCACAGTTGTTCGAGTTTGTCCCTATCGTGGAGGATTTCACCTGTGCCTGCCACGGAGGCAAAGGCCATGTCGTGGCTGAAGCCGAGGTTCACCTCGGCACGGTCGGCCTCGCGGGCCGCGTCCCCGTCGCCGGGGACGATGAAGTAGATGTCCCCCTCCTCTGTGACCTCTTGGACGGTCAGCGGACGCGAGATCATGGTGCCCTCCGCGGTGCGGGTGGTGAGCATGGCAAAGCGGGACCTTTTGACAAGGTCGATGACTGTCTGTCGATGGCCGTCCTCTCGTCGAGTGTGGTGGCTGGTGTTTGTGATGTCATCGGGGTGGTCGGCCTGAGTTTCGGTCACGCCTCGTTGTTGCGAGCGGCCGCGCGCCGGCCCCAGTGGGTGAGTCTCTGCACGAC
>CALCKT010000027.1 GCA_937965785.1 uncultured Propionibacteriaceae bacterium | reverse complement strand
TCGACCTCACCCCCACAGACCTACCCGGAATCCAAGCAATCATCGACGGACGCGGAATGCTGAAGCGCGAGAACTTCGACGGCACAGCGTTCTTCCGAATCGGTGACGGAGAGTGAAGCAAACCATGGAAAACGAAGCGCAGAGCCGGATCCTGAACATTCCCGAACTGCTGGGACGCGTCTGGAAGAGGAAAGTCGCTCTTCTGCTGTCCTTCCTGATCGTCTTCGCCGTCGGATGCGGCTGGGTGCTCACGAAACCCGAGGGGCAGACCGCCAAGCAGCTCCTTGTGTTCAAGTTCCCCGAGACGACCGCTGAATCCCAGGCCACCCAGCAGGCCGCGATGCTGCCCGCGTTGGTGACCACCTACACGGCTCTGCTGAAGCACCCGTCGGTCGGCGGCCCGATCCTGGAGAAACACCCCGACATCCCGAACCTTCAGGCGCTCACCGAGCGCGTGACCTTCGAGACCCCGAGCCTCATCAGCGTCTCACTGTCCGTCACGGACCCGGACCCGGACAAGGCCGAGGCCCTGCTGCGTGACGTCTCCGCCAGCCTCGCCGAGAACGCCCCCAAGGCATTCGCCCAGTCGCCGGAATACTTGCGCATCGGACTCGATCCCCTGCCCCAGGTGACGGTGGGCCCGGCGCGTTCGGGACGGGCCGTGCTACTGGCCGCTGTGTTCCTGGTGAGCGTGATGGTCGGGGTGGGAACCGCAGCCATCCTGCCCCGCCGATCCTGACCTCGGGAACCGGCCTTGACAGCACTCCCTCCCGCCGAGAAAACCCGCCTGACAAGGCATTTCGCCTCGGTTGACCGAACCGTTGAGTGGTTGACGGCCGTCATGGTGACGCTGCTGGTCCTCCGGATTCCGGGCAGCCTGTTCGTCACAGTGGCGATAGCCGTCCTGCAGCTTCTTGCCTTGCCGCTGCACGTTCCCCACAGGCGGGCGCGGCTGTGGCTGTGGACTTTGGTGCTCGGCACGGTGACGAGTTCCGTCGCCCTCGTGACGGTGGTGGGGGAACCTGAGCTGGTCGGTTTCCCTGTCATCACCGCGGCGTTCCTCCTGGTCTCCCTGGCGCTGACCGGAACCGCTCTCGGAGGGCGTCTGGTGCGGGTCATGATCACCACCTGCTACTGGTGTTTCGGGTTCACCCTGCTCATCGGTCTCGGCGAGATAGCCACCGGTTTCCGGCTGAGCAACCTGCTCTACCCGGACTCATCCTCCAGTCAGCTGGCCACGAGCCGCTTGGAGGTGTCGGCGTTTTATCCGAACTACAACGACTTCTCCGTGGTGCTGGCGATGTTCGCCACCCTGCTCGCGGTGCGCATCCTGTTCGATCACACATCGTGGTTCAGAACCACCGTGCGGGCTTTCCTGGTGGTCCTGACGGCGGCGTTGGTGTTCGTCCAGGGTTCCCGTGGCGCCCTGATGGCGCTGCTGGTGGGTATCGCGGCAGCGGTCTGGATCAATCTGCGGATGCGGGTTTCGTCGCGGATCATGTCGCTGCTGACGCTGATGGTGCTGATGGTCGCGATCGCGGGAGGAATGCTCCTGTGGAACTCCCCATGGGTTCAGGACAACTCGACCAAGGAACGAGGGGGAGTCATAAACCGGATTCTGTCCATCACCCCCGACTCCCATCTGCAGTTCTGGTTTGGCTGGGGTACGCATTCCAACTATCAGCTGGCTGCCCATCAGAACTACCCGGGCGAGTTGATGGATCCCCACAATGTGCTGTTGGAGGCCTTGATCTGGTTCGGTATGCCGGTGGCGCTGCTGTTCGTGGTGTTCTGGGCCCAGATCGTCTGGCGCGGGGCATGGAAACTGGAACTGGAGAGCTTTGACTGGCAACCCCTGGCCAGCGTCGCCGTGGTCGCTCTGATGCCCATTCTGGGGATTGTTCCGTCATCAACCTTCCGCTACTACCTGATATTTCTTTTCTCGGCCGCTGCCGCAGTGGCAATCTCGACCCGGAGAAACGCATGACCAGACGAATGATATTCCATCACCCGCTGCCCCTGGTCCCGGATTCCGCATCGGCATCCGGGATCAGGCCGGTTCAGATGAGACGCGCCTTCGAAGAACTCGGATACGAGGTGTGGGAGGTCACCGGGTACACGAAGGAACGCGGTCGGCTCGCCGCCGAGGTGCGTTACGCCATTCGGCGTGGGGTTCGATTCGATTTCTGCTACTCCGAGTCATCGACGATGCCCATGACGATGACCAACCCCAGTCACCTACCGACGCGCCCGTTTCTGGACGTCGGTTTCTTCCGATTACTGCGCGGGAGTGGGATTCCGGTGGGGCAGTTCCTGAGGGACATCTACTGGGTGTTCCCCGACTACAGGGAATCGTTGTCCTTTCTGAAGCTGCAGGCCGCCCTGGCCGCCTACGAGTGGGACATGCGAACGCTGCGGCGCCACGTGGACCGGGTTTTCCTGCCGAGCCTGAAGGTGGGCGAGTACATCAATCTGGGAAACGTTCCTGTCTCGGCCCTTGAACCAGGACACGGGCACCCCGAACCGCTGCCCGGCCCGGGGGAAGGGGCGTCGCTTTTCTACGTTGGCGGGATCGGCTCCGATTACAAGCTTCACGAGCTGTTCGCGAGTGTCAAACAGTCATGGGAGAAGAACCTGGATGTGCGCCTGATCGTGTGCCTGCGCCCCGAGGAGTGGGACGCGGTCAAACACGAGTACGAACAGTGGGCGTGCCCCGCCATTGAGGTGGTTCATGCCCACGGGAATGGCCTGCGGGAGTATTTCGAACGGACCAATATCGCCGCCATCGTCGTCGATCTGGACGAATACTGGAAACTCGGGGTGCCCGTGAAACTGTATGAATACATCGGTGCCGGTAAACCCGTGATGGTGACGAAGGGGTCGTTGGCCGGCGACATGGTCGAAAGGATGGAACTGGGCTGGACGGTGGACAACTCGCCCGAGGCGGTGGTTGAGCTGCTGGAAAGGCTGGCCAACGATCCACAGGAGATTCGACAGGCTCGTGAACGGGTCCTGGTCCAGCGCGACGAACATACCTGGCTTGAAAGGGCCCGGCGGGCCGCGGAAGAACTCACGGGAGCCCCCGTGCCGGAGAGCGAAATGGGCACAGAAAAACCCCTCCCTGAAGCGGGAATAGCCACTGCAACGGATTCCTGAGGCGGGCCGGCTAGCTTCGAGGGAGGGGAACCCTCAATCGGGGAAATCTTCTATCTTCTTATTTCCACACTTCGAGGAATTTGGCGCCGGAAGCGCCCAGTTGCTGAGGTGTCCTGTCGGTGGATGTGGCGAGCATCAAGACGCCGTCATATTTCCGGGCGATGCAGATCGTCAGGTCTCCCTTCTCCTTGGTTTCCTCGTTGTCAATGTGAATGGAGCCACAGGTGAAATCTCCGACTGCAACCTGTCCCGTGATGTCCTTGCTGAGTAGTTCGAATCGTCTCTGGGGTTTCAAGAATTTGGCCACGATCCGCGAACCGTCTGGGGCTTCGTAAATGTTGTTGTCGTGGTCCTGGGTTTCGAGGAATACGAAACCGTCAAATTCCTCGGGCATCTTCGCTGGCGCGGTCGGGGTGGGGCTGGGCGTGGGGGTGGGGGTCTTCGACGAGCGAGTGGGCGTGGGGCTGGGGGACGACTGCGTGGGCGAGGGGCTGGTGGCCGTGGGACTGGGGGTGGCGGGGTCAGCGGGTGTGGAATTTTTGGTGACAAACCACCAGATCCCCAGGCCCAGCGCGACCACGAGAACACCAACGACCACAAGCAGAATCGTCCGCGTCGCCCCTCCGCTGCCGGGCGGCTGTGGAGGCTGTGCGTAGCCAGCCTGGCCGTAGGGCTGCTGATATCCAGGCTGCCCATACGTCTGTGGCTGCTGGGGGTAGCTCTGTTGTGAATGGCCTCCCTGCTGTGGGGAGTAGCTTTGCTGGGGTTGCTGCGTGTATCCCCCCTGCTGGGGTTGACCTTGTTGGGGGTAACCCTGCTGGGGTTGGCCTCCCCAGGGCGGCTGCGCGCCGGGCTGGTTCATGTTGGGGTAGGGATAGTTGGTCATGTACTGCTCCTCGTGAACCATGGTAGGAGAACGAGCGGGTCAGATGGGCGGGTGGGTCGATAAATGCCGGTCCTATGCCGCTGCAACCGCACGCAGCATCCCCGGCCTCCGTGCGGGTCCACGGAGACCACATCCAGCCTCGGTACGTCGGGTCTGGCGATCTGACGCCCCGTCTTCCTGACTGGCGCCCAACCCTCGGGTTTTCGTTGACGCGGTCTCTTACTTCCAGGCCTCGAGGAACTTTTCTCCTTCTGCGCCCAGTTCTTGGGCGGAGGTGTCTTCCCTGGAACCGAGTTCAAGAACTCCTCTGTGCTTTTTGACTAGGCACATCGTGAAGTAATTCTTCTTGTTCGTTTCCTCGTCCTCGTAGAAACTCCGGCCGCAGGTGAACTGCCCGACCTTGGTCGGGTTCTCCAGCTTGTCGCGTTCCACTTCGAAAAGGAGTTCGAGTGGCATGAATTGAGCCACGATCCGGCCACCCGAAGGATTTTCATAAACGCTGCTTTTGTCAATGGTTTTGACGAAACTGTAATCGCCGAACTGTTTGGGCATCTCCGGCGCGGAGGTGGACGACGGGGTTGGTGTCGCGCTGGTTTTTCTGTGTGTCGGGCTGGGGGAGGTGGTTGTCCTGGTGGGTTGCGTGGCTGTTGGGCTGGGTGAGGTGGTGGTTGGTGTGGGTGTTCCGGGGTTGGCTGGTGTGGTGTTTTTGGTGATGATCCACCAGGCTCCGAGGCCCAGGGCGACCACCAGGACGCCGATGAGCACGATTAGCAGGGTGTGCTTTGTTCCTCCGCCGCCTCCGCCGGGTGGTTGTGGGGGTTGCCCGTAGCCGGGGGTGTAGGGCTGCTGGGGGTAGGGCTGTTGAAAGCTCGGTTGTCCATATCCCTGGGGCTGCTGGGGATATGACTGTGGTGGCTGTTGCCCGTACCCCTGGGATTGTTGGGGGTACGGCTGGGACGGCTGCTGCGGGTACCCCTGTTGGGGCTGTGGTCCTTGGCTCGGCTGGGCTCCCCAGGGCGACTGCCCGCCGGGCTGATTCATATTGTTGGCTGAAGGGTAACCGTTCATGTGTGATCTCCTCGCGAACATGGTATGAGAGCCGGGGTTCGTGTGGAGGGGCGGTACCCTCGACCCGGTTCTCAACGCGAGGCTGGGTCTTGCCGGTCTGGTGCCGTAGCTTTGGGTGATGCCGACCACCTCGCGCCGCTGGAACCACAACATCCACTACCACGGCGTGATCCTCGGGGAGATACCGGAAGGGGCCCGGACGGCCCTCGACGTGGGCTGCGGCGATGGACTGCTGACCCGGGAACTGCAACGTGTCGTACCCGAGGTCGTGGGCATCGACTCCGATGAGCGGGTTCTGGATCAGGCGCGTCGGAACTGCGGAGACGTCGAATGGGTGTTCGGAGACGTCCTGACCCATGAATTCGGCCGCCGTTTCGACGTGGTGGCGTCGGTGGCCGTGCTGCACCACATCCCCGACCTCCGGGTGGCCCTGGAACGGTTGGCCGCGTTGACCGCCCCGGGTGGGGTCCTGGCGATCGTCGGTTTGGCACGGGCGACGAGACTCGGGGACCGGCTGATCCACGTCCCGGGTCTGTTCCAGCACTGGTGGTTCTCGGCGCGGTACGGCTTCTGGGAGCAGACGGCCCCGACGGTGTGGCCACCACCCCACGACTACACCACGGTCCAGCGGGTGGCCGCCGAACTGCTGCCCGGGATGGTGTGGCGGCGCCTCCCGTTGTGGCGCTACTCCCTGATCTGGCACCGCCCCGTCACGACGTGAGATCAATACCGCAACCGGTGAACTCTGTCTCTCCCCGTTCCGTCAGACGGACCGCCCGGGTGGATCCGACCCGGGTGATCCAGCCGCGCTCCAGGAACAGCCCGCACAGCCGCGTCCCGAGAGGCCCGGCCAGGTGTAGGCGACGTTCGGTCGCATCCATGCAGGAACTCGCCGCCAGGGAACCCAGCCCGGTTTCCCACGAGTTGAGGAGATCGCGGCCGGGTTTCGTGGGTCGCCAGGCGGCGTCGATCAGGTCCTGTTCGCGCAGCTGGTCGGCGAACACGACCCCGAGCCGTCCCGCGAGGTGCCGGTAGCAGGTGCGGCCCTCCCGGAACCGGGCCTCGTCGGAGGATGCCCGCAGGCTCCGCGGCGTGGGCAGGAGGGTGTCGGACACGACCCCGAGGTCCTCGATGACCCGCGCCACGTGTTCACCGGCGAGGGTGACGTAGCGGTGACGGCCCTGGCGTTTCTCGGTGGCGATGCCCCGGGCGACAAGAACGTCGACGTGCTCGCTGGTGGTGGAGCGGGCCAGGCCCGTGTACCGGGCGAGCTCGCCGACGGTCCAGGCCCGGCCCGTCATCAGCGCGGTGCACATCGCGGCGCGCGACGGATCCCCCAACGCGGCGGCGACCAAGGAGATCTCCGGCATTCTCTCGGGAAACGAACGATCGGGCACCCCTCCATTCTCGTCGCCCCGGGTTCGGTGCGCACCGAATCATCCGGGCGTGACCATGGTCGCCGAACTCTGATGACCGAGGTTGAGCGAGGAGGCCCGGATGGTGCGCGACAACAGGTGGGCGGCGACGGCCGCGGTGCTGCTCGGTTTTTTCGTCGTCATGCTCGACGTCACCGTCGTAAACGTGGCCCTCGGTGGCATCGGGGCCGACCTGCGGATCGGGATCGGGACGCTGCAATGGGTCGTCGACGCCTACACGCTCGTGCTCGCGGCCCTGCTGCTCGCCGCCGGGGCCGCCTGCGACCGCATCGGTGCCCGAAGGGTCTACCTGATCGGCCTGCTGGGGTTCGGGGTCCTGTCACTCGCCTGCGCGATGGCGCCGACCGGCGGGGCGCTGGTGGCGGCGCGGGCCGTGCAGGGGGTGGGTGCGGCGGCCGTCGTTCCCGGGTCGCTGACGCTACTGGGCACCATCCACCCCGACCCTGCCGCGCGGGCACGGGCGATCGGCCTGTGGGGCGGGGCCGGGGGAGTGGCCGCCGCCGTCGGGCCGATCCTCGGTGGGATGCTGGTGACCGCGGTCGGGTGGCGGTCGGTGTTCTGGATCAACCTTCCGGTGATCGCCGTGGCCGTCCTGCTCACCGTCAGAGTGGTCGACGGGACGCGCGGGACCGCGCCCCGGGGTCTGGACCTGCTCGGCCCGGGGCTCTCGGCGCTTGGGCTCGCCGCGGGAACCTGGGCGGTGATCTCGGCGGGCGAACACGGCTGGGGAGTCCCGCAGCTCGCGGCGGCGGCCGTCGCCGCCGGGCTGTTGACCGGTTTCGTCGCCGTGGAACGTCGCGTTCCCGAACCGATGCTGCCCCCCGGCCTGTTCGCCGGGCGGGGATTCACGGTGGCCGTGACGGTCGGGTTCTGCCTGAACGTGAGTTTCTTCGGCCAGCTCTTCGTGCTGTCCCTGTTCTTCCAGAGAACCCTGGGTCTCGACGCCTGGGAAGCGGGTCTCGCACTCGCCCCACAGGCCTGCAGCGCGGTTGTCGCCGCCCCGCTCGGGGGCAGGGCGGCCGCCAGGTTCGGGGTCTTTCCCGCGATGTTGACGGGGCTTGTCCTCGGGGCTGCGGGGTTCGCAGGAACCGCGCTCATCGGCTCCGGCACGGTGCCCCTGGTCGTCTCCGGAGTCACCTTCGCCGCGGGATTCGGGATGGCCTTCGCGATGCCCGCCGCGACTGCCGCAGCAGTCTCGGCCGTCCCGGACGAACTCGCGGGAACGGCCGGAGGGGTTGTGAACGCGGCACGGCAGACCGGCAGCGTAGCCGGAGTCGCCATCCTGGGTGGCGTGGTCGCGGCCGATGCCTCCCCTTCCGGTTTCCGCGTCGCGATGCTGATGGCAGCCGGGATCTTCATTGCGGCCGCGACCTTGGTGGCCGCGGCCGCGCGTGACCCGGCCTGACCCCGCCGGGTGGGGTTTCTCAGGTGATGCTGGCCGCGTAGATCTCCGCCACGGAGGCGGCGAGCATGGCGTCGAACTCCTCCTTGGTCTGGTCGTCGCGCAGGCCTGCGAGCAGGGCGCGGGAGAAGCTGGCGATGAGACCGGGGTTGCGTGCCAGGCGCTCGTTGGCCTCCTCACGGCTGTAGCCGCCGGACAGCGCCACCACCCGCGCCACCCGTGGGTGGGCGATGAGACCGGAGTACAGGCCGTCGACGGTGGGGATGGTCAGTTTCAGCATGATCTCGCGGCCCTCGGGCAGGGCGTCGATGTGCTCGGTGAGGTCCTTGAGGAGCAGCTGCTCGGCCTCGGCCTTGTCCGGGGCGTGGATGTCCACCTCGGGTTCGATGATCGGCACCAGGCCCGCGTCGAGGATCCGATGCGCTACCTCGAACTGCTGGTCGACGATGGCCCGCACCCCCTCGGGGTCGGCGCGGAGGATCACCGAACGCATCTTCGTGCCGAAGATGTTGGCCTTCACGGCCCGCGCGAGCAGTTCGTCGAGACCGGGCATCGGTTTCATGACACGGACGCCGTGTTCCTCATCGGCCAGGCCCTTGTCCACCTTGAGGAAGGGGACGATGCCCTTGACCTCCCACAGGTAGTCGGCGCTCGGGCGGCCCTCGATCTGCGAGTCCATGGTGCGTTCGAAGAGGATCGAGGCCAAGATGTGCTGGGAGTCGAAGGCCGGGCTGGTGATCACCCGGGTGCGCATGGCGTGGACCAGGTCGAACATCTCCTCCTCGGTGGAGTAGCGCTCCGCCCCGATGCCGTAGCCCGCCAGTGCGCGTGGGGTGGATCCGCCGGATTGGTCCAGGGCGGCGACGAATCCCTTACCGTTGCGCATTCGGTCCATCTGCTGAGTTTTCATGGCGTCTCCTCGGTGCAGTTGTGAGTGCCGGTTGCGGTGACCAACGGCCCGCGGCGACGCGGGCCCGGCTCCTTGATTCGATGTTAATAGTTTTCACGAGGGGCACAAGAGCCGGGGATTTCCGTGGCCGGTCTCCCCGGGTTCCGCACCGCGAGACGGGTGTTTCGGCGTCGCCCTACCGGAGTTCCTCGGCCGCCTTGGCCTCGAGCTGCCGGGAGCGCAGGGCGGCCAGTTTCTTGATGTGCTCGCGATGGTTCTCCAGGACGAGGTCCTGGCGGTCCACCTGATCCAGCAGGGCCTTGATGATCTCGTCGAAACGAAGGAGCATCAGGTCCTCCGCTACCTCCACCTGGTGCCGTCTCAGCAGGCGTTGCGCCACCTCGGAGAAAGCCCGTTGGAGGACGGGAACGATCTCAAGCAGCAGGAAGACCGTCCCCACCGCCCCGGCCATCAGCCCGCGGGTTTTCGCGACGTTCCACCTCCAGGGGGGACGTTTCCTGAAAGGCAGTTTCTTCGCCACCTGTTTCGCGGCGTCCTCGTCGGTGAGCAGCTCGTCCAGGCCCTCAATGGGTTCGCTGCTGAGGAGGGCCACCAGCAGCCGGAACGGGAGCTGTGGGCGGGGTGAGAACGGCCAGTCGATCGCATCGGGGGCGACGGGCAGGTCAGCCAGGAGGGCGTCGATCCGCGATTCGATCCGCTGGCCCTTTGGCAGGGCGCGCAGCTTCTCGAAGATGGTGTCCTCGATGTCCCGTGAGGTGCTGGCAGTCACGAAGGCGGAATCCGGGATCGAGACCACGAACGCCTGCAGGTCCACATCCTGGGTGTGGGAGCTCAGCTTCCGGAACTGTTCGAACAACGATGAGAGGGGGTTTTCCCGATCGGTCAGCAGCAGCTGGATGAAATAGGCCGCGACGTTCTCGGCCAGTTCGTCGCCGGAATGTTTCTTGAGCAGGCGTCCGGTTCTCCAGTACATCCACACCAGACCGAGGCCGTAGTACATCGCGCCGTCGTGCAGGCAGGTCCTGAACAGGTCGACGATGTCCTCGAGCAGGCGCGCCAGTTCCTTGTCGTTCAGGGATCCGGTCTGTGCGGCCCGGTGCTTGAAGAGCTTGATCCGGTTCCGGAAGGAGCGTTCCTCCCGCTGCCAGCGGGCCGGGTCATGTCGCAGGACCTTGAACAGCAGCCGGGGGGCGCGGTGGAACACACCAGGTTTGAGACGGAAGGGCGGGGGTTTGTCCGCGGCCGCCTCCTTCACGACCGTCGGGTCCGCATTGGGATCGGTCTTGGCGTTCAGGTTGGACATCAGGTCGGTCGGGTTCAGGTCGAGGCTGATGCCTGCTGAGTTCACCAGATCGGTGATGACCTCGGTGATGGTGGTGATGGCGAACTCGTCCAATGGGTACATCACCCAGTCGTCGTCCTGGCCAGGTAGGAGACTCCTTGGGTTCAGTGACCTGTTGGGGTTCGTCATGGCATTGATGATTGCTCCTCCTCGCTGCCCGTTGCCGTCTCCCATTGTGTCAAATCTGCGGGGGTTCGCTTGTCTTCTGGTCGTTTGCTTGCGCTGTAGCGCTGGCGTTCGACGGTAGGGCTGGCGTTCCCGTCGGGAAGGCAAGCGTGTGCGGGGAAGGCTGGCGTTCCCGTCGGGAGGGCAAGCGTGTGCGGGGAAGGCTGGCATTCGACGGGGAGGCTGGCGTCTGCCATCCCGGGGGTTCGCTTGTCTTCTGGTCGTTTGCTTGCGCTGTAGCGCTGGCGTTCGACGGTAGGGCTGGCTTTCCCGTCGGGAAGGCAAGCGTGTGCGGAGAAGGCCAGCGTTCGACGGGAAGGGCAACTTGGTGGTCCTCGTCTACGACATTCCCGTTCGTGGGTTCCCCTGCCCGGATGGCGAGAAGAGCTTGGCCAGCGAGACGGGGGTCGCGTCGCCGTCCTCCTCCCCGACTTCCGCGGCTTTCGCCTGTCTGGCTCGGCGTTCAGCCATTTTCTTGCGGTGCTCCGCGCGGCGTTGGGCGACGAGTTCGTGTTGCGGTTCCCGGCCCAGCAGGCTCTTCGAGATCTCGTCGAACTTGAGGAGTGCGAGGTCCTCAGGTGCGGCCACCCGGCGATGTTCCAGCATGCGCCCAGCCACCTCGTCGAATGCCTGGTGGAAGACCGGGACGATCTCCAGCAGCAGGAAGACCGTCCCGACCGCACCGGTGAGTATCCGCTGGGTTTTCACGACGAGCCGGTTCCAGCTTGGGCGTTTCCTGAGCGGTAGTTTCCTCGCCACCCGTTTCGCGACATTCGTTCCGCGGGGCGAGCCGTCCAGTCCATCGACGGGTTCGCTGCTCAGGGCGATGACCAGCAGTCGTGGGGGGAGTTTCATCCGGGGGGAGAACGACCAGTCGAGCCGTTCGAGGGGGACGGGAAGATCGGAGAGGAAGGCGTCGATCCGCGATTCGAACCTGCGGCCCTTGGGCAGGGTGCGCAGTTTCTCGAGGATCAGGTTCTCAAGGTCCGCCGGGTTCTGGGTCTTCAGGAAGTCGGTTTCCGGGATTTCCTCCAAGCGTTCCGGCAGGTGAAGGTGCTGGGCGTCCTCCTGCAGTTCCTGGTAGTGCCTGAACAGGGACGACAGGCGGTTCCTGCGCTCGGCCAGCAACTGCAGGTAATAGGTCAACATGTTGTCCGCCAGGTCGTCGGAGGCATCGGGGTTTTTCCTGAGCAGGCGGTTGGTTCTCCAGTTCGTCCAGGCCAGGCCGAGGCCGTAGTAAATCGCCCCGTTGCGCAGGCATTCCTGGAACAGGTCGGTGATGTCGTCGACCAGGGTCAACAGGTCCTTGTCGTTCAGGGATCCGGCCTGCGAGGTGCGGTGCTGGAGGCGACCGAGTCGGTTGCGGAAGGATCGTTCCTCCCATCGCCAGCGATTCGGGTTGTGCCGCAGGACCTTGAACAGCAGCCGTGGGGCGCGGTGGATCACGCCGGGTTTGAGGCGGAAGGAAGAGGACTCCTCTGCCGCCGCCTCATCCGCAACAGCCAAGTCAGCGTCGGTCTCGGCACCCCAGTTCGCGAACAGGTCGGCCGGGTCCAGGTCGAGGCTGATGCCTGCTGAGGCCACCAGGTCGGTGATGACCTCGGTGATGGTGGTGATGGCGAACTCGTCCAAGGGGTACATCACCCAGTCGTCGTTCTGGCCTGGGAGGAGGCTCTTCGGGTTCAGCGGCCTCTCGGGGTTCGTCGTGGCATTGATGCTCGCTCCTCCTCCCTGCCAGTTACCGCTTTCCATTGTTTCAAACTTGCGGGGTTCGCTTGCCTTCTGGTCGTTTGCCTGCGCTGTAGCGCTGGCGTTCGACGATAGGGCAAGCGTTCGCAGGGAAGGCCAGCGTTCGACGGGGAGGCAAGCGTTTGCCGGGGAGGCTGGCGTTCGACGGGGAGGGTGGCGTCTCCCATCCCGGAGGTTCGCTTGCCTTCTGGTCGTTTGCTTGCGCTGTAGCGCTGGCGTTCGACGATAGGGCAAGCGTTCGCAGGGAAGGCCAGCGTTCGACGGGGAGGGTGGCGTCTCCCATCCCGGAGGTTCGCTTGTCTTCTGGTCGTTTGCTTGCGCTGTAGCGCTGGCGTTTGACGGTAAGGCAAGCGTTCCCGTCGGGAGGGCTGGCGTTCGACGGGGAGGCTGGCGTTCCCGTCGGGAGGGCTGGCGTTCGACGATAGGGCAAGCGTTCGACGGGGAGGCAAGCGTTTGCAGGGAGGGCTGGCGTCGTCCACCCCAGTTTCTGACCGTGGTCAGATATTGACCGGGGTCAGGTTTTGTTCTAGCGTGGACCCATGGGTGATCGAGTGAGCCGTCGCCGCGCCAGGACCCGGGAGAGGATCTTCACCGAGGCCATGCGCCTGTTCGCCGAGCGGGGATTCGACGCCGTCACCGTCGCCGACATCACCGAGGCCGCCGACATCGGCAAGGGCACCTTCTTCACGCACTTTCCCAGCAAACGCGACGTCTTCCGGTACCTGGGGGAGCAGGTGGTCCGGGTCGTCCTCGACGCGGATGTGGGCGACGGCACCGCCGAGGAACGCCTCCGGCGGATGCTCGCCGCCGCCGCCGACTGGTTGGAGGCCCACCCCGAACCGGCCCGGCAGATGGTCAAGGCGCGGTCCTTCAACCTCTCCCTCGACCTCGGTTCGGAGAATCAGAAACGCTTCAACGCGGCCGTCGCGGACATCCTCGCCGCGGGTCGCAGCAGCGGTGAACTGCGCGACAACGTGCCCCTCGAGGCCGCCGCCCTGGCCGTGCAGTGCGGCTACTACGCGTGCGTGATGACGTGGGCCGCGCACCCCGACGGGAAATCCCTGCGCGACCGCTTCGCCATCTCCCTCGACATCATCCTGAACGGGCTGAAGTGACCCACCCCACGACGAACCGCCGCGCCCTGCTGACCGCGGCGGGCGCGGGCATGGCGGTCTCCGCCATGATGCAGACCCTCTTGGGCAACGCGACCCCCCGAATCGTCGACGAACTGGCCGCGCCGGAGCTGTACGGCTGGGTCGCCGGCAGCTACCTCGTGTGCTCCACCCTCCTGCTGCCGCTGTTCTCCCAGTACACCGACCGCCTGGGAACCCGCCGCGTCCTGGTGGCGGGGCACGCCTGCTTCCTGACCGGCACCCTGCTGATGTCCTGGGCGCCCACCATGCCGATGCTGCTGGCGGCACGGGCCGTCCAGGGCATCGGCGCGGCCGCCATCACTCCCGCAGTGCTCGCCGCCCTGGGCCTTGGCCTCGACGCATCCTCCCGCGCCCGCGCGCTCTCCCGGCTGGCAATCATCCAGCTGGTCGCGAACCTGATCGGCCCGCCGCTGGGTGGCTGGTTCACCGACGGACCCGGGTGGCGCCTCGGGGTGCTGACCGGGGTGCCGCTGTCGCTGATCGCGCTGCTCGCGGCCCGGAGCTTCCCCACCGCCACCCCACCCGGGGGCTGGTGGCGCATCACGGTGCGCGGATCGTCGCAGCGCGGCGCCGGCCCCGGGGTACTGGTGTGGCTCGCGGCCCTGTCCGGGGTGATCTCGATCGGCGCGATCACCTACGCGCCGCTGGCCCTGCAGACCCTCCACGACGTCGACGCCACCACCACCGGCTGGTTCCTCATCCCAATGCTCCTCGGGATCGGGGCGGGAACCTTCGCATCCGGGAAACTCGCCCCGAGCACGTGGGCGCGTCCCCTCGGCTGGGTCCTGGGACTTTCCGGGGCGGCCCTGGCGGCCTTCCCCCAGCTCGTCGTCTTCCTGGTGGGCATCACCCTGCTGGGGGTGGGTGTCGGCCTGGTGCTGCCCCTGCTGCTCCTCGACGCGCAGGCAACCGCTTCCGAGGAGCGCATGGCGCGGGCCAGCGGAATGGTGCAGTTCGGCCGCAACGCCGGTGCGGCCGCCGGGATCCCCGCCCTGAGCCTGTGGATCATCTCCGGACTCGCCGCGGGCCCCGCCCTGACCGGTCTGTTCGCCACACTGGCCGTCCTCGCCGCCCTCGGGCTGGTGGTGTGGCTCACGCAGGGCGGCACGAAGGAGAAGAAACCATGATCATCGGACTTGACCGGGTGCGCGCCACCGACATTCCCCTGGTGGGCGGCAAGGGAGCCAACCTCGGGGAACTGATCGCGGCGGGCCTTCCCGTCCCCGGCGGGTTCTGCGTCACCGCCGAGGCCTACCGGAGCGCGATGACCCCGCTTCGGGAGGAGATCGCCGGACTGCTGGAAGCCGGGAACCACGACCGGCTGCGGGAACTCGTCGCCGCCGCCCCGCTGCCCGACGGACTGGCCGACCGGATCCGCGACGCCGCGGGAAACCTCGACGGGCCGGTCGCGGTGCGCTCCTCGGCCACCGCCGAGGACCTCCCGGACGCGTCCTTCGCGGGTCAGCAGGAAACCTACCTGGGGGTGGTCGGCGGGGATGCCGTCGCCGAGGCGGTGCACCGCTGCTGGGCGTCGCTGTGGAGCGACCGGGCCATCGCCTACCGTGACGAGCAGGGATTCACCCGCGACGACGTCGCCCTGGCGGTCGTGGTGCAATGCATGATCCCGGCCGACGCCGCAGGGGTTGCGTTCACCCTCGACCCGGTCACCGGGCGCAGAAGGGTGGTGATCGAATCCGCCTGGGGGCTCGGTGAGGTCGTCGTCTCGGGTGCGGTCACCCCCGACTCCTTCGCCGTTGAACGCGGCCGCATCGTCGGACGAAACACCGGCGACAAACGCATCCGCATTGACATGACCGCCACCGGCGAAACCGCCACCACCGAGCTCTCCGGCGAACAACGTGGCCGGGCATCCCTCAACGACCGCGACGTGGTCGCGGTGGCGCGGCTCGCCGAGCAGGTCGAGCGCCACTACGGCCGGCCGATGGACGTCGAATGGGCCCTGGCCGGCGGGAAACCGTGGCTGCTCCAGGCCCGGCCCATCACCACCGCCGCCCCGACGCGACCGGGACGGCGCGCCGGCCGCGTGAGCCGCTTCATCCGCAATGACATCATCGAACACTTCCCCTCCCCATATCCCCTCGATGTGATGATGGTCGACTGCCTGGTGCGCTGCCTCGACGCCACCACCGGGTTCGCAGGGCTCCGGATGCGACCCGTTGCTGGGCTCGTCGAGATGGACGCCGACGGCGCCGTCACCATCGGCCACCCCCGGATCTCGTGGTGGCGGCTGCCCACCGGGATCGTCCGGATCGCCCGGACCCCCTGGCGCGACCCGCGTGGCTGGGACGCCGACACCGGCGCCGGGGTGCGGAGGGTCACGGCCCGGCTGCGCGACCTGCCCGTCGCGACGCTGCCCGGAGTGGACATCGCCGACGCCCTGGTGGAGGCGTTCGGCCAGGTCGAGGCCATGGTGACCTCCCGTTTCGTCGACTACCTCGGCTTCCACGTCCTGCGCGGGGTCCGGCTCCGCGTCCTGCTGCGCCTGGCAAGGGTGAAAACCCGGCCGGAGGACCTCCTAGGCGACCTCGACTACGCCACCGTCGTCGTCGACCGGGAACTCGGCCGGCTCGTCGCAGCCATCCCGGATCCGGTGCGGCGACTGCTGGCGCAGGACCCCATCGACCTTGATTCTGTCAAACAGCAGGACCCCGAATGGTGGGGGAAGGTCGAGCGTTTCCTCGCGGAGTACGGGGCCCGCACCACCCGCATGTACCAGCCGTTCTCCAGCCGCTCGTGGCGCGAGGATCTCCCCGCCTTCCTCGGGACGGTCGCGATGATGGCGCACACCGAGCGACGCGAACCGGTCGCCGCGCGACCCCACACCGACCTGATGGCCGAGGCCGCCGGCCGGCTGCCCCGGTTCCTGCGCCGCCGGTTCCGGCGTCTCGTCGACGACTACCGCGCCGGTCACGTCACGCGGGAAGCCGGGGTGGTGGACTTCGAGGAACTGGGGGAGCAGATGCGCCGCCTGGCCCTCGAATCGGGACGCAGGATGGTGGCGGCCGGGCTGCTGGCCGAGCCGGGGGAGGTGGCGCTGCTCGGTTTCGACGAACTGCTGGGCTGGCTGCGCGGCGAACCGGTGAACGTCGCGGGGATCGTCGAGCGACGCCGCCGCGCCCGGCCCCGCGCCCTGGCGGCGTGGCAGCCGGAACACGACCCCGTGAAACCGGGGAGCGGCATGACCGGGGTGGCGGCCAGCCCCGGGGTCGCGTCTGGGCCGGTGCGGATCATTGCCGGCCCGGCCGAGTTCGCTCGTCTGCGACCCGGCGACGTCCTGGTCTGCCAGGCCACGGACCCCGCCTGGACCCCGCTGTTCGCCTCCGCCTCGGCGGTGGTCGCGGAAACCGGGGGGCTGCTGTCGCACGCCGCCATCGTCGCCCGCGAATACGGCATTCCCGCGGTGCTCGGGGTCGTCGAGGCCACCACCCGCATCCACGACGGCCGGACCGTCACGGTCGACGGAAGCGCGGGACGGGTGCGAACCGAGGACTCGGTTCGGCCCGTCGCCGGATAAGACCAGGAACAGGCCCTGAGGTCCGAGAACTGTGGTCAGCAGAACCGGAGGCGTGGCGATGGACCGCATGCACAGCGTGCTGTGCCCGGTGCCGATTGGTGCGGATCTGGATTCGTCCCCACAGGGTTTGATGGCTGGGCGGGGGCTGTGAGGGGTGGTGTCGATGTTTCCTTCGCGGTTCTCTCAAATGGGCTGTGTTGAGGATCAGGAACGAGCGAGAAATCTCCTCGACAATGTCGATGGTTAATTCCTGTGAGTAAAGATGAAATGAAACATTGAACAGGGCTAACATGGCATCGCTCCGAGGTCTAATTTCTCGTTTCCCGGAGCCGTTGATCGAGACGTGAAGGGGGATTCCGTGAGGGGAACAACGGCATCGCGAGGGGGGTGGCGATCAGTTGCTCTGCTCATGTCGGCGTTGATGGGTGTGGCGGGAGCATGGATCAGCCCGCCGTCCTCTCATGGCCTGGTGGCAGATTCCGGTGGGATGAAAGCGCCCGGCATCGTGAAACAGGACGGCGGCAAAAACAAGCGGATCGTGGGCGTAAACACCGACAATGAAGGTGTTCTGACCGGAGACCCGACCGATGGCGTCAAATGGACCGTCACCGTTCCGGGTGGGGACCTGAAGGACAGCGACACGCTCACGATCAAGGACGCGTACAAGCTGACCGGTTCCACCTTCACCGTGAAGGAGAACGGCGTCACCCTCTATCGGGTCCGCAACACCGCGGAGTGCCGGCGGGACACGACTGCTCCTGACTGCAGTCAGACCCTCTACCCCGAAGCGGGTGGGGCCGGTGGCAAGGCCACCGTGAAGGTCGATGACGATGCGGACACCGTTGACGTGACCTACGCCAACGGAGCCAATTTCACCGATGAGTACGTCTACGTCCTGGAGATCGACCTCAAGGTCAAGGAAAAGATCCTGCCGGGGACGTATTTCAAAAACGAGGCCCAGGTCAACGGGAAATCCGTGCGAGGGTTTGTCATCAAAGAGGCCGGAGCCGATCCGGGTGTAGGTACTGTCGTCCTCAGCAAAACGTTTGGTAATCGGATAGGCCCTCCGCCCCCGATCAACCCGCCACAGTTCCTGCCCAGACCGCAGGCTCTCCCGAACCAGGGTCCAGGTGGGAACCAGGTTCCGGATGACGCGGTTTTCACCGTGCACTACCGCTACACCTACGAAGGCGAGGAGCGCAGCGGAACACTTGAGCTCAAGGGGCCGCGATGGATAAGCGACCTGTACAACGTTCCTGTTGGAGCCGTCGTCACGCTCACGGAGGACGAACCTGCCGTGGCGGGGGTCAATTTCGGTGATCCGGAGTTCTCCGGAAGGGGTGTGACCGATGGGGTTCCGGATGCCCGAAGTGCCCAGGTCACTGTTCCTGCTGCGGGGGGTGGATTGCCGGCTAAAACTGTGGTGACGTTGAAGAACCCGATCGCCAGGAAGCTGGCCGTTGTTGATGTGACCCCGGGCGTGTGCTCTGCGGACTCCACGCAACCATCCGACCCCACCGTGAGGATTGGGGAGAGTGAGGACATCACCTACACTCAGCCGCAGATCACCAAAGAAGGAAAACAGGCGACGGTGACGATCACTGCGACCCCGAGGCCGAGGAGCGGCAAGGTGATCGATGAGAAGAACCTGCCTGAGGGGTGGAAGGCCAATGGCGATGGTTCTTTCACGTTCACCAAGACTGTTGCCCAACCAGACTGCGCAGCGGTTCCGGCGATTCCGGTTGTGAAGGCGGGGGTGTGTCCGGTTGATTCGGTTACTCCTACTCAGCCGAGTGTGACGGGTGTTGAGGATACGGATGTCATTGATTACAGCGAGCCTGTTGTTGCTGTTGATGGTGATCGGGTGAGTGTCACTGTTACTGCGACAGCGAAGCCTGGTTCGAGGATTGATACTGCGAATCTGCCTGAGGGGTGGGCTGTTGTTGGTGGGGTTGTGACGTACACCACGACGATCACCCAGCCGAAGTGTGTGGTTCCTGTTGCTCCGAGGATTGATGTTGGTGTTTGTCCTGTGGATTCGTTGACGCCGACGGCTCCTACTGCGGTTTTTGATCCGGTGGAGGGTTTGGAGTTTTCTGAGCCGAAGATTGAGGTCAAGGATGGGAAGGTGACTGTTACTGCTTCTGCGACGGCGAAGGCGGGGTTCCAGATTGGTGGGGTTCTGCCGGAGGGTTGGACGCGGGTGGATGAGACCACGGCGACTTTCACTGTCACCAAGGATCAGCCGGTGTGTGCCGCCCCGACGCCGACTCCGACGCCGCCGGCTCCTCCGTCGGTGACTCCGACGCCGAGTGTCAGCACCCCCCCGGCGCCGACGCCCACCGTCACCCCGACCCCGGTGAAACCGGGTCTGCCCAGGACCGGTGCCTGAGCGGCCGAACGGTGTGATGAATTCTGGGCCCCGATTCCATGGAATCGGGGCCCAGTCCTCGTCCGCAGCGCCGTAGACTCGCCCCATGAACGACACCCCAGCGCTCAGGAGGCTCCGGGAACTCGGGGTGGAGCACACCGAGGTGCGGCACGGCCCCGTCGGTTCGGTCGCGGAAGCGGCTGCGGTGCGCGGCATCGAGGTTCGCGACCTCGTCAAGACCATCGTCGTGCGGCGCGGTGACGGCGACTACGTCTTCGTTCTGGTGCCCGGGGATCGCGAGTTCTCCTGGCCGAAGCTGCGGGCCCTGCTCGGGGTGTCCCGGTTGTCGATGCCGGATGCCGCCGAGGCGAAACAGGCAACCGGATACGAACGGGGCACCATCACGCCTTTCGGGGCCACCCATCCCTGGCCGGTGTTCGCCGACTCCTCCATCGTCGGCCGGTCCATCTCCATGGGAGGCGGAGCCCACGGTGTGGGGGTGAAGCTCCTGGCCGACGACGCGATCGCCGCCCTTGGCGCCACCGTCGCCGACCTGACCACTCCACCTTCCCGCGCTGGTTGAGCCCGCCACGTCCGTCGTTATGTCATTTGGAAAACTTCTGGTCATCTCGTGAAAGGTTTTGTGCCGTGTACGGTACAAAACCTTTCCGAATGACATAACGACAGGAGGTCGGGGACGGTTTCGGTGAGCCGGGCCTCCTATACCCTGACTCGTGAATTCGGCGGGTGACGTTGCCCGCCACGGTTTCCCCACGAACAACGGGAGATGGCGTGGAGCCCAGATACAGGCAGCCCGGTGCGCCGGGTGGTTTCAACCCCCAATGGCAGCCCCAGCCAGCGATGATGCGCACCCTTCCCCCACAACCCGCGCAGCCCTTCTCGTCGCGGTACGCCGCACCGGGGCAGTTCCACCCGGGGCAGTTCCCCCCCGGGGAATGTGCCGTCCTCCTACGGGACGACGTTGCGACCCGCCTGGCAGCAGTCGAACCTCCGTAGCCCGGGCCAAGGACCGCAGCTTCCGGTCGTCCTGGTGTGTCTGCTGCTACCGGTTCTGCTGATCATCGGGGTGGGGGCGATCATGAACAGCTCGTCCCGGGACACGTCCAGCGCCCCCCACACAACATCGGAGCCCCGGAGCACCCCTGGGCGGACCACCACCTCTAGGCAGACCACCACTCCTGGGCAGACCACCACCCCTGGGGCGACGCCGTCGTCGAAACCGACCATTTCCTTTCCCCAGGTGGAGGTGCCGCCGCTTCCCAACTGGCTTCCGCCACGTGACTGGAAGGAGCTGCCGACCACCAGCGACAAGGTCTCCGACAAATTGGTGGCCCACCCGATCAACAAGGCGAACTATCCCGTCGGAAACTGTCCTACCCCACCGAAGAAGTTCACGAACCGCGAACGACACACCGCCTATTACAAGTCCGTGATCGACTGCCTCCAGGACGTGTGGCGCCCCTATCTGACCGCTCTCGACATCGAACAGAAGCCCGTCGACCTGGTTGCCTACGACTCGAACGTCAACACCCCGTGCGGTTCCGACAACCAAGATCTGACGGCTTTCTACTGCCCCAGCAGCGCCACCATCTATGTATCGCGGAAGAAATACGAGTTTGATGCGGAAGCCGGGGCTTACGCAGGCGCAACCGCCATTCACGAGCACTTCCACCACCTCCAGAACCAGCTCGGAACCAACAGATACGCCCGCGCAAACTTCGACGCGGACGCGATGGAGATCACCCGCCGTATCGAACTCCAGGACATCTGCTCCACCTCACGCCTCCAGCTGACCCTCAACCTGGGCGTCACCGCCGACGACTACAAGAGCTTCTTGAAAACCCCGTTGGGAGACGAGGCGCACGGAACCAAGGAGACGATCGTCCATTGGAAGAATCGGGGCTTCTACATGACGACGCTGCAGGGCTGCAACACCTGGGGGGTGTCCTCCGAGGAAGTGGCCTGAAAGGCGCCGCCCCGGAAGGATTCTGGTTCGTCAGCCAAGAGGTCGCTACCTCCGTCCCCTCGGCCCCGTCACCTCCGAAAGAAAACTGAGGAAAGAAGGCAATGATTTCCCCGAACTGACCGATTGGTGCCCTTCGCGTCAATTGATGTCCACCTCCGGTAATTCCTGAAAATACAGTTCGATTGAGATGCGGCTGGTGGCATACAATGCCGTGACGAAGGAGGGGAAAATTGAAAGCAACCAGGTCCCGCAGGGGGCGGAGATCGTTGGCGGTCTTCCTGGCATTCCTGATAGGTCTGGCCGGGATCGTGATCGCGAGCCCCGCGGCCAGGGCAGATGAGGTCGCGGCCATTGACTCAACGAGCATCAAACTCACGAAAGTGGATGCCGAAGAGGCTGCGGTATACATGTGGAGCGTTGTCCGGGTGGATGCGAATTGGAGCATCCCGGACGGCGCCGGACGTGCCGGTGACACATTCAAGATGGTGCTGCCGAAGGAACTCGGGGGAGCCGAGGGCACCTTCGAACTCAAGGGCCGGGAGGGTGACCAGCTCACTTATGGGAGCTGCGAGGTCACCAAGACCGAGGTGGTCTGCACCCTCAACGCGAACGTGGAGAACAAGAACAACGTCGGCGGTTCGCTCTGGGTGAAAACCCAGGCCGTCGCCCTGACGACGGCTTCCAAACTCAGCTTTGAGGTTAACAACGGAACGAAGGTGGAGGTGCCGCTTCCCAACGGGCAGCAGGGCATCGAATACAAACCTTACGTCCCGACCGAGATTGAAAAAGCCGGGTGGTTCCCCGGCGCCAACCAGACCACCATCTACTGGCGCATCGTGATTCCCGGGGACAAGATCTCCGACCGCTCCAGCGTGACCATCCTCGACAACTACCTGCAGGCGGGATCTCACCTCACCGTGTCCGCGGGATACCCGAAGATCCTCTGGATCCCCAGCACCCCGAAGTGCTGGAACGAAATGGAAAGCGCGGAATGCCGAAACGACCTGAGCGACGCCAGTACGCCGTCGAGCACCATCACGGTTGACGATGACAAGGACCAGGTGAAGGTCGTCATCGACAACAAAGGCCAGAACTTCCAGGCCGACCGGATCTACGTGTTCCAACTGGAACTCACGACCGACGGCGAGATCCCCGTCGGTTCCCAGTACGTCAACCGGGGATTCGTGGACGGCGAAATGCGCACCGCCCGCGCCGAGAAGACCTCCTCGGGTGGTGGTACCGGTTCCGGTGACACCGTCGGCCACATCGGCGTGAAGAAAGCCGTCACGAACGGCAACGTTCCCGGCGACACCGTGTTCCCGGTGACCTGGTCCTACCAGTACAAGGGTGTAACCCGCACCGGGGAACTGTCGGTCAAGGGCGACGGGACCGTGGAAACTTTGAACAACGTTCCCAACGGTGTGGTCGTCACCCTGACTGAGAAGGTGCCGGCGGTGGCCGGTTTTGACTTCGGCGATCCGGTGTTCTCCGGTGCCGGGGTGAGCGACGGGGTTCCGGATGCCAACAGCGCCCGGGTGACCGTCGAGGGCTTGAAGACCGCCGAGGTGACTCTCACCAATCAGGTCAATCCGAAACTGTCCCCCGTCAAGGTGACACCGGGGGTGTGTGCCCCGGGTGCGTCGGAACCGTCGGAGCCCACGGTTGAGGTTGGCCCCACCGATGGGATCACGTATTCGGCGCCGGAGTTCACCAAGGCCGGGGACCAGGTGACGGTCAAGGTGACCGCCACGCCTGCGGCGGGCAAGGAAATCGATGACCAGAACCTCCCCGCGGGATGGGTTGCCAATGGTGACGGCAAGTTCATCTTCACCACGACGATCACCCAGCCGACCTGCACCCGGGACGTGGTGCCGGCAGTCCCGAACGTGAATCCGGGGGTGTGCCCGGTGGATTCGACCACCCCCACCCAGCCGACCGTCACGGGTGTTGAGGACACCGAGCAGATCGACTACAGCGAGCCCGTCGTCGTCGTGAACGGTGACCAGGTGACGGTGACCGTGACCGCCACCGCGAAGCCCGGGTATCGGATCGACACCGCGAATCTGCCCCAGGGGTGGGGTGCGGTCAATGGTGTGGTGACCTACACCACGACGATCACCCAGCCGAAGTGTGTGGTGCCGGTGGTCCCGAAGATCGATGTTGGTGTTTGTCCTGTGGATTCGTTGACGCCGACGGCTCCTACTGCGGTTTTTGATCCGGTGGAGGGTTTGGAGTTTTCTGAGCCGAAGATTGAGGTCAAGGATGGGAAGGTGACTGTTACTGCTTCTGCGACGGCGAAGGCGGGGTTCCAGATTGGTGGGGTTCTGCCGGAGGGTTGGACGCGGGTGGATGAGACCACGGCGACTTTCACGGTCACCAAGGATCAGCCGGTGTGTCAGGCCAAGAAGGTGGTTCCGGTGGCGCCGACGGTTTCGGCGAGTGTTTGCAAGGTTGGTTCCACCACGCCCACTGAGCCTGAGGTCACGTTGCCGACCACTGAGGGCATCGCTTATGCGGTGACCAGTCATGAGATTGTGGGTGGGAAGTTCAGGTACACCGTCACTGCTACTCCGGTGGGTGAGGTGTTCGTGATTGATGCTGACAAGCTTGGTGCTGGTTGGGGTGCTCCTGTGAAGGGGGTTTCCACTTTCACTGGTGAGGTTGATGTTCCCACGTGTGTGACTCCTGTTGCTCCGAGGATTGATGTTGGTGTTTGTCCTGTGGATTCGTTGACGCCGACGGCTCCTACTGCGGTTTTTGATCCGGTGGAGGGTTTGGAGTTTTCTGAGCCGAAGATTGAGGTCAAGGATGGGAAGGTGACTGTTACTGCTTCTGCGACGGCGAAGGCGGGGTTCCAGATTGGTGGGGTTCTGCCGGAGGGTTGGACGCGGGTGGATGAGACCACGGCGACTTTCACGGTCACCAAGGATCAGCCGGTGTGTGCCGCCCCGACGCCGACTCCGTCGGCACCTCCGACTCCGACGCCGCCGGCTCCTCCGTCGGTGACCCCGACGCCGAGCGTCAGCACCCCCCCGGCGCCGACGCCCACCGTCACCCCGACCCCGGTCAAGCCGGGCCTGCCCAGGACCGGTGCCTGAGCGGCCGAACGGCTCCGCGGAATGGACAGGTCCCCGACCCTACTGGGTCGGGGACCTGTCCTCTTTTTGTTCGGAGGGTCGACCGCCACCGAACCCCGGGTTCGAGCTGACTAGGGGATTCGTCGTCGAGAAGGCCCCGAAGGGTGGAAAAACCCGTCCCAAAACAGCGTCGCCGCTCGCAGGTGACCGGCGAATCATAGTAGTTTCATGCTCCCGGGGACCCGGCGCGCGGAAGGAGTTCGGCCGATTGGGCTGGCACTTCGCAAGGGTTAGCCTAGTTACCGTTCAGGCATTGTCCTTGGGTCCGGCGAAACCCTCTCGACAGGAAGGAGACCCATGAAGTCGCCCTACTGGGACGTCACCATTACGGGTAAAAGTGATGCGACTGTCAATGGGGTTCCGGTCGAGATGGTGGTGCCCACCAACGTCTACTCGTCGGTGTTCCAGCACCTCGCCACCGCGGCGCGCCAAGCGGGCCGGCCCGTGCTCGCCCGGGGCGTGGACGAGACCCGCGGTGGCCGGGTGTCGTGGTTCACGGTGGACGCCGACGGACAGGCGGCCGCCGCCCAGCCTCCCGAGGCGGTATCCAGCAACGGCCCGGCCGTGGCCCCCAGCAGAGCGGCACTGCCGGCGCCGCGACGCGCCCCCGTCGCGCATTCGACGCACCCGGAACCCCAGCACAAGGCCACCGAGCCGTCGCCCGCCCGCGCCCTGGCCAGACCGGAACTGCAGATGCCCGGTCCCGGCGTGCCGGCCTCCCCGGCGCGGGCCCGAATGCCGGAACCCCAGGAAAGCACCGTCTCCCCGGTGCCGCCGGACGCACCCCCACCGCCAGAACCGCCCCGGCAACCGGCGCCCCCCGGGCGTCCAGAACCGCCCCGGCAGCTGGAGGCGAAGAAAGCGCTACCGCCCGCGACCTCCTCGACCATGCCCCCCAGGCAGGCCCCGCCGCCACCCAATGCACCCCGGCGACCGAACTCCTCGCAGCGACCGGATGCGCCTCCGAGGCAGGGTCCGCCGCCACCCCCGCGGCCGAAACCGCAGGAGGTCTCCCCGCCGACGGCCTCCCCCGACGTGCCGTTCCGGTCGATCTCGATGAACGTGCCCCCGTCCCAGACCCCTCCCGTGCAGGAGACGCCACCGTCGTCGCTGCTCGTGCGCCCCCCGAAGACCGTGCCCCAGGGTGGTTTCCGCGGGGCGATGTACCGGTTGACCTCGGGGCGCGTGAACTTCGGTCCCAGCCAGACCCAGATCCGTCTCGCGGAACGGGACTCCCGGATCTCCCGGTCGCTGGAACGCCCCTACAGCACCGTGTTCCTGTCCTTCAAGGGCGGCATCGGCAAGACATCGACGGCGGTCGGGGTGGGCCTGGCACTCGCCCAGGCGCGTGGTGTGCCCCCCATCGCCATCGACGCCGACCCGGACTCGGGGGACCTGGCCGAACGGCTGCTCGGGGAGGAGGAGATGCTGCGCGTCCGTCCCCGCAGCATCACCGACCTGGTGCGCGACATCCCCAACGTGCGGACCTGGACGGACCTGTCCGGCTACATCACCCAGGTCGACCGGCTGCACGTCGTCGCGGGCGAACAGGACCCCGCGGTCTCGGACAGCCTCACCGCCGAGGGCTACAGACGCGTCCACGACCTGGTGCAGAGCTTCTTCTCCGTCATCCTCACCGACTGCGGCACCGGCGTGACCCACAACGCCATGAGCGGGATCCTCTCCAGGGCCGACAGCGTCGTGATCGCCACCGGCTACGCCTTCTCCGGGGTCAAGAGGGCCGTCAGCACCATCGAATGGCTCTCGCAGCACGGCTACGCGAAACTGGCCCAAGGGGCGATCGTCGTCCTCACCGACAAGGACAACGTGTCGCTCCGGGTTCAGAAGGACATGGTGCGCACCCACCTGGCCACCCACAGCAGGCAGGTGTTCGTGGTCCCGAACGACCAAGCAGTCGCTGACGGCGACCGCATCGACCCGGAACGGGTCCAACCCCGCACGAGGGAGGCGTGGGCGGAGGTCGCCGCGGCCCTGATCGACGGCTACCAGTAGCCGTCGGCGCTGGTGGATGGGCAGTCGTGGCGGGAGCCAGAAACTTCGGCACAGCATCCCCGGAGACCCCGGAATTGCAATACGATGCTCGCAGGAGGTGCCCATGACCGATCAGAACCCCCAACCCCCGACGGAGCCGGGCCCCGACTTCCGAACCGACCCGCAACCCCGGCAACCCGATCCCTACGCTCAACCCAACCCAGGGCAGGCATCCCACTGGCAGGCGCAGCAGCCTCCCATCCCACCCCAGCAGTGGCCGGCCCAACCCCCACACGGATACGGCACGCCTTACCAGCCCTACCCCTACGAGACCAAGCCGAAACGTCCTGGCTCTGCGACCGCAGCAGGTGTACTCGGGATCGTCAGCGGTAGCCTGGGTTTCTTTGTTTTCCTCGGGACGCTGGCCGCCTTCGCCATGATCCAGGACAGGGTTGGCGCCGGATACTACGGAAACCTCGGCGTCGTGATGAGTCTCCTCGGAAGCATCCAGCCCCTCGGGGTTCTCGCGACTGCCATCGCCCTCCTGGTTGCGGGCATCACCTTCCTCAAGAAGAGCGGATACACCGTCCTGCTCGTTGCCGCGTACGCGCAGGCCGTCCTGACGGTGATCGACCTGGGGATCAACGCCATCGACATGAACCTCTCGGGAACCATGAGCGTCGACCCCCACGGTACGACGGGAGGATTGCTGGTGGGGATCGTCTTCCGGGGAGTGATCGGCCTGGGGCTCGCCGGAACCACCATCTCGCTGCTGAGCAAGCCGGAAGCGAAACAGTGGGGAAAACGGACCCCCTGACCACCGCTCCCGGCTCGGCGACGCGTCCTCCATGTACTTCAAGCTGACAGATGACGCGTTGCCCACGCCGAACGAACAAACCGGTGCACCCCGCCTTGATCCAGCGGCCGCCCAGTTCCTTGTTGCCACTCCAGCCCGGACCGACATCCCCGGAGATGATGACGGCTGGTTTGCGCGGCGTATGTCGACGATGCGGGACGTGATCGTCGGCAACCGCCCGGACTAAGGTGAAGCAGACGCTTCCATTGTTAGGCTGAGGTCATACAAGACTGCGAAAGGACCGAGACAGTGGAGTTCATTCCTGGAGCCGGGGCCTGCCTGGCCACCCGCAACGTCATCGAGAAGAAGGGGCTGGTGCGCTGGATGGTGCGGGGCGAGTCGAAGGCACCCGCCGACAACGGCTGGCAGATCATGAGTCACATCGACACCTCCGAGTACCTCAACGACACCTCAAACTGGCAGATCGTCGACTTCAACGACCTGTGCACCATCGAACCCGCCCTCATCGGCATCTGGGACCTGCCCGTCGGTTCCGACCTGCAGATCGTGCGCGACGAACTGGGCATCCGGATCGTCGACACCCCCACGGGCCGGGAGATCCCGGTCGAGAACCTCTACGTTCCCCCGTACCGGCGAGCGGAGTAAAAGACACCCGCGCCTCGTCGTCAAGCTTCCCGCTGCCGATTCCCGGTGGTTCGCTTGTCTTGTGGTCAGACGCTTGCGCTGTAGCGCTGGCGTTTGTCCGTAAGGCAAGCGTTTCCGTCGGGAAGGCTGGCGTTCGTCGGGAAGGCTGGCGTTCGACGGGAAGGCAGGCGTTCGACGGGTGGGCTGGCGGACGACGGGGTGCCGCGACCGCCCCTCAGGACGGGTGCGCGGCACCCCGACGGAAAATGCCCCAGCGGCAGTGACCCGGCGGCTCAGTTCCTGGTGTAGTGAGCCACGTAGTCGATCTGGATGTCGGAGACAGACGGGGTGTTTTCACCCGGGAGGCCACCGTCGACGGTTTCGGTGTGGCTCTCCTTGCCGTTGGGATCCATCGCTCCGGTCTGGAAACCGCAGAACATTTCCTTGTCGGTGATGTTGGGCTGGTCGATCCGGCCCCACTCCTCGCCGTCAAGGGTGAAGATGATGTAGTCCTGCTCCACGATCACGCCGTAGGTGTGCCATCCGGTCATGTCCTCGTGATCGACGAACTTGTGGTCCTGCTTGTTTTCGGGATCCCAGTGGTAGGTTCCCATGATCTCGGGGCCGTTGACCCGCCCTTCGGCGAAGTCGATCTCCGGCGGCCAGCCCTGGTCCTTCGGCCAGAGCAGGAAGACGTAGCCGATGCCCTTGGCCTTCGGGAACTTCGCGCGAACCTCCCAGCGACCACGCGAGGCCGAGAACACCTTCTCCGTGCTGGTGCCGCCGGCGTTCCACCGTCCGTCTTTGTAATCGGTGCGCACGATCAGCTCACCGTTTTGGACGAACGTGTTCTCGTCGGACATGACCCCCATGGCGCCGTGCCCAACCTCGGGTTTGCCCCAACCGTAGTGTTCCCAGCCCAGCTCCTCGAGAGAGGCGTCAAAACCTTCGAAGTAGTCGATGCTCCAGCCGCTGATCTCAGCGTCGGAACGGCTCTGGCCGGACGAATTCCCGGAGGATCGCTGCGGCGAGGCGGAACTGCTGGGAGAGGACTCGCCGGACGACGGGGCGTTCAGGGGCGAGCGTTCGCCCGACGACCTCGACACGGGCGTCTGCTCCGGCGTCGGGGATGTGGTCGTCGACCGCGCGGGGCTCGGCGTCACCGTAATGGCCGCCTCGGCGCCGGTGGGGCTGCTTGAGCTTGGTGGTGCCGCTCTCGGGGTGATCCGCTCCGTGCTGAGAGAAGCGGGGGTCGCGGCCAGTTCCTGGTCCGTGTTTTGAGGCTGTATCAACAGTCCCCCGGTGATCGTCGCGGTGGCAAGCCCCAGCGCCATCAGGGGTCGAACAATTCGGCTTGGTAACAAGAGCACTCCCTTTCAGTACACCAGAGAACCCTAACTTGCGATCCAGCCATCACAAGTCATCTCCGGGCCAGGAATGTGTGCTGGTCCCATCAGCAGGGGGCGACACGCTAGGATGCAGGAATGAGCGGGCTGGGGGGTCGGTAGGTGCTCGCAGCTTCTTGGGGGAGGCTGATGAACAAGTGATGAAACCGCACATTTCCGTCTGCATCCCGGTTTATCAGGGGGCGTCGACCCTCGCGGCGACCCTGCGGTCGGTGCTGGCCAGCGGACGCGCCGACTTCGAGGTGGTGATCCGGGACAACGGCTCGACCGACGGCACCAGCGACGTGATCGCCGGGTTCGACGACCCACGCATCCGGATCATCCGATCCGAGAAGACCCTACCGTTGCCGGCCAACTGGCGCGCGACCGTCGACCAGGCCCGCGGCGAGCTGATCAAGGTGGTGTGCGCCGACGACCTCATCCATCCGGACTGCCTTGCCACGCAGGCCGCGCTCCTGGAGGACCCGTCGCTCGCCCTCGTCGCGTGCCGCCGCGACTTCATCGACGGCAACGGCAAGGTCCTGACCCGCAACGCTGGTCTGCCGGGCCTGCTGGGGCGTCGCGGCGTCCACGAGGTCGCCAGGGCGGCGGTGCGGTTCGGGATCAACCCGGTCGGTGAACCCGCGTGCGTGATGTTCCGCCGCAGGGACTACGAAGCCATCGGCGGGTTCGACGGTTCGAACGTGTTCGCCATGGACATCGACGCCTGGCTGCGGATCCTCACCCGCGGCGACATGTTCGGCCAATCCGAGTCCCACGCCGCGTTCCGCATGTGGACGGAGTCGTTCTCCAACAGCCACAACCGGCAGCAGCTCGACGATCACATCCGGTTCCTGAGACGGGTCGCGAACGATCCCCGCTACGAGATCCCGGCCGTCCTGCGTCACCTCGCGCCCGCCGCGGCCCACGTCTCCTGGCGCGCCTGGACGGTGCGACAGCGACTGTGGGGCAGGAAGTCCGCGTCCAAGACCGGCTGAGGGGTGGTTTCGACTCGGGTCGCTCGTTCCTCACGACCCGGCTCAACCAGCTTTGAGGAGTTTGGGTCAGGCGGTCTGGAGGCGTCTCAGACCGAGGAAGAACGGCACCAGGCAGCAGCAGGAGAACGCGAACCGCGCAATCCTCCAGGCCGGTTCCTGGGGGGCGAGGATCGATGCGGCGCAACCCGCCACCGCGGCGACGATCAGCGCCACCACCGGCCAGGCCACCCGGACAGGGGCGTGGCGTCGCGTCACCGCGAGTCGCAGCACCACCGCCTGCGCGAACAGCGCCAGGAAGGTCGCTGCCGCGGTGCCGTTGAGCCCGAACGGCACTATGAGGGCGAAGGTCGCGGCGATCTTCACCACCACGGCCACCACCGACGCCCACGCCAGCGGCACCGACCAGCGGATCGTGATGAGCATCTGGCTGCTCGCCGCCGCAGCCGCGACGGGGAACGCCGCCAACCCGATCAGCGCGACCACCGCTACCAGCTCCTCCTGCGCGTAGGTGGAGGGCGCGAAGATCTGCAACAGCGTGGGAGCCGCGACGGTGACGCCCAGCACCGCCCATGCCACCAGCGAGAACACGCCGTCGCGGGAGGTCGCGATCACCCGCCACCGCTGGGCGTCGTCGACGACGTTCTTCAGGCGCGGCAACCAGGCACGGTTGGTGAAAGTCAGCATGAGCGTGACGACATTGCCGATGGTGAACGCCACCTGGTAGCGCGCCACCTGAACCTCGCCCAGCATGCGCTGGATGATGAACCGGTCCCCGGCGGTGAGCAGGAAGGTGGACAACCCGGTGAGGGCCAGCGGAATCCCGAGACGCAGCCCGCGACGCAACGTCTCCTTGTCGAACAGTCCCGCCAGCCGTGGCCTGGTCCACGCCAACCCCAGCGCGAGCGCGACCACCTGCCCGATGATCCCGCCCAGCGCGTACACCTCCGCGGTGCGCTCCCAGGTGAACAGCAGCACCAGGCCGAGCAGCAGACCACCCACCGTCGAGATCAGCGACACGGTGGCGAACCGCGCGAACCGGTCCTCGGCCTGCAGCAGCGACAACGACAGCATCACCCCCGCGCCGGGTGCGGTCCAGCCCAGTGTGATGAGCACCAGCGTGTAGCTGGAGAAACCCAGGGCGGGCGCCCACAGCGGCGACAGCAAAGCAATGCCCCCGACGATGACCACGTCGATGGCCAACCCGGCGGCCAGCAGTCCGCGGGCGCGGGCGGGGTCGTCGTCCTCCACCCGCTGGATCTCGAGGGCCTGGTCCAGACCGAGCACGGTGAGAACGATCAACAGCTGGTAGAGCGCGATGGCGGCCGACAGCGACCCGAACGCCGCCACCGGCAGGACGTGGGTGAGCACGGGGGAGACCACCGTCGCCACAACCATCTGCATGGACCAGATCACGACGTAGAGCATTCCCCGGCCGAACAGGTCGGAGGTGCCTCCCCTGCCCGTGACCCCGGCCGGTTCCTCCAGGGGTGTTTCAGTCTCCTCCGGGTTCATGGCAGCGGCCACAGCTCCTGCTCTATCCGGTCCAGCAGAGCGGTTGAGTCCTCGCGGAACTTGCGGGCGAACAGAACGGGCGAGTCCTCCCGGGTGCGGGCGGCGCGCAGCGCCGGGAGGTCGGTCTCGTCCAGCCACCGCGGGTTGGGGCTGGGTTGTTTGCCCCAGTCGATGTACCACGCGGCCCCCGGCAGGTGGCTCGACTCCCACCGGGCGCCGAACGCGGGGGAGGTCAGCAGGCTGGGGATCATGGTCTCGTCGGGGATCCACGTCGTGCGGAAATAGTCGACGAGATCCGGCCGAGAATCGACGATCTCCAGGATCAGTTCGGTGTGGTGGCGGGCGAGGACCTTCAGCTGCGAACCGCCCGCGGGGTGAATCCCCTTCGGCCAGCGCCTGGGAATCAGCGACCAGACGCGTTTGCGGTCCCTGACCCGGTTGCCGAACACGAAACGGTCGTAGCCACCCATCGGACCCCAGTGCCTGATCGGCAGCCTGCGCACCTTGGCCCACGACCTGCCCCGCGCCCGGCCCAAACGCTCCACGAGCCCCTCGACGTTGACCAGCGGGTAGTCCGCCCCCGTCATCATCACGACGTGCTGGGCGTCGGTGGTGGCGCACGCGGCCCGGTAACCTGCGAGCTCGGCCTCCACCAACCCGAAGGTCGCCCACCCCGAGGAGACCCGCGGCAGCAACCGGACCCGCTCGGGAAGCGCGCCGGTCAGTTCGTCGTGCATCTGCTGCGGCACGCCCGCGTCGACATGCAGGAAGATCGGGAGCCCATCCAGCGCCCCCACCAGCCGCCGGAGCAGTTTCGGTTTGTCGTGGGCGAGGAGAACGACTGCGACGGTCATGAAGCGCTGCTTTCCGGGAGTTTGTACACGGCGACCCCGTCCCCCTGGTAGGCGACGGTCACCCCGGGGGTGTTCCGGAGCGCCTGTTCGAGGCGGGCCTGGTCGGAGGCCAGTTGCTGGCCGTAGCGCTCGTCGAAGGCCTTCATCCGGTCGCTCGCCAACACGTAACGCACCCTCGCCGGCGCCGCCATCCAGTGTTTCATGAGCACATCCAGATCGGCCTGCGGATCGTAGTCGGCCCCGATCCCGGAGGGGTAGACCTCGGTGGTCTTGTCGCGCAGCAGCAGCTCCCGGGACAGGTAGAACATGTCCTTGCCCAGCAGGTGCAGCGGCTCGGCGAGTTCGCTGCCCAGCGTGAACACCTGGGTGTCGGCGGTGATGTGCTCCTCCACCCAGGTCACGGCCTTCACGTTCTCGGGGTTGATCACCCTCGTGTAGTCCATGCCGGTGGTTCCGATGACGAACACCGTGGTCAACGCGACCACACTGGCGTTGCGGATCGGGTGCCACAGCACCGTCCAGAACCTGCGGCCGGTCTGGGGCAGGTTGATCGACCCGATGATCGCGAGCCACGGGAGGCAGAACAACGAAACCCGGAAGATGCCTTCCGAACCGTAGGAGTTCGCGGCGAACAACCCCACCGGGCTGGCCGCGGCCAGCGCGAGCCCCAGGGTCATGCGGTTGCGGAAACGGATCAGGGCGACGAGCGCGGCGACGCCGATGCACACGAGCGCGATGGACGGCACCCAGAACGTGATCCGGTTGACGAGATCCGTGGTGAGGGCGCTGGAACTTGGCCTGGCGGGAGGCCTGAAGTTCGAGAAAACGTTGAACAGCTCGCCGAGGGACACGTACGACTTCAGCACGCCGCGGTTGAACAGCGCCCAGACCACGGCGGGAGCCGCCAGCACCAACGGCGCCCACCACAGCTTCATCAACCGCACCACCACCAGGGCGATGCAGATCAGCATCGCCAGGAAGGGGCTGAGCTGATGGGTGGGGGCGACGGCGACCGAGAGCATCAGGGCGGCCCAGACCCGCGACCACTTCAGGCCCGTGCTGTTTCGCAGCAGCGCCGTGGTGGCGGTCGTCACGAACGCCAGGCCGACCACCTGGGGGGCGTAGAAGCTGGTGGTGAGGCTGGAACCGAGCGCGAACACCAACCCCGCCCACCAAGCACGTTCCTCGTCGACGAAGTAGCGTGCCAGCTGCGCGACCGCCAAGCAGTTCACGCCCGCGCCGACGGCACCGAACACGGCGGCGTACATCATCAGGTCCGGCCAGCCCGCGGCCTGCTGCACCAGCGCGCTGGACGCGAAAAGACCCGAGTAGGCCTGGTAGATCCCGGCCTCGCGGTCCAGGCCCCCATTGGCGATCAGCAGGTTCACCAACCCGATGTGGCGGGCCGCCACCTGCACCGTCGGTGTGCCGTACATCACGGCCTGGGTCATCGGGACGACGGTTGCCAGCAGCACGATGCTCCAGCTGCGCCCACCGACGCTGGAGAACGCCCAGCACACGGCGAACACGATCGCGCCCAGCCCGAGGAACCACAGCGGGCCGGCGGCCAGGGCGGCGCCGTAGAGGGCGGGGGGCTGGTGCTGCGTGGCCGCGGCGATCATCGCGATGAGGAAACCGGCCGTGGCAACGCCGATCGGCCCGATCATCGCCCGTCCCGTCCGGTGCACCCACGTCGTGTCCAGCCTCGGCGGTCGTTTGCGCGCCACCCACACCGCGACCGCCGTCGAGGCGAGCAGGATCAGCGTAGCCATCACCCGTGGATGCCAGAAACTGGTGAGCGCCATCGGCAACGAACACAGGATCAGCACCGCCAGGCTGCCGACGAACCAGGACAGGATGAGATCGAGACCACGCAGCCGGTACACCAGCCCGATCGCCAGACCGGGAACGGTGTGCAGCAGAACGGCCACCAGCACCCCCTGGAAACCGCCGTTGCCGCCGGTGAGCGTCAGCATCACACCCACGAACCCGAGAAAGGCCACGAGCAGCGCCAACCAGAACTGGTTCAGCAGGTCCTCGGCGTTCCTGGGGGGCGACGTGACGGCGGCGGGTTTCATCTCCGGGTCGGGAACGATGGAGACACGCGCGGGAACGGTGGTTGTTTGCCCGCCCTTCCGGGACTCGGTACTCATCTGGGATCCCCCTCGTTGCTGCGAGCGATGTCACGCTCTGCGGGCGGTGGATGGTTTCTGCTCTCGGGTAGAGTCACGTAATGCTGGAACAACCTATGCGTAGCAGCGACAACCCCGAGTGGGCCGGTGCGGTATGGGTCGGTGAACTCGATCTTAGCGACCTGGCATCGGCACCAGCGGATTCGAGACTCGAACTGGCCGGCGGATCTAACTACCGCAAGGCCCGTTTCCTGGCGCGCGAGGGCCAGGCCCTGCGCGGTTTCGTCACGGTGGGCGTCGAGGAGGGGCAGGTCCGGGCCGGCGATCTGCGACGGGCCGCCGAGGAGCTTCCGGCCGCCGTCCCGGAACCGGAACCGCCCCGGCCGCCGATCAGCGTGGTGATCTGCACCCGCGACCGGGGCCGGTTGCTCAAGGACGCGGTGGATTCCGTCCTGGCCAGCGACTACCCGGGTTTCGAGGTAGTGGTGGTCGACAACGCAGGTGTCACATCCGAGACCCGCGACGTGGCCCTGCGCCACCCCGACCCCCGGGTGCGCTACGCCCACGAACCGCTCGCGGGGAACTCCCGCGGCCGCAACCGGGGGGTGCGGGTGGCGGTGAACGAGCACGTCGCCTTCATCGACGACGACGTGGTGGTGGACCGTCACTGGTTGACGGGGATCGCTCGCGGGTTCGCCCGGGATCCTCACGTGGGGCTGGTGTGCGGGCTGGTGCCCAGCGGCGAGATCCGCACCCGCACGCAGGCGTGGTTCGACCAGCGCGTGACCTGGGCCGACGCGCGGGAACCGCGCGTGTACTCGCTGTCCTCGCCGCCACCGGAGCTGCCGCTGTTTCCCTTCCAGGTGGGCGCCTACGGCACGGGTGCGAACACCGCGGCCACCAGGACGGCCTTCGAGAGCGTCGGCGGCTTCGACGTCGCCCTGGGCAGCGGCCAGCCCACCAAAGGAGCGGAGGACATCGATCTGTACGTGCGAATGCTCGCGGCCGGGTACTCCATCAGCGTGGAACCCTCGGCCATCACCTGGCACCGTCACCGTTCCGACCTTCCCGCGCTCAAGGCCCAGGCCCGCGGGTACGGCACCGGGCTGGGGGCGTGGTGCACGAAGATCCTGTTCACGCCGTCGCTGCTTCGCCTGGCGTTGACGAAGGTGCCGGGTGCGGTCGCCAGGATGCGGGCGATCGCCCGGGGCGGCTCGCCGGATCCGGAGGGCACCGACGCGGTTTTCGGGTTTCCGCGGGGGTACACCGCATCGCTCGGGTCGTTGGAGATGCGCAGCGCACTCACCGGTCCTCTGCGTTACGCCCAGGCGTGCCTGGGCAGGTGGCGGCATCATCGGGAGGGATGGGCAGGGGCATCCGGGTAGGACCGGCCCCGGGCACCACGACCCGCCCCGTGAGGGATGGGTGCGCGGCCAGCAGCTCGTCGTGGAGATCCGGAAGCAGGAGCAGCACCTCTGCGGGATCCGCCGCGACGAGAGCCTCCGGGCTGATCACGGGAATGCGGCTTGCGGGCATGCAGCGCCCCTGCTTGGCCGGTGACGCGTCGCCGACCGCGAGGATCGCGCCGGCGGCGTCGCCCACCATCGCCAGCTCCGCGACGGCCTTCGACGCGGCCCCGTAGGCGAACAGGCGCGTGCCCGCGGCGTGGTGCCCCTCCAGGTAGCTGCGCAGCCGCCCCGTCGAGGCCGAGACCGCCTCCGCCAGGCAGGTGAGTCCCTCCGGGATCGCCAATCCCCGCCGGGACTCGTCGTCGTAGGCGGCCAGCAGGTCGGCGTCGGGTTGTCCGCCGCGGCTGGCGAGCACCACCGCGACCCCACCGTAGAGGTCGTAGCGCAGCACACTGGTGGGGGTGATCCCCACCGTTCCCAGCGCGGTCCGCAGCGACGTGAGGGTGAAGTAGCCGTAGTGGCCGTGCCGCAGCACGGTCCAGGTGCGCTGCGCGACGACGTCGCCCAGCGGCTGGATGAGGAAGACGGCCAGGCCGTCGTCGGCCAGCGCCCCGGCGCGGCGCGCCAGGGCGGCCGGGAGGTCGCGGTCGTGCATCAAACCGAAGCTGTCGACCACCAGGTCCGCGGAACCTTCGACCGGGGTCAGGTCGAGCAGCGACAGCCAACTGCCGCCGTGCGGGGAACCGAACTCGACGACCGTGGCCCGGCCGTCGAGGTGACCGAGCCTGCCCAGGTCCGCGACCGCCCGGCGGGCCTGGTCGACGACAGCCCGCGGCTCCGGCACCGGCACCTCCGGTTCGGTGGTGTCATCGGCGTCGAGCTGCGCCAGGCCGCAGTCGGGGCACAGCCGCAGCGCCAGCGCGTGGGTGGGGTCGGGCAGCGGGTCGGTGGGCAGCGGCCAGTGCCGCGGCGACGGCTGGGCACCCAGGTCGAGCACGATCACGCCGGCGTCGGAGCCGCACAGGATGCACTCAGCCATGATTCGTCCCCGCCGTCCCCGCTGTTCGCGGCTTCACGGCATCACCCGGAGCCCCGCGTCGATCCGGGAGCTCTCCTGCAGTTCGCGGATCCGGGCGAGCCGGACGAACCGGTGGGTGAACAGGTCCTCGGTCATGCCGTGGTCGCGGTAGGCGGCCACCAGTTCCCGCGCCCCGTCGGCGATGCTGCGGCGCACGTTCGCGCCCGGCAGCAGGCTGCGCAGCCGGGAGAAGTCCACCCGGTAGGAACGCGGGTCGTTGCCGGCCTCGCCGGTGATCCGCACCGCCGCTCCGGTCTCGGCGGCGACCACCTCCGCGATCTCCGCGACGGTGACGTTGTTCGCCTCGATGCCGACGTTGATCTTCTCACCCCGCACCTCGGCGGCGGGCGCCACCAGGGCGGCTGCGAACACCTCGGCGATGTCGGCGGCGTGCACGAGCGGCCGCCACGGGGTGCCGTCGGAGAGCACCAGCACCTGACCGGTCAGCAGGGCGTACCCGACGAGGTTGTTCAGCACGATGTCGGCGCGCAGCCGCGGGGAGAAACCGAAGGCGGTGGCGTTGCGCAGCGAGACGGTGCAGAAATCCGTGTCGGTGAGTTCGTCGAGATCCTTCTCGACCCGCACCTTGCTGATCGCGTACGGGGTGACCGGCGCCAGGTCGGCGTCCTCCGCGACGAGCCCGTCGCCCGCCGCGCCGTAGACGCTGCACGTCGAGGAGTACAGGAACCTGCCCACGCCCGCCTGTTTCGCGAGCCGCGCGAGCCGCACCGAGGCCGCGTGGTTGATGTCGTAGGTGATCTCGGGTGCGAGATGTCCGAGGGGGTCGTTCGACAACGCCGCTAGGTGGATGACCGCGTCGAATCCCTCCAGGTCGGCGGCGGTCACGTCCCGCAGGTCGAGGCGTAGGCCGGGCGGATCGGTGGGGGCGGGGCCGAGCACACAGTCGGCGAACCAGCCGATGTCGAGGCCGGTGACCTCGTGGCCCGCGGCCCGCAGCACCGGGGCCATGACGGTGCCGAGATAGCCTTGGTGGCCGGTGAGCAGGACCTTCATGCGGGAACTCCGATCTTCACTGTGGTGGTGGGCACGACGAACGCCTCGGCGTACCGGTGGTTGCACTGGATGCCGCGCAGTCTCATGAGCGCGGTGAACGCCTCCGCGTCGAACCAGGGATGCCCCTCGGCCTGGCTGGGGTAGCGGCGGGTGATGACATCGGCCTTGAGGTGTGCCACCTCGTCGGGAACGGGCACGAACGTGACCGGTGTGGGCAGGTCGGATTCGTACTTCGCGATCTCGTATCCCCACACCGGTTGGCGACGGAAGGTCTGGGCCAGCAGTTCGGCGACGAGCCGGTGGTCCTGGTGGGCGTCGCCTTGCTGGGGGCCGATCACCAGGTCCGGTTCCCCCGCTTCGCGCATCGCCACGACGGCCTGTTTCACCTCGCCCCAGCGAGCCGGGAGCCGGTTGTCGGGAAAACCCGCGACCCGCACGTCGAGGGTCGTCCCGGTGCACAGCTCCGCCAGGGCGGCTCGTTCCTCGTCCTCGCGGACGGTTCCCGCGCCGGTGAGTACGAGTGCCGTCACCCGCATCCCGGGATTGGCCTCGCACAGCATGCGCACGGTGGCGCCCGCGCCGATCGCGATGTCGTCGCAGTGCGCCCCCGCCAGCATCAGGTGGTGCACGGGTTCGAGGATCACGGCACCGTCACCACGCCGCGACGACCCCAGGGCACGTTCCCGGAGCTGTACATCGCGTCCAGCAGGGCGCGTTCCTTGAAGGTGTCGGCGGACAGCCAGAACCCGTCGTGCCGGTAGGCGATCAGCTTCCGGGTCGGCAGGAGCGATCCGAACGCGACATCCAGGTTGCGTCCCCCACCGAGATGGTCGAAGAACGGCTGGCGCAGGATCAGGTAGCCGCCGTTCTCGCGGATCGGCAGCTCCGCCAGGCAGTGGAAGCCCGCGACGGTGTTGTCCTCTCGGACGTCGAGCACGTGGAACGAAGCGTTCGGACGCACCGCCAGCATCATTGCCGCGGCATCCGGTGAGGCCTTCATCCTCTCGACCATGTCGTCGAGGGAGACATCGGAGAGCACGTCGGAGTAGTTCGCGAAGAACATCTCCTCGTCGGCGACGAGGTGCCGGGCCAGCCACAGCCGCTCCCCGATCGGGGTGTCCTTGCCGGTGTCGAGGTATTCGACGTTCCAGTGGCGGGCCTGCGGATGGTTCGCGGCCACCCGGCTCACCGCGTCCTGGATCTGGTCGGCGGCGTGACCGAGGCACAGCACGAAATCGGTGTGCCCGTAGGCGGCGTAGTGGCTCATGATGTGAACCACCAACGGTAGGTCACCGACGAGCTGAAGCGGCTTGGGTAGCCCCTCTCCGTTCCACCCAAGCATGCGCATGCCGTAACCGCCGCAAAAAAGTACGACTTTCATTGTTTCCCCAAGGTTTCGACTTCAAGTTCGGGCAGTGGCCACACGAGCCGGGTCCCGGCTCTCAGGGTGGCCGCCAGCTGGGCGGTGATCTCCTCGCGGAGATTCCACGGAAGCACGAGCACGTCGTCGGGGCAGTCCTCGACGAGGTGCTCCGGCGACACCACCGGGATGCGGGTACCGGGGGTGTAGCGGCCGTGTTTGAAGGTGTTGCGGTCCGCGGCGTAGGCCAGCAGGTCGGGGCGGATGCCGCAGTAGTTGAGCAGGGTGTTGCCCTTCCCGGGTGCGCCGTACGCGACCACCCTGCGGCCCGCCCGCCGGGCCTCGATCAGGAACGCGACCAGGTCGTCGCGGATCCCGGCGGCCCGCTGCGCGAGACCGAGGTAGCCCTCGGGGCCGTCGAGCCCGGCGGCCCGCTCCACCGCCTCGATCTCCGCCACCCGCGGATGCTCGGCGACATCCGTCTCCTCGGGTGCCGCCCACAACCGGATCGACCCGCCGTGCGTGGGCAGCAACTCCACGTCGACGAGCCTCAGCCCGCCCGTCGCGAGCCCGTGCCGGGCGGCGAGCACCGTCCAGTACTGGAAGTGTTCATGATAGATGGTGTCGAACTGGGCGGCGGTGATCAGCGACAGTGCGTGATGAACCTCGATGGAGACCCGCCCGGTGTCGGCGACCAGACCCCGCAACCCGGAGGCGAAACCGGTGATGTCGGGGATGTGGGCGAAGACGTTGTTGGCGACGACCAGATCGGCCGGGCCGTGTTCGGTGCGCACCTGCGCCGCGACTTCCTCGTCGAGGAAGGCCCGCAGCATGGGAATGCCCTTGGCGCGGGCCGTTTCGCTGCAGTTGAGGCTCGGTTCGATGCCGCGGCAGCGGATGCCGAGGTTCACGACGTGCTGGAGCAGGTAGCCGTCGTTGGCGGCCACCTCCACGACGAAACCGTCCGGGCCGAGCCCGAGGGATTCCACGGCCTGGTCGACGAAGCGCCGGGCGTGCTCGACCCACGAGGAGGAATAGGAGGAGTAGTAGGCGTAGTCGCCGCCGAAGGTTTCCTCCGGAGTGATCAGGGCGGGGATCTGCAGCAGCAGGCAGTCGGGGCACAATCTCAGGTGCAGCGGGTAGGTCACCTCTGGCTGGTCGAGCTGCTCCTCGGAGAGGAAGGACTCGCACGGCGGGCTGGCCCCGAGGTCGAGCACGGAGACGAGCTCGCTGTTGCCGCACAGGCGGCAGCTGATGCTCACCGGGGGTTTCCTTCCTGCTTGCGGCGGCGCCACCGGATGGCGAAATGCCCGACGACGTAGCCGACACCGGTCATCGCGAGTGCGGATGCGATCGCGAACGCGCCCCCCAGGCCGCGGCCACGGGTGCGGGGGGCAGAGAAAAGTTCCCGCAGGAAGCCGCGCGGCAGGATGCGCGTGGCGTAGGACATCTCGGTGGACAGCGACGCCTGGTGCGAGGTGCGTTCGGTCACGGCGGCCTTCGAGATGCCCTCGGCGTAGGCGCGGCGCCACAGGTAGTTCCACTTGAGACGGTCGGGGCTGACGTGGTGGTGCACCCGGCTGCGCGGTTCGAAGAGAATCCCGGCGTCTGGGTGGTGGCGGGTGGCGCGGATGCACAGCTCGGTTTCCTCGCAGCCGTACGGCACGCGGCCCACGCGGCCGAGGTCCTCACCGAACAACCCGGCGGTGTCGAACACGCTGGTTCGGAACGCCATGTTGCAGCCCATGACGTTGCGCACCGGGGCCAGGGCGGTGGGTTGGCCCTCATAGGTGCAGCCGACCACCCAGTCGAGTTCGCCCCGGCCGCTGGGGGCGGCGGGCAGCGAGACGGGCCTGGTGGCGCCGTCGGGCCAGCGGGGGGTGGCGGCGCCGCCGGTGATGAGCACCTCGCGGTCCGCGAAGGGCGCGAGGAGGTGGTTGAGCCAGCCGGGTTCCGGGGTGGCGTCGTCGTCGAGGAAGACGATCACATCCGTGTCGACGAGCCCGATCGCCGTGTTCCGGCCCCCGGACAGACCCCGTTTGCGGGCGTTCGCGATCACGTCGACGAACGGGCCCGCGAGTTCAGCTGACCTGGTCAGGAGTTCGTCATTGTGGTCGACGACCACGAGCACCCGGCCCTTGCGCCCGGATTCCCGGAGTTGGCGGGCGGCCTCCAGCACCCCGTCGCGCAGGTCCGTCCAGCGGTCCAGTGTGTATGCGCAGACGACAACGGTGACGCTTTCCGGGTCGTGGGTGTCGTCGTTCGCCGGTGGGTCAGAAGGGGCCTCAGACATTCAGGTGTTCCCACTCGCGTGAGCGCAGGCGGCAGGTGGGTAGGTGGTGGCGCGCCGGGGCGGCGACCAGCCGGGTGCGTTTGGCGCGTCCGTGGCGGGCCGTCTCGGTGGTGATGGTGCGCAGCACCCGCTGTCCGTCGGCGAAGGTGCGCAGGTTGCTCTCGCCGTGGATCCGGCTAAGTTCGAAGCTGGGCACCTCGGTGACCGCCAGGCCCGCCTGGGCGACGCGAACCGTGACGAGGGTCTCGATCTCGAAGCCGTCGCCCCAGATGCGGCTGCCGTCGGCGGGCTGGGGCAGGTCCGGGTCTGGTAATCGCAGCGCCGGGACGATGTCCCTCCAGAACGCGTTGTATCCGTAGCACAGGTCGGTGAACTTCGTTCCCAGGCATAGGTTGCTCAGCACGTTCAGTCCCCAGTTGCCGGCTGAGCGCAGCCGGGTCAGGTCCACGGAACCCCCGCCAGGCATGTACCGCGATCCCTTCGCGAAATCCGCGCCCTCGACCAGCGCGTCGACGAAGGCGGGGATCTCACACGGGTCGGCGGAACCGTCGGCGTCGAGGGTGACGACGATGTCGCCGGTGGCTGCGTGCATCCCGCAGATCAGGGCGTTGCCCTTGCCGGTGCGGGTCTGGTTTATGACCTGGAGGTTGGACAGGTGGCGTCGTGCGACATCGACCGTGCCGTCGCGCGAACCCGCGTCCACCAGAACCACTTCGTGGACGTCTGGCATGTCCGGCAGCAGCACCTCCAGGTTCCTGGCCTCGTCCTTGGTGGGGACGATGACGGACACGCGCGGACTGCGTGGACGAATGTGCATGGTGAACCCCCTTGCCTCGGTATCAAGAAGCGCGCAGCCGCAATGGACGTGTGGTGTGCGCTTGAAACCAAAAGGTGGCAACACGGCACGTCATCATGATCGAGAACTGCGCATTTATGGTGATCATATGCTGAATCCCCGGGTCTGGGTGGGCACTGGGATACTCGCGGTGTGTCCGAAGGTGTCCGAACGATCGTCACAAGCACTTTTGCTGTTTCCAGGCCGTTAGTTCCCGGGCGTGTCGGAAGTTGAATAAAAAAGGAAATGGCGCTCAGCGTTAGGATTGAAGGGATGAGCAGGGAAATGGCCGAAAGGTGGACAAAATCCCCTATTTTTTATGGCCATTTTCCAAGGATATTGATCGACTCGGCGCGGATATGACGAGGGAATCGCGCCATCCAGGCTGGTCGGGCCGGGCTGTGAGGAACGAGCGACCCGAGCCGAAACCGCGGTCCCGAAGCTGGTTGCGCTTGCCTTGCGGTCAGATGCTTGCGCTGTAGCGCTGGCGTTCGGCGGTTGGGCAGGCGTTCGGCGGGAAGGCTGGCGTTCGACGGGAAGGCTGGCGGATGGCGGGAAGGCCAGCGGACGGCGGGAGGGCTGGCGTTTGGTGTGTCCACGGGCCGGGGGCGGGGTTCGCTTGCCTTGCGGTCGTTCGCTTGCGCTGTAGCGCTGGCGTTTGGCGGTTGGACTGGCGGACGACGGGAAGGCTGGCGTTCGGCGGGAGGGCTGGCGTTTGGTGTGTCCATGGGGCTGGGGGCGGGGTTCGCTTGCCTTGTGGTCGTTCGCTTGCGCTGTAGCGCTGGCGTTTGGCGGTTGGGCTGGCGTTCCCGTCGGGAAGGCTGGCGGACGACGATTGGGCTGGCGTTGGGTGGTCGGGGGGCGAAGCTGGTTGAGCCGGGCTGCGACGGAGGAGCGGCCCGAGTCGAAACCACCTTGAGGGTAGGCGACCAGACCCGACCCCAGTCCCGGATGCCCGTAGTCTTGCGCCTGGGACGCCGGGGCCCGGGTACCCACTGCACCATTCCCGGGCAGTGTGCCGGGTTCGGGGGTGCATGCCCTGCGGCTGTGCGCTCGCCCTGTAGGGCTGCGAGTGGCGGGAAGGCAGGACGTCGTCGCCAGGAAGACTGAAGAGAGCGGAACTGGCCGAGCTGGGTCGAAGATCTCGGACGAGTTGTCGTGCTGAGATCATCTCGGGCGGAAGATGGGTCGTTAGACGGTGTCTAAGGATCGGCGTTCAGGCAGGCGGCATCGAAGTACTCCGGTGCGGGTCGGCGCCAGGGAGTCCAGACGGTGTGAGGGCAGGAGCCGTGGGCGCTGCTCGTGCGCAGGAAACTCTTGGGTCGCGCGGAGACCCGGCGGCGCGGTCGCTCATGAGACACACTGAACGAACCGCGGGGAATCGTGGCGAGCCAAGAGGCTCGGAGGTTGAGCGGCCGCTCCGCGAGTGTTGAGCTCGTCAACAGAAGCCCTCCTCGGAGAACGTCAATGTAGTTTTGTCGATCTTCGGCGGGGCAAGAGACTGGTTGAAATATCTATCATTGTCTCCGTGTCTGCTGCCTTTGTGGAGCCAAGGAAGGTCGGGCGTGGCTCCAAGTGCGCTCTGGCAAGGGATTGTGCTGAGAAGGTTCGTCGCATGCAAGAGTTTTCCACGCGCTTTGCAGACTGGGATCGATCCTGAGTGGGGCTGGGGCTGCGAGGAAACTAAAACAGGGTTAACAAGCAGCCATTCGTTCCTGTGCAAAGGTTGGCTTCGCGTGTCACACTTCCTGTGTCTGCTGGGAGGAGGCGAGATGGACACAGCGCTAATGGGAGTGAGTCTCGTTATTGTGTTTGGGTTCGTTATCCGCCGGGTACGCCGCGGCGTTCCATGCGCAATGCCAAGACTGATTGCCATTCTTTTGGTTTCCTCAGCCATCCAATTCCTCGCAGCTATCAGCGCAATGCCTCGTATCGGTTGGGTTCTTGTATTCCTGCTGTACGGTCTCTCTATCTGTGCTGGCTGTCTTGTTTTTAAAGACCAGCGGGCCTCGAAGCCCGTGATAAATAGTAGGCTTCAAGCGATAGCGGTTCTTCTGTCGTGGATCGTCGGCTTGGGGATAGTTTTGCAGATCCGCCTCTTCTGGTATCCCAAGGCGACAGCAGCTTCACCGAGTTTCGCTGAAGTAATAGACCTTCTTTTTAAGCAGCTGGCGGTTCCGATCATCATCGCCGGTATCGGACTTGCCTACTTCTTGCAAAGTAATTATGGGCATAAGCTAAGGGAGCGGCTAGTTGCTCCTAAGGCTTGGTTAGATCAAGTTAGTCGATTATTTCTGAGGATAACTGACGGTATCGAGGAGAAAGGGATTAAACAATATGAAGCACGCGGCGTAACGATCATAATTCTCCTTTCGCTTTCAATTCTAGTGGTTCTAGGCGGTGCAGGGATTGCCAAATATGAATGGCGATATTCTATTGGTCCCATTAATGTCAGTGAAGCGCTTGGTGTAGCTGGTATCGCGCTTTTAGCAGCGTTCGGAGCGCGCCTTGGGGAAGTGGCGACACTCAGTGTCAAGCATATAAAGGTTCGCCTAAAATCACCATTGTGTGTAGCGCGTGCCTGGCTAGTTATAGTTTTCTTTCTGCTTATCTGCCTTTCAGGGTTTCGAAGCGATCTGGGAGTAGCCCTAACCACCTCATTTGCCGTTCTTGGGATGGTCTGCGCGGTGAGGGAGTGGAGTCGGATTCCAGGGAAACGGTGGGGCCTCCAGAAAGGACGACGAGTCAATTCCGGAAAAATTCGGGATAAGCTGAATCGTTTGATCGAGGTTATGCAGGAGCCAGAATTGGGATGCGAAGAGATTGATTCCAAGGCTGATTCGAGCAATCGAAACCGTAAGTGCCCCAGCGTCTTAGCGCTATTGGTAATCGGTGTAGCAATCCTTCTCTTGGTGGGTTTCATTTCTTCTTCTTCTGAAAAAGGGCGTTTCGGAAACTGGATCAATCCATGGCAATTCACTTGGAGTCCGGAATGTCGCGCTTCTGGTGTATTGGGTGATAACGAGATCCCGGGATATTCATCGTGTGTGGTGAGTGTTGCAGATTATCAAAATGAATTCCGGGCTCAGACGGCTCGTGTTCTCACGGCCATAGACGGGGGAGGGCTTTTTGGCCGCGGATTTGCTGATAGTGAATCTTCCATGGTTCCCGCTTTCAAAACAGATTTTATTTTTGTCGCCCTATGGAGCAAACTTGGCGGTTTGATCACATTGGGGTCAGTGCTCTGCTTCATAGTGATGGGCTGGCTCGTTGCTACCCTGACTCGGACGCGCAAGAGTGCCGAAAAGCAAGGGCTGCTGGATCGCACACACGCCCTGTGGTGTGCAGGTCTCGCAGGATATCTAATGCTTCAGCCCTCTTACATACTATTGGCCTCCTTGGGTGTGCTGCCGCACTCTGGTATCACAGTGCCCTTTTTGGCACACGGAGCCAACTCAGCCACCGCGCTGTCCGTTATGATTGTGGTTGCTGTTTTGCCTCTCTTGGGAACATCGCAGCACCCAGAAATTTTCAGAGTTCAACCAAGGAAGACAAGATCCGGGCTCATAGCTGGAGTTTTTACTACGGTCGCGGGTCTGATTTCAGGGATTTTTTTGCCGTACCGGACAATCATGCCTCCTTCCCCAGATGCTGGGTTGAGCAATGAAGGGGTACGTGCGATAATCAATTCGCGTTCACGAAAGACGGTATTGGTACGGGATGCCTCGAATGGTAAAACAGTGGAGCTCAGGAGATCTACGGGGGAAGGCAAGGATTGGATGGTGGTCGATAACACAGACCATGATGCGACTACCTTCTCGGGGCTTCTGACCCTGCCGGAATTTGATCAGTCGATCCCCGCTGCTGAGGTTCATTTACCGAGTCCCTTTGAACGGGTAAAGTTTCGTCCTGAGGAGACGAACAAGCCTGTGATCACAGTTGATCTCGGGTTGCAGAAGAAAACTGTCGGACTCATCTCGGATCAGCCCTTGGCGTCAGAAAACGAAAAAATGCGGCAGGCCGTCATGGTTGTGGAAGCCGATGGTGCGATCCGCGCCGCGGGATCAGCCCCACTGCTAAAAGGAGCCTATGGAGACCGAGACCTAAATAAAGTCAAAGAAATCAGGAAGTACCAAGATGAAATTCGATTCCGGGATTCGAATGCAACCTTTGAAGTGTCTCCCGAGGAATGCGAGCGGCTAGGTGCTGATCATTGCTTTCGAGTGGTCCTGAGGGAAGATGCTGTCCCGCAATCAGCGATCGGAACCGACGAGTACAGGGATATCCCAGCCAGCGAGGGCAGGCTGGTGGATAATCACCTTACCGAAACCAAGTTGCGTTCAGGACCCGCGATTGCTTGGCTCATTGCTGCCGCCTACTTGCACAAGTCAAAGCAGCATACGCTTGATGATCTGATCAGAGTCCGCCATATACCTGGACTGTCTGAAGCAGGAATATGTGCATCCAATACCTTGTCGGTTCGGGATTCGCTGAGGAATCAGTGCGGCTCCGCCCTGTGGAACGTGGTGGATATCGTAGGCTGGGATTCAGTGATCAAAATCGGTGAAATGCTCGGAATGAAGAATATAGGCAGTAAGTCTCCGGCTCAAATTGAGATTGCGCAGGACGCTCAAGGGAAGGGAAGCAGCCGCATCACCCCAGATCAGTTGACCAGACTTATCCTGCTGGTCGAGAACGGGAAGATTATCGACCCCTACGTCGGAACGCGGACCAGCCCCGTCACGATGATGACCGTTGAGCAAGCAGCGAATCTCAGGGAAGAAGTGTGGAGAGGCGAGCGGCGAGTTGATATTTCTCACCCGGGGACATATAATTCTCCACAGGCGCATACGGCAATCATTCGAGGAGAGAATGGAGAGCATAACCTGGCTATTGTGACCACGATGGGGCCGCAAGAAGCGGCGCAAGCTTCCACCGACTATGCTGCCAAGCAGCTCGACATGTGGATTGCAGGAGAGTAATGACTGGTAATGACTTTTCGAATGCTGAGATCACTTCTGCCTTGGAAGCTGAGATCCATCAAGCCGCTCGGGAGGAAGGTCTCATTGAACGGCTGTCGGAGGCAGCTAAAAGTGGAGACAGCAACTCGTGTACGGTATTGCGCATGGTAGTAACCGTTCCGGGGGAAGCAACTTCCTCTGTCCGATCGCAGATCGGAGGTCTTGAACGCAGGTATGAAAAAGAATTAAGAAAGATTGGTCGGAGTGTAGAGATTCAGAGCAGCCGCCTCGTGTCAGGTACTCACTGGAGATTCGAAATCGGCTCGATCATGACCCGGGACAGAGCAATACCCCGCCTGTTGAAGGATCTGTTCCTATGCTTGACCTTGCCGGATAAAAGTGTTGTGAATCGACGGACCAGAAATGGTGACTTGGTAGGGATAGACCGGGGGACATTTGGTGTCCCCAACGCGATCGTGCCGGATTCACCTATCGCATTGGTACAGGTCGATGCCCTGGGCAATTCGTCGCATCTGAAGATCGAGACAGTTAGCGCCGACTGGTGTCTTGTGGAAGAGATTATGCAGGGTGATTGTCGCACGGGCCTTCGATTTTCATCGAAAGCAGTAGATGATTTGGGTAAACCGATAGGGGAGTACACCCTACTCCTCTCAAATAAACCGGTCCCTCCAGATCAGGTGAAGGTAAAAGAATTCCGGGTACAGGATGAAGACAGGGAAATCTGCACGGTATTTGCCATTACGCAGAATGCCATCATTACGCAGAATGCTACCAAATCAACCGAAGAAGGAGAGCATACCGAAGAGAAAAATCTTTTCATGAAGCGCTACGCATGCGCCACCCAGGAAGACAGGGACGCTTTGGCCGGTTTCTTCCGAAAACAAAGTATCCAAGTGGAGAGTTTGCTCCGTCAAGGTGAGTACTGGGAGAAGGCTGCGCTTCTCGGAAACGTTCAGGTGATCAATGATCCCAGTGAGGAGGGAAACAGCACCGATAGGATTGAGCGATCCGCTTCGAATGATGCTCAGAAGTCGCTATGGCCTTTCGAGGTCACGGTCACGATGTCAGCTCGCACTCCTGTTACGTTCAATCCACCTAGCCGTCTAGCCCTCGAGCGGCTTCGGGTTATGGCCACTTTGCTGGATGGACTGCACGCAAAAGACATGGCCCACGGTGATGTGAAACCAAACAACATCGTGGAGAACGGCGATGGTGTCTGCGCCCTGGTGGATTGGGAAACCCTGAGTGGTGGTGAGCTCCCAATTACCGTTTTGGGTACAGAGGCCTTTACCCCACTTGATGAATCGCAACCACCAGATATCTCTGATCTGAAGATCAGAGATCGTTTTGGTTTTTTGGGTGTTTGTTATTGCGCTCTGAACACGGTTGAGCGGTTAGCAGACTGGCGTCGTAAGGTCTTCGATCCTGAATGGTCCGAGGAAGCAAAGCGCTTTGCACGTCTGCGGGCTGAGCTTGAGCAAGAAAATGCTAAAGAAGCTAAGGGATGGTGTGAGAGGGTTATAGATGAATTGCTGTATGACCCTGGGGAACCCGATCCTAATTCATGGAAGGAGATCTGGAAACGCTATAAAAAGCCATATTCATGTTTTCTGGTAAAGAAGCTTCGCGCGCTTTTAAGGCACGCGAAGACGGAGCAGTATCTCGATGATCGTGTTCGTCTAGTTGAACGAGGAATCATTAGTCATATTCAGTTTTGGCAAAGGCTGTGCTTCGCGGGTGTTGTTGCAGTTGGAATTATGCTGATGCTACTCTTTGCATTGCGATTGATGGGAGTGATCTCATGAATCAACTTAGTCGTGAGACTCAAACGATGGTCAAGAGATTTGTGAATGAATCTGAAGGGGCCGAGAAGATGCTGCATGACCAGATTCGCAAAATGAACTTTCCGTGGATAGTTGGGGCCGTATTTCTTTGGGTGTTCTTCCTCATTCTGCCGCTTGTCTATTTCACGATTACTCATTGATTCAGGGAGGCGGATCTGATTACATCATGATTTGGTTCAAAGCGGATCGCAAGCCCGATCCATATCTCCGCTGTCCCACTTGTAATTCGAAAGCCGTGGAATGGGGCAGACTCGAGTGGACTGACGAGGGAGCCAGGCTGGTCGCCAAGGAACGGAGCCTTCCAGTGCTCTCCCAACGAGCCCAAGTGCAATCGAGGATCTGTATTTGTCCCTCTGGTCACCCGGTGGTGCGGAATGAGGTTCGGCTGGTATATCGTTCGTATTCGGTCTTGGCATCCACAGCTTCTGGTAAGAGCAAAATCGTGCAGGCACTCTCACGCCCGGCACTGCCAGATCGACGACTTACAGACGGTATGAGTGTTATATGGCTACCCGCGAACCTGGGAATCGAGGGTGACTGGACCCGAAACGGCCCAACATCTGTAGAGAACTCCCTTACCTGCAGGAAAGCGATCCTGAATGCCCTGAAGGTTAGGAACGACGAGCTGAATGAGTTCCTCTCCGATACAGGAGCTACTGAACCCCGATCCGATTTAAAAGAGAATAATTCTCTTGACCATGATGCCAAATCTGGTTACAGCAAATATGATGAATGGGGAGGAAACCTCTGGCCACTTGTCAAACGAATGCGATTGACTAGCGGTATCGGTTCTTCCCGAGAGGCAACGGTCTATGTGTTCGATTTGCAGGGCGAGTTGGCTGATGATGGCCTAGAAGGCAAAGGAAGAATTAACCCGTTGATACCTGGGCAGGTGAAAAACACATTGTTCGTGATGGACGGGGCATTGTTGGTTGCGAATCAGCTTACCGACAAGCAGCTGTCGGTAAGTACACGTCCTGTTTCCGGAGGTCAAGAGTCACATACTGAACTACAGACCCGAGTCAATAAGAGACTCGGAAATCTGCGCGAGCATCTGAATACGATAGCCGATCATCCCAACGGAAATACGACAATCATCGTGCTGTCCAAAGCCGACGCCATTCGTGCCACCTTGGCAAAAGCCAAGGAAAAGGGCCAACATGGTTTGGCCGCATGGGAATTTTGTTTTGGCATCGAAACGTCAGACATTATTTCGGGGGCAAGAGCCAGTTTGCACTACCTGCTGGCCCAGCATAAATCGGATTTCCTGAAAACTCTGCAGTATGAGATGCCAACTGAAACCAGTGAAATCAACGAGGACGCCCTCGATTATATTGCTGAAAATATTCTTCGCCACGTAGCCGATCCCGCTTTTTTCTGGGCGGCTACGGTGAAAGAGAATTTTAAATCCAAATTTAAAGTGGCCTTCCCCGATGCTGGGAACCCATTGGGCAGCCTTCGAGATCTTGAGCTTCCTTCTTTTGCCGATGAATTTTTTGATGCGCTGCTGGGTTATAGGCGAATGAACGTCAGGGACCTGATCGCTGCTTGTATCATTGGGGCGGCATTGGCGGCTTCGAGTCAAGTGAATCTGAGTAATTTTGCGTACGATTGGAATTTTAAATTTGTTCTGCACTGCGCCTGCGAATTCATTGACGGCAGTGGTAATCCGCACTCGGAAGAAGAAAGCCACCCTGTGCGATCAGAACGATGTACAGTAAGACTTCTTCAACATATTCTCGATGACGCTTTGAAGGTCTGATGTCATGGAGTTTGAGATTCTTGAGCGCGATACCGGCTCCGGATTCAAATTAATTGATCCTCCTTTGAGCCGAGATCAGGAAGAGATACGTGACAAGGTGCGCAAAGTTTTTGCGCAACCCGTGTCCGGGCTGGATCCTGCTGAGAATCCGATGCGTGGCATGGTATTTCTCCCTGAGCCAGGTGGTTGGGCAATCGTGATCCGCGCCCAAGGCGGTGCCGCTGGTTCAGCAGGATCACGGTGGATCCGTTTGCGAACCGGAGAGAGCGCTCTCGAAGCATGGAAAGAGCTTGTGTCAACTACGCCTTGCTGGGAATCCCAGTCAACATTTTCTTCGATGGAGGCGCCCCGCGCGCCTGAGCATGGCCCATGTGAAAGGACCGAAAAAGGGTCTGCCGCAGTGGCCAAAAGGGCCTATCCCCCTACTGTGGATGCCGATGGCGTTAGAAGAGTCCTTGCCGCTATCCTTGAAAGTCATAGTTACATTCAAGAAACAGAACTGACTGATGACGCCATTGCTGTGGTGCTGGAATGTCTTCCAGAAGGGATTAGTCAAAAATATGTTTGGTCTTCGCGAGCGCTGATAAAGCCGGAGTGCAGACGGCCATCCATTGTCGGACCTTGGCCCAAAGGGTCGGGGATGAAAATGATGGAAGCACACGAAGAGTTCAAACGGGAATGGCCTCCGGAGAGCGAGAAACGCCAAGAGGACTCGAGGCTGTCCAAGGATCTGTTGAACTGGCTAATAAGCAATCGCAGTCAGCCGTCTTTGCGGGATTTTGAGGGTTCAGATGTCCGTGGTTTCGTGCACTGGATTGATAATCAACGTCCTTGGGAGCCTTCTGAGTATATACAGCATTTGGAGAAGGCAACGAGTTCGTCGAGTATTTGGGATAAGATACGGCGAGATAAGGTAATCGGGAGGCTCTGTGAGTTCCGGCCGGACTGGCTCTTGCAGCTCTCCCTTGAAAGGCGTTTGCCTGATGATCTGGAAAAATTGGCGGCGGGTAAACTCGTGGGCACTGGCGAGTGCGAACGGCAAATTGGGAGCGAGATCAGCTGGAATAATCCGAGAAAACCCGTCGCAGAATTTTTGAAACGAACGGAATGTTCTGACGGCCTCTCGGAGAAATTCTTTGTGGAACTTGATATCCAACGGGGAAAGATTCGGGAATGGCTTGAATTGGCCAATGCGCCCAAAGAGATCTGGGAGTATTTTGCACCTATCAATGCAGGCTTCCTGATGAAACATCTTACTCAGGCGACGGAGAATAGTCTCAAGGAGCTGCTCCGTGCCTTCAAAGATTCTTCGCCGAATGAGTGGGAGATAGAGTGGTGGCGCGCTTGGAAGCTTAGCCAGGATCAAGACAAGCTAAACGGATTGATGTTCTATCTCGATTGCTGGTCGACAAATTCTGAGTGTCCGCTACCTCCAAAGGATGATAAACAATCCGCGCGAGATTTTGAACAGCGATTCGGTAATCTGGGCGATGGTTCTTCAAAGTCGGTGTGGTCCATAGATTTCTGGGCCAAACTAGGTAACGCGCTATCATCGCGTGGGGACACAAGGTGTAGGATCCTACGCGCACTCGCTGAAGGAGGTTATATTGAGGTGAGTCCTGCTCTTGGAGCGTTTCTGGGAATACCGCAGGTAGGCGACGAGGTTATCTCCTTCGAAGGTGGTTTGACTCCGAGCGAATCGAATCTGACTGAGCAACCCAAAGCGCTGGCCTCCACCGATCCTGCTGAACCAATTTATGAGGTCCATTCACAGGTGGCCTGCACGCCAGAAAAACCCCTACCCGAGGCACGTGTGAAGAAGGCTGTACACAAGCTTTTTGATATGGTTCATCAGTCTCCGTTGCTGCAAGCAGTACTTATCGCACTTTGTATGATCTTTGGCCTGGTGATTATGACGATTGTTGTTATATCGCTGGGTGCACTTTAGAGAAGGGCTGCTGCAATGACTTCTGCATCTGAATCAACTGATCTTTCGGAATGCTGCAAGCAGCTTATGCGTAGCATTCTAACGAATCGAAGTGTAATTGCCTACGGGGATGAGGCGCTCAGATCCGAGGTGAAGACAATAGCCTCTTGGTGGGAGAATGGAGATCCGACTCGACCGCCCGCTGATGTTCAGAACATGAGGGATCCTGCTCGCTTTATAGCTCTGCTGAAATTCCGAGATCCATCGCACCACAGTTTCGGGTACCTGCTGCCAATCATAGCCGCGTGGAGCTATTTCATGGCCGTCGGTGAACTGGATCTTAGCAAACCTCCTGCAAATGGGGTTTTTGGATGGGCCATTGGCTGGTGGCCCGGCTTGGCGGCAGCATTAAATTTTCCTCCCTTCCCAGGATTTGTGCTCGCTTCCTTGGCTCTTGGGTTGCTGGTTCAATATCGGATAAATCGTGGAATCAGCGAAAATCATAAATCGCGAGTCGACGATATCGTTGCTGGCATATTGGGGCTATCGAAGGCCATAAACGCCCATATCTGCGAGATCGAGAACAGGCATAAATCGATCAGCTACGCGTCTAGACTTGACAGCGTCGTTGAATCTTTGCAGAAAGTTATTACTCACCTTGAAACGGACTCGACAAAGAAACTGATTGAGGCTCAAAGCGCTCTCAGTAAACTTGGCGGCACCATCCGAGATGCGGCAGATACCATGTCGGCCGGAGCCGTGCAGATGCGTGAAACCGCTTCCAACCTTGGCGACACCATCGCCAGCTTGAATGAGTCCGGTGCGGCGTGGACCCGGGCTGCTACAGGGAGTGGGGAGATTCTCACAAAGGTTTCCGATGTGTTGGACCGACTCGAGAATGAGCTTAGTGGAATGCCGGCTACTGAGCATTTAAGTGCGATCTTGACCAGTTTGAAAACACTTGCAGAACAGGCGCAACATGATGCTGATGACCGCCAAAAGATGTTGGACCTATTGCGTCAGGCAATGACCACTTTGAGCGATTCAGCTTCGGGGTTGACCAAGCAAACCTCAGAATTCACCAAGCAGACCGCCGAGTATTTGATCCCAGCATTGGCTGCATATGATGAAAGCCTGAACCTTCCTCCGGAGCAATGATGAGCCGCAGCAACCTGAACGCCGCTGGAGCAGCAGGCTGGCTCATGGCGGATCTTTTTCTCATCATCGCAGTACTTGCAGGAGCAGGATCTACTCCTGTGACTGGCACGATGCCTTCTGACTCGCCGACGATAGGGGAATCTTCGCCCCCTCTGCCTACATCTTCTTCTCCTGAACCATCGCCGACCCCCACCGAAACTGCAACCCCCGGTATCTCCGCAGACACACGAACGGATTTGGGGGGAGACGGTGGCTTTGACCTCTCCAGTGGCGGAGAAACGGAGCAGTATAAGACCCTAATGGGTGCCATCTTGGATCCATATCGAAACGGCCGTTATGGCCGACCAGGGATTGTTTTGGTTTTCGGAGTCGCAAACAGCGAACATTCGGGAACGGAAGTTTCCGAGCAGGCCATTGCCTATCTCTCGCAGCAACCTGAACTGAATGGAGTATTATTCCGGGCCTTCAAAAAGGATGAAGGCGACCCTGGTGAATTGCATGCTGAGGCCTACTACTATCCCCTATCCTGACAATGATTTGGTTGTACATTTTTATTGGTATCGCAGTATTCTTCTCAATTGGGGCTATTTTTCATTCCTTGCCGCGAAAGAAGAATTCCCTTGGTTCCGATAATCCTGAAGCCTATTTACAGCCGGCGGACTCCCTGGCCAAAGCACCCTTGAAGAGGGCTGTGGATAAGCCTCTTGTCTCGAGTGGTCAATTGTTGGGTGACGCTGGAGCGAGTTTGGATGATGAAGAATCATCTATTGAGGTTGAGGGGGCGATGAATGGTGTTGGCGGAGAGAGGTCTTGCGTTTCCTCGGCTGTGCTGAAATCTCCGATAGTCTTGGTTCGGCTCTTGGACTCTGGCACAGGCATGATTTCTGCTGGACTGCGGCGCCATGGGGTCTCCTTTGAAACATGCTCTATTGCCGAGTTAGAAGCTCGGCATTCTTCTTGCCTGTGGATATTACCTATTTCAGTAGACGGTAACTTTATTGGCGAACAATTGAAACTATGGAACAGGGGTTTGGACTCGCGAATCCGGGAGATTGATCCTCGAGGTATCGTGGTATTGTGGTTGGTTTCTCGCCGCGATTCACCCATGCTCGCTTGGCGTCAATCACACGACTCGACCGCCTATCGTAATGATTTCTGGATCTTTACCGCCCGTGCCTGGCCGCATATCCTGTGTCGTAATGGGAATGATGTAAGAAATGCCGTGCAGGATTTGCGAAAGTTGTTCTGGGCGATGATCCGCGAAGCTCCTCCTTCGCTGGCTCATCTTGGGGACTGCCTGCGTAGCAGCACGGAGGAGATCGCATCCGTGGCCTGGGTGCCAATACGACAAGCACTTGGGATAGAGGACGCTGAACTGGCTTGGCGTGCTGCAATCGATCGTTTTCATGAAACTGTTTTCGGGTCTCTCGTCGAAAACATGTGAGCTGGAGATTGGATGTTGTTAGATTTAAACGACGGGACCTGTTCAGGAGCGTCCATTGCCCAGTGAAATCCTTGGTTCGGGTAGAATTGGAGATGGTCCTGAATGAGTTTCTATGGACACTCGAAGTCTCTACGGAACAACGCCAGTGAATGTTTCCGGGCCACATCGAGGTCGCGCGTGAACCGAGTCGCTCGACCATAACGCAGCGCCAGTGCGCTACCGCCCTTGACTGCTTCTTCTGGGAGCATCTGGCTGACCACGACCATTGCCATAGAGATTCTTCTCCGCAGTGCGAGTTCAGCGCTTTCCCCGACGTTGCGGATCCGTTGTTCCAGGGAACGTACGCTGGGCGGGGCGCTGGTGTAGGTCATGGCTTCAGTTCCTTTCTCACCAGCCGGAGTTCCCGCGTGGTCAGCAGTCCTTCCTCGTGGGCCTCTCGAGCGGCGTTCAGCAGGCGGGATGTTTCGATGGATCCACGGCAGGTGAGGATCGCGTCTGCCACCGGTTGTGATTCCAGGCCTTGATAACGGGTCGTGTGGGCGTCGCCCCTGACCAGGACCAGCTCCATGAAGGCAGGCAGCCTGGGGCGGGTACGTCTGCGGACCGCCACCGTGATCCGGCGGGGGTTCACGTCGGCGAGGCCGAGCAGCGCCAGCACCGATTCCCCGTACAGATAGGCACCCTCGCCCGCGCGCAGGAGGGCCTCAGCGAACTGGTCGATCTCGCTGCGCGGCACTGTCGAGACGCGGTACAACCCGTAGGCGACGTTCTCCATTCCGCCGCGCGCCGCGAGTTTCGGAAGCTCGACCGCGGGCACTCCTGCCTCAACTGCCGCCCGGGTGGTGACGTAGCCGTGGTTGTCCAAGGCAATCTCGTGCACCAGATCCCGGTACTTCACCGTCGCCGCCACGCCACAACACTACCGTTTTCGGTAGCGTTGTGACACTTCAAGGAAGTTCTCCGGGGTGCGTGGGACGGAACTCTGGCTGCAACGGGATTCGCCTGTCTATGCGTCGTTTGCCTGCGCTGTAGCGCTGGCGTTCGACGGGAAGGCAGGCGTTCCGGTCGGAAGGCTGGCGGATGACGGGAATGCCAGCGGATGTCGGGAGAGCTGGGGAATTGGGGTGGGGGTCGTGGCAGGGCGGTCGCGAGATGTGGGGACAGTAGCGTAGGAGGTGTTCAAATGGTAGTGCGGAGAGCGTGTGAAAGGTAGCGTAATCGGTGTGGAATACCTGCCCGGGGCGGGTGGATCTGAAAGTTGGACGAGCTGCTGCCGCTCGCTCCCGCCATTGCGATCGACGGCCCCAAGGGGGTGGGGAAGACGGGCATGACCCGGGGGCGCGCCATCGCCACGTGGTTGCTGGGCGACGAGGATCAGCGACGGATCGCCGCAGCGGAATTCGGACTGACGGCGGCGCCCCCGGGAAGTCTGCTCCTCGACGAGGTCAGAGGCTTGCAAAGCACACCATGACCTTCGCGTCCAAGTGTCTGAAGATTACTCGGTAGTGCTCGCCTGGTCGAGCTTCTGTGACTACAACTTTGAGGTGAGCAGCGCCATCGCGCTGACAAGTCGCACTGACGGTGCTCGGCTTCTAGTTGCAGAGAATGGGGGCTGCTACAACAGGGCATGTGAATGCACCCTACATGCCTGCTCTCGGCGGGTAGTGGGTATGTGAGATCGTCACGTCGTCACGGTGACTATTCGTCAGGCGGAGGAGAAGAGCGTGACGCATGATTGCCACCGTTACTCACGCTTGGCAGCAACGAGGTTGCGCGTGAGGCGCTCGTGAATCTGTGAAGGCAGCACTCCGTGTGCGTTGAACGTGTCGGTGACGAGTTCACGCAACTGATGTAGCGTCCGGTGAGCGCTCTTCGCTAAAAGCTCCTCCCAAGCGGATGCGACATCGAATGCCATCTCGGTCACAGCCGGTGGTGCGATGCAGTACACATGCTGCTCCGCTCCTGCGATCCCGTCTTGGTGGATACCAGGCTTCGGCGAGATTATTACGGTTGCGCTCTCAGACGGGGCCACATCTACACCCCGATCTGCCGCAAGCAACCTGAGTTGGTCGTTCGCTTGACGGATATCCTTGTGATGCACAACACCAGTCGGCTCATGATCGCTCTTGGCTTCTAGCGCGAGCCAGAGCTCGTTGCCCCAGCACCAGGTTGAGTCGCATCGACCAGTGCCGGGCGGCTTGGATGCGTCTGCGCCCACGAGCTTTCCTAGTTCTGTCAGCGCCGGTTCGTACTTGCCGGGATCGCGTTCACCCAGGCCAGCGCGGATCTCGTCGATACGACGGCGAACCTTGCCTTGGTTGACGCCCGCGTTCAGCATGGCGGCCACCGCGTTTACGGCGTTCGCATCAAGGGCGCTGAGCTCGGAGCGCTGCATCATGGGGAGAGGGGCCATCTGACGCACCCAGGAACCGAGTCCCATGATCTGTTCTGCAAGGCGCACGAGTCTTTGTGCTGTTGCTCTGCCCGCGGCGTCACCGATCAGATCCGCAGCTTGGTCTGCCCAGACAGCTTCGAGATAGGTCCAGAACGCCCGATATCCTTTGGTCGCAGAACCCCCGGCGCCGGCGATGCGGGCAACTTCGTGGGCATGCTTGGCTGCATCATCCCACGCGCCGGTTGTCGCTGCTGCCCAAGCCTGGATCTCATTCTCGACGCAGTCTGACAAAGCCGCGGTACCGTCAGGGGTTTGTTTAGTCATCTCGCGGCGGTAGTCGGTCAGAGCAGGTTCTGCCTGCGTTCGCCAACTCTCGTCTGTGTCCTGATGAAGGAACGCGTGGATATTGCTCAGCATGTTATGGGCATTGCCAGACTGCGAATTCTCGCGGCCGAAGCGGATCTCTGCTTGAAGTTCAGAGTCGAGGGCCGTCACGACCTCTGGCTGAGTGAGATAGCGCGAAAGATCAGAACCGAGGATGAGCACCACCGCAATGTCGCCGGGACCTCGGGTGCAGCGTCCCGCGCCCTGTACGACGCGGGTGCGCACGCGGGCCGCCAGTGCGGAACTTGCGCGTGCACAAGACTGCAAGAACCTCTCCTGGAGGTTGTTCTGGTCTGGGACGCCGTCGAGTCCGACGAGGCGGCATGCATCCCCGGGCAGGTCGAGTCCGTCGTACCGAGCGGCAAGGCCGCACACACCGTGGTCGAGTTTGGCGAACGTCGTCATGCTCTCAGCGACTTGGTCGATACCCCAGACAGGCCATCCCTGTTGCGCGAGTGCCGAGGCATCCCTCATGGCGATCTCGGTGCTCGGTGCCAAGATTAGTGCCTTGCCGGTGGCCGCCACGATTTTGCGGCCTAGATCAGTCGTGTCGGTGTTCTCAACGAACTCAGGGAAAACAAAGAACCGTCGCCCGTAACGCGGAGCGGTGCTCTCGTCGGGCTGCTGGAGCCTAAGAATCCCCGAGCGGCCGAACGCTCGTTCCAGTTCACCACCTTCGCCCAACGTGGCCGAAAGGTAGACACGCTGTCGTGCACTCGAGAGCAGCCGGTTCTGGTGGGTGGGCGGCACGTAGGGGCGAACGAGGATTCCCGAGTAGGCCACGTAGACCAAGCAGGATTTGAGACCTGCTCGAATCATTGCGTAGCGGTAGTTGTGTGGTTCGGAAAAGGACCGGAGCACGGTGTCAAGTTTCGTCACCATGCCAGGCTGCCGAAGCGGCACGACCATCCGCACGTCATTGCCGATACCCGGATCAGGATTGGGCGCATGAAGGCGCTCCAAGAACACTCCGTCGAGAGCGGGAGCTATCACATCGAGGGCCGCTAGGTACTCGGTGGGTCCCTGCCGGCGGTTTAGGTCGACGCTGTAAGCCTCGCCAACGTACTGCTCGCCTGCGTGCGCGTCATCGAACAGGACTAGGTCAGCTTCGGCCAGCCTCGGGTTGCTGTTGAAGATGCTGCTGTATGTCGTGACGGCGACCGCGTCAGCGGCCTCGTATGCCGCGTGGGCCGTAGCGGGCCAGTCAGCGTGCCTGCCTACGAGCAGTGCTGTGTCAATGCCTTCTTGGTGAGCAGCCGCCACTACTTGGCGTGCAAGCTGCTGAGTTGGGCACGCGTAGATGACCCGAGAACGCCGTTTGCGGCGAGTCCACTCAGCGACTAGTAGGCCAGTGAGCGTCTTGCCTGTGCCCGTGGGAAGCTCCAGTGCCACGTCCGGTTGGTCGGCCTTCGATGTGAAGGTCTTCAGCATCTCCGCCTGATGCGCCCACAGCCCGGGAACTGCACCAGGGCGCCGAGGAAGATCTCGATACAGCTCGCCCGGGGAGGCGTAGTCGGTCTTTCCTGTCGTTGTTCGAACGAACGCCACGTCGTCGTCTCCTCACCCCTACCAGTAGAGCGCTCCGAGGTCGCTCGCTGACCATAAGTATCTCATCGCGAGGTACGTGGGGACCCGGATGCCGCGAGTTTGGGCGTCGTGCAAGGACTGCCGCTGTCCGGAACGGTGAGCGCATCCGAAACCATTCTTCTCCGCTTGAAAAGCTAACGCTGGGCATCCACCAGCGGCCTCGTTGTCGCCAAAATGGACATGATGACTGTCCTGGACCTCGATGGCTCGCGCTGTCTTGGAGGCTGGCCCGTCACGGACTTCGGATGCGCCTAGTGGTGTGGCGTTCAAGTAGCTTTACGGTTTGGTGGGGTAATGGGGCATGGCGAATAAACCAGCCCCGGCCCTGCTGCTTCGTGATGGTGACCAAGCAATGACTTTGGGAAGGTGGTGCGTTCAAGCGCCACAACCGCAGGGGCAGCGCAGCGGGCGAGGATCGTGTTGCTGGCCTCCCGGGGAGTCGCGAATGCGTTGATCTCTGAGTTGGTGGGGGTGTCTCGACCGACGGTGAATCTGTGGCGGGGCCGCTACCTGGAACACGGTCTGGAGGGGCTGGTTGACATCCCACGTCCGGGCTGATCGAAGGTGGTTGATGATGCAGCGATCATCACCGCAACGCCCAGGCCTTCCCCCGAAGCGTCTGGGGGTGACTCACTGGTCGAGTCGGCTGCTGGCTCCCCGCCTGGGGGTGCACAGGTCCACGGTCACCAAGGCCTGGAAGAAGTACAGGGGGTCCGGCCATGGAAGGCCGACACGTTCAAGTTCTCCACCGACCCGGAACTGGAGGCCAAGGTCACCGACATTGTAGGCCTGTATCTGAACCCGCCGGCCAACGCGATCGTGTTGTGCGTCGATGAGAAGTCCCAGATCCAGGCGTTGAACCGCACCCAGAAAGTGCTTTCGATGCAACCTGGCCACAACGAGCAACGCAGCCACGACTACGTCGGCCATGGCACCACCACCTTGTTCGCCGCCCTGGAAATCGCCACCGGGAAGGTGACCGGGCTCTGCAAGGACCGGCACCGCCACCAAGAGTTCCTCGGTTTCCTCAAGCATGTGGCCCGTGCCTACCCGGAAGCTGGAACTGCACCTGGTGATGGACAACTACGCCGCGCACAAGCGAGTCGAGGTCCGCAACTGGCTTACAGCAAACCCACGCATCAAGGCCCACTTCACCCCTAGAGTGCTACACGTTTCGTGGACAGTGACGAAAAACAGGTTTAATCGAACATGTGAGGTAAAATC
>CALCKT010000026.1 GCA_937965785.1 uncultured Propionibacteriaceae bacterium | reverse complement strand
CCGGGTTGTTCTTGGTGCGGCGCGCCAGCACCTGGACGACGCGGCGGATCTCCTGATCACGCCCGATCACGGGGTCGAGCTTGCCGGAACGGGCGCGCTCGGTCAGGTCTATGGAGTACTTGTCGAGGGCCGACTCGCCGCCCTCGGATTCCGCGGAGGTCACGCGCTTGCTGCCACGGGCCTCCTCGAACACCTTGGTCAGTTTCTCGGGGGTGACCCCGGCGCGGGTCAGGATGGTCCGCGCCTGGGACTCCACGGTGGCGAGGCTTATCAACAGGTGTTCGGTGGCGACGAACTGGTCACCGAGCTTTTCGGCCAGGGTCTCGGCCATGGCCAGGACGCGCGCCAAGGCGCCCGAGATCGTCGGCTGGGTCACGGAGCTGCCGGTGCTGGACGGCTGCCTGGCGATGGCCTCGGCGGCCCGGGCGTCGATGGTGGCCGGGTCGGCGCCCACGGCTGACAGCAGAGCACCGACGGTGTTGTCAGGGGTGAGCAGGAGACCGTGCAGAAGGTGCACGGGTTCCGCGGACGGGTTTCCCGCGGTAAGGGCCTGCCGCACCGCCGCGGTCACGGCGTCGCGGCTCTTGGTGGTCAGCTTCTCAGTATTCAAAGGTCCTCCAGAGTGCGAACTACAAAGTTGAGTCTACCACGCTCAACTTGGTTTCGCGCAATCCGGAACGTGCGACCGGACCGTCCGGATCGCAACCGTTTCCCCCCTTGGGCCACAAAATTGGTTTTGGGAGTTAGGCTCGGACATGGACGGATACGGGATCACCAACCGGGGATTCCGCCGCCGTCCGGTCGCCCGCTGAAGTGCTGACTGTAAGGAGCCAAATGTCCCACCTCACCGAGAACGGTCTGACCACCACCATCCCCGTCACGGGGCGCATTCCAAAGCTCTCCCGTGTCACCGACTGGGTCGAGGAGGTCGCGGCCCTGACCAATCCCAGCGCCATCCATTTCCTCGACGGCTCCGACGAGGAGTACGAGCGTCTCGTGGAGAAACTCGTGGAGGCTGGCACCCTCGTGCGGCTGAATCCGGACAAGCAACCGGGATCCGTCTACGCCCGCACCGATCCCGACGACGTTGCCCGCGTCGAGGACTCCACCTTCATCTGTTCCATTGACGAGAACGACGCCGGGCCCACCAACAACTGGATGGACCCCAGGCAGATGAAGACCATCCTGACCAAGCTGTACAACGGCTGCATGGTGGGGCGCACCATGTACGTCATTCCTTTCTGCATGGGACACATCGACGCCCCCTCCCCGAAGTTCGGCATTGAGATCACCGACTCGGCCTACGTGGCGATCTCCATGAAGATCATGACCCGGATGGGCGCCGATGTGATGGAGGCCATGGAGCGTCTGGACGCGGACTTCGTGCCCGCGCTGCACTCCGTCGGGATGCCCCTGCCCCCCGGCGTCAAGGACGTCCCGTGGCCCTGCAACGACATCAAGTACATCGTCCACTTCCCCGAGGAGCGGACCATCTGGAGCTACGGCTCCGGCTACGGCGGCAACTCCCTGCTGGGCAAGAAGTGCTACGCGCTTCGGATCGCCTCCGTGATGGGGCGCGACGAAGGTTGGCTGGCCGAACACATGCTGATCCTCAAGATCACCTCGCCGGAGGGGAAGTCCTATCATCTGTGCGCGGCCTTCCCGTCTGCCTGCGGCAAGACCAACCTGGCGATGCTGGAACCCACCCTGCCGGGCTGGAAGGTGGAGACCCTCGGCGACGACATCGCGTGGATGCGGTTCGGCGAGGACGGCAGGCTCTACGCAGTCAACCCGGAGACCGGGTTGTTCGGCGTGGCCCCCGGCACGAGCACCGACACCAACCCCAACGCCATGGCGGCCATCGAGGGCGGGCACTCGATCTTCACCAACGTCGCGCTCACCGACGACGGTGACGTGTGGTGGGAGGGGAAGAGCAAGCAGCCCCCGGAGCACCTCACGGATTGGAAGGGCCGTTCCTGGACCCCCGAGAACGGTCCGGAGGGCGGCCGCCCCGGCGAGAAGGCGGCGCATCCGAACTCCCGTTTCTGCACCCCGATCTCGCAGTGCCCGATCCTGTCGAACGAGTTCTACGACCCGAAGGGTGTGCCCGTCGACGCCATCATCTTCGGCGGCCGCCGCGAGAACACCATCCCGCTGGTGTCGCAGTCCAGGAACTGGCAGCACGGCGTGTTCATGGGTGCCACCTGCTCCTCCGAAACCACTGCGGCGGCCAAGGGCGCCGTCGGCGTGCTGCGCCGCGACCCGATGGCGATGCTGCCGTTCATCGGCTACCACGTCGGCGACTACTTCAGGCACTGGATCAACCTCGCGGAACGCACCACCCCGGACAAGCTCCCGAAGATTTTCTACGTGAACTGGTTCCGGCGCGACTCCGAGGGCAAGTTCCTGTGGCCCGGTTTCGGCGAGAACTCCAGGGTCCTGAAGTGGATCGTGGAACGCCTCGAGGGCAGGGTCGATGCGATCGAGACCCCGGCGGGCCTGCTGCCGGAGAAGAAGGACATCGACGTCGAGGGCCTGGACATCAGCGACGATCACATGGAGCAGGTGCTGCGCTACGTGCCCAATGAATGGGCCAACGAGCTGCCCCGCATGCGTCGCTGGCTGAGGTCGCTGGGCCTGAAGGTCCCCCAGGAGATCCACGACGAGCTGTGGCACATCGCCATGAACATCATCGGCGATCGCTGACGCTCCCAACGTGGTGTGGGGGGGGTGGAAAACCCCCCCCCCCACACCACGTATCCGCCCAGCCCACCCCCAAACGCCAGCCTTCCCGCCAAACGCCTGCCTTCCCGCCGAACGCCAGCGCTACAGCGCAAGCACACGACCGGAAGGCAAGCGAACCACCCCA
>CALCKT010000025.1 GCA_937965785.1 uncultured Propionibacteriaceae bacterium | reverse complement strand
GACATGCTGAAGGGCAAGCAGGGCCGGTTCCGCCAGAACCTGCTCGGCAAGCGCGTCGACTACTCGGGTCGTTCCGTGATCGTGGTCGGTCCCCAGCTGAAACTGCACCAGTGCGGCCTGCCGAAGGCCATGGCCCTGGAGCTGTTCAAACCCTTCGTGATGAAACGCCTGGACGACCTCAACCACGCCCAGAACATCAAGGCCGCCAAGCGCATGGTCGAACGTCAGCGTCCCATCGTGTGGGACGTGCTGGAGGAGGTCATCGCCGAGCATCCGGTGCTGCTGAACCGTGCACCAACCCTTCACCGTCTCGGCATCCAGGCCTTCGAGCCGCAGCTGATCGAGGGCAAGGCGATCCAGCTCCACCCGCTCGTCTGTGCGGCCTTCAACGCCGACTTCGACGGCGACCAGATGGCCGTTCACCTGCCGCTGTCCGCCGAGGCCCAGGCCGAGGCGCGGGTGCTGATGCTGTCGACGAACAACATCCTCAAACCGGCTGATGGCCGTCCCGTGACCGTTCCCAGCCACGAGATGATCATCGGCATGTACTGGTTGACGATGCTGCAGGAGCAGGAGAAGGGAGCCGGTCGCGTCTTCTCCTCGGTGGCCGAGGCGATCATGGCCCACGACCGCGGCGACCTGCACGTCGGTGCCCCCATCAAGCTGCGCATCAAGGGCGTCGTTCCCCCGGCCGGGTACGCCGACAAGGTGCGTGCGGACGGGTCGGTCATCCTCGAGACCTCGCTCGGCCGGGCCCTGTTCAACGAGGCCCTGCCCGCGGATTTCCCGTTCGTGAACGAGCGGGTCGGCAAGAAACAGATCGGCCAGATCGTCAACGACCTCGCCGAGCGGTATCCGCTGATCGACACCGTGCGCACCCTCGACGGGTTGAAGGACCTGGGCTTCCAGTGGGGTTCGCGTTCCGGCGTGACCGTCTCCATCGCGGACGTCCAGACCCCGCCCAGCAAGCCGGAAATCCTCGCCGCCTACGACGCCCGGGCCACGAAGATCGACACCTTGTACGAGCGTGGTTCGGTGACGGAGGACGAGCGGCGCCAGGAGCTGATCGAGCTGTGGACCGACGCCACCGCGGAGCTGACGGATGCGATGAAGGAAAACTTCTCGCAGACCAACCCGATCTTCGTGATGGTCAACTCGGGTGCCCGCGGCAACATGACCCAGATGCGCCAGATCGCGGCCATGCGAGGCCTGGTGGCCAACCCGAAGGGCGACATCATCGCCCGGCCCATCAAGTCGAACTTCCGCGAGGGCCTGTCGGTGCTGGAGTACTTCATCTCCACCCACGGTGGCCGTAAGGGACAGGCCGACACCGCGTTGCGGACCGCCGACTCGGGTTACCTGACCCGGCGCCTGGTGGACGTCTCGCAGGACGTCATCATCCGCGAGGAGGACTGCCAGACCGAACGTGGCCTGGTCAAGACCATCGCCCGCTGGACCAAGATCGTCACGGGTGAGGACGGCAAGAAGACCCAGGTGACGGCGGAACCTCTGGAGGAGGGGGCCTCCGTCTCCATCGTTCCCGACGTGGAGACCGCCGTCTACGCCCGCACCGCGGCCACCGACGTCACCGACTCCGAGGGCAATGTGCTCGTGGCGGCGGGCACCGATCTCGGTGATGCCGAGATCGAGCAGCTCGCATCCGTCGGTGTCACCCGGGTCAAGGTCCGCTCCGTGCTGACCTGTGAGGCCGCAACCGGCACCTGCGCCATGTGCTACGGCCGGTCGCTGGCCTCCGGGAAGACCGTGGATGTCGGCGAGGCCGTCGGTATCGTCGCTGCCCAGTCCATCGGTGAGCCCGGCACCCAGCTGACGATGCGTACCTTCCACACCGGTGGTGTGGCCGGTGACGACATCACGCAGGGTCTGCCGCGCGTCGTGGAGCTGTTCGAGGCCCGTCAGCCGAAGGGCAAGGCTCCCATCGCCGAGGCCGATGGTGTCATCCGCATCGAGGACGGCGACCGTAGCCGCAAGATCATCATCGTGCGCGACGACGGCGGCGACGACCTCGAATACCCGGTGGCGCGCCGCACCCGGCTGGAGTTCGAGGACGCCAACGGGGTGCGCGTGGCGATCCGCGACGGGGTGCGCGTGACCATCGGTCAGCAGCTCACCGCCGGTCAGGTGGATCCGCAGGACGTGCTGCGCATCCGGGGTCTGCGCAAGGTCCAGGAGCACCTGGTGGATGAGGTGCAGCGCGTGTACCGCACGCAGGGCGCCCCCATCCACGACAAGCACATCGAGATCATCATCCGTCAGATGCTGCGTCGTGTGACCGTCATCGACTCGGGCGACACCTCGATGATGCCGGGTGAGCTGGTGGACCGGCAGGCCTACGAGGCGGCGAACCGCAAGGCCCTGACCGAGGGCGGGCGTCCCGCGGAGGGCCGGCCGGTGCTGATGGGCATCACCAAGGCGTCCCTCGCGACGGATTCGTGGCTGTCGGCCGCGTCCTTCCAGGAGACGACGAAGGTGCTCACCGACGCCGCCATCCAGGGCAAGTCCGACACCCTCGTCGGTCTGAAGGAGAACGTGATCCTCGGCAAGCTGATCCCGGCCGGCACCGGCCTGGAGCGTTACCGCAACATCCGGGTGGAGCCCACCGCGGATGCGAGGTCGCAGGCCTACACCGTCAGCTACGACCCGTACGACTACTCGTTCAGTTCCGATCTCGACGTTCCCGGCGTTCCGCTGGACGACATCGACTTCGGCGACATCCGCTGACGACGGGGACGAAACGGGGCGGGCGCCGATCGGTGCCCGCCCCGTTCGCACCCCCCGCATGAAACGCCGCGGGGGACCGGGTCCGGTGGCGACCATTTCGTCACTCGTTCCTCTGTTCCGCGTCATTTCAAGTAGAGAAAGGCCACTGGTGAAGGCGGATCTCCTTTCCCGTGGAATCGCCTTCAGGTGCCGCTTTGACCCGGGGGAGCGGGTCGGGTAGTCTGTGAGGGCGTGTCCGCCGCGTGCGGGCACCTTGTGCGTGCCCTGGCATGACCCCGAGGATCCTTGAGTTGCGAAGAAGTCCCGGGTCTGTGCGGAGTTCGCACGGCAGCCGCGCCAGCGATGCTCACGGAAACGGTGACCCGGGATGCTCCTTGGGGACGGCTGCGAGCCAGGGATACCCGTCCAGACAATGAAAGTGATACCAACAGGTGCCAACAATTCAGCAGCTGGTCCGCAAGGGCCGCACCGACAAGGTCAGCAAGAACAAGACCCCTGCCCTCAAGGGTTCTCCGCAGCGTCGTGGTGTCTGCACCCGCGTCTACACCACCACCCCGAAGAAGCCGAACTCCGCCCTGCGCAAGGTCGCGCGTGTCCGCCTGAGCTCCGGCATCGAAGTCACCGCCTACATCCCGGGCGTCGGTCACAACCTGCAGGAGCACTCGATGGTGCTCGTGCGCGGAGGTCGTGTGAAGGACCTGCCCGGTGTCCGTTACAAGATCATCCGCGGCGCCCTCGACACCCAGGGTGTCAAGGGCCGCAAGCAGGCCCGCAGCCGTTACGGCGCGAAGAAGGAGAAGTAATGCCTCGCAAGGGACCCGCGCCCAAGCGCCCCGTCAT
>CALCKT010000024.1 GCA_937965785.1 uncultured Propionibacteriaceae bacterium | reverse complement strand
TGGCTGCTGGAGTGCACCTGGCTGACGACGGTCGCCTTCAACTACAAGAACCGGGTCATCGAGCTGCTGAAGAAACAACCCTCGCTGCGGTCCTGCTTCTGGATCACGGGGAGCAACAACCTGCGCGTCAACTTCCGCGTCAACCGCATCGGTTCCCTGTCCGCGCTCGAGTCCTCGATAGCCTCTGCCATCCCCGGTCTGGCCCCTGACGAGACCGTCGTTCACATGCGCAGCCACAAGTCGATGGGTTGGCTGCTGCGCCCGGACGGCAGCTGCACCGGGCAGCTCGTTCCCCCGGTCTTCGGTCCCTGATCAGGCGAAACGCCCGGGGAGCCCTTCGCTCCCCGGGCGCCGGTGCCCTCAAACGAGGGCGATGCTGTCGTCCACCCGGTCGAAACGAACCGTGTCCCCGTCGTGGATCTGCCCGGAGAGCAGCCCGCGGGCGAGCTGGTCCTCCACGGTGGTCTGCACCAGGCGGCGCAGCGGGCGGGCCCCGTAGACCGGGTCGAAACCGACCTCGCCGAGCCAGTCGGCCGCGGCATCAGTGACCTCGACGGTGATCCTGCGGGAGGCCAGGCGCCGGCCCAGCCGTTCGAGCTGGATCGCGACGATCCTGCGCAGATCGTCACGGGTGAGCGGATCGAACATGACGATGTCGTCCAGCCGGTTCAGGAACTCGGGACGGAACGCGGAACGCACCACCCCCATCACCTTTTCCTGTTTCTCCGCGTCGCTCAGCAGCGGGTCGGCCAGGTACTGCGACCCGAGGTTGCTGGTGAGGATGAGGATGGTGTTGCGGAAATCCACCGTGCGGCCCTGGCCGTCGGTGAGGCGGCCGTCGTCGAGGACCTGCAACAGAATGTTGAACAGGTCCGGGTGGGCCTTCTCCACCTCGTCGAGCAGGATCACGGAGTAGGGACGCCTCCGCACCGCCTCGGTGAGCTGGCCGCCCTCCTCGTAGCCGACATACCCGGGAGGGGCGCCGACGAGACGGGCCACCGAGTGTTTCTCGGAGTACTCGCTCATGTCGATGCGCACCATGGCGGTTTCGTCGTCGAACAGGAAATCGGCCAGCGACTTGGCCAGCTCGGTCTTGCCGACACCGGTGGGGCCGAGGAACAGGAACGACCCGGTGGGCCGGTTCGGGTCGGAGATCCCGGCGCGGGAACGCCGCACCGCGTCCGAGACGGCCTTGACGGCCCGGCGCTGCCCGATGAGCCGCTGCCCGAGCCGTTCCTCCATGTGCAGCAGTTTCTCGGACTCGCCCTGCAGCATCCGCCCGACCGGGATCCCCGTCCAGGCCGCGACGACCTCCGCCACGTCGGTCTCGGACACTTCGTCGGAGACCATGCGCGAGGCGTCGGCATCGGTTTTCTCCGCGTCGGCGAGCTGCTGCTCGATGACGGGGATCTCCCCGTACAGCAGCTGCGAGGCGCGCGCCAGATCGCCGGCACGTTGCGCCTTGTCGGCTTCAACACGCAGCGCGTCGATCTTCTCCTTGAGGTCGCCCACACGGTTCAACCCGGATTTCTCCTGCTCCCACCGGGCCTCAAGACCGCGCAACTTCTCCTGGGCGTCGGCGAGTTCGGAGCGCAGCGCGGCGAGACGCTCGCGGGATGCGGCGTCCTCCTCGTTCTTCAGGTGCAGCTCCTGCATCAGCATGCGGTCCACGTCGCGGCGCAGCATGTCGATCTCCTCCGGGCTGGAGTCGATCTCCATCCGCAGCCGCGAGGCGGCCTCGTCCACCAGGTCGATGGCCTTGTCGGGCAGCTTCCGGCTGGTGATGTAGCGATCCGACAGGGCGGCGGCCGCCACCAGCGCGGAGTCGGTGATGCGCACCTTGTGGTGCGCCTCGTAGCGTTCCCGCAGCCCACGCAGGATGGCGATGGCGTCCTCCACGGAGGGTTCGCCGACGTAGACCTGCTGGAAACGACGCTCCAGGGCGGGGTCCTTCTCGATCCGCTCCCGGTACTCGTCGAGCGTGGTGGCACCGATCATCCGCAGTTCGCCGCGGGCCAGCATGGGTTTGAGCATGTTGCCCGCATCCATCCCGCCGTCACCGGTGGAACCGGCTCCGACGACGGTGTGCAGCTCGTCGATGAAGGTGATGATCTGCCCCTCGGACTCCTTGATCTCGTTCAGGACCGCCTTCAGGCGCTCCTCGAAATCGCCCCGGTACTTGGCCCCGGCCACCATTGAGGTGAGGTCGAGGGAGACCAGGCGGCGCCCCTTCAGGGAGTCGGGGACGTCACCCTCCACCAGGCGCATGGCGAGGCCCTCCACGACGGCGGTCTTGCCGACCCCGGGTTCACCGATCAGGACCGGGTTGTTCTTGGTGCGGCGCGCCAGCACCTGGACGACGCGGCGGATCTCCTG